>JANPBM010000089.1:0-1763 GCA_031430435.1 Acidobacteriota bacterium
TCCACTTCGCTCGTTTCGGGATTACTTTCAACTTCTTTAACCTTCCAATCAACTCCGAAATTCAACAATAAATCGAAAAATTGTTCTGTAAACATTTGCCCATTTTATCACTTTCCACTAAATTAGCGGTAGAACCAAAAATATATCAACGTATGAAGGTTCTGCGGGTGGATTTTTGGCAGAAATCGCAAAAATGAATCTTGAAGTGAACGAATATCTTTCGCTTCATCCAAACCGGTTTGAACAAGAATCACAGGCGAAAATTGCAGCTTGAATCAACTTAATAAAAGGGTTAACTAACATTCGGCACAGATATTTTTACTAAATTTATCTGCGCCGTTTTTCTATTCGCAAAAAACATCGTAAAATTAAAAGCAATAAGTAAGTCTTATATTGAAATAATCTCGGAGATAAAAAATGAAAATTGGATTACCAAAAGAAATCAAAGATAACGAATATCGCGTCGGACTGACACCGGCGGGTGTAAATGCTTTAGTTCACGCCGGACACGATGTTTTCGTGCAAAAAACTGCGGGCAACGGCTCGGGGTTTTCGGACGAACAATACATCAACGCGGGCGGAAAAATGCTTGATACCGCCGATGACGTTTGGGCGGAAGGCGATATGATCGTCAAGGTCAAAGAACCCGTCGCGCCCGAATATCCGCGTATGCGCGAGAATCAAGTTTTGTTTACATACTTGCATCTTGCTCCCGAATTTGAGTTGACGAAACAAATGCTCGACCGCAAAGTTACGGGCGTGGCGTATGAAACGATTACCGATAAAGTCGGACGTTTGCCGCTTTTAATTCCGATGTCGGAAGTTGCGGGCAGAATGTCGGTTCAAGTCGGGGCGACATATTTGGAAAAAATGAACGGCGGAAAAGGGATTTTGCTCGGCGGAGTTCCCGGCGTTCCGGCGGCAAATGTCGTTATTCTGGGCGGCGGTGTGGTCGGTACGGAAGCCGCGAAAATGGCAATCGGGCTTGGAGCAAAAGTTACTATTATTGACAACAACCTTAATCGTCTGCGTCAATTGGACGATATTTTTCTATCAAAAGTTCAAACGCTCGCTTCATCGCGGTATCAAGTTCACGAAGCAATTTCGCACGCTGATTTGGTCATCGGCGGCGTTTTAATTCCCGGTGCGGCGGCTCCGAAATTGGTTACGCGCGATATGCTGAAAGATGTTCCGAACGGCTCGGTTTTGGTTGATGTGGCAGTTGACCAAGGCGGTTGTTTTGAAACTACGCACGCCACAACTCATTCAAACCCAACGTTTTACGAAGAAGGTGTGCTGCATTATTGCGTTGCAAATATGCCGGGAGCAGTTCCGCGAACTTCGACTTTCGCATTGACAAACGCGACTTTGCCGTATGCGATTGCTTTGGCAAACAAAGGTTTTGCGCAAGCCGTAAAAGATGACGACGGGTTGCGTGAAGGCGTGAATACGCACCAAGGAAACTTGACGTACGAAGCCGTTGCCGAATCGCAAAACTTGAAATATACACCGTTTGAAGTTTAGGAAGTAAAATCGGATTTTTTACTTGTTCAAATGAAAATAAAACCCGTAAGTATAAAGATTTTGGTTCTACCGCTAATTTAGTGGAAAGTGATAAAATCGGCAAATGTTTACAGAACAATTTTTCGATTTATTGTTGAATTTCGGAGTTGATTGGAAGGTTAAAGAAGTTGAAAGTAATCCCGAAACGAGCGAAGTGGATATTTACGTCGAGTATATCGGCAACGAAAAGGTTTACGATT
>JANPBM010000090.1:0-94523 GCA_031430435.1 Acidobacteriota bacterium
ATCGACAAGCTGAAGCGTGTCGTACTTTCGCAAACCAATTCCTTTCGGGTATAACGATAAATTGTGAATGATGAATTAAAATCCTTTAATTCAATAGTTTAGACATTTCAAAATGTCGGAAAACTTCTGCTGACCTGCTTATTTCACGCAATATAATTCTCTTGCTTTCTCGCAACTCGAATTGTTAAACTTAAACAGTCGAACATCTTTCCTTTTGTTCCCATAAATATATGAAAATGTTGAAAATAGCTTTAATCGCAATTATAAGTTTAGTTTTACTCGGCGTTGTCGCGTTCTACGTTGATTATTACTATTATTCGTGGACTTCCTTTGTTCAGCCTTTTGGTTGTAGGTATAAAGAAATTGGATATAGTGAGATGAGTCTTGAGCAGAAATATAACTTATCTGAATTGGCAGAAAATATAAGTTCAAAGCCTAACTATAATCTACATTATGATCCTGTTACTAAATCCGGTCTTTCAGTTTCTCGAATTTTTAATAATGTATCTTATACAATACAATTTTCAAGTTACAATTTACTGGGTGTGGGATATAACAAAGTTTCTTTTAGCAATACCCTAACTACTGACATTGATATTTCAAATGTCAAACAAAATGAAGTTTATACAACGCCGAATTATTATATTTTACAAAACATCAATCAGATGATAGATGAAATGCCTTTGGACGATTCTCAAAAATCAGAGTTAAAAAGTAAGGTTACGGTCAGATGTTGGTCGGGAATCAGGTTTCCTTAAATTTATTTTCAACAATTATAAATGTCCGCAAACAAATTAAGTTTTTACCAAGTAACCAAGAATAATGCTTACTTGTAATTCACAAGTGTTATTGTATAAATTGCTCAAATCTAAATTTTGAGATATTTTCATTTTTAACCTGTAATCTCTCGCCTTTCTCACTAAAATAATTTCCTTGCTTTCCCGCAACTTGAATTGTTAAACTTAAACAGTCGAACATCTTTCTTTTTGTGTTCCCATAAATATATGAAAATGTTGAAAACTTTTTTGCTTTACGGACTGCCGATTTTGTCGGTTTGTCTGACAACTTTCTATTACACATATTACAAAACTACGCATATCGGCGGTGAACAGGGCGTAACGCCGGTTTGGTACAGCAAGAATCTGTTTTATGTGTATATTTCGAGAATAAGATCGTCCGGCGGGTTTTTCCCCGTAAGTTACACCGAAACATCACGGATCGAAGGAGCAGATTTTAACACTTTCGAGTATATTGACGATGGTTTTGCAAAGGATAAAAACTACTTCTATTATCCAAACTATGAAAGTAGGAAAGTTGAAGGGATTGCGCTAAATCAAACTGAACCGCCCAGAATTGTTTCCTTAGAACTGTCTGATACATCATTGTTGTATAGAAAGTACTATATTCTACCGGACGCAGTATTCCATGTTATGAAACATAATTCTGTACATTATGGCAGCTCTTTTGAAAGAGTGGGTTTAATGCAGGGATCGAATATAAATAATCCTGTCTGGTATCCATTTGATTATGAAACTTTTACGCCGTTTTCTTGCGGATATGTCAAAGATAAAAATGGAGTTTATTATGTCGATTCTTATCCGCTAATAATAATTGAAAACGCAGATACTGAAACTTTTACAGCCAAGTTTGCCGCAAATTCTAAAAATAGTGAAGGTTCTTGCTATGCAACCGATAAAAACTATCAATACTATTATTTTCGAGGCGGTAAGTATAATGAACTTGAAGTCAGAAGAAAGCCGTTAGCGGATACGGATAACCGGTAAGAGAAATTATTTGCAATTCACAAATAGATAGTGTACGATTGCTTCAAATCTAAATTTTGAGGTGTCTCCTAATGTTTTCAAAAATATTTCTCGCGTTTTTTATAATCGTCTTTGTTTTTTCATTTTCAAATTCTGTAATTTCCCAACCTATTGCCTACGATACAATTGTTCAAGCTAATGCCCGAAAAAGTTTTGTCATATCTGCCAACGAACCCGATCAATACAATTGGGGAAATTGTTATTCTAAATTCCCCAGAAAATTACTGGTCATCGAAGTTCCGCATGTAGTTACTATGCCGTGGGCAGTATTTTCGGGCGGAGTAAAAGTCGGCAGTTCGTGGATGGATGATTACGGCGGCGGAACTTGTCAAGGTTTATACGGTTATGCAACTGTCAGACAATGGGTTCTCGGCGACACTACGCAAATGTCCGATACGATTACGGTTACATTTACTCCAAAGAAAATAAGCAGCATCAGCATTGTCGGAAAGCCTTTGCAAAATTATGTAATTACCTTAGACGGCGTAACCTCAAGAACTTATATCGCACCAAATACGTCTAACTTTCGTCGGCTTCAAATTACTGAAGCTGTACTCGACAACTTGGGTTTCTCAGTCGGACAACTTTCAAATGTATCAACAATATCAGTCAGAGCAGTCGATGCCGATTGGGTTTTTGCCGTTAACGGCATTCGTCTCAGCGAAAGAGACAACGGCGGCGGTGACCCGATTCCGGCTCCACCGGTACCGACCATAGATAATCCGGTAGTGTTTGTTCCCGGTGTTGCCGGAAGTGAACTAAAAGAGGCAGACGTAAAAGTTCGTTGGTTATCGCCAAGCGTTACTACGATGACTGATGATTTGGAGGCTTTGAAACTCCCAAGCAACAGAAATATCTTTGCGACCGATGTTCTTCGCGGACTTCCAACTCAAAATTATTTTTTGGGAGGTTATTTGCCGGGTTACAAACCTAATTTTTATGAGGGACTGTTAAAGAATTTTCTCATTGAGAGTCAAAATTTAAAGGAATACAATGTCTTGGAAACTCCGGCATTCAGGACAACCGCAGGGTGTGATTTGAGGCAAAAATCAGATAACCCGAATCTTAATCCGAAACTGTTTGTTTTTGCCTACGATTGGCGGCAAAATAACACAAATACTGCCGTTGCCTTAAAAGATTATATCGGTTGCGTTAAAAAATTTTACCCGAATAAAAAAGTTAGAATTATAACGCACAGTATGGGAAGTTTAGTTGCCCGCCGTTATGCTCTGTTGTATCCGAATGATAATGATGTTGACAAAATAATCACGATTGCAGGTCCTTGGCTTGGAGCTCCAAAGGGAATTTATTCATTGGAAACCGGCAGTTTTATCGCTTCGTCTTTTGGCGCAGATGCCGTAGAGTGTTTAAGTCAAACTGCGGAAAACAAAGCTTTATGTATAGCGAAATGGGGAATAAATAAGACATACGCGAGTAGTTTAAGAGAGTCGATGATTACATTTCCGGGACCGCTTCAACTTTTGCCTTCTTGGTATTATTATCGGCTTCAAGAGTCAGATACAGGCTCAAGTTATCTGTCTGTCCGCGAAAGTATTTGGGGTGAACCGGTCGATTATAATTTTGCAGATGCAACAAATTGGCTGAACGAACGACACGAGATTCAGCCCGGCGACCTTACCCGCGATTTTCATATGAGTACTTTTCGCGGATTGCAGGACGATTGGCGACAAGACACGGGAAACATCAAATTTTATCACATCTACGGTCAGCAAAACAGAAATCTGAGCGTTGGAAAAGTAAAATATAAATTAACCACCTATTGCAGTTCAACCGGCAGTCTGAATTGCGTCGGCAAAGAGTATTTTGAACCCGAAGCGACCAACGGCGACGGAACTGTTCCGCTTTACAGCAGCCGAAGAATTTCTACCCAATATAATTTTAACTCCGGTCAGGCAAAGCGGTATATTGAAGATGCCCGGACAAGACCGCTCATAGAAGCTAACCGAAATGAAAATGACAGCACAGAACATACAAAATTAACCGAAAATTCCAGAGTTCAAAAAAGAATCAGTCAAATACTTCTGAATAATGACGGTTACTCCGGAAGTGATGCGACAGTACCCGATACTGAGTCTGCAATTTTACCAAATCTTGCGGAATCGGGTGAAGACGCAAAAGTTGCCCCGACTGCCGAAAAAGATTCGTTTTATGTTTCGTTGCACAATGTTACGGGTTATCATCTCGGTCGCGGACCGACTTCGGCTGATTTCAGCACGGCTTCGGGGCTGAACGGTTCACAGGCAATCCCGATCGGCGACAAAGCCGTGTGGCTCGGACTTCCCGCGACCGGCGGTTATTATGTCAGCTTTTACGGCGACGGGACACCGATGAAAGTTCAGATTGTGCGAGGCTTGGACTACAACCGAGTACAACAATTAGTGCAATACATAGATTTGGTAATACCTGCCGGAAAAGTCGCCCGGCTGTATCTTTCCGAGTTCGGTTTGCCGCAACTGGAATATGATTCCGACAACAACGGAACTTTCGAGACAGGCGTTGATTATACCGTGTTTTTGGAAAACAATAACGCCAAAGATTTGGAAGCTCCCGTGGTTGCGTTCGATTATCAAATCCAAGGCGGCGGGAAACTGGTTACATTGTCCGCCAAAGACAATCTTTCGGGCGTTCGCAAAATTTATTATTCGTTCAACGGACAACAATTTAACGAATATATGAACCCTGTTACCGTTGAGACGGGGCAAAACTTATTTGTATTTGCCGAAGACAATAACCGTAACCGAACCGGAATCGGCAAAATCGATGTGGACGGCACAACTTATTCCATCGGCAACCGCGTTTGGTTTGATGTCAATAACGACGGTAAAATCAACAAAAATCGATTTCCCGAAGAAGTCGGCGCAACCGGTGTTTCGGTTTCATTGTTTGCCGACACAAACGGCGACGGACAGCCCGATAATATTGCCCAACCGTTGAAAACCATCGGCACGAGCATCGGTTATTACAGATTCAACGGCTTAAGCGCGGGAAATTATGTGGTTCGCATAAATCCTTCAAATTTTGCCGATAACGGCGTTTTACAAGGTTATTTAAATACCGCGATTCAAACCGCCGATGACACGGATTCCGATGCCGTAAATGCGGGAGAAAACGGTGTGTTGCCGAACGGACAGCGTAATAATGTCCAAAACACGGGAGTTTTGAGCGGTTCGATTACTCTCGGACCGAATTTGAGCGAACCCGTCGGCGAAACCGATATTTCGGGCAGCGACAAAGGAGAATTTGATAAATATGCAAATTTGACGGTTGATTTCGGCTTTTATCGGTTGGGTTTGAGCGGAACCGTGTGGAATGATACCGGAAACCGCAACGGCTTTTTGGACGACGGCGAAAACGGTTTGGCAAATTATCGCGTCAATTTATTTCAAGCAAGCGGAGAAGTTCCGGTCGGAACAGACGGCATACTCGGAACTTCCGATGATGCAAACGGCGGCGTTTTAACCGATTTAACCGGAGATTACAGGTTTCAAGGCTTGGAAGAAGGAGATTACAGCGTCAAAGTAACGCGGCAATTTGCGGTTGCAAGTCCGCAAACATCGGCAAACCCGAACGATAACGCCGATTTCGACAACAACGGAAGTCTTGCCGCCGATTCGCCCGACGGTACTCAAATCTCAAGTCCGCAGGTTACAATTTCGCCGGCAAATCGCGGTTTATCGGAAAACACCCGAATCAACGAGTTTGCCGGAATTACCGAAAACCCGACCCTTGATTTCGGATTGTTTTTCGCTCCGACGGCGGCAAACGCAACGGTCAGCGGAAAAATTGTCAATCGACGAACCGGAGGCATCAACCTTGCAACCGTAACGATTACGGCGACGGCGGGAAACTTTGTCAAAACTGTGCGGACTAATCAATTCGGCAACTTTAATTTTGCCGATATTCCGGCGGGAAACGATTATATTATTACCGTCAGCCACAAAAGATATATGTTCAATTCAAAATTTATCTCGGTCGATGACTCGATTAGCGGACTTGTTATCGGTTCAAATAATTAGTCGATTGACATTTTGACCGGCTCAAATACTCGGCTTTGCGAAAGTTTAAACCGCATGTTTAAACTTTCAACACATTTCTGCAATCATTCGCAAACTCTCAACACATTTCCGCAATCATTCGCAAACTCTCAACACATTTCGGGAAATACTCTGTAACCTTTTGTAAATTTTCAACACATCTGCGGAAACATTCCGTAACTTTTTGGAAACCTTCCGTAACCTTTTGCAAACATTCCGACCGAGTCGCAAACATTCAACCAATCTGCGGAAACCTTCCGTAACCTTTTGCAAACGTTCCGACCGAGTCGTGAACTTTCCGCCAATCTGCGGAAACCTTCCGTAACCTTTTGCAAACTTTCAATACATCTTTGGAAACATTCCGACCGAGTCGCAAACATTCAGCCAATCTGCGGAAACATTCAAAAACTCTTTGGAAATATTGCCGAATCGTTTTTAATGTAGTGGAAGCGATCTTGAATGCTTCCGCGCGAGTTAAACAATCTTTCGGATTGTGGATGTTGCGTTTAGCGTTTCTGTAAATCTTGTTATATTATTGTCAATAGAAATCTTAAATTTTGCGAGGAACAGAAAATGGCTCATGAAGCATTGGGAATGGTTGAAACGAAAGGCTTTATCGGTGCGGTCGAAGCCGCAGACGCGATGGTTAAAGCGGCAAATGTGCAACTTATCGGCAAAGAATATATCGGTGCGGGACTTGTAACAATATTTGTACGCGGTGATGTCGGCGCGGTCAAAGCGGCAACGGATGCAGGGGCGGCGGCGGCTCGTCGCGTCGGCGAACTTGTCAGCGTACACGTTATTCCGCGTCCGCATTCCGAAGTCGAACGTTGTTTGCCGAAAGGCGTTGGCTTTTCACCCGACGAAAAAGCGTTGCAAGGCGGCGGTAATCAATTAGGCACGGGCGATAAGAAGAAATAAAACGACTTTTGAGACGGAGTGAGGGCGAGACAACGTGAAAAAACATCACGCAATCTCTTTATCGCTTCGTCTCACCTTCAAGTAACAAATGTCTGAATATAAAGACTTAATTTCGCAAACCGAAGCTCGTGATGCGGTCGAATCCGCGTATCTCGCGTGGCTGACCGTGGCGAAATTCGATCAAGCAAAAATTGACCGAATTTGCGAAGCGATGGCGCAAGCCGGACTTCGCGATGCCTTGCGTCTCGGGCAAATGGCGCACGATGAAACAGGGTTCGGCAAGCCGGAAGATAAACGCGAGAAAAATCGGTTTGCGGCGGAAGACGTGTGGAACGCTTTCCGCAATATGAAAACCGTCGGTGTCGTCAAAGACGGTGGAAGTATAGTCGAAATTGCGAGTCCGCGCGGAGTTGTCGCGGCGATTATTCCGTCAACTAATCCGACTTCAACCGCGATTTTCAAAATCATCATTGCCATTAAATCACGCAACACAATCGTACTTTCTCCGCATCCGTCAGCCGCCAAATGTATCGCCGAAACAACTCGTGTTTTGCGTGAAGCCGCGATTAAGGAAGGACTTCCGCCCGATGCAATTCAATGTTTGACGACATCGGCATTGGAAGGAACAGAAGCCTTGATGACGCACAAACGTACCGCCGTAATTTTAGCGACAGGCGGAACAGGTTTGGTTCGTGCCGCATATTCTTCGGGCAAACCCGCGTTCGGAGTCGGTCCCGGAAACGTGCCGGTTTTTATCGAACGAACTGCCGATATTGCCAAAGCCGTGTCGGATATTTTGACTTCGACCTGCTTTGATAACGGCACGATTTGCGCGTCGGAACAATCCGTGGTGGTTGATGCTCCGATTGCAAATGCCGTCCGCGAACAATTCAAACTGCAAGGCGGACATTTTTTGAATCACGCCGAAGCCGAAGCGGTCGGGAAAATTTTACTTACACCGCAACGCACTTTGAATGCGGCAATCGTCGGTAAATCTGCCCAACATATCGCAAATTTAGCCGGAATTTCCGTGCCGAATAATGTTCGTTGTTTGTTGGCTGATTGTGGCGGAGTCGGTCGAGATTTTCCGTGGTCAATCGAAAAACTTTCGCCGACATTGGCGTTTTTTACAGTTGACGGAATAGAGCAAGGTGCGAACAAATGCGAAGAAATTCTGCGTTTCGGCGGAATGGGACACACATCGGGAATGCACACAAAATCGCGTGAAGCCGCAATTCGTTTCGGCGAACAAATGCCGGCATCGCGAGTAATTATAAATTCGCCGACAACGCACGGAGCAATCGGATTATCAACCGATTTATCGCCGTCAATGACACTCGGTTGCGGTTCGTGGGGTGGAAATGTAACATCCGACAACGTTTCACCGATTCATCTGATGGATATAAAACGTGTCGCGTTTGAGACAAAGCCTGTCGGCAGTCGGCAGTCGGCAGTCGGCGGTCAGCCGTTGAATGTGAGTAATCCGCAATCTGTCAGACGTGAAGATATTGCGTCAATAGTTGACAGTTTTTTGCGTAAGAAATTAGCGGAATCGCCGCAAGTTGTTGAATCTCCGAAGGTTGAAGAAACGCCGCGAGCGATTATTCACGAAATAAAACCCGTCGAAATTGTTGAAGTTATGCGGAATGCAACTGATTTTGTGAGCGAAGACGACGTGAAATCGGCGATTGCGAAAGGCGAAAAAATTTGGATAAACGAAAAGACGATAATCACGCCGTCGGCTCGTGATATTGGCGAAGCACAAGAAGTTTTTGCGAAAGTATAAAACTTTATTTAATGATGTTACGCAAATACATTTTTTAGCCCGCGTAGCGGGTGTTAGCGTGCAGCCCGTAGCGTGAGCCGTGAGAATATATGAGGTTTGATTAAAAGCTGTCGAAGATAGCGGCAGATTCAAGCATCTGTCGCCCTCTATCACGGGCTTGAAGATTTTTTCAAATTACCCATAGCGCACTATGGGCTACACGCTGTCGCCGTTTCCAACGGCTGACAACCAAATTTGCGTAATATCAGTTATTTAATTCACTCGGATAAAGTTTTAGAAACCGGAATTGCAAGATTTTCAATAGCTTATTGGCGAAAGCAATCAAGTGAAATAATTATTGAAAAATGGAAAAATAGAAAACCTGAAGCATTGAAAGTAAAACCGGACGGGAGAATTTTGAACGGCAATGTCCGTTGCAAAGTGTTGGATGAACGTGGTTTTGACTTGGATAAATTGGAGGTTGAAATTTTATGAACATACTAGAAGCAACCGGTTTTTTTGACTATCTCTCCGAAACAGAAAAAATAAAGTGTCTAGCTTTTTTATCGCACGAACTGACTATTCTGGCGAGAGACACTTACGAAATTGGAACGGAAAATATTGTAAATCAACCGATGATTCGTGAAATAAACGAAATTCAGCACCGAATCAGCAATAAATTGATTAGTTTAAGCCTTGGAAATGAAGGTTATTCAAGTGAAGAATTAATGCAAATGATTTTTGGCGGCAAGACGGAAAACGCCATCGAGAATATTTTCTCGCGAGTGGTGATGCGGTTTTCAATGGCTTTGACATAAGAAAAATGTTTTTAGGAAAAGTTGTCGGTACAGTTTGGTCAACCAAGAAAACGGCTGATTTGGAAGGCGTAAAGTTTTTGGTCGTTCATCCGTTCGATTTAGACAAAGAACCGAATAAAAGCATCATTGTTTGCGCCGATAATTTGGGTGCGGGAATCGGTGAAATTGTACTCTGCGCATTCGGAAGAGCGGCACGTTCGGCAATCGGCGACCAAGAAATGTCGATCGAAGCCGCAGTTATCGGAATTGTTGACCGCGTTGATTTGTCGCAAGAATCAGCAAAATCGGACGAACTTATTCAAGCATCAAAAGAACTTAGAGGTGAAAAATGAAAAACATTAAATTTTATTGGCTGATACTTTTAATCACATTTACAGTTTCGTTTGCGTTACCCGCAAATGCTCAAACTAAAAAACCGCGTAAGAAAGTTGCAGTAACGAAAAAGAAAGTTGTTAGGGCAACTGCAAGACCCAAAGGAATAGTAAAACTCGGAACTGAAAACTCAATGCCGATGATTTCTGACGGTCCGACAAGCTATCCGCCGACTGACAAAGTGAAAAGTTCAGACGCGCCGCCAAGAGCAATGGTTATCGGCGGCGATAATATAAATCCTTGTACAAACGTCAAAGAAAATTTAGCGGGCGGAAAACCTGCTTCTGTTTCAGGCGGAGTTGTCAACGGAAAAGCGACAAGTTTACCGAAACCTCCATACCCGGCGGCGGCAAAAGCGGTGAAAGCAAGCGGTGCGGTAAGTGTCCAAGTTTTAATCGACGAAGAAGGAAACGTTGTTTCGGCAAACGCCCTCAGCGGACACCCGTTGCTTCGGGCGGCATCTGAACAAGCGGCAAGAGGCGCAAAATTTTCACCGACAATGCTGTGCGGTCAAAAAGTAAAAGTTTCAGGTATCATTGTTTATAATTTTGTTGCTCAATAGTTTGTAAAAATGGCGAATCAAGAATTACTTTACAAAATTTCATCCGATGTTTTTGCCGAATTGGGCGATAGTTTCGATGAAACGAAAGCCGAGCAATTAGTTACGCGGATTTACAGAACCGTTGAGCCGTTTATTGCAAATCAAACGTTGAATAGTTCGGCGAATCGGATAGTTGTTTCAGTTTTCGGCAAAGATCACGCGGGAATTGTTTCAAAAGTTACCGAAATTTTAGCGGAAACAAATTGCAGTATCGTTGACATCAATCAAACGCTGGTCGGCGATAAATTTGCGATGATAATTGTTGCAAACACAACCGATGCAAGCGAAACGGTGGCGAGTTTGAAAGAAAAATTCCGTCTCGCAGGTGATGCGTCGGGTGTCCGAATCTATGTGCAGCGTGAAGATTTATTCAATGCAATGCACCGAATTTAAGTAAAAAGTAAGAATGCAAAAGTGAAAATTCGAGATATTCTTTTGCATTCTTTTATAAATTTATGGCTGAAGAAAATCAAATTTGTCCGTCGTGCCAAGCGGTAATTCGCTCACGGGCTTTGTTTTGTTATAAATGCGGCGCATCTATCGTTTCAAATTCGTCGTCAAAGTCGAAAAAGGGCAAACGTAAAAAGACTGCCGAACTTGTTTCCGAAATGATCGAAGGCGTGGAAAAGAAAGAGGAACTCAGCAATGTTTGGTTCAAAGATAAAATTGTTGAAGAAAAAGACGAAGAATTAAAACTTCCGGAAGTTGAACAGGGAATTGTTCAATCAATCTCGGAAGAAGTAAAAATCGAATCAACGCCGAGTATTCAAGAAAAAGCGAAACTGCAATCCGCCGCTTCGATGCGACAAAGTGCAAAAACCATTCAAAAAAACCGGATCGAAGTTGTTTGGGAAAAGCCGGAAACATCGAATATGCGGTTTATTCTCGGCACAATTATTTTTGCGGCAATCGCGTTCGCCGTTGTCTTTTTAGCGTGGACGATGCGTTAAATTATTAGTTTCAACCACAATTTAATGTTTACACAAACAGAAATTTTACAAACCGTGCGGATGACCGAGATGGAACACTTGGACATTCGCACCGTTACTTTGGGCTTAAGTCTGCGTGATTGCGCGACCGACGATTTACAACGGACGGCGGAAAAAGTACGCGAAAAAATCTTGCGAATCGGCGAAAAACTTGTCCCGACCGTCAACGAAATTGCCGAAGAATTAGGCATAAAAGTTGCAAATAAACGAATCAGCATCACGCCTGCATCGCTTATCTGCGAAGGGTCGAAATCAAGTTATAAAGATTTACCGAAACTTGCCAAGGCGATTGACGAAGCGGCACAAGTCGTCGGCGTTGATTTTATCGGCGGATATTCGGCGTTGGTTCACAAAGGTTGGACGCACGGCGAACTCGAATTTCTAAACTCCATTCCCGAATCTTTAGCGACCACAAACCGCCTTTGTTCATCGGTCAACGTGGCGACAACGCGCAGCGGAATCAATATGGATGCGGTAAAACGAATCGGCGAAATTATCAAAGAAACTGCCGAATTAACGAAATCGAGCGGCGGTTTAGGTTGCGCGAAATTTGTTTGTTTTGCGAACGCGGTCGAAGATAATCCGTTTATGGCTGGAGCATTTCACGGTATCGGCGAAGCGGAAGCCGTCATCAATGTCGGAGTATCAGGTCCGGGCGTAGTTCGCCACGCGCTTGCTCAAGCACCGAAAGATTTGCCTTTGCACGAACTCGCGGAACTTATCAAAAAAATTGCGTTCAGATTAACTCGGGCGGGAGAATTGGTCGGCAAAGAAGCCGCCAGACGGTTAGGTTTACCGTTCGGAATTTTAGATTTGAGTCTGGCGCCAACTCCCGCAATCGGCGATTCGGTCGCAAATATCTTGGAAGAAATGGGTTTTCAGCGGGCGGGAACTCACGGCACAACCGCCGCACTCGCAATGTTGACCGATGCGGTTAAAAAGGGCGGAGCAATGGCGACAAGCAATGTCGGCGGAATGTCGGGCGCGTTTATTCCGGTTTCCGAAGATGCGGGAATGATTGAAGCCGTGCAACTCGGCGCGTTGACGTTGGAAAAATTAGAAGCGTGGACGAGCGTTTGTTCGGTCGGAATCGATATGGTTGCCGTTCCCGGAAAGACTTCTGCCGCGACGATTTCCGCGATTATCGCCGACGAAATGGCAATCGGCGTGATGAATACGAAAACAACTGCCGTCAGGATAATTCCCGTGCCGAATAAAGATGTCGGCGAATTGGTTGAATTCGGCGGATTGCTCGGCACGGCTCCGATTATGAAGGTAAACGAGTTCGATTCATCGATTTTTATCAATCGCGGCGGACGTATTCCCGCGCCTATTCACAGTTTACGGAACTAGCAAAATTCAATAATCATTGTTTTAATCGTTTAATAACCAATCGCTTCGCCGTCGCCTCGACTGTCAATCGCTCCGAGCCGAACGCCTTTCTCGTCAATCATAATTCCGGTTGCCGACGCGATGTTCGACGGTCTGGCGGAAAAAATATGTCCCATGTTTTCTAAAACTTTTCGCGTATCGGGCGACATTCCGAACGGTTCGGAAACAATTTCGTCGGGAAACCATTGGTGATGGATTCGCGGCGCGTCGATCGCGGCTTGAATGTTCATATCGTGATCGATGACGTTGATGACGCATTGCAACGAAGTCGTCAGAATTCGCGGTCCGCCTCTGGCACCGAGAGCGAACCACATTGAACCGTCTTTGCGCAGAACAATCGTCGGAGTCATCGAAGAAAGCGGACGTTTTTTCGGCTGAACGGCGTTATTTTCGCCTTGAATCAAACCGTATAAATTCGGCTTTCCGGGACTGGCGGCAAGATCGTCCATTTCATCGTTCATCAAAAATCCGCCGCCTTTTATGGTTACCGCCGAACCGTATAAATCGTTGATTGTATAGGTGTTTGTAACCACATTGCCGTCTTTGTCGGCGACGGTGAAATGCGTTGTTTCAGTCGGTTCCGGAACGAATTCGCCGTGTTTGACCTCAGTGCTTTTAGAGGCTTTCGTCAAATCGATGGTACTTCGCAAAACATCGGCGTATTTTTTGTCGATTAACCGGGAAACGGGAACTTTGACAAAATCGGGATCGCCTAAAAAATGCGAGCGGTCGGCAAACGCGCGACGCATGGCTTCGGTCAAAACGTGATATTTTGCCGCCGAATTATAGCCCATTCCGCGAATGTCGTAACTTTCCAAAATGTTCAAAACTTGGAACATCGCAATTCCGCCCGAACTCGGCGGCGGCATCGAAATAATCGGATAACCGCGATAAGAACCGGTCAACGGCACTCGTTCGACGGGTTTGTAACCGCGTAAATCTTCGAGCGTCAATAAACCGTTGTGAGCTTTCATATCATCGGCGATAAGTTTCGCGGTTTGCCCGTCGTAAAAATCTTTCGAACCGAATTTCTGAATCCGCGCAAGTGTCCGGGCAAGTTCGGGTTGTTTGAAAACTTCGCCTTCTTCGTAGTATTTGCCGTTTCGCAAAAAGATTCGGTTGCTTTCGTCATACTTTTCCAAATTTCCTTTGTAAGCCTTAAATAAATTTGCCAAGCGGAAACTTAAAACATAACCGTTTTGAGCCAAAAGCCGCGCAGGTTCAACGAGTTGCGACCAAGTAACTTTGCCCGAACCGTATTTTTTGAACGCCATTTCTAATCCCGCAATCGTGCCGGGAACGCCGGACGCGCGATAACCGATGGTCGAAGAACCTTCGCCTTTGACAAGTTCGCCTTTTTCGTCCAAAAAAATGTTCCGATTCGCCGCATTTGGCGCCGTTTCACGATAATCGATGGCGGTCGTCGCGCCGTCTTTGAACCGCATCAGCATAAATCCGCCGCCGCCGATGTTTCCCGCTTCGGGATAAACGACTGCCAAAGCAAGCGCCACAGCAACCGCCGCATCAACCGCATTACCGCCTTTTTTCATAACCTCAACACCGATTTTCGAGGATAATTCGTGTTGCGAAGCGACAATCGCGTGCTTTGCCCGCACAGGTTCACGCCACGCGGAAAAAATGTTATTCGGGAATAAAACAACGAGAAAAAGTAATACAATTATCGGGAAATTACGTCTGATTAAGTTTTTCATATCTTTGATTCAAGATTATCTCAGTAATAAACTCGATTTTGCAACAAAAAACTTGGAAAAATCAGGGAATTGGTATAAAATCGCCAAATAACCAATTAGATGTATTTGTCGCGTTTCTCTGAATAGTGTGTTTGTGAGGATAAGAAAATGAAAATAATGAAGTTCGCCATAGTCTTTTTAATCAGTCTCGTCTTGATTAACGAAAGTGTGTTTGCCCAAAAAAGTAAATCGCCGAAGTTGCCCGTTGAAGCAATTCAACTTGAAAAATTTGAAAGTTTTTCCGCCGGCACCGGTGTCTTTATTAAATGGAATACAACTTATGAAATCAATAATCTCGGTTTTAATGTTTATCGCGTCAACGAAAACGGCAAAACTTTGGTTAATCCTTCGCTTATCGCAGGTTCGGCATTGATTGTCGGCGATACAATCGAATTGAACGGCGGAAACGATTATTCGTGGTTTGATGCAACCGGAACTCTGAGCGACGCATATTATATCGAATCACTTATCACGAGCGGTGAAAGTAAATCTTTCGGTCCGATTTATTCGCAACAAGTCGCGGACTTATCGAAAGTAACCGCCGGAAATTCAATTTTATTGGCGGACGCAAAGAGAAGCGCGAACGGTCTTTCCGAAAAGTCGTCGCCTGCTTTGCCGAAAGATTTGGTTGTCCGAAAAAGTTTACTTTCGGCTCAAACCGCACAGTCTGCGCAATTTTGGGTTGCCTCGCAACCGGGAGCGAAAATCGGTGTCAAAAAAGACGGCATTTATCGGGTTCAACGCGCCGACTTGCAAACTGCGGGCTTTAACGTCAATGCTCCGATCAACACTTGGCAACTTTACGCCGGCGGCGAAGAACAACAGATGATTGTTGAGCCGAACGGCAATTATATCGAATTTTACGGACACGGCATCGACACGCTCGGTTCTGATACGCGAAATTATTTTCTGGTTGTCGGCACGACCGACGGCAAACGAATCAAAAGTGTTTTTCAACGCACAATCAGAGGAAATGTGGTCGCTCGAAACTTTCGCGACAAAGTTACCCGCAGCGATAACTTGAATTTTATAAACGGAATTTTGAACGGCGAAGAAGATAATTTTTTCGGTGATTCATTTAACGAAACAGGTGTGAATTTAACTGTTTCAACCCCGAATCTGGATACCGCAAGCGAAGGAAAAGTCGATGTTGAAGTTACGGTTCAAGGTTCAACCAATTCGGCTCATTTGGTTCGAGTTTTATTGAACGGAACTGAAATCGGGACGATGACCGGTTTTTTCAGGGATTCGATGAAACGAAATTTCGGTATCTCGTCGAACTTGTTAATCAACGGCGACAATATTATTCGCCTTGTTTCAGGCGGTGTTTCCGATTACAGTTTGACCGATACCGTCAAAATAACTTATCCGCGACGGTATGTTGCCGCTCAAAACAGTTTGAGTTTTTATGCGCCGAATTATATGCAAACGCGGATTCAAGGTTTTACAAGTTCAAATATCAGAGTTTTTGACGTAACCGATCCGGCGAATTTAGGTTTAATTTCAAACACGAGCGTTGTTTCGGAAAACGGAACATTTACGGCAGTGCTTCCGTCGAACCGAACCAAAGCATTTTTCGCGGTAACGGACAGCGGAATTTTATCGCCGGTTTCAATCGTCCCGAATACACCGTCAACTTGGTCGGCAACCAATCGGCAATCAAACTTTATTATCATTACCCACACAAATTTTTTGACGCAAGCAAACACTTGGGCAGATTATCGTCGCGGGCAAGGAATGACGGTCGAAGTTGTCAATATCGAAGACGTTTACGACGAGTTTGATTTTGGAACTTCCGGTTCGCTGGCGATCCGAAACTTTTTGCAATATGCTTACACTACCCGACAATCTGCGCCGGGTTATGTGATGCTGATGGGCGATGCGAATTTCGACGGCAGAAACTATCTCGGCTTTAATCAGACAAATTACGTTCCTTCGGCGTTGGTTGATACGACGTATTCGCAAGTCGGGAGCGACGAAGCCTTGGCGGATTTTAACGACGACGGTTTATCTGAAATTGCAATCGGACGCATTCCGGTCAAAGATGCGGCGGCGGCTACTGTTATTTACAATAAAACGGTTACTTTCGAATCGACGCGGACAACGGCGTTGAGTCGCGGTTTTCTGTGTGCCAGCGATTTGCCGAACGGCTATGATTTTGAAGGCGTGTGCTTTCGGGTCGGGGCGGAATTACCGTCGTCAATGCCGAAAGGTTATGTTAATCGCGGTGCGGTTACGGGACGCGACACACTTTTGACTGAACTGAATTCGGGTAAATTTTTGGTTAATTACGCAGGACACGGCAACACTTCGGTTTGGGCAGCCTCCACTTTTTACGGCAGTGCCGATATTCCGTTGATGACAAACGCGAACAGACTTTCAATTTTCACGATGTTGACTTGTTTGAACGGATATTACAACAACGTTTATTCGGACGGATTAGCTAAAACGGCGCTTAAATCACCGACCGGCGGGGCAGTTACGGCGTGGGCTTCGAGCGGATTGACAACGGCTGATGTGCAAGAAATTATGGCGGCAAGATTTTATAACCAAGTCGGGCGTTCAAATGTTGACCGAATAAGCGATGCGGTCAAAGATGCGAAAACTGTTTTGACCTATGGACGCGATGTGCGGCTTTCGTGGGTGTTGCTCGGCGATCCGACATTGCGTTTGAGATAAAACGGGCAAATTAAAAGTTAAAAGGAAACTCGTAAAAATTTACGGGTTTCCTTTTTTTCGGTTGCGGGTAAGAGTTTTATTTGGGCGAAATTCTCAGTAAATAACTGCAAATTTGAATCGGTTCGCCAATGTTTACCTGAACTGTTTGTCCCGCCGGAATTTCACGATTTGAAACTAAAGTCGGGTTTTTTCCTTCTGAAACAAGTCGAAAATTTCGTCCGTCAAACATAATTGTTGCGTGTCGGCGGCTTATTTCGGGATCGTTCGTCAACGGAATGTCAACCGCTTTCGATTTTGAACCGCGACCGATTCCGATTTCGGTTTGATAAATCGGAATCACGTTCTGCCGCACGCCGTTGAACCAAATTTCCAGTTTATAAAGCTCGGTTTTTCGCGTTTGCACCCGCGTCGATTCGTCTTCGTCGAACGGTTGCGGCGGTTGCGGCGGATTATATTGAAATTGCGGAACAGTCGGCATCGGCTGATTCGAAGTAACTATCGGCATTTGTCGCATCACGGGCGGTTGCTGTTTGACAGGATTTGCAAACGGTTGTTCGCTCGGAAGTTTAGGTTTTTGTTGGCGGGCGATTACGCCGGTTTTTTGATTCTCGGAGGCTTCGTCCCAACCGTGCTGAACGCGAACTTCATTTTTTTCGAGCGTTCCGTCAACTCTGAGTTCAACCGCAAACGATTGTGTTTCAAGTTTCTTTTTGCCCGAAATTTCTTTTGCGCGTTCAGACAAAACGTGATACAAACCCTGTTCGAGACCTTTGCGTTTTACGCCTTGCCAGTCTTTGTCGTCGTCTTCGCTGAGAAAAATAATGTATTCGGTCGGGATTAAAGTTGTGCCTTGCGGCAACGGAACCATTTCGCGCTGCATCACTTCTTCAACCGATCGAGCAAGTTTGACGATAAATTCTTCGGCATTGCTGCGCGGTTTCACTTGGGCATCTTTTGCCGCTTTTTCCAATACTGTTTCTGCACTGTCGCCATCGATCCAACTTCTGACTTTATCAAAAACACTCATATAAAATAATTAAAAATGTAAAATTAAAAATACCGCAATTTTCTCGATGTTCACCGATTCGATGAAAGTTTTCCCTTTTACCTTTTTCCCTTTACCTTTATTCCTGAATATCAATATACCGCCGATTAACCCAACCGTGGTCGGCATCGCTCGAATCATCTTTCGGACGACCGAATTCAATTATATCAATTTCCAACCAATTGTCTTTTGTCGTGATAACTTTTACCTTCGAGCCTTTCGGAACAAGTCCGATTTTATCTTGCTCAACTCCTGCCGTCGGGCGAATATTGACATCCGAATTCGCCGTGCCGACCGTTTGTTTGAAAGGGTTTTGAAACTTCGGAAAAAATCTTCCGGTTTGTAAATAGTTTTGCGTGGCGAACAACGCGCCACCGAAAATTCCGACCAAAAACAGCAGAATCGCCGCGCGTCTGAAAAATTTTCGCTTCTTTTTCGGCGGTATTGTTTCGGGTTGTGTTTTGAAATTATCAACTTCGGGCAAAGTTTTCGGCGGTTGATAAATCGGCTGATCTTTAATTTTTACAACAACTTGCGGCGTAATCGGAGTATTATGCGGAAACTCGAAATCACGCGAAGCGCTGAATTTTGCCTGCAACGGAACATTGGGCGAAAAACCGCTCGAAAACGACGGACTCGGCTGTAAATTCATTCGACTCGCAATTTGTGTTTCGTCTTCTTGCTCAATATCTTCGACTTGCAACTTGATTTTCAATAATTCTTGCCAAAAATCGCTGACCGATTGATGCCGCATTTTCGGATTAAATTGAGTTGCTTTTTGCAATAATCCGAGAACCGAAGTTGCCCACGGTTGATTCTGAAATTGAATCGGCAAGTCGGTAATTGTTTGGTTTGAAAACTTTCGCGGCGATTCGCCCGTCAATAAAACATACGCGGTTTTTGCCAGTGAATAAATGTCGGATGCGGGCGTAAGTTCGGTAATGTGTAAATCGCCTTGCGTGTCGATAAACGCAGGGCTGTGTTCGGGCGGAGCATAAAGGTTGGTGCCGACGCGCGTTATCGGTTCATCGGAAACGTTTAATTTGGCAACGCCGAAATCACACAACTTGACAACTTTTCGGTCTTTCGTCAATAAAAGATTTTGCGGTTTGATGTCGCGGTGAATTATGCCGCATTTGTGAGCATGTCCTAAACCCGCGCAAATTTGTTCGAGAAAATCAACCGCTTTCGTAAACGTCAGAGATTCTTTTTTAACAAATTGAGCCAAATCTCCGCCCGACAAATATTCTAAAATTAAATAATGAAAAACCGTATTTCGGATGTCGCGGGCGGTTCCGTGTCCGAGTCGGGCAATGATGTTCGGATGTCGTACGCGGTCAAGGGCAATTGCTTCATTTTGAAAATTTTCGACCAACGTTTGTTCTAAATCGTTATCTAAATCGCCTTGCAAAAAAACGTTAAGTGCTTTAATGACAACGATATTATGCGGCGAAGTGGTCGCGGCGGACGAATCGCGGGCGACAAAAATTTCCGAATAACTGCCGCGACTGAGAAAACTCAGCACGTCGTAACGTCCGTCGATTCGACAATTTTGCAAGGAAAGTTCTTTCATTTCAGTATCGTTTTCCGTTGTAAATGCTACACCAAATTTCATAACTTCGCCACGAAACAAATACGAGATTTATCAAAGAGAAGTTCGCAAACAGAAAAAAAGGAAAAGCAGACGCAAATTATGCGATGTTTTTCCTTTGCGTATTTAACTCGAAATTACACTTCTTATGGTTTTTTCGGCGTTGGAGTCGGTGTCGGTGTTGTTTCCTTTATCGAAGGATCATCATCGTCTAAAACTCTGACTTCTGTTTTACCCTGTGCGTAATTTGTATATTTTGTGCGTAGTTTTACTTTTATCGAAAAACCGTTATCAAAAATCAATTCATCGTCGGCAGATGCGAAAGATGGAAACCAATATTTTCCTTCAACATTTTCACGCCACAATTCAACGGTCGGATATTTATCGTTTTTTGTTTCGGGAACACCTTTTCCTTTGGTTTTTACGATTGCCAAATCGCGGTCGTCAATCCAAATTCTGCCTTGAAAAAGTCTGTCTTTCGGATTTTTCGGATTAGGCATAACTTTTGGCGAAACATCAAAAACGAACAAATCCAAATCGTCTATTTTCTCTTTGCCGATGTATGTAAAAGCGTATTTGGCGATGTTTGCAGGTTCAAGAGCAAACATATTTACGCCGTTTATATCTTCTAAATCGCTGGCGGTAATACCGATGTCTTTAATTGTCGGCATTGGTGCGAAAAGAATTTTCTCGATTCGTTCACCGCTCGGAGCAAGTGCCATAAACGAATCACGCCGTAGTTCACCGCTGATTTGTCCGCCCATTCCGATTGTTTGAAAAATTACTTTTCGATTAAAAACGTAGCTTGTCAAAATTTGACGAAATTCGCCTTCGTGATCGGAAACTTTTTTGATGATTTTATCGATTTCAACTTGGCTCAAATCTTTTTTGACGACTTGTGCCGAAATGCTCAAAACCAGTAAACACGAAATAATTGATACAAAGATAAATTTTTTCATAACAGAATAATAGATGCGATAAATTTGAAAATAGTTTGCAACATCTTTTTTACATTTTACACAAAAAACGCCGGAAACCTTAGTCTCCGGCGTTTTTTACACTTTTAAATTTGCTTAACTTAATCAACAAACTGAACATCGACTTCGTTTTTAATCAAACCTTTTTCAAAACCTTCTTTGAGTAAAAGTTTAACTGCGTCGCGTCCGCGATCGCCGTAATCCAGCGTCAGATTATTAACCCACATCGCCACAAACCTGTCGGCGGTTTGCGTGTCCATATCGCGGGCAAACTGCATTGCGTATTGCAAAGCATCTTCGCGGTTATCCAATGAAAACTGAATGCTTTGACGTAAATAACCCGAAACTTCGCGCATTAAATCTTCGCCTAAATCGCGTTTGATGACGTTTCCGCCCATCGGCAACGGCAACGTTGTTTTTTCAAACCACCATTCGCCTAAATCAACGATTTTATTTAACCCGATTTGTTTGTAAAAAAGTTGACCTTCGTGAATAAGCAAACCTGCATCGACCCGACCGCGTTTTACTTCGTCGATAATTTCATCGAACGGAATAACAACGTGTTCAAAATCGGGGTTGAAAAGCCGCAAAGCCAAATATGCGCTCGTCAATTCGCCGGGAACGGCAATTTTAAGTTTGCCGATGTCGTCAGCCGAATAATTTTCTTTTGAAACTAAAATCGGACCGTAATTGTCGCCGATCGACGCGCCGTGCGGCAACAAAGCGTATTTGTCCGCGAGATATGCGTAAGCGTGAAAGCTGACCGCCGTAACATCGAACACGCCGTTATGCGCGTCTTCGTTGAGCGTTTGAATATCTTTCAATGTATGTTCAAACTTTAGATTTCCGGTGTCGATTTTGTTGGTTGCCAAACCGTAAAACATAAAGGCATCGTCCGAATCGGGCGAATGTGCGACTGTGATTTTTCGTTTTCCTGTCTTTGCGTCCATATTATATTTGGTTGTAAAAAACCTTTGTCTTGTACAAAAACTCTATTGTATCGTTTTTTTGATGTTCTGCAAAAAGCGTTTATAACTTTTCGAGCATTTCAATAAAACGCGGATATTCTTCGTTTGGTGTGCCGGACGACGATAAACAGCCGACCTTTTAATCTTTCGCAAAAAAATAGTTTTTCGATTAAAAGCGGCAAAATTGCCGGTGCAAACAGTTTGCGGTAAATCTGAAACTGCCGGCATATTTTCCGCGCGACGATGATTTTTAACCTTTTACCTGTTCGATTTCTTCGCCCGTCCATTGCGTTTTGCGTTCGTGCGGAATGTCGAATTGGTCTAAAATTCGATAACACAAATGATTTACCAAATCGTCGATTGTTTTCGGTTTGTGATAAAACGACGGCGAGGCGGGCAAAATTCGCGCGCCCGCGTTCGACAACCGCAACATATTTTCCAAATGAAGTTGATTAAACGGAGTTTCGCGCGGCACAATGACAAGTTTTCTGCCTTCTTTCAAGCACACATCGGCGGCTCGATGAATCAAATTCGATCCCGCGCCGCTCGCAATCGCACCGAGCGTTCCCATCGAACACGGCACGATTATCATCCCGATTTGTTTGTTTGAACCCGAAGAAGGTTTTGCCGCCAAATTACCGAGTTGCCAATATCTGATAATTTTTGAATCAGCAGGTAACTCTAACCATTCATTGATTTTAGCTTGATTCGCGTCTTTCAGATTTACGCCTAATTCAACCTGCGCAACCGTCGGAACAGTTCCCGAAAGTATCAAATTTATTGTTTTGACGACACCGCTTTCCGCCAAAAGCTGAACTGTTCGTTTGCCGTAAATTGTGCCGGACGCACCCGTAATTCCAACCGTAATTTCCATAACTTAACGTTAGCAAGTTTTGTTTGCGTTGGTCAACATAATACCGTTCTCGCAAAATCGTTGAAACATCCGACCGATTCATATTCGATAACTGAAATCGGTTCAGGCGCAGATTAAAAACCGGATAACTTTCTCGCCATCGCTTTCAGCGTCTTCCGGCGGTGTGTTAAAAACGGCTTTCTCTGACCTTGCAATAATCGTCATTTACATAAAATATTTTCAATTTTTACCAAAGATATAGTATAGTTTTTACCGTCCGAATAAATAAATTAACCGTAATAAATGGCATTCACCCCAATTTTAACCGCCGAAGCCTTAAATCAACTGCTCGCCGCTTTGTCAACAAATCAAGTTGCGGCAGTCGCGGCTTACACAAAATTGCGGGAATCGTTAATCAGGTTTTTTCAAATAAAAGGCGATTCCGATCCCGAAGAATCGGCGGATGTAACTTTAGACCGCGTGGCTTTGAAATTATCGCAAAACATCGAAATTCCGGATTTAACCAAATTCAGTTTCGGAGTGGCGCGGTTAGTTTTTTTGGAAAAAATAAAAATCGAAAAGAAAAATAAAATTGCCGCCGCCGGTTTTTATGCGGATAAACTTTTGCCGAAACCTGCCGCCGAAGCGAATGATTTTTCGTCTTTGCGCGAATGTTTTAATCATTTGGCAGACGCTGAAAAACAACTTTTACGCGAGTATTATATTGACATTTCGCCAAAAGATTTATTTGCCCGTCGAAAGCAACTGCAACGTGATTACGATATTAGTTTGAGCGGGTTGAGAGTGAAAGTTTTTCGACTGCGAGAGCGTTTGGAAAATTGTCTGAAAGAAAAATTGACAAAATAATATAACCGGCTTGAAATTTTCGTCAAAAAATTGCCATATAGAAATAAGACGAATGAAATAAAGTGATTGACGATAAAATAAAAAAATACTTTCTCGGCGAATTAGCCGAAGCCGAAGCCGAGATTTTGGAACAGGAAGTTGCCGAAGACGAGAATTTATTTGAGCTGGCGGGAATTGTCGAAGACGAACTTATCGACGATTATGTGCGGGACGATTTTTCGTCGTCCGAAAAACTTTTATTCGAAGCAAATTATTTAACGACTCAAGCCAGATTTGAAAAAGTAAACTTTGCCCGAATCTTTCTGGACAGTATTAAAAATTATTCGCCTGAACCGCCGGTTGAAAAAGAACAAAAATCTTTTCGGCAGACTGTTTTTGCCGGATTTAAACTCTATAAAGCCTTTGCTTTTGTGTTTTTAGCAGTTTTGGCGATGAGCGTCGGTTTGGCAATTTGGCTGAATTCGCAAAATAAACCCGAAATTGCCCGGCAAGCGGAGTCAAACCAAACACCGCTTCCGCCGGTTGAAAGAGGAATCGAGCCGACTAATTCCGGCATCGTTAATTCCGGACTGAAAGCAAACGTTAATTTAGCGCCGAAATCGGCTAACCCGCAAAAACCAACGCCGACACCCGAAATAAAATCGGCTCCGGCACCGAAAATTATCGAACCGCTTAACCCGATGTCGGCGAGTTTTATGCTCTTGCCGGGAACTTTGCGGAGCAGCGGCGAACAATCCGTCGAAATTTCCTCGGCAACAAATAAAGTCAACTTTCGCCTTACTTTACCGAAAGATTCCGCAAAATATCAAAGCTATAACGCCACTCTGAAAACTGCCGCCGGCGAAACAATTTTTATCGCCTCAAAACTAAAATCACTCAACCTGACTTTGGCTGCAAATAAGCTGAAAAACGAAACTTACATAATTTTTCTCGAAGGAAATTCACCCGCAACCACTGCCGAATCTGTTGCCGAATACACTTTTCGAGTACAACGCCGGAAAATAATTTAACTTTTTTTTCATTTTTCTTGTAATTTCTTGCCGATTTTTGCCATTAGTATTTGTCAGTAAAAAAAATTAAGGAGCAAATTAAATGAATTTCGTAAAAGTAATTTTAATCGTTTTAATCTTTTGTCTTGCGGCAACTTCGCAAGCCTATCAACCGCCCGGAAAATCAACGACTTTGGTCAGCGGGATAAATTTCAAAAAAGCAAAAGAATTAGACAAACAATATAAATCGAGTTTTGACGAGTGCGACAAAACGGGCAGAAAATGTTTCAGTGACCCGAATAAACTGAAAGCCCTTTTACGGTTTGACGACAACGCGGTTTTTTTCGATTCTAAAATGGCGTTAGACCTCGACGGTTCTTATGTCGGTTGTAACTGCGGAAATAATATGGGATTGAGCGACCAATGCAGCACATCGTATTTTTGGAAGACTTTTCCAACCGCTTACGATACGACCGATAAAAAAGACAGATGCAAATTTTACAAAAATCAAGACTTTGTCGATTCCGATAAAATTCCGTTTATCGTTATTCCGAAAGGCTTTGGAAGTCATTTCAAAATAAATAACAAGGCGGTCGATTTTATCGGCGATTTTGGAATTGTGATTTACAAAGATAAACTGATTCCCGTCATTGTCGCGGACGGCGGACCTGATTTCAGAATCGGCGAAGGTTCGGCGGCGTTATTCAGAGCCGTCGGCGAAGAGCGGTGCGGCATTTTCGACGGCGAGCAATGCGCCAAATTCAAAAACTTCGGGATTGACAAAAATGTTCTTTTCTTTGTTTTCCCGAACTCGAAAATCGGCAAAGACAAATTAAACAAAGATAACGCATTGGAGTTGATAAAGACTGAGGCAACCAAGAAATTTACGGAGCTGAAGCGTTTATATTAGGCGGATTTTTCTCATCGCCATTCGCCCGTCAACACAAAACCCGCCCAATAACGCGGATTATTAAACCGTGAAATCCGGCGTATTTCATTTTGCGCCGTTTTTAATGCCGCCGAAGGAACTTGGTTTTCTTTGAGCATTGCCCGATAAAAACGACTCATAAATTCGGCGGTCGCGGCATCATCGACTTTCCAAAGTGTGGCGATAATGCGTGGCGTTCCGATTGCCAAAAAGCCGCGTGTCAGTCCGATTAAACCTTCGTTTTCAACCTGTGTGCCGAGTCCGGTTTGACACGCCGAAAGCACGACCATTTGCGGTTTGATTTTGAGTAAATATAAATCTTGCGTTCGCAAAAAACCGTTCTGTTGATTACCTTTTTCGTCTGTCAACGACAAAACCAAGCCGGAAAGTTCGGGATGTTGATTATTCAAAAAACCGTGCGTGGCAAAATGCAGAATATCGAATCGGTCAAATTCGCCGTTCAAAAGCCGTTCGCGGTTTGCCTTGAAATCGAGATTCAAAGTTGTCTTATTCGTCGAATTTTGCGAGATTTTTTCGGCTTCGATTCGCGTGAACGGGAGCCGTGAAAGCGTGGTCAGATTAAAATCTCGGAGCGTTGCCGTCAAATCGGAATTCGCGGTTACATTTTTGTTTTTGAGGCGATAATTTTTTGCCAACCGTTCATCTCCGCCCGAAAAAACCGGATCGGCAATAATCGCCAATGAATTTGGCGCAAACGGCTTGATATTCGCCTCTCGCAAAACATGAAGCGTCGTCAGCGACGGTAACTGAACCGTTTCAAATTTTTCGGCGATAAAACGTTCGCTTATTTTCAGACTTGCGAAAGGAATAAGATTTAACGCTCCGTCGGCGACAATAACCAGGCGCTTTGCCGACAGATTCGCCAATTTTTCCACCACCAACAGCCGACTCAATTTGTCGGCTTCTTCGCCTGCATCTTTATTTTCGGCAACAATAATTTTTGCGGTTTTCGTCTTTTTGACCGCCGTGCGATTTGTGGCAGGTTCGATAATCGGGTTCAATGTTTCATAAAAACTTTTGGCTTGCGCGTCAATTTCCGCTCGTTTCGGCAACGTGAAACTTTGAAAACCGGTTTTACTTACAATCCACAAATAACTTCGTTGTTCGCCGAGCGAGTATTCGACCAAAACAGTTTCGTCGTCCAATTCGTTTTGCATTTCGGCAAGCGAAAGCGTCGGCGGTTGGGCAAATCCGGCAACGCTCGGATTACTTTGGCGAAGTTGCGCTTTTAACGATTCGTCCTGCTTATTGAGGTCGGCGATTGTCTTTTCAATGTCGGGAATTCGGGCTGATTGACCGGCGTTACTTTGTGCTTTGGCAAGCAAAGAAAACTGTTCGCCAAGTTGTTGCCGGTTTTTTTGAATCTGCGTAAGTAACTGAAAATCAACGGCTTGCGGAGTATTTTTAACTGCTTCGCGGTATTGCCAAATTAGCGTTCGCATTCTCGCGCTTTCGCTGATTTGCAAGGCTTTCAAGGCAAAACCTTCATTCGGACGCTGTTCGTCGAGTCGCATTAAAACATCGATGTATAAATCGAAGTAACGCCTTCGCGTTTCTAAAAAACTCGACAAACGGCGGCGGTTTTTGTATTTTGCCTGTTCGTATTCGTGAATCTGCAGGGCATGTTCAATTCTGTTTTTTGCCTTATCAAGGTTATTTTCGAGGCTTTCAAGCAACGCGGTTTGGTATAAAGTTGTGGCGACACCGCCAATATCACCTGTTTTTTGATAAAGCGCGAGAGCTTTATCAAGACTTTTACGCGATTCGGTAAAATTTGACATTTGCCGATAAGCCGCCCCTTGACTCAAATATAATGCCTTTAAATTGTTCGAGTCGCGTCCGTTATAAAGTGCAATTCCTTGTCCGTAATAGTCGAAAGATTTTTTGACATCGCCTTTTTCTTTGCAAATTTGAGCAATGAAAAGGAGCGTGTCAAGCTGATTTTCAACGTCTCCGAGTTCTCGGCTGATCGGCAGAGTTTTTTGAAATATCTCAAGAGCTTCGTCATATTGTTTGAGGCTCTGATAACTCATTCCAAGAAAAGTTAATGAAATTGCTTGACCTCGGCGATTACCGAATTTTCCTCGTAAATCAGCCGCTTTTTTGAAATAACCAATCGCCGAATAAAATTCGTTGCTGTTAAATTCATACAACCCGAAGACGTGAAATGTTTGGGCTTCGTTATAAATATCCGGAAACCGACGGATGTTCTCAACCGCTTTATCGAGAGCTTCTTGGGCAAATTCAAATTCGTTTGTCGTTTGATAGGCATAAGCCATTGTCGCTAAAACATTTACCTGCTTCGGCGATGTTTCGGAAAAAACCGATAAGGCACTTTGATACGACACGAATGCTTTTGTAATTTCGCCGCGTTCAAATTGAATTTGGGCGATTTGATAAAATGCGTCCGATTTATAGGTTTGATATTCTTGAAAATCTGCAAATTGTAAAATATTGTCGGCTTGCTTGAGAGATTTTTCATTGTTGCCGACTCTTCTGTTCAAAAAAGAAAGGCTTGCAAGTGTTCTGATTTCGCCGGTTTTGTCCGAGACTTTTTGCCAAATGCTCAACGATTGTTCAAAAAATTCGATTGCCTTTTTGCTGTCAGCCGTTTTCCCCGTAATCCGCAACGCTTGCGCTTGCGAGAACAATTTTTCGGCTTCGGCGCGTTTGAAATCTTCGGGCAAGGCTTGGCGGAATTCGTTGAGTTTGAGGTTAATCGAACCTTTTTCACCGGGAAATTTCGAGCTTATTTCCAGCCGATAAGTTCCCGCTTTATCGGCAACAATAAAAATGCGTTCAATATCTTGTTCGCTGAACGGATAATCTGACTCGGCAATCGGCAACCCGTTTATATCAAACAGTTTAACCTTTACGTCCATTCCGTTTTGTTTGATTTCAAGGGAAATTATGTGGTCTTTGCCGGCTTCGATTTTGAATAAATACGGTTTACTTCGACTGTCTTTGAAAGTGAAAGTTGTGTTTGGGCGCAACAATGTTTCTTGAGCTTTTATTTCAACGGCAAAGCTGAAAAAAGCAAAGACAAAAACTGCTCCGCCGATTATAAATTTTAAGCCGCAAATTTTTCGTCGCATAGTTTTTGCTTCTCCGGAATTCGGGTTATTGCCCGAAACAAAAAATAACTGATGCTGTAAATGTTTACAAAATTTAACATTACATTGTCAAAAAGTCGAGTTCGCAGCTTTCGTAACCGCAGGTGTTTCGGTTAAACCCGAATATGTTACAATTCAACTCGCAAGCATCTTTTAAGCGCTCTCAAGAATCTATCAAAACTTGGGAGTTTATTTCGTCTATGAAAACAAAATTTATTATTTTTATCGTCGCAATTTTTATTTTTTCGACCTTTATTTTTGCCCAACCCGCGCTGACCACAGACAAAAATCCGCTAATCGTCATTCCGGGTGTGATGGGTTCGACGCTCAAAAACAGCGAAACCGGCGAACAAGTTTGGGTGCGTTTTACCGATGCGAAAGAAGACGGTTTGAAACTTCCGACCAATCCGAATTTGTCGTTAAACCGCGACAAAATCGTTGCCGATGATATTGTTGACAAAGTAAAAGTCTTGAAATTTTTACCGAGCATTTCGGTTTACGACGAACTGCTGAAATATCTTGACGGAACCGGTGATTATAAACGCGGCGATTGGGACAAACCCGACGCTCTCGGCTTCAAAGACACCTATTACGTCTTCGCCTACGATTGGCGACGCGATAATGCGGAAAACGCCAAATTGTTGATTCAAAAAGTAGAAAGACTCAAAACGAAACTTGCCAAACCAAATTTGAAATTTGATGTTTTGGCACATTCGATGGGCGGAATTGTTGCTCGTTATGCGGCGATGTACGGCACTCAGGAACCGCAAAATAAACCCGTGCCGACTTGGTACGGCGTAAAGCATTTTAATAAAATTGTGATGCTCGCGACACCGAATGAAGGCTCGATGCTCTCGCTCGATACGCTCTATAACGGCTATTCGGTACAGACGATTGCGGGCAGATATTACCCGCCTTTTCTAAGTCGTGAAGTCAGTTTTTCACTTCCCGCATTGTTTCAATTACTGCCGCACGGAAAAGCCGCAAAGTTTTACGATGAAGACTTAAAACCAATGCCGCTGGATATTTACAATATCGAAACGTGGCGTGAATACGGTTGGTCGTATCTGGAAGACAAAAAATTGACGAAAAAAATGCCGAACGCCAAACGGATGCAGGCGGAAAAGTATTTAGCGGCAACGCTGGCTTATACAAAGAAATTCCACGAAGCGTTGGATGTCAAAACTGCGGTCCCGAAATCTATCGAATTTTACGCTTTCGGCGGCGATTGCAAACAAACGCTCGGTGGCGCAATAATTTATTACGACAAAGAAAAAGACGTTTGGAGAACTTTGACTCGCGGTGATTCGTTCAAAAAATCGGACGGCGAAAAAGTTTCGGATAAATTGGTCGAAGAAAAACTTTACGAAGTCGGCGACGGAACGGTTACGCTTAATTCGTTTTTAGCCGAAGATATTAACAAACTTAACGGACAAAATTTATTCGGATTCGAGCCGATTTCGCTAAATAAAAAATTGGTTTGCGAACCGCATGTTTCAATGCCGAGCAACAAAGAAATTCAAACCGCTTTCATGCTGGCTTTAACCTCAAAATGAAAACAAACGATATACAAAAATTTCTCGAGGCACACGCGCGCGGCGAAATTTCGACCGAGCAGGCAACCGATTCGATAAAAAACTTGTCGTACGAAGATGTCGGTTTTGCCAAAATCGATCACGCCAGACAATCGCGGCAAGGTTTTCCCGAAGTTGTTTTCGGACAAGGAAAAACTCGCGAACAAATTGTTACAATTTTTGAAAAATTGATTGCCCGCAGCGGTAATGTTTTGATAACCAGAACAAACGCAGACGTTTACGGCGACATTCGCAACGTTTTCACCGATGCCGAATGGCACGAATCGGCGAAACTTATCCGCGTTTTTCGTGATAAAACTAACCTTGGACAAGGTGAAATTGCGATTGTTACCGCCGGCACAAGCGATATTCCGGTCGCCGAAGAAGCCGCGTTGACCGCCGAAACGATGGGAAATACGGTCAAACGGATTTGGGACGCGGGCGTTGCCGGAATTCACAGAATTTTGGCGGAAAGGGAAGTTTTGCAAGATTCGCGGGTGGTTGTCGTGGTTGCGGGAATGGAAGGCGCGTTGCCGTCGGTGGTCGGCGGTTTGGTCAAAGTTCCGGTTATCGCCGTGCCGACAAGCATCGGTTACGGCGCGAGTTTTAACGGACTCGCGGCATTACTCGGAATGCTGAATTCGTGTTCGTCAAACGTCACGGTCGTCAATATCGACAACGGTTTCGGTGCCGGATTTGTCGCAAGTTTGATAAATCGCAAATTTGAACCGCGAAATTTAAGTTGATTCGGTAATAAATAAAGTCGATAAACTATGGTATCTGCACGGTTTACAGCGGAACGTAAACTTTGTCGCCGGAAATAATCAAATATTTTTGGAAACTTTTCCCGATTAGTTCTCTTTTATTACATCGGAACAAAACTAAAAGGAACGCGCGGCGGGAAAGTGGAACGGCATCTTCTCTTAACTTCGGAAATGAGGTTAAGAGAAGATTCGGAACTTGCTTTTTTGACGTTTTCAGTCAATAATTAAAACTGATTTCCCGCACAATTTGTATTTCAAACGAGTCAAATCTGTTTTTTCAAACGTATCGTTTTAAGAAGTTTTTGGAATCTGTGCGGTGTTAGTGATTTATTTTACATAAGGCTTAAAAACCCTTTCCCGAATAAGTTCAACTCTCCGAACTGAATAAATCAACCAAAAAAAGAGGTTTTATCAAATGATTTACAAAAATTTGTTTTGTCGAATTTGCTTTGCGACGTTAATTGCCGTATTTGCAACAAATACGTTTTTTGCCCAAGGTCGTGAGCGAGTCGTGCAATCGCAACCCGAGCCGACCGCAGAAAGTGTTCAGCCGAATAACGGCGAAGAAGATTCGACATCGGTAAACAAAGGAAAGCCTTTTCCTTACTCGCCGCCGGTTCAAAAACGTTCGATATTAACCCAACCGATTATAATTGTTTCGCAACCGCAAAATGTAGCTCCGAAATCCGACAATAAACCAACGCCCGTAAATTATCCGAACACGCAATCGTTAAACTCGGTCAACCAAAAATTACTTCGGGCAATCCAATCAAAAATCGGAATTCCATACGTTTACGGCTCGGAAGGTCCGAATTCTTACGATTGTTCAGGTCTTGTTTGGAGCGTTTTTCAATCTGCCGGCGTTTCTTTTGAAAGAGGAAGCGCCCGAAGTTTTTGGCAAAATTTCGAGATTCCGACAGAAAGTGATAAGTATAAGTTTGGGACGCTTGTATTCTTCAACGGACTCGGACACGTCGGAATCGTTGCGGACGAAAACGGTTTTTACCACGCATCTTCGAGCAAAGGCGTAACCTATTCGCCGTTTGCGGGATACTGGGAAAAACGAGTTGTCGGCTTTCGACGAATTCCGCTTAACGTCAATTAGAAAAACGCTCGCCCGAAAAGTAAAAAAGCGAAACGCAAGGCCCGCAGTTCGCTTTTTTTGATTTAATCCCGACAGTTTTTAACCGATAAAACCCGCTCGACTTTCGTGTTCTTTCAATTCCCAAACCACCGCAACTTTGTTGACGGCGACATAACAAACTCGTTCTTCTTCGTCGCGTAAATATAAAATTCCGGCTTTCACGGTTACGATTTCACCGCGCACAACTGCCGACATTCCGCACGAAACATCAACCTTTTTCCCCATCAACTGAACCAAAAATTCTTCCATAAATTCTCCTTTTTAACTTTAATTTCGATAAAAGAAGTATAACGATTTCAAACGTTTTAAGCTATCTTTTTTTTCGATAAGTTTTATATTTTAAAATAATGTGATAACTTTTTAATTGTGAAGCGCGTTTTTGCGCTTTGAACTTACAAAGTAATGATGATAAAAGATTACGGTTCGCAGGTTGAAAGAGTTTGGGAAGGCTTGCGTCCGTTGACAAAAAAAATGCTGGTCGGAGCAATGACTCCGAGTTTTACGAAGCAAACTTTTTCCTACGACATTCACGCCGATTGGGAATTGAGTCAACTTTTGACTGCTCTCGATGTTCAACTGCACGATCCGGAAGTGAAAAAAAGTGCCGATAAACTCAACGAAATTAAACAATTAGCCGAAACATGCGTCAATGTTTTGCAATCGCAAACCGAATCAGCCGAAGTTTTTATCCAACTTGCCGAACGTCACTTGGAAAACAAAGATTATGTTTCCGTCGATTTTTTGTCCGACATTATGAAAAACAGGTTTTCGGTCGGCGAGATGTGCGAAGTCGCCCGACAAACCGTAAACCCCGCGATTCGGGCGATTGCTTTGGAAACAATTGCGTTAATGGAAGTTGAAGAAATTTTGCCGTCGCTCGAAGACCCGATTTACGAAGAAATTGCCCGCACCGCACTCGAAATAAAAGCCATCGAATACGAGTCAACCGAAGCGAGACGAGTTTTGGAAAACTATGATTTTGAAGAAGACGAAGTTATTGAAATGGAGTAGGGAAACCGGACGTTTTGAGATTAAAAGAGGAAAAAGTTTTGCAACCCGATTGAAAAACTTTTTCCTCTTTTTAAGTTTAAATTACTATATTATTTTTCCCGTCAGCCAAAATGAACCGTGCAGTATTCCGCCGATTTTCGGCTCGGTTTCGACATAATTGACATCAGACACGACATCAATTTCACCGCCCAAGGTTTCAATCAAAAACCAATAAAATTGTTCGCCCGAAGTTTGATTTGTTTTCAATTCAAACTCTTTTATCGTTCCCGCAAATTTGGCGTGGGCTTGCGGCGGAATGTCTTCGTTTTCACGAAACAAACCCGTCGGGACAAAAGATTGCGCCGAACACTGAAACTCGCCCGCGTTTGAATCGTAATAACTTTGTTCGTTGTCAAAAATCGCTAAATCGTTGGAAGCAAATGCGTTAAGCCGGATTTCGCAAGCCTTTGGCATCTCGCAGGTATTTGTAAAAACATTCGGTAAATCGAACACAAACGGATAATCGCCTTCGCCCTCGACGGTCGAATTTGACCACGCATAATAACCGCCGTCAAGCGGAGAGCTGTCGCGTTCGATTAGTTTTGTAATCAAAACTCGGCGTTTGCTCTTGCCGTTGTAATACGGATTAAAGCCCGTCAATTCGCCGCCGTGATCCATTTGCAGATAAATTTCCACGCCCGAAACATCGGCAAATTTCAAATACGCGCCTTTTGTGCAGGGAATTTGTTCAACGGTTTTGACACAGTTTTCAACCAACGAATTTATGTCGTCGTTTGATTTTACGGTGAAACCGACATCGGATAAATTACTCATAATTACAGATTATCAACGGTGAAAATTATTTTTTCGCTTTGGCTTTTGCAGCCTTTTTAATGTCTTTGCCAAAACCCCAACGAGCCGAAGTCGGAAGCCACGGAACACCGAAAGCCCGCACTCCGAGCCACATCATCGGCGCCGTCAATTTGTGCGAAAATCCTTTTTTTGCCGCCACGCATTTATACAACTTTTTGTCCGCGCGCCATCGCTCTTTCCAACTTCCGCCCTTAAAATAAGCCAAATCGTGGTCAAAGCAACAATCGGCATAATCGCCGTCGGGAAACGCGGTACAGCCGTCGCTTTTGAAACCTTCGGGAATGTCCACAGGTTTCGGTTGAGCCGTTGAAGCCGTTTGAGCAAATGCGTTTAGCCCGAAGCAGCTCAGAATTATCGAGAAAAAGATAAGTTTTTTCATAATTGAAAATCAAGCAAACGACGGCGGCAAAATTATCGCCGACTGCTTAGTTTGTACTCGGATCAAGCATCGGAGTCGAAAGAATTTTTTCTATAATTTCGTTCAAACCTGCCTCCGATCCTTTACGAAATTGATAAATTTGCGTCAAACGGGTTTTGTAAGTCGGCAAACCCGGATTTTTTTCGGCTTCGGCAATCTTTACGGTTCGAGCATAAATATCAATCATTCGGTCTAAAATCACATCGATTTTTCCGTTATCGGCTTTCATTTCCGCATCTTCTTTCGACTTCAAACCGTGTTTCAGCTTAAAATCTTTTGCCGCTTGTTCGTAAATTTTTTCGTAATAACCGGCGATTAAATTATATAATTGGGCTTGCGATTTAAGCTCCGATTCGCGGTTTAAGGCGTTGTAATAATTGACGGCGGCTTCTTTCGGGTCGAAATCTTGCGAAAAGTTGGCGATAATCACATAAAGCCAAGCAGTTGCGTCATTCTGGGTTTTAAACGGCGAAAATGTTTTCGGCAATTTACTTTTTCCAAGTAAGGCAATCGCTTGTTTGGCGAAATTGATCGAGTCGCCGCCGAACGAATCGTCTTTCTTTTTCGTCAAAGCCTCATAGCCCGCGTAAGCCAAATTTATCAAAACATAAACGTCTTCGGGATTTTTTTCGAGCATTTCTTTGCCAAGCAAGAACGCATCGTCGGTCTTTCCGGTGTCAATCAAACCGTTTAGTTTGTTGAACTCGTAACTATTCACAAAGTCGTTTAGTTTCTTGGCTTTATCATCGGCATCTTTGCCGAAAGCCGTGATGAAATCTTTTGCCAAAACGTATGCCTTGTCTTGATCTTCGGGCTTTTTCGAGTTGGCAAGTTTGGCGATTTTGTTAAAGTTTTCATCTTTTTTGCCTTTGTCTTGGGCAATGGAAATTGTCGTCAGTCCAAGTAAAATAAGGCTGAAGGCGACCGTGCGAAAAAAAATTGACATTTGTAATTTCTCCTAAAATAATAAAATTGGAATATAGCAAACCGAACGGATTTGCACAAACTTAGAAATCGATACATTTAATTATTTGCTCATCGGTTTGATTGATTTTCCGTCAATCTTTAAATAAATTCAAGGTCTCGATTTTTAATGAATCAATGATTCGATTTGAAAAATCCGGCAAACCTTTGACGCGAAAAATGAATCTTTAGTTGTCAGACTCTTCCGAAATTTTATTTGAGGTGAAAAAATTATGATTAAGAAAGTTGGTTTATTATGTTTTGTGCTGGCAATTTGTTTGTTTGCCACGGCTTGCCCCGAACGAACAAGCATCGGAAATATTTCGGCAAATCCGTCGAAATATGCAAATAAAGACACGGTTGTCGCGGGAACGGTGCGAAACAGTTTCGGAATTGCGTTGCTCGGCGGCATTTATAAACTCGATGACGGAACAGGTTCAATCTGGGTTTTGACAAATAAAGGCGTGCCGTCAAAAGGTTCGGAAGTCGGTGTGAGAGGTGAAATTCAAGAAGGAATGACCTACGGCGGAAAAAGTTACGGACTCGGAATTGTGGAAAAAGAACGCAAAGTAAACAGAAAATAACGGGCAACCGGTAGTCAATAATCGCGGGAAAGCGGATAATGAAATTTCGTTATCCGCTTTTTTATGAAAAATATTATTGATTCGTTAGATGTGCAATTTCATCGGCTCCACGTTCGGTCGCTCGAATTAGTCGGCAAAATTCCGCCCGATAAATTGTTTTGGCAACCGACCGAAACACATTTTCAGTTTCCCGTAAATTCTTTCGGAGCAAATATTTTGCGTTCGGCAGGCAAAGTCGAGCAAACTTTTAACGGCATTGCAACGCGGCTTTGGGACGATCCGTTTGAATGGACTTTACCCGAACAACTTTCTACCAACGAATTGATTTCGGAATATCTGGACGAAGCGGAAATAACCAGAGTAAAAGGCTTTATGCTTTTTCAAGCAGACGCGGATTTACAACGTAAATTTCCCGCACCGGTAAAAATATCAACAATTTTCGAGTTATTGCTGGAAACCTTGACAACCGCCGAGAATTTTCAAGGTCGAGCTGTTGCCGTTTATAATTTTCTCTGATTTGAACTTTTCAAAGTACGGAAACGTAGCTAGAATGTCTTTAACAAATTGTTTTGGAGCGGAGAAAAGTATGTATTGCCCAAGTTGCGGACAACAACAATTATCGAGTGAATTGAGATTTTGCTCAAAGTGCGGAATGCCTTTGACAGGTGTTACCGAAGTTTTGGCAAACGGCGGAATGTTGCCGGTCATTGTTCAACCGCAAAACTTCGCAAAAATCACTTCGCCAAGAAAACGCGGCTTAAAACAAGGCGGAATTTTGATTTTGCTGGGCATATTTTTTGTGCCGTTGCTCGCAATTTTGGTTGAATCAGCTGACGGACCCGAAGCCTTGATTGCACTTACCGCTGTTTTCTTTTTTGTCGGCGGATTTCTGAGAATGCTTTACGCCGCACTTTTTCAAGACGGAACACCGACTTTTATGCCGCAATCGCAACCGTATAATCAACCGACAATGCACATCGCGGGACAAGAGGTTTTTCATAATCAAAATGCTCTGCCGCCGCAACAATCCGTGCCGATTCAAAACTATGCCGCACCGCAAAACACACCGCAATATGCCGCCGGAAATTGGCGCAGCACGACCGATTTATTGAACAAAGATACGTCGGAAAAAGCTACGCAATTATTGGACAACGAAACGAAATAAGCGGACTTTTTGTGAATTACAACCTTTTTTACTCGCCATATTATTACGCCGAAATTGGCGAAAACCACGTTTTCCCGATTCGCAAATTTGAATTGGTCAAAGACATTTTGTTGAACGAAGGAACGATTAAACCGCACGAAATTATCGCTCCCGAACCTGCCCGAATTGAAGACTTACTGCTTGTTCACACCGAGGATTATATTTCGCGGCTTGCCGGCGGAGATTTAACCGCAAAAGAGATTCGCAAACTCGGTCTGCCGTGGTCGGAATCGCTCGTCAGACGTTCGTTTCACGCAATTTCAGGCACAATAAACGCCGCAAAATCCGCGTTGGAAAACGGAGTGTCGTCAAACCTTGCGGGCGGAACACATCACGCATTTCCTGATCGCGGCGAAGGTTTTTGTGTTTTGAATGATGTCGCTGTTTCAATTAAACTGTTGCAAAAACACAACTTAGCGAAACGATTTTTGATTATTGATTGCGACGTGCATCAAGGCAACGGCACGGCTTTTATCTTCAAATCGGACGAAAGCGTATTTACTTTTTCGATGCACGGAGCAAAAAATTATCCGCTTCACAAAGAAACGTCGAGCCTTGACATCGAGTTGCCCGACAAAACCGGCGACGACGAATTTCTGGAGACTTTAACCGAAGCCTTACCGCGAATTTTTACGCATAATCCCGACATTATTTACTATCTCGGCGGTGCAGATCCGTTTGAAAAAGACAAACTCGGCAGATTGTCGCTGACGATTGCGGGTTTGCGCGAACGCGACGAAATTGTGCTTGAATTTGCCAAAGAACGCGGCGTTCCGATTGTTACCACAATGTCCGGCGGTTATGCGGAAAACATTGAAGATACGGTTGAAATTCACGCCAATACGATTCGTGCCGTGAAAAAAGTTTTCGGTTAATCAATATTTTTCAAGATTTTTTGCAAGAAAAAGCAACCTTATTCGTTCAGTAGTGCGTCAAACTCGCAACGAGTTAAAAAACGACGAGGAGAATTTACATGAAAAAAATCTTTCTATTTTGCGTAACCGGTTTATTTGCAACACTTTCCGCACACGCTCAAGGCACAATTATTCCGCGCTGTCCGCCAACTGTGCGATGTATGCCGCCGCGTCCCGTTCCGCAACCTTTGCCGAATGCTTTGCCTGTAAAATCAATTAAACTTGATGTAAAAATCAACGGACAAGTTGCAACGACGCACGTTGAGCAAGTTTTCCGCAACGATACGCCTTACACACTTGAGGGAACTTATTTTTTCCCGATCCCCGAAACGGCTTCAATCGTTGAATTTGCGATTTGGGAAAACGGCAAAAAATTGGTCGGCGAAGTTCGTTCACGCGAAGAAGCGCGACGGATTTACGATGCGATCGTGCGTACGCAACGTGATCCCGGATTGCTCGAATACGCAGGGAAAGATTTGTTTCAAGCCTCGATTTTTCCGATTCCGCCCAATTCAGATAAAAAACTCGAACTGACATATTCGCAGGTTTTGAAAGCCGAAAGCGGCACGGTTGCGTATCGTTATCCGCTCGGAACAGGCAGAAATTTGTGGAATCAGCCGCGAATTATGCCGATGACCGATGATGATTCGGTTCGCCGAAATTTACCGCAACAAAAATTCGGCACAGTTTCGGGCAGTATAGAAATTGTTGCGAAACAAGCACTTAGGAACATTTATTCGCCAAGTCATTCAATCGAAACAAAGCGAAAAGGCGAAACAGGTGCGAACATTTCGTTTGAAACAAGCAACAACGATAAAGATTTTCAGATGTTTTACGGCTTGTCCGATAAAGATTTCGGAATGTCGCTTTTAACTTACCGCGAAGCAGGAAAAGATGGTTTTTTCTTGCTCCAACTTTCGCCGAAAGACAGTGTTTCCGAGAAAGAATTGGTCAACAAAGATATTGTTTTTGTGCTTGATACATCAGGTTCGATGGCTGATGAAGGCAAAATGGAAAAGGCTCGTTCAGCGTTGCTTTTCGGTATTAAAGGTTTACGCGAAGGCGACCGATTCAACGTCATCAGTTTTGCGGGCGAAGAACATTTGATGGAAAGCGGTCTAATTTCCGCCGATTCAAGCGGTAAAAAACGCGGCGAAGAATTTGTCAAAAAACTGCAACCGACCGGCGGAACAAACATCAACGACGCGATGCTTGCCGCAATGCGTCAGTTTAATTCGACGGAACGCCCGAAAATGCTCGTGTTTATGACCGACGGTTTGCCGACTGTCGGCGAATCGAACGTTGACCGCATTATCGCCAACGTCGAAAAAGGCAAGTTTCAAAATGTTCGACTATTTACTTTCGGCGTTGGTTACGATGTGAACACGACGCTTTTGGACAAATTGGCGGCTGATAATTCGGGCGTATCGGACTACATCGAACCGAAAGAAGATTTGGAAGTTAAGGTCGGAAACTTTTTTACAAAAGTAAATTCGCCTGTTTTAACCGATTTGGATTTGGATTTCGGAAGCGTTCAAACTGAACTTATGTATCCGCGAAAATTGACCGATTTGTTTAAAGGAAGCCAAATAACGTTAATCGGCAGATACAAAAACGAACGCGATTTGAAAGATATGACGCTTCGTCTGAAAGGAAAAAACGGCAGTGAATCAAGAAGCTTTGGTTACGAAAACCTTGATTTTCCGATGCGTGCCGAAGATAACACCTTTCTGCCGCGACTTTGGGCAACTCGCCGCGTCGGTTGGTTGATGGAACAAATTCGTTCCAACGGCGACCAATTGGAATTGCGAAATGAAATCGTCCAACTCGGCACAAAATACGGAATCGTAACGCCTTATACTTCGTATTTGGCAACGGATGGAAGCCAAGTTCCCGATGGTTTCCGCACAAGTAATGATCCGCATGGATATATAAGTCCGGTAATAATCGGCAGACGTAACTCAAAATCGCCGTTGCCAAAACCAACACCGAGACCTGCAAGCGGTGCAAGTGCCGTGAAAGACAGCAAAAAGGCTCGTGAAAAATCGGAAGCGATTACGCTTGACGGCGTTGATACCGACGACGAAGTAATGGCGATTGCCAAAACTGTGCGAAAAGTCGGCGTAAAAACCTTCTATCTTGAAAACGGTGTGTGGATTGACTCGGACTTTAACGAAGATTCAAAAATTTCCGAAACAAAAATCAAAGCATTTTCGGACGAATACTTTGCATTAGTCAAAGCAGATAAAGATATTGCGCAATATCTGGCGTTGGGCGAACAAGTTGTAATTGTTTGGAAAGGCAAGGTTTATCGGATTATTAAGTAATGTGATTTGTTCATTGATTCATCGGTTGATTGAATCATTGTGTTTTGAGTTCAAATTTGAGTTTGCAATGCAGATTCAGGTTTGAACTCAAAATTGTATTTAATCACATAAAAAATCCGCAAGTTTTGTGAAATAAACGGTTTAATCGGAGTTTTTTATTGAATTATTTTAAGAAATAACGCAGAATATCAAATGTTGACCTTTTTTATCCGTTTCTTGCCCAAGAAATTGCAACTTTTTGTTGCGTATCATCGTGCATACAAATTGAAAGTAAATTTAGACTTTCGTTTTATCAAATAAATCTGAGTAAAAAGCTATGAAAATTCCTTCGTATATCCGTTTCACCGTTAGTCTTGTCTTGTTATTTTGCCTGAGTGCGCCGATTTTTGCTCTGGCTGGCGGCGACAAAGAAGCCAAAATACACTTTAACGCCGGAATCAAGTTTGAAGATGCCGAACAATGGGACAAAGCCGTCGAAGAGTTCGCCATGGCGATTGTCAATAAGCCGAAAAACGCCGAATACAAACTTCATTACACGCGATCGTTGTTCAACGCTTCGCAAATGTTTATGAAATCGGGCAACGCTCTGGTCGAACAAAAAGATTACAAAGGCGCTTATAATGCCTTTCGCAAAGCCTACGCTTACGATCAAACCAACGAATTGGCGAAGGCGGAAATGGATAGAATGTTGCGTTTGCTGGACGATCTTAACAATCCCGATAAAGACAAAAAAGAAGATACGAACGATACTTCTAAAAATCCGAGTTTGAAATTGGTGCAAACCGCTTATCAAAAACGCGGCGTTGATGACACTGTTCCGCAAAAACTCGAAAAACTTCAGAGCATTCTTTATCCGGGCGGAATTGAAATTCAGTCTTTAATTCGCTATCTTGCCAATGATTTGGACTTAAACGTTTTGTTCGACGAAGAAACTTTTCGGCAAGCCGATCGCAAAGTGAAAATTGAACTCAAAAACGTGACGGCGGCAAAAGCTCTCGACTATTTATTTTTGCAAACAAACTTATTTTTCCAAAAAGTCGGACCGCGTACGATTATTGTCGCAAACCAAAATCGCCGGCAGAATTTTCAACAACTTGTTTTGCGCACATATTATCTGTCAAATGCCGATCCGCAAGATGTCGCCAAAGTTGTCCAAACCGCAATTCCGCCGCAACCCGGCAGAACTCCGACGGGCGTATTAACGGATAAATCAACCAACAGCATTACGGTCCGCGACACGCAGGAGAACATCCAACTTATCGGCAGACTGATTAAATCTTTGGACAAAGACCGTTCCGAAGTTGTGATGGATGTAAATATTTACGAAGTTTCAAAAAGTGATTTGTTGCAAATCGGCAATCAAGTCGGGACTGCGGCAAGATTAGGAAATCTTGGCGGAGTAGGTGAACGAGCAGTTGCCATCGGTGGCGGTGCCGGCAATATCTTCAACACAGCAACAAAGCTTTCATCAAGTTTGAGCAGCGGATTGTTGTTGCCGAGTTTGCAGTTGCAAGCATTACAAAGCAAAGATAACACAAAATTGCTTGCGTCAACGCAAGTTCACGCCTTCAATAACGAAGAGTCAACCGCCAGAATCGGTCAACGCGTTCCGGTGAGAACGGCATCGATTCAAACAGGATCAAATAACGGCGGCGGTGGCGGCAATGGTTTTGCTTCCGATGTTATAAATTACGAACAGGTTGGTTTGACCTTGAAATTTACGCCGATTGTTTTCCCGAACCAAGATGTTCAAGTGAAAATGGAAATCGAATCGAAAGATGTTGCCGGAGCTTCAAGCCTGACACCGACTTTTACCGAACGATCCATCAAAGGAACAGCGCGAATTCAAAACAATCGCACGTTACTGCTTGCCAGCGTTGCCCAAGATACACAAAGCGAGAGCCGAAGCGGTTTGCCGTTGCTCAGTTTTCTGCCTGTTCTCGGCAGATTGTTTTCTGCTCCGAAGCGAGATAACCGCCAAGTTGATATTGTCATCGCCGTTACGCCGAGAGTTCTGCGTGCTCCGATTATTTTAGTAGAAGACGAAATCGAACGTCCGACCGGAAGTTTGGCAACGCCGACCAGCGGTTCGTTGGAAGCAATGATTGTCCAAGAAGAACGCGACGAACAACTGGCGGCTGACCGTCGATTGACAAATGTGGCGACGATTCAACTGCCCGATCAAAAAACTGAAACTCCGAATTACGTGAAAGCGAAAACGGAAGTCGAAACGCCGCTAACTTCAACGGTGGCGACAAATACGGTTGAAACACCGATTACGCCGAAAGTTGAAATGCCGTTAGGTTTGAAACCGATTGAAACAACGGACAACATTTTGAAACTTAACCAAACATCGGACACAAGCGTTTCAAAAGCAAATGTCAATACTGTTCCGCAAGCCGCTTTGAGTTTATTTTTGCCTGAGGTAAAAACTTTGAAAGCAGGCGAACGAGCAAAATTTCAAGTTTTAATCGAGTCGGATACGAGCTTTAATTCGGCAGTTTTGGCACTGGGTTTTGACCCGAAAAAGGTTGCAGTCAGAAAAGTAAGCTACGGCGAAGTTTTCGGCAAAAATTTGACCGAGCAAGAAGCCAAGCCTTATTTCAACGCCGGCGGGAAAATGTATGCCACGTTAAGCACCGAAAATCTGACTAAAATCGAAGGTAACGATGTTTTGGCATATATTGAAATTGAAGCGTTGGTCACGGGCAAACCTGAACTTTCGTTTATCTCGAATATGTTTACGTTAATCAATAACGAAAGCGGTCAAAGCATTGCTCTAACGTTCGGCAAATAGAATGAAATTTCAAGTTTCAAATCTTAAAGTTCGAGTAAAGAACAACAAACAAGGTTATTCGCTGCTCGAACTGATAATCACGATGACGGTTTTGGCGGTGCTGACGTTGGGAACTTTGCCGTTGGTGCAAAACGCCGTCAAACGTCAAAAAGAACAAGAACTTCGCGAAGCCTTGCGAATGATGCGTTCGGCAATCGACGAATTCAAACGCGATACGCTTGGGGCGTGTTTGCAAGGTTCGACCACAAGCAGGAATCCTGTTCCGGGCGGAAATAACTTTAGTTCCGATCCGCGAAGTCGAGTTGTGATCGATGATTGCAAGATTTTTGAAGCAGATAATTTAGACAGATTTCCGCCGACTTTGGAAATTTTAGTTGACGGTGTAAACGTAAAATCAAGGATTCCCGACACTCGACAACCCGGTGGACCTTTCGGAAAAGAGAATGCAACCGAATTGGGTGAAACAAAAGACAAGAAAAAAGTTTATTTGCGTGAACTGCCGAAAGACCCGATGACAGGCGAAAAAGATTGGAAATTTCGTTCGTCGTTTCAAGAAAAAGATGCGGACAACTGGGACGAAACAAACGTTTTCGATGTTCGTTCAAATTCCGACGGCGAAGCATTAAACGGAGACAAATACAGTGATTGGTAATTCCAAATTAAAAAAACAACGCGGATTTTCGCTGCTCGAATTGATGATTGTCATGTTTATTATGATTATCCTGATTTCGGTCGCTCTGCCCGCATATCAAGGCACAATCCAACACGCCCGCGAAACGGTTTTGAAAGATAATTTGTTTCAAATGCGGAAATTGATTGACCAATACACCGCCGACAAAGGTAAAATGCCCGCGAGTCTCGAAGATTTGAAAAAAGATAATTATCTCCGTGATGTTCCGGTCGATCCGATTACAAACGATGCAAAATGGGACGAAATTCAAGGCGAAGACCCGAATAAAAAAGACGGCGGACAAGGTTTGAAAGACGTTAAATCACTCGCCGACGGCGAAGATTCCGACGGGAAATCGTTCAAAGAATACTAGATAAAGGCAAAAGTAAAAAGCCGAAATAACTTTTCACTTTTCACTTTTCACTTTTCACTTTTGTAAATATGTTTAGTCCAAGTTACCCGAAAACAGCCGTCGGCATCGAATACGGAAGCGTTACAGCCTTAAGTTTGAGCAAACAAGGCAGACGCGGTTTTGCCGTCAAACAAGCGGCAAGTGTGGCAATTCCGGCAAATGTGCTTCGTCCGAGCTTTGCGGAAACCAATATTTCGGACTCAAACGAAATGATCGTTTCGCTAAACGAAGCCGTCGCCGAAGCAGGTTTGAAACGTCAAAAACGGTGGTCAATTTCCTTGCCGAGCAATACCGCGCGAGCCGCGATTTTGACGCTCGACACAAAACCCAAGTCAAAACAAGAGCTGAACGATGTCATAAATTGGAAATCCGAACGCTCTTTCGGTGCCTCGTCAAACGAATTACGAGTTTCTTTGCAGCCTTTGACAGACGACAAAGACGGTAAATCGCGTTATTTTGCGAGTGCGGTCAAACTGTCGGTTTTAGACGAATACGAAACTTTGTTTGAAGCGTTGAATTGGAAAGTCGGCTTAGTTCTGCCGCGACATATTTCCGAATCAAAATGGCTGCTTGAAACCGAAAAACAATCCGACACATTGCTCATAAGTTCACAAAACGAAGGCTTTAACGCAATTTTGATGCATCACGCGCAACCGACCGTCATTCGTTCGGTAACGTGCAACGACGGCGAAAAAGACGATGAAATCTTTCGGCTGTTGATGTTTTACCGCGACCGATTCAGCGATAATTTGTTGGAAAAAATACTCGTCATCGGCGAAAATTTCAACGTTTCGCGGCTTAAGGAAATAGCGGGCGAAGCACTCGGAAAAACCTTGCAAATTTTGCGTCCCGAAGATGTCGGTTTGAGTATTCCGTCAAGTAATTTGAGTTTCAACGAAATCGCCGCGCCTGCGGGTTTGGCAAGTTTGGCGTGGGCATAAAATAAAACTTTTCGTATGTAAAGTTTTGCAAATTAAAGTTAAAATGATGCTTTGAATCCAACTAAACTTGGTTTCAGAGCATCTTTTATATAGTTATGAAAAAATATTTATTATTATCGATTATTTTACTTTCGTTCGGTTCTTTGTTCGCCCAAGACAAACCTTTGACGCAAGCCGAATATGTGAAAATGCTATATGCGGTGCAGAAAATGCCGACGAAAAAGCAAGATTTAATCGATACTGTTCGTAAACGCGGAATCGGTTTTGTGTTAACCGACGGCTTAAAAGGTTTGACGCGAAGCAAAACCGGTAATGATATTGAACTTGTCAAAACGCTCGAAGAATCTGATCGCCGCCGCCAAAACCCGAACGACGCGAAACTTCCCGATGCCAAAGAATCGTCGGAAATACTTGAAAAAACTCGTCAAAATACGCTTCTGGCAATCGAAGAAATGCCCGATTTTGTTGCCAAACAACTAATCGGACGCAGCGTCAGTTATGCCGGCACAACAAACTTTAAACCGCTTGACCAATTAGTTATTGCCGTCAGTTTCAGCACCGAAAAAGGTGAACAATATCGAGTTTTGACGCAAAACGGAGTTTCTCTGAAATCGGAAACGGGCAGTAATTACAGTGGTTTAGACGGTGCAACAACGGGCGGAGAGTTTGTCGAAGATTTACAACGCATATTCAAACCCGAAAGCAAAACAAAATTTAATTTGATTGATACAAGCCTTTTACGCGGTCGCAAAACCATCGTTTACGAGTACCAAATTTTGATTGAAAACAACAAAAACGACAGTGTCGGGTTAAAAGGCGCAAACGCTTCGTCCGTACCGATCGGTCGAATCGGAAAAATCTATATTGACCGCGAACTTAGTCGGGTTCTGCGAACAGAGTTTTCGGCAACCGACCTTCCTTCAAATTACCAAATCAAAAAATTCGAGAGTTCAACCGATTACGATTGGGCGGAAATCGGCGGCGAAAAATATCTTTTACCGTTGAAATCCGACGCGCGTTTTACGGCTTCGGGCGACGGTAATTTATATCAATCAAAAAACTTTATCCGCTTCAAAAATTATCAAAAATTCGGCACCGAAGTTAAAGTTTTGGATGACGACGTGGTCGAAGAACCCAAGCAACCGTAACCAATTCTTTACTTTTGCCTTTTCACTTTTTACTTTTTACCCGAAAATGTTTGCCTTTTTTTGAAAAAAGCGTAAAATTGAAAAATAAGTAAAGATTCGTTTTTACGAATTTAATTTTTTATTTTCAGGAGAATAATTAAATGACAATAGCAGCAGCACCAACAATCGAAATGGATGTAACGCCGTCGGCGATTGCAGAAATCAAAACTTTTTTGTCGAGCGAAGACGATTTACCGGAAACAGCCGGACTTCGCGTGCGGGTGGTTCCGGGCGGTTGCTCGGGATTTCAATACAGCTTAAATATCGAAGAAGAGTCGAAAACAGGCGATTTTATTTTGGATAAAGGCGGCGTGAAACTTTTTGTTGATATGTTTTCAGCCCAATATCTGAACGGTATTACGGTCGATCACACTTCAAATATGATGGGTTCGGGCTTTACGTTTGAAAATCCGAATGCGACCGGCGGTTGCGGTTGCGGAACTTCGTTTTCAGCCTGATAATCGATTTTAGATTACAAATAAAAAGTTGCGATTTAACCCGCAACTTTTTTTATTTCCTTAATTTCCCGCTTTCAATTTTATATTTTTCAAGGATTCAGTAAAACATAAAGTCTGTCAGCCCAATCGGATTTATTGTTCTTGAGAATTTCATATTGCATCTCGGCTAGTTCGCGGTCGCCTGTTTTCAGATATGCGCGACCGAGATTGTAACGGATTTTATCCATATTCGGATTGAGCGAAATTGCGTTGTTAAATTCGTTGATACTTTCGCTTTCTTTGCCTAGTTCGAGCAAACATTCGCCCAAATAATTATAGGTTTTAGCTTCGGGTTTATAGGTTTTCAGTTGGTCAAACCAAACGAACGCATCATTGAAACGCTTTTGTTTGAAATAAGCCGTGCCGAGTTTTTCCATCGCTCTGGCGTGGTCGGGTTTGATGGCGACCGCCCGTTTATACGCAAGAATTTCTTCGTCGTTCCGTCCCAATTTGTTTAAACTGAGTCCGAGCGCGTATTGAGTTTCAGCGTTTGTTTCGTCGTTTTTGGCGGCTTGTTTGTATGCGTCCACGGCATCTTTGAACTGCCCTAAAGCAAAACTCGAAGCCCCGATATTGACGTATGTTTCTGCCCAAGTCGGTCGGAGTTTGGCGGCTTGACGCGATGATTTCAAAGAGTCTTGGTGTCGCGCCAGCATTCCGTAACAAAATCCGGCTTGATACCAAGATTCGGCGTAATTCGGGTCGATTTCCGTTGCTTTTTCAAAAAACGGCAACGCTTTTGTGTAATCGTCCCGCGACAACATCCGCAAACCCTGCGAGTAAAAATTCTCTGCGGACTTACGCTTGTTTTTTTGACTTTCGGAATTCAGCGAAGAAAAACTTTGTAATTCGGTGATTTTGAGTTGCGAAATTCGCTCGCTCGGAACGGCAAAATTTAAGCTTTGCCCTTCGGCGGCTTGCAACGTTGCCACACCGATTACTTGCCCGCGCATATTTACAACGGGCGAACCGCTCGATCCGGGCGAAATCGGAGCGGTGATTTGAATAATTCGTCCGTAACCCGAAATATCACGGACAGCCGACACAATTCCGTTGGAAACCGAGCCTTCCAAACCGTACGGATTTCCGATAACCACGATTGATTCGCCTTCCTGCGGAACGAGTTTTTCAATCGGCAAAGGAATCGCAAACGCTTGCGGAATTTCGACTTGGAGCAACGCGAGATCTCCTTCGCCGTCAACCGCCAAGACACCTTTGACCGTAAATTTCTTGCCGTCAATCAAATGAACTTCAACGCGACTTGATTTTTCAATGACGTGGCGATTCGTAATTACGCGATCTTTTGAAATAAAAAATCCGCTTCCGCGCGATAACGTTTGGTCTTTTGCATCAAAAGTTTCGATTGCCACCGCCGAAGGTTTGATACGTTTTACGAGTTCGGGCAAAGTTTCCTGTGCGAACGCAGAAACGACGAACAGTAAAGAAATTAAAATTGTAAAAACTCGTATTTTCATTATTTAACGTTGTAATTATAAGGTCTTTCCGGTTTTTGAGCAAAACAAAACGGCTTTGCATTCAAAATTCATACCGGATAGATGAATTTTTTGAACAAAACCGTTGTAAAGTTTTTTGAACTAAAAGTTTTTAACTGGTGACACAAAAGAAAAGTGCCGATTATTTTTTAGTATGCCCGTTTACAAAATCGACGACTTGATTAAAATTTGTGCCGTAAAGTTCGGCAGGAAAGCGTTGGCGAACTCGTTCGTCTGCAAAGGCAAGCCCGCCGATGATTATCGGAGTTTTGAGTTTAGCGACTTTTTGGCGAAACTCTTGGAAATCTCTCGCAGTTCGTTCAATGTCGGTCATGGTCGTGGCAGAGATGCAAATCATATCCGGCAAATGGTGCAAAATTTCATCGCTGACTGAATAAAGCGGCGTGTTTGCTCCGAAGTTTATTACTTCCCAACCAAGGTTTTCAAACGTCAGTTTTGCCAAATAAGAAGAAAGTTCGTGGAAATCACCTTCAATTCCGCAACACATCATCAAACCTTTCCGCTCTTTTGCGACAGGTAAAACAGTGCGTAACTTGTACATCGCGTTCATTATTGTTCGAGTCGCAAGATGTTCTTGGGCAACGGTTAATTCGCCGATGTACCACAATTCGCCGACTTGTCGCATCGCCGGAGCAACCAGATTATCAAAGATTTGAGCCGGAGAAATTCCGCCTAAATACGCGGAAATTACCAAGTTGGCGGCTTCTTCTTCGCATCCTGCCACGAGTGAATGAAAAAGCAGGCAATCGGAATGGTTTTTATTGTCGCGGCGGCGAGTGGCGACACTTAAAACAGATTGGTCGCCGTGCGACACTTTGACACCCAAATTTTGTTCACTCTGAAATCGACAAACCTCGTCAACTCGAAATCGCCGATGTCCGCCGTTTGTGCGTTCAGACAAAATTAAGCCCGATTCTTCCCAACGTTTTACTGTTGCGTCGCTTACACGACACAATCGAGCAACCTCTTTTGTGGTTAAAGTTTTCATCAATTTTGCAAATATAAAAAAGACTGATAAGGTTCGTAACTAGATCTAATCTTACACAAATCGCACAAATCGCACAAGTGGTTAAGCGCTATTTTACGAATTTCTCAAGTAAATAACATAAAGACTTGACAATAAAGTTTTTGTTTTGTATTCTAAAACCGCTCAAACCGTTCATCTGTGTTTGAGTAAAATTTTGGTTCCGATCAATTACATTGTTCGGGAAAACGGTCGGACGAGCAAGGGGAAGAGTACAAAAGCGAAAAGTAGAAAGTGAAAAGGCAAAAGTTTACCGAAACTTCGAGCGATTGTCATAACGAACAAGCAAGGGTGAAGTCGTTGTCGGGAAACCGACAGCGGCTTCTTATTTTTTTATGAACAAACTTATTTTACTTGCAAATTTTGCTTCAACGCTTTATATGACGGGCGTTATTTGGCTGATTCAACTCGTCCAATATCCGTTTTTCAGCAAAATCGGAGCAGGGAGTTTTGCCGAATATCACGCCGCCCACACAATTTGGATTACGCCCGTTGTTGCTCCGTGGATGATTCTCGAACTTGTTACGTCGTTCTTTATAATCGTTTATCCGCCAACCGAAATCGACGCAAAATTGCTGTATGTCGGTTTGATTTTAACCTTGATTGTGTGGGCTTCAACTTTTTTTCTGCAAGTTCCGATGCACGAAAAACTCGGCGGCGGTTTTGATGCAAACGCTCACACATTTTTAGTTAATTCAAATTGGGTTCGGACAATCGCGTGGAGTTTGCGAAGTCTTTTGGTTGGTTGGTTTGTTTGGAAATCAATGCGTTGATTAGAAAACTTATTAAAATAGCGTTACAATTTAATCAATGAAAGTAGCAATCGGAGCAGACCACGCAGGTTTTGACGAAAAAGAAAAAACTAAATTATTACTCGACGAATTAGGCATCGAATTTGAAGATTTCGGCACATATTCGCTTGATTCGGTTGATTATCCGGAATTTGCCCGAAAAGTCGGTGAAGCCGTTGCAGACGGTAAATTCGATGACGGCATATTGTTTTGCGGCTCCGGCATCGGTATTTCAATTGCGGCAAATAAAGTCCGCGGAATCCGTTGCGCATTGGTTTGGAACGAAGAAACCGCAACACTTGCCCGCCAACACAACAACGCCAACATCATCGCCATCGGTGCCAAAACAACGCCGTCCGGCACGATTCCAAACATCATCAAAGCGTGGTTCAACGCCGAATTTGCCGGCGGACGACACCAAACTCGAATTACTAAAATCAGCGAAATGGAGCGATAAAAACGCAACGAGGGGTTTTGTCAAAACATAAAGTCCCGAAAGTTTGCGAAATCAGCGGCATTTGCCGGTTTTTTCACGGTTGACAAACAAAAGCATTTCCCTTATGATTTTTCTCAAATTGCAGTAAACATAAGGACTCCCGAAATGGATAAGCGAATCTCAACCATTGTCGAAAAAGTTTCTTCAAATTTCCAAGAATGTTGGAAAATTGATGAGCTTGCCGGTATCGTGAATCTTTCAAACTCACAATTCGAGGAATTATTTAAGCGAGAAAAACAGCTTTCGCCGATTCAATTTGTCAAACATCTGCGTTTTGAAAAGGCGAAAAGCCTGCTTGAAACAACCTTTCTCAATGTCAAAGAAATTAGTTTTGCGGTCGGGATAAATGACCAAAGCCATTTTGTCCGCGATTTCAAACTGAAATACGGATTGACTCCAACCGAATATCGCAAAAGTTTTGACCCGAAAACCTAAATCCGCCAACGAATCGGAAGAATCGCCAATAAATCGGAGTTTTCGCCAATAGAAAAGTGTTGACTTGGTTTAGCGTAAGTTACTAGACTCTTAAATAACGACAAAATAAGGCTGCTTTTAAGAATTAATTCATTCGCAGTTTATTCATATTTTTTTGTAAAAACAGTAAGTTTATTAAACCGGGCAATTGTTGTGAAACGATGCGATGACAATTTATCCCCCTTTTACTACGCATCCTTAAATTTATAAGGAGATTATTATGGCAAGCGCTGTTGGTACTTGGAACTTAACCACAGATTGGGGCTGCGCCGGCAGCATTACCGGTTCATTCAGTCAGACTTTTAATGCAAACGGAACTTGGAGTTCGACACCTTTCGTCCATAGCGGAAGGTGGTTTCAAGGTGAAGGGTTGGTTATATGGGTTTTTAACGACACTCCGAATTTAGTCTATTCGGCAGACCTTTCGGGAAGTTGGATGTCGGGAATCCAAGGATATACTACCGCCGGAGGAATCAAAGGATGTTTTGGCGGTCGCCGAGCCGGAGTTTCGTTGGCTGCAACTAAGGCAATGGAAAAAGGATCGCATGATCCGACACTTGGTAAGTAAATCTACCTTGAGTTAAAATCAAAAAAAAAGACTTTCGCCTGAATATCAAGCGAAAGTCTTTTTTGTTATTATTGCTAAAAGATAAATCTAGTGAACTGTCATCGAATTATGGATTGAATCGCCGCTTGGAACAATGGTTGAGCGATACATTCCGTAATCCATTTTTTGATTTTTACCGTTAAAAGCGTAAATATCAAATCCGTAAGCATCCAAACAATCTGCCAACTCTGACGAACTGTCGAGAAAAACTGCTTCGTTGTAGCCGAAATCGGCACGAATCGAGAGTAATCTTTCAATCACCTCAATCGGCGCGAAACAACTGATCGGGTCTTTATACGTTGCCACCTGAAATTCCCCCTTATTCAAAAAAAACAACCAACAGTTTGTTAGATTACGCAAAACGCAAAATGGTTGTTTCATTATTTAGACTCGTAATTTTTTTTATTTTGCCTAGAAAATACGACTGCAAAAGCAACTTCGGTTTTCTTTTTTTCGGTTCGTTGCAAAATTTTGTGTAAAATGTTCTCATAATAAAAGTAAATTTATGTCAACAAACTTCAAACTTCCGTCGCTTAAAATCGAAAAATACACACTTGAAAACGGCTTACGAGTGATATTAAATCCCGATGATTCATCACCCGTTGTTTCAATCGCGGTTTATTATGACGTTGGTTCGCGGAACGAACGCAAAGGACGCGACGGCTTCGCGCACCTTTTTGAACACATAATGTTTCAAGGTTCGGAAAATGTCGCCAAGTCCGAGCATTTTCAACTTATTTCAAAAGCCGGCGGCACAATGAACGGCACGACGGGTTCGCAACGCACTAACTATTACGATATTTTGCCTGCCGACCAACTTCCGCTGGCAATTTGGTTGGAAAGCGACCGTATGAAATCGCTCAAAATCACCCAAGAAAACCTTGAAAACCAACGCGCGGTTGTACTTGAAGAAAAACGCCAACGTTATGACAACCAACCTTACGGACAAATTTTCGACCTTTTAAGCGAAATGGTTTTTTGTAATTTCGCCAATTCACATTCGACAATCGGTTCCAATGAAGACTTAAACGCCGCCAACTTGGACGATGTTGCAGAATTTTTCAGAATTTATTACGCGCCGAATAACGCCGTGCTGTGCGTTTCGGGTTCATTCGAAATCGACGAAGCAAAACTGTTGATTGAAAAGTATTTTGCAACGATTCCGAGTCAGCCGAAACCCGTCCAAGTTGATGTCGGCGAACCTTCGGAAGTCGCGGTAAAAAATAAAACTTGGGAAGACAAACTTGCCCCGTTACCGGCGTTTTTAATTGGTTGGAAAGTTCCGCCGCGTCGGACTAAAGACTTTTACGCCTTATATTTAGCGGGCAAATTATTATACGACGGCGAAAGTTCGCGGCTTTATCAAAAACTGGTCAAAGGCGAAGAATCCGTGTTGCAATTATTCGGATTTACGGACGAAAGACGCGGACCTTCGATGGCAGTTATCGGCGCGATTCCGAAACCCGAACAAGACGTGAAACATATTCGCCAAGTTATTTTCGACGAAATTAACGAACTTTCAATCACCGGCGTGAGTGCGGACGAGATGGAAAAACTTCGCAATCAACTTATCAACGATGAAATTCGTCAACGTCAATCAAGCATCAGCCGCGCCAAACAAATCGCCGAATATGCGTTGTACGACAACGAACCCGAACTCGTCAACACTGAACTGGAAAACTATTTGCAAGTTACGGCGGAAGAGATTAAGTCTGCTGTTCACAAATACTTAAACACGGAAAACCGCTCGGAACTCGATATTATTCCGACTGCTAAAAACTAAAAACCGACAAAGGTAAAAGATAATCTTTTTTACTGAATACTGAATACTGACTATCGACTACTTTTTTATGAACGAAGATTTTCGCAAAAAACCACCTGCGCCACTCGCGCCAAAACCGTTTTCTATTCCGAAACCGACTGAAACCGTGCTTGCAAACGGCTTAAAAGTTATTGTGTTTGAAGACAAAAAACTTCCGCTGGTCAGTTTTCGACTGGCGTTTAAGTTCGGCGAAATCAACGACGATCTGCGTGGTTTGACTTCAATGACTTCGGCGATGTTAAAAGAAGGAACGACAACGCACACCAGCAAACAGCTTGCCGAAGCAATCGATAAAATAGGCGCATCACTTTATGCCGCTTCGAGTTCCGACAACACAATCGTTTCCGCATCATCTTTATCTGCATACAGTTACGATGTTTTGTCGTTTATGTCGGACATTGTTTTGCGTCCTAATTTTCCGCCGGAAGAATTAGAATTAAACAAACAAAATACGATTGAAGGTTTGAAATTCAGTCGTTCGGATGCCGCCTTTCTTGCCGGCGAACGAGTCAACAAAATTCTTTACGGCGAACATCCGTACAGCGTTACGTCGCCCACGCCCGAAAATATCGAGGCGATTACACGCGAAAAGTTATTGGCGTTTCACGGTGCAAAATTTACGGCGAATAACGCGACACTATTTGTGGTCGGCGATGTAGAAAGCGACAAACTTTTGCCCGAAATAAATAAACTTTTCGGTGAGTGGAAACAGGGAAGTGTTGTAAATAATGAGTTTACCGTCCCGCCAACGCGAAAAATACGAACGCTTTCAGTCGTTAATCGCCCGGATTCCGCTCAATCGAATATCATTATCGGCAACGTTGCCATCAACCGTACACACCAAGATTATTTTCCGTGTGTCGTCATGAATCAAATTTTGGGCGCAGGCGCGTCGTCGCGGTTGTTTATGAATATTCGGGAAGATAAAGGCTATACTTACGGTGCATATTCGGGGTTTGACGCACGGCGTTTGAGCGGTTCGTTTGAAGCCACCGCCGAAGTTAGAAACGAAGTTACGGGCGATTCGCTGAAAGAATTTTTCTATGAATTAAACCGAATCCGCGACGAAAAAGCGACCAACGAAGAACTTGCCGATGCCCAAAGTTATTTGACCGGCGTGTTTCCGCTTCGCGGCGAAACGCAGGAAGGTTTGACGAATCAGATTGTTTCGCAAGAACTTAACGGTTTGCCGCAAGATTATTTGCAAACGTATCGAGATAATATCAACGCCGTAACGCTTGATGAAATCCAACGAGTTGCCCGCGAATATGTCAATGTTGACAGCATTGCGATTGTCATTGTCGGCGATGCCGAAACGATTTTGGAGCAAGCGAAAGACTATGCGGAAAGTGTCGAAGTTTTTGACGTTGACGGAAATATTGCGGAAGTGAAAAGCTGAAAACCGGTTGCGGTCGAGAAAAAAAGGAAAATATCCGCGAAGGTTATTTTCCTTTTTACTTTAAATAAAAGTTGAAATGTCTTAAACAGTTGTGTCGTTTAATCCGCCGTCGGGACCGTTTTTGGTAACGGATGCGATTCCGTTTTCCATCGCGGCATCGCCCGAATACATTTCGCTGCGTCCGATTTCCTGACCGTTTCCGGCTTTCAAAATGAAATAAGGTTCGCCTTTTGCCGATTTTCTGCGGTCGTAACGTTTTTCATCGCCCGAATTCTTTTTGATTGATTCAATGCCGTTAAGCGCAGCCGGTTTTGATTCATACAATTCCGATGACAAAATAACTTGTCCGTTTCCTGCTTTAAGGTTGAAGTGATATTTTCCGTTTGCCGAAAGTTTTAATTCGTATTTTCCTGCCATTTTTTTTCTCCTAGACTTATTTATTGTAAAACTTAGACGCTTGTAATCCTAAATTTTTTTGGGGTTTTAAATAAATATAACACGATGCAGTTGAAATGTTAAATTAAAATAAGTTTGGTGAGGAAAATGAGTTGCGAGTGAGATGTCAGGCGATATAGCGGTATCTGCAAGACGACGTTCGCAACTCAAAATCCTTTTTTCTGAGGAGTGAGTTTTTAAATGAGAACGGCAAAAGTCGGGGAAATCCGCTTAAACTTTTGCCGTTCTCCCTAGCTTGCCATTCGCATCGGCATCACATTCGGCTCGTGTTGATTTTGCAGCACTTGCAAATGCGCGATTAACGACGACGCGGCTTTTTTCGATAATTCATCGGTTTTGCAACTCAAAACTGTCTGACATTCTTCGTCCGCGTCGATGCCGATTTCGCGTGAAATTGCCCGAATCATCCCGAGTTGTTTTGCCGTTACCAAATCCGAAAGGCTTTTCGCAATCGGGTTGGCAGGAAAGTTTCCGCCGTCGTTATTTGGCGGAATCGAGCCTTCGCGTTCGATTACATCCGATTCTTTTTTGTAAAGTTCGCGGGCAATTCCGAATTTAACCGCCGCCCGTTTCAACGCATCGTGTTCGGCTTTTTTGATTCCCATTTCCGATTCAGCCAAACCTGTTCCCAAACCTTCGCGGGTTACGCCGTCAACCGTAATTGCCACGATGACCGTCACAATGTTGCCGATTTGCCGAATATCTTTGACCGTGTGCGACCAATTAGGACAATTTTCGTCCAAAATATCGGCGACCGTGTGCCATTCAACATAATCAACCGTGTGAACATTTCCGTTGCGATCACGCCAACCTTCACGTTTTTTGACTAAATGCGGGTCAACATTTTGACGCAAATTACGGAGCGTACCGACAAAATTCATCGGCACCACGTTGCTTGATCTTTCAATAATTGCTGCTTCTTCGGCTGTAATAAACGACGTTTCGTTATAGTTCTTCATTGTCTTATTTTCTCCTTTTGTGTTCGTAAGTGATTTGGTGTCAATCGTTTGCATTTCAACTTGTCCGGTTGTCGAAACATTCGATTGAACCTCGTCGGACTTCTGTTCGCCAAGTTTGGACACACTTGACTCAGTTTCGCTTTTTGTTTGTTTTGTAACCGGTTCGGAATTCTGCGTTGCCAAGGCAAACTTGACGGCGAGAATATGTTCGCAACGAAAGCCTGCGTCCGTAACGGTATTTTCTTCAAACTCCAAGCAGTTACAACGAATTTTCCCGCTGTCGTTGCGCCAAACTTCGTAATTTGTTTGTTTGCCGCGAAGCGAAGGCGTGGAAACCTGAAAACGACTGCCAACGCGGTTTACTAAACCCATCGCCGAAATTGACATCGCTCTTTTTTCACGCTTTTCATCCGTAATTTTTAATTCTGCAACTGCTGTCATTTTGTATTTCCTCCAAAAGATGAATCAATTAAGTCTCATCTGTGAAACATCGTATCACTTAAATTTTTTAGTTGCAAGTGTGAAACGCGGTGTTGCAAATAAATTTCGCGTGTGTTATGTTTGAAACAGAAATTAGGTTTGTGCAACGGATTTGCACATTATAAGGAGTAAACTTATGTCATATAAAAATGAAAGTTTGATAAATACACAAGAACTCGGACGGGCAATTAAACGCCGCCGAGAAGAACTTAGTTTGAGTTTGCGAGACGTGGCGGACGTTACAAATGTTTCCGCCTCAACGCTTTCGCGGATTGAAAACGGAACAGGCAAACCCGATGCCGACAATATTGCGCGGCTTACTTCGTGGCTTGATATGCCGGTCGATCGAGTGATGAAAAAACAAGGCGATTCGGCAGGTGTCGAAGCGGTGGTTTATTATCCGCACGAAGCAACGCCGGAAATTGTGGAAGCTCATTTGAGAGCCGACAAAAATTTAACGCCCGAAACAGCAAAAGCATTGTCGGAATTATTCCGCGTCGCATACACGCAATTCAGCGGCTCGAAACAAAAATAATTTAATTGTAAAGCGAGGAAAAATGAACATTTTGACGCAGACAAAAACACAAACACGCACACATACAACCAATAACACAATAGATACAACGTTTGTTTTATTTTTCCTCGCACTTGAATTCGGGCGGACATTCGGAGTTTTAAGCCTCGATAATTTGCTGATCGGAATCGCCCTTTCAAGCGTTATGATTCTGCCGTATTGGTTAAAAACGGAACGCGAAACGTTTACAAATTGGATGTTCGGTCGCAGTTTGATTGCGGCGTTCGGATTGTTTGCGGGAATAATTTTTAACCAAAGTCTGGGCGTGATTTTACCGAGTTCGTTTAAATACGCACCAATGACGATGTTAATGCTGACCGCATTTTTAAGTTGTTACTTTCAATTTTATGCGTTTATGAAAATTCGAGTTGTAAAGTAGGCAACCGGCACAACTCGAAATATAAAACACCGCGATTGTTCGGGACAGTCACGATGTTTTATTTTGTCCTATTCGGAAAAAGAATATTGCCCGCGAATAACACTAATTAACGCGAATACTTGCCGATAAACCGGTTGGATTCGTGCAGATTCGCGTGATTCGCGGGCTTGTTTTTACAATTACTCAGACTTTCTGCAAGCCATTGTCAAGGCTTTATCGGCAATTTTTTGCGCTTCGGCATTTTGAGTTTTGCCCGGCATTACTACATCAACCACGCAAGCCGAAGTTTTTGAAACTTTTGCAACCATCAAATACGACGTTATTTTGCTCGAATCTTCGGCATCGGACACATTAAAACGGACGATCAACGCCGTCGGAACTGTTCCTTTTACTCGCCATTCGGCTTTTTCTCCAACGCTTGAAAATCCGCTGTAAATACTCCAAAGTCCTAAGTCGAATTTCTTTTTAGTCGGCGAAATTACTTGAATATTTTGCCGTAAATCGCCTTCGGAAACTTCGAGTTTGAAACCGCCGACACCTTCGCAAATTCCGACGTAGCCATCGTCACTTGATTGTTTGGTCGCTTTACATTTTGCCGCGAGACTTGTGTAGGTGCTTTTGTTTTGGGCAAAAGCAACGGTTGAAATTAACAAGATAAACGTAATGATTGACAGATTTTTTAACATAATTTTTATTCTCCGATTTATTTTATACCCCAAAAGAATTGGTTTGCGAAAGTACGACACGCTTCAGCTTGTGGAATAAACTTTAGCTTGAAGCAAGTTAAGCACCGCAACAAACTAAAATATGTTGTACTTTTTCGCAAACCAATTCCTGTTTGGTTTAGCGTGAAAAAGCAGATTTGCGCATCATCTTTTATAAACAATTTTCCCGCCGACAATCGTCGCAACCGCCGCACCGCGAAATTCCAGATTATCAAATGGCGAGTTTTTTGACTTAGATTTCGACTCCGCGTTTCTGTATGTCCAAACCAAATTCGGATCAAGAATTGTGATGTCTGCAACCGAGCCTTTTTGCAAATTTCCGCGATTGGGAATGTGGAAAATTCGTGCCGGATTTGTCGAACATAATTCGATAAGTCGTGTTAAATCAATAATTCCCGTGTGAACTAATTTGTCGAACGCCAAGCCGACCGCAGTTTCTAAACCTGTAATTCCAAACGGAGCTTTGTCGTATTCAAGCTGTTTTTCGTCCGCGTGATGCGGTGCGTGGTCGGTCGCAATCGCGTCAATCGTGCCGTCTTTTATGCCTTCCAAAATCGCTTCCAAGTGTTCTTCGGAACGCAACGGCGGCGACATTTTTGTATTAGTATCGTAACCTTCGACGGCTTTATCGGTCAGACAAAAATGATGCGGCGTAACTTCGCAAGTAACATTTATTCCTTCATTTTTCGCCCGACGGACAGCTTCAATCGCACCTTTGGTCGAAATATGTGCGATGTGGGCGTGCGAACCTGTTTCTTTGGCGAGCAAAATGTCTCGAACCGCGTCCAAATCTTCGGCGAGTGCAGGCATTCCTTTCAAACCGAGCAGCAAAGACATTTTTCCTTCGTGCATTACGCCGCCGTGCGAAAGCGATTTATCTTCGCAATGATCGACTACGGGCAAATCAAAATCTTTCGCATATTCCATCGCCCGACGCATCATTCCGGCATTCGGCACAGGTCGTCCGTCATCGGAAACGGCAACCGCTCCGGCGGCTTTCATCTCGCCCATTTCGGCTAATTCCGTTCCGCTCGAACCTTTGGTAATTGCACCGACAGGAAAGACATTCGCAAATCCTGCGAGTTTTGACTGCTCGATCATATACCGAGTTATCGCCGCATTATCGTTAATCGGATTGGTGTTCGGCATCGGACAAACGCTCGTCCAACCGCCCGCGACCGCCGCCGCACAACCGCTCGCAATCGTTTCCTTATGCTCTTGTCCGGGTTCGCGCAGATGAACGTGAAGGTCAATAAATCCAGGTGCAACGATTAAACCCGTCGCATCAAAAATCTCGCAGCCTTCGGGAACGCTGTCGGAAAACGCGAGCCAATCAATGACGCGACCGTTTTCTATCAGCACGTTCTTTCCGCTGTTCTGACCGCAACTTGGGTCAATTAAATGTCCGTTTGTGATTAAAAGTTTCATGTTTAGTAAATTAAATCTTTCACATTAGCAAATGACTTACGAATACGTTCCAAAATTTCAGTATCAATGGCTTCTATATCAAATTCACTTCCGTCAATAGCCCGAATTGTTAGGAAACTTTTAGTATTATTTGATTCAAAAGCTACAAACTCACCTTCAATTGTTTGGTAAATTTCAGAGAAGAGTTGAAAAAGTTTTGATCCAGAAATTAGTATATGATTGTCTGAAAAGTTGTGTAGCTTATCAGAACTTTCTCCTAAACAATCAAGGTAAGATATTTTCCAAGTTGCCTTTTTTCCTGTTTCTCCAATTATGTCTAAAATGTGGATTAAATCAGTTTTATCATTGTTTTTCAAATAAATTGTAACACCATAATTATTCAATTTATTCACCTCTAAACTCCGAAATAACTTCAATTTTCCCGACAATGTTTTCGTTGAACTTCGCAACATCTTCCGCCGGAATCCAATATTCTTGGCAGATTGAACTTCCGACAACTTGAATTTCAAAACCGGCTAAATAATCGCTTCTGACTTCAAACTTTGTTACATAACCGAGTTTATCCGCGTTATATTTTGCGTTCCAATCTCGTGCGATTTGCGTTGCGTATTCTTTGTTCAAAACAGGATAAAAAATCGGCTGTTCAGGCAAACGAGGCGGAAATTTTGTATAACCGCTTGCTTCGATTAAAGCGAGTTCGTTCTTTCCTGTCGGGCGATAAAGCGTTGTAGTTTCAATGTTTTCCATTTATTCAAACGATATTTTAAGCCGCCAAAAGTTCCTTAAGCTGTTCGGCAACCGCCCGCACAAACTCTTTATTTTTGGTAATATCTTCAACATTATTTTGCAACGGAGCATTATTCGCCAAATCTTTTTCCATAATTGCCCGAAGTTCGGCGTTGATTTGCGTTTGATACGGAGCGGCATTCGGATTTTCGGCTCGACTGCGAAAATGTTGGAGAATGTCGCCGTCTATACAAATGTTGATGCGTGTTTTGGTTTCTTTCGACTTAAAATTCAGATGACGTTGATGAAATCCTCCGCGTTTGAAAGTATGTTTTCCAACCGACAATATCTCATCTTTCAATAAACCTTCGGCAAGTTGTTGATTATGTTGTTCTTCAGTAACTTCTACGATAATTTCTTTATTATTCCGCATAAATGTTTTCCTCAAATTTTGTTGCTTTTCTGGCAGAAATGATTCGAATTACATTATCTTCTCTTTCGGCAAATACCACGAAAATTAAACCTTTGGGTATTAATCCGATTAAATTGAATCGTAACTCTTCATCTGAATGAGATTCGTCAACTGAGTCAACCAAATTAGGATCATCAAAAGCTAATTTTGCTTCTTCAAACGAAATCGAATGCCTTAGCAAGTTAATGTTAGCTTTTTCCAAATCCCATTCAAACATCATACACATAAATATACACTAATAAAGATAAAATTGAAAGAAATTACTTTTTACTTGGCATTCCGCCCGTTGCCAAATACAAAACTGCCATTCTGACCGCAACGCCGTATTTTACTTGGTCTAAAATTAAACTTCGAGAACCGTCGGCGACTTCGGACGAAATTTCGATTCCGCGATTCATCGGTCCGGGATGAAGCACGATTGCGTCGGGTTTTGCCAAATCGAGCCGTTTTTCGGTTAAGCCGTAATGAATCGCGTATTCTCGCAGAGTCGGGAAAAACGCGGAATCTTGGCGTTCTTGCTGAATCCGCAAAATCATCACCACATCGGCACCTTCGATAGCTTCTTCAATGTGATCAACCACAACCAAATCTTTCTCGACCAAATGCTTAAAGTCAGGCGGAACAAGCGGTTTAGGTCCCGCAACGCGGATTTTTGCACCGAGTTTTGTGAGCAAATGAATGTTTGAGCGGGCGACTCTGGAATGCAGAATATCGCCGATTATTGCCACATTTAAGCCCGAGATTTCGCCTTTGCGTTCGCGGATTGTCATTGCATCGAGCAAGGCTTGCGTCGGGTGTTCGTTCGCCCCGTCGCCCGCGTTGATGATGGCGGCTTTTGAATGTTTGGCTAACTGATGCGGAACGCCGGCGGAACCGTGTCGGACAACAATGCAATCGGGCGACATTGCATCAAGATTCAACGCCGTATCAATTAAAGTTTCACCTTTTGTGACGCTCGAAGTTGAGACGGAAATATTTACGGCATCGGCTGAAAGACGTTTAGCGGCGAGTTCAAAACTCGTGCGTGTGCGAGTGGAATTTTCAAAAAAAAGATTGATGACGGTCTTGCCGCGAAGTGTCGGAACTTTTTTGATTTCGCGATTATTTATTTCGCTGAAAGTTTCCGCCGTGTCTAAAATGCCGATAATTTCGTCGGCTGATAGATTACGAATTCCCAGTAAATCTTTGCGTTTGAATGGTTTTTCCATTTTTGATTATAAAAAAAAGCAAGGAAATTAACCTTGCTTACAAAAAATTAGCGATTGATTGCCAACAGAGTTTCGGAGACAATCGGCGGAACTTGGATCGGACAAAACATCTTCGCATCATACAAATAATCTTCACCGTCTTCGTCAATTACCCGCATACAACCGAGTTTTTCGGCTTCATCGTCGGGAATAAACCGGTAAAGTTTGCCAACTTCCAACGAAACATCGTAACCGATATTATTTAAACAGACGACAAAATTTGTATCAATTTTCATATAAGTTAGTCCAAAAAAGGGAATTTTATTTTCTCCTCTTTTCTGCCGATTCCGTGTGCTTCATACCAATGAATTTCCGCCAACCGATAAGTTCCGTCTTCAAGTTTTATTGTAGCGATTCCTTTCTTTTTTCGCCAACGACCGCGACCGTAACGTTTTCTTAAAAGTTGTAAAACGCGGATTGACGAACCTTCTGCAATCGTTTCGATGTTTGAAATTTCACTGACAATTTCAAACTTCATGGTCTTTCAAAAATCCCGACTGCTTCAACACCGTCAAATTCTTTGAGCATAACTTTTATTATCTCGCTCTTTTTGGTTGAAAGCATTTTGCCGACAAAATCTGCTTGAATCGGTAATTCGCGATGTTCTTTGCCGCGATCTACCAAAACCGCGAGTTGGACTTTATTCGGGCGACCGAAATCCATCAGTTGATCCATCGCGGCACGGATTGTGCGTCCCGTGTAAAGCACATCGTCAACCAAAATAATGTTTTTTCCTTCAATGTCAACGTCCAATTCAGTTCGATTAACAATCGGATTTGTTCCGACCGTTGATAGATCATCGCGATAAAGTGTGATGTCAATAACGCCGAAAACCGGGGCAATACCTTCTAATGCGGTGATATTCTTGACTAAAGTTTCAGCCAGAGGAACTCCGCGACGACGAATTCCTACCAAATATAAATTTTCCGCACCGTGATTATTTTCAACAATTTCCGAGGCAAGCCGCGACATCGCACGTTTCATACTTGCACTATTCATTATTCGATTTTTTTCAACTAAATTTGCTTCTGTCATTTCGTTAAAATCGTAACAAAATAAGATGACAAGTTCAAAGTTAAGAGATAAAATTCAATCATGGCTTTAGCAAAAACATATCCGACAATTTCAGTTGCCGAATATCTTGAACTGGAACGTGCGTCTGAAATCCGCCACGAATATCTTGACGGGCAAGTTTATGTGATGGCAGGCGAAAGCCTGCGGCACAGTAGAATTTGTTTTAGTTTATACGCAAATATTGGTGGTCAGCTTCGCGGAAAACCTTGCTCGGGGTTTTTCGCCGAATATGAAAATTGCCACCAATAATAAAGGACTTTATGCGTATCCCGATTTGGCAATTGTTTGCGGAGAGCCGAAATATCACGACAAAAAGGGTGATGTTTTGTTGAATCCGACAATAATTTTTGAAGTATTATCGCCTTCAACGCAACATTACGACCGCGGCGAGAAATTTCTTCGTTACACGAATTACATAAAATCTTTAACCGATTATGTGTTGATTTCGCAAGACAAACCGTTGGTTGAACATTTTTCACGCCAACCTGATAATTCGTGGCAAAGCGTTGTAATTCAAGGACTTGACGCTGTTTTGCAACTTACGGCAATAAATGTCGAGCTACCGCTAAAAGAACTTTACGAAAATATTTCGTTCTAATGCTAATCTACAAAAATCTAATTCGCCCGATACTTTTCAAATTGCCGACCGAAACGGCACACGAACTCGGCATCAACGCTTTGCGATACGGTTTATCGTCCGTGTTTTTACAAAATAAAATTGCTAAACGGTTTGAATGTAACGAATTCGGCGAACTGAAAAGATTCGGTTTGACGTTCAGAAAGCCGTTCGGGATTGCCGCCGGTTTCGATAAAAATGCGGTTGTTGCCAATCAGCTTTCGGCGTTGGGATTCGGTTTTATCGAAGTCGGAACAACAACATTTTACGCACAAAAAGGAAACGAAAAGCCGCGTTTGTTTCGTCTGCCAAAAGATTTAGCGTTAATAAATCGGGCAGGTTTTAATAACGAAGGTACAAAATCTGTAGTTGAAAGATTAAAAAAATCTCGTCCCGATTGCGTTTTAGGCGTGAATATCGGTAAAAACAAAGATGTGCCGAACGATGCCGCGATTGAAAATTATCTGCAAAGTTTTACGCTTGCGTGCGAAGTTGCAGATTATGTGGCGGTCAATGTTTCCAGCCCGAACACGCCGAATTTACGAGAATTGCAAAAAGCCGAAAGTTTGGAAGAACTGCTCAAAACATTGCAAGCACACAACTTAAAGAACATTCCGTTGCTCGTAAAAATCGCTCCCGATTTATCCGAAGCCGAAATCGAGGCAATCGTCGATATTTGTTTCAGGCAAAATTTAGCGGGAATTATCGCTGCAAATACGACTGTTTCACGGCAAAATTTATTGACGGAAAACGTCGATAATTTTGGCAACGGCGGTTTGAGCGGAAAACCTTTGACAAAGTGTTCAACCGAAGTTATTTCAACAATTTACAAACATTCAAAAGGGAAGTTGCCGATAATCGGTGTCGGCGGAATTTTCGATGAACACGATGCTTTTGCGAAGATTTGTGCGGGCGCATCGTTGTTACAAGGTTACACAGGTTTCGTATATGAAGGTGTTTCATTTGCGAAAAATATAAATTGCGGTTTGGCTAAACTATTGAAAGAACGAGGTTTTAATCATTTAGACGAAGCCGTCGGTTCCAATTTATGAAGGAAAAAATCATTGTTGCATTAGACGTAAAAACCGCAAATAAAGCACGCGAAATTGTGGCGGAATTAAAAGATTCGGTCGGTGCGTTCAAAATCGGTTTGCAACTTTTTACCGCGTTCGGCGCATCTTTTGTTCGTGAACTTGTTGAGCAAGATATTAAAGTTTTTCTTGATTTAAAGTTTCACGATATTCCGAATACGGTTGCAAAAGCATCGGTTGAAGCCGCCAAACTCGGCGTTTGGATGTTTAATGTTCACGCAATCGGCGGCGGAGAAATGTTGCGGAAAACAGTTGATGAAGTTCGCGAAGTTTGCGAAAAAGATAATTTGACGCAACCGAAAATTATCGGCGTTACGGTTTTGACAAGTTCAAACAATGAAACTTTGCGTGAGGTCGGAATTTTTAACGAAACCTCCGCACAGGTTTTGAATTTGGCAAAACTTGTTGCAAAATACAGCCTTGACGGTGTGGTTGCGTCGCCGTGCGAAGTTCGTCTGATTCGTGAAAATATCGACAATTTTTTAATCGTTACGCCCGGTATTCGACCAACTTTTGCAACTTCGGATGATCAAAAGCGTGTAATGACTCCAAACGAAGCTGTTGCGGCAGGTTCGGATTATTTAGTTATCGGCAGACCGATTTTGCAAGCGAAAAACAGAATTGAAGCGGTGGAAAAAGTTCTCGCAGAAATAAAATGATGAAAAAAATCAAACAAATTTCCTTACAAACAAGTTTTTTATTGTTGGCTTTTTATGGTTGGCAGGTTACGGCTTTTGCTCAAGAAATTTCGTCTGCGAAGCGATTCTCGATCGGCGAAAAACTGACGTACAAGGTTGATTTTAATAAGTTTAGAGACGTTGGGTACGGTGAAATTTATGTTGTTTCACGCGGTAAATTAGAAGGTGTCAACGCGGTTGAAATTCGTTCGGTTTTCAAAACAACCGGGCTTGCGCAGGTGATTTATCCGATCGATGAATCGCGGACAATTTTTGCCGCAAACGAAACAGGTTTGCCTTTGTATATCAAAAAAATAACGAACAGCGGAATCTCAAGCGGTGAAAAAACGCAAAATTTTATCTTGAAACCGACCGCGAGTTTTGATTTGATAACCGCGATTTATCAAGCCGGATTTTTGAACGGCAGCGGAAGTTTTACGCTTCAAGACGGCGAAAATAATTATGCGGTACTGTTGCAAAATATCGGTAAAAGCAGAGCGAAAACTGAAATCGGCGAATTCGAGACTTTTATTTCGAGCGTTCAAAGCGCGTATTTTACCGAAAACGGAATCACGGATTTACAGGTTACTTTTTCAAATGACGAACGCCGATTGCCGTTGATTGTAAATTTCAAAACGGCGAAAGGAATTTTTCGTTGTCAGATTGCAAGTTCGCAAATTATTTTGCCTGCAACGCCCGATATTGAAGTTCCGCAACCGCAACCGACACCGACTCCGACTGTCATAAAAACACCGCGACCGACTCCGACACCGCTTCCGATTAAGGAAAATCAACCGCTTTCGGCTGATTTACCGTTTCGATTGGGCGAGAGTTTGACGTTTAACGTAACAGCGAACAAACAACCGTTCGGCAAAATTACGTTGTCGGCAAAGGAACGCAAAATCATCAACAGTCGCGACAGTTTATCGCTGACGCTTTCGTTTAACGGCATTGAATTGATGAATTCGACGGTCAATCCCGAATCGTTGGTGCCGTATCGTTCGGAAACAAAGTTCGGCGGGTTGTTTGCCAAATTTAATCGACAAATCAGTTTCGATCAGATTCGCGGGTTTGCAAATCAAATTGAAATTCCGATCGGGACACATGATTTATTGTCGGTGGCGTATGCGATTCGGTCGATAAATCTGAAGCAATCGAAAAATTCGGCAAATCCGGTCAATGATACGCGAGTTGCGGTTTTTATCGGCGATCAAGCGGAAATTTTCTCGGTTCGTCCGTTGAATAACGAAATAATCGAGTTTTCGGGAAAGAAAATTTCGGCTTTAGTTGTCGCTGTTACGACCGGTGAAGCTCAGATTAACCAATATAATCCAAGACTTTGGTTGAGTAACGACACCCGACGTTTGCCGCTCAGATTTACGCTCAATATCAACGGAAAAATTTATCAAGCCGACTTAATCGAGGTTAAATAACAAGTAATAATTAAAAACAATAAGTAAATAATTGCTTTTAATCGGCAGTTAAATTTAGGTTTACAAAACTGTAAAGTAAACCGCTAAACCGCGTAACATTTTTTATCTGTTTAAGAAGTGAAAAGTAAAAGGTAAAAACCAATAATTACGGCAATAAGTTTTTTGCCGAGTCATTATAAAAAACAATTTATTTTGTAAAGCGCGTAAAATATCTGCTATGAAAACATATTTATTCCGAACTTTTTATTTTTTACTTTGCGCGTTTTGCTTTGCAAGCCTTTCGTTTGCTCAAACCGATTTAGAAAATTTGGTCAACACCGAAAAAGCGTTTGCGAAATTTACCGCCGAAAAGGGAATGAAGCAAGGCTTTTTGGAGTATTCAGCCGACGACGGAATTCTCTTGCAACCGACTGCGACAAACGCCAAAGAGTATTGGAAAGCTAAAGATGATTCGCCCGCGTTGCTTGTGCGGAATCCGACTTTTGCCGATATTTCGTCCGATGGAAGACTTGGTTACACAACGGGCGACCGGGAACTTCGCGCGCAAGGCAAAAGCGATAAACCGACGGCTTTCGGGCAATACGCGACGTTGTGGCAAAAACAAATTAACGGCAAGTTTAAAGTAATTTTGGACATCGGAATCTCGCACAATAAGTCGCAACCGGTTGAAACTGACCGGCTTTCACCCAAAGAAACATCGGAAAGTAAACCGCCGAAGTTTTTTGAATTCCTTGAACAAAGTCGCGTCTTCGATCGTTCAAATTCCGCGACAATTTACAATAAACTTTATAAAAATAACCTGGCGGATAATGTGCGCGTGTTGCGTGAAGGCAAATTGCCGATAATCGGAAAAAAACTTGCCGATAAAGAACTTAAAAACGCCGCAAAAGAACTTTCTTTGCAACCGAAATTTACTTTTGACATAAAAAATCTTGCTTATACTTACGGCAAATATGAAAGTGATAAGGAAAAGGGAAGTTTTGTGGAAATCTGGAAGTATCACAACGGTAAATGGCAGATTGTTTTGGATATTTATACGAAATAAGCGAGTAATGATAAGTTGTGAATGATGAATGATGAATTAAAATCTTTTATAACTTGGCAGTTCAGGCATTTCAAAATGTCGGAAAACTGCTGCTGACCTGCTTAGAGACAACAAAGCAACAAAGTCGATAAGGTTGTGAAACAGAGAGACGGCGAGACGAAAACAAATTAAAGACAAAAAACAAAGGATCATTTAACTGTGGACAATTCTTATAAACAAGTTATTGAATTATTAAAACTGGAAGCCGTTGCAATCAATCATACGGCGGATATTTTAGACAAAGTTTCGGTTGAAAATGCCGTCAATCTTTTGCTTAACTGTGCGGGAAAAGTTGTTGTTACGGGTGTCGGTAAATCTGCGATTATCGCCAACAAGATTGCCGACACAATGACCGGCACGGGAACCGTTGCAATTTTTGTTCATTCGTCCGACGCTTTGCATGGCAGTCTGGGCGTGATTGTGAAAGGCGATGTAGTCATTGCACTTTCAAACAGCGGTGAAACGGACGAACTGCTTGCCGTTCTGCCAAGCATAAAACAACGTCAAGTCAAGATAATTTCGATTGTCGGTAATCTTAATTCAACGCTGGCGCGACAATCGGAGGTTGTTTTGAACGCTTCGGTCGATAAAGAGCTTTGTCCGCATAATCTCGCCCCGACTGCTTCGACAACTGTGGCTTTGGCGATTGGCGACGCACTTGCAATGACGCTTTCGGCGCTTAAAAATCAAACCGAAGACGACTTCGCGGCAAATCATCCGGCAGGCAGATTAGGTAAACGTTTAACCTTGAAAGTTGCGGATTTAATGCACGACAGTCCGAACGTTCTGTTGGATGCAAATTGGTTGGATGTGGTTAAATCTATCTCGAAAAATTCGCTCGGCGCGGTCAATGTGATTGATTCGGACGGCAAACTTATCGGCATTGTTACCGATGGCGATCTTCGTCGGGCAATCGAAAACAATCAAGACTTTACCGGACTTACCGCCGAAACAATGATGACGGCAAATCCCGTTAAAGTTACGCCCGATATGCTTGCGTATCACGCTTTGCAACTGATGGAAAATCGCACTTCGCAAATATCGGTGCTGCCGGTGGTTGAAAATAATAAATGTGTCGGACTATTGCGGCTGCATGATATTGTGCGAGTCGGTTTGTAGTTGAAAAAAAGCGGAGAAGTCAAAGTATTTCAGAAAAAAGTAAAACATAAACAGGCAATGATAAATTGTGAATGCTAAATGATAACTGATGTTACGCAAAACTGATTTCTAAGGTCGCCGGCGGCGACAAAGTTAATAGCGTCGGGTGCAATGAGTGAAACGAATCAAACCCGACGTTGAAATAAGCAACATATTTGCTCGCTGAAAGTGAGTAATAAACTGAGCGGCGGTTAATTAAACGTTGGTTCGACATTTCCGGTGTCGAAGTTCGGTACTAATCGGTCGTCGGGTGTCGCTCATTATCATTCGCTTTACCCGACGCTATTGTATTTATCGCCGCCGGCGACTAAAACCGGTTTGCGTAACATCAGATGATGAATTAAAACCATTTAACTCGATAGTTTAAGTATTTCAAAATACAAAAAAACTTAATTTGAAATGAATCATTTCGCAAAAGTACAAAACGCTTTAGCTTGTCGATAAACTTCAGCCTAAATAATGTCAAAGATTATTAACAAATTAAAGTATGTTGTACTTTCCGGTACTTATTTTTGCAATATAATTCTTGTTCGGCACCATATTTTTGCAAATAAATAAGCCAACTTACTTTACAGTTTGTTGACTTACTTAAGGCTTAACTTTCCATTTCCCGCTTTTCGTTTTCCGCTTTTTTTACATACTGCCCGAATTCTTAATCAGCGATAAAAAATCTTGCAAATCTTGCGGAATATCTTGTTGGAATTTCATCAATTCGCCCGATTTCGGATGTTTGAATTGCAATTGTTCGGCGTGGAGAAAGAAACGTTTCAACGCGGGAATCCGTGCTTTGATATTAACGTTTTGAATCATTCGGTCGCGTCCGTTATTATACGCTTCATCGCCGACAACGCCGTGGCGAAGGCTGGCAAGATGAACACGGATTTGATGTGTGCGACCTGTTTTAATCTGTACGTCAAGCAAGGTAAAGTTATCGAATCGTTCGCGGACTTTGTACAATGACAGAGCATATCTGCCGTGATCCGCAATCGTCATTTTAGTACGATTATTGCGGTCGCGGGCAATCGGTTGTTCGACTTTGCCTTTGTCTTCTTTCATATTGCCGTGAACTAATGCCAAATAGCTTTTGAATACTTCGCGTTCGCGGAATTGTTCGCTCAAATTTTCGTGCGAGACAATGTTTTTTGCCACCACAATCAGCCCTGAAGTCAGTTTATCTAATCTGTGAACAATGCCGAAACGATAATTTATGCCGTATTCGGGTGTCAGCAATTTGCAATGAAAGGCAACGGCGTTTGATAACGTTCCCGCATACACACCTGCTCCCGTATGCACGACCAAGCCCGCATTTTTGTTGACCACGAGAATATCATCGTCTTCAAAAACAACATCAATCGGAATATCTTCCGGCTCAATCGGCGTATCGAGTGCTTCGGATAATTCAACTTCGATTATTTCGTTTAACCGCAATTTATGATTGCTTTTGGCAACTTTGCCGTTAATTGTGCAATCGCCGTTTTCAATCAATTTTTGAATCCGAGTGCGTGACCAACCTTCATTGTTTGCCGTCAAAAAGGCATCGAGTCGTTTATTTACGTCTTCTTCGCTTGCCGTATAAAGTTGTACGGCATCATTTGTTTGTTGTGCGTCCATATTTGTTTGTGGTGATGCTTTGTTATGTTATAAATGTGCATCGTTATCTTGTTATTGTTAATAATTACGTTATAAATGTGTATTGTTATCTTGTTATTGTTAATAATTACGTTATAAATGTGTATCGTTATTTAATAAATGTGTGTTGTTATTTAATAAATGTTTGTCAATACATTATAAATTTCAGAAAGTATATTAAATTTGCTTAGTTTGTTGTTAAAATGCTTTGGCAATAAAGCAAAAACCCGCACAATAACTTAAAACGTAAGCAACTTTAACAGTTATCGACAAACGTTTATATTAAATTTGTATATTGCCGATTAGTGTCGATTAACCTCGGCAAGTTAAATGTTTCAAAGCGTTACGCGTACTCGGCATTTACTTATCGAGGTTAAATTTGAAATAATTCGGACGTTAAATTTATTTATCGACGTTTGCCGCAAAAGCATTGACAATATATTAAAACAGGTATACTTTAACTGTATTCTTGCTCGAAGAAGACCTGTGCGTTTTTGTTCGCTTCTAACATTCAATTGAACAAAAACTTCCTATTAACCTTAATTCAGAAAGGAGAATAAACCTAATGGCACAAAAAGCAGTTAAAAAATTACCGCAAAATATACTACAATCCGACCTTGAGGTTTTTGCCGGATTAAAAACAGTCGAAAACTATCGATCCGTAAATCCGCTTTACGAAGTTGCCGCCTTACAAATTGTCAAAGATGAAATGGAAGAGTTGCAAACACGGCGTTTCCGGCTTGAAACAGAGTTGGATACAGTTCGTGATTTAACCAATAAAAAAGAAAATGAATTTCACGAACGAACAATCGGCGCCACGACCTCAGTCGAAGCCCAATTCGGGAGGGATTCCAATGAACTCCAAGCCGTCGGGAAAAAGAAACTTTCGGATTACAAAAAGCATATAGCTAAAAAAGTCGCGCCAAAGTAAATAATTAAATAAAGTGTCAAAAACATTGTGTAATCAAGTTGAATTTCATTCTTAAAACAACGGTAAATTGATTCATTATCCGTCTTTATTTTAAAATTGATATTACCGGTTTCCGGCAAAATGTTTCAACACCGAATAAAAAAATGTCGAACACGCTCTTTCGATTAAAAAAAAGCGTGTCCGATTTTGATGATTTCTTTCGGATTACAGTATACTGATTTTATAATTTGTCCGATTTATTTTTTCAAAACAAAAACTACGTCGGGACGAGAACCTGTTTTAAGACTTTGATTTCCGTTAGGCGATCTTTCTCTTTCGCTTATCCATACTTCTGAAAATCCTTTGTCTCTAAAATAAGACATAACCTTTCCGTATGCTTTAGTCGATTCTTTGTTTCCTACGGCAACTAAATCTTTATCCGTTTTGCCGATGCCGATTGGCGAACCTTTTGAATCTATTGCCCATGTGTTGGGGTTAATAAACTTAACTCCTTTTCCGCCGGTTTTAGTTTCGTAATGTTCAATCGCCGAAGCATTGAATACAAATGTTAAATTTTCTTTTTTACCGTTTACGGTTGCTTCTACCGGAAATCTGATTTCAAAAGTATCGGCTGATTTGACCGAATTTGTATTGGCAGTCGAAGCCGAAGCGTTAGTTCTGTCGGCAGATTGACTGCGGAACATTCTTTCCAAACTTGCGCGTCCGGAATCGGTTACTTCAACTTTCGGAGTAACATTAGGATAAGGTCCTTGACGGTTATTTATCGGAGTATCAAGCCTTCCTTGTTTTGTGTAATCGGTTCTGTTTACAGTGTCTGACGGTATTTGCGTGTTAGGAGTAAATCTTCCGACTCCGGCATTACCGGCAGTCATTGCGCCTGTAACAGTATTTTTCGGTCCGGTCTGTGTTGTCTTCGGCAAATTAGGAAAAGTACTTCGTTTAGCATTGTTATTGGTTACTAATCCTCGGTTGGCTATGGGCGATCGGGTTGAAATTCCGCCGCTTCCGCCTCTCGGCACGCCGCTTGCCATAAGTCCGAGACTTATTACTCGATTAAGCAGGGCTTCACCGCTTGCATCTTTGAAACCTTTTAAAAATTCTTTGCTTGCTCCTTCAAATGATTGACCCGAAAAACTAAATCCTTTATCAAGCATATCTTGCAAAATTCCGGATGCTTTTTTTCCGCCTGCTTCTGTGTTTGGAACAAAGAAAGTAGGAGTACCCACATTGTTTATGGCAGGAACTCCATAAATTTTTGCAATCGCTTCGGCATTTTTTACGTCTCGCGGAGCAATTATCGGCATCATTTTACTTGCACCGGTATTCGGATATCTAACTTCAGATTGTACTTGCGCGACAAGTTTATCTTTTTTATCAGCCGGTAAATTAAAATCCGCTAATTTGTTGGGTGTTGCAATTCCAAGTTTCGAGTTATAAGTGTCTTCTAACGGAAGATTGTTTCCGACACTTTTATTTTGACTTGAAAAATTGACTTGCGGTTGATTACCTTTCTCTTTTCGGGCAGGTAAATTGGTTTGATTGTTGGTTACGGTATCAGTATTAAACGTGGATGTTTTTTGTATGCTCATTATTTATTCCCTTGGTTCGTTAAACCTGTAAGCAAACCGGCTAATCTTTTGAAGGTTTTATTAAAATGCAAAAACACGCCCAAAGAAAGCGTGAAATCACATCTTTACTTTGCGCGGCTTTTTTATAAAACCTGAAAGTCCGGCAGTATTTGCCACAAGTTATAATAATTATCGGAACTTTTGAATAAAAGTTTCCTCATTTATTTAATTAACTTTTTAATTATTGCGTTCAGAGTTCAAGATTTATCTCGATAACTTTTGCGAGCAAATAGTTTTAGCTGTATAAACTCTGCGCTAAAGCGTAAATATCAAACTGAAGTTTGTACTCTGAACGGGTTATGTTTAATTTTTATCCGGCATCTTTATCAAAAAAATCTTCGGGCAGATGTTCGCCGTAAGTTCGATAGTAAAGTTGTTGTTTGAATTCTTTGTCGGTTAGATTTGGCGGCAGAGAGGCAATAATTACACGTCGCGCGGAAGCAAACATACCTGATGCAAATCTCGCGCGTTCCTGCGGAGTTTTTTTCATCCATAATTCGTTTTGCAACTCTTCAATTTCACGAGTCGTATCCATCAACATAGTTTTTCTCCAATAAAACAAAACACTCTGCCAACATATCGCTGACACCAAGTTTGTCTGCCCATTTATTTACATAATCAACATCGTAACCGTTACGCAAAAGATTTGCGACATCACGCATTTGCATTTCGGAACGCGATATTTTTGCCCAATTTAATTTAGATAAAATTAAATCGTCTTTGTTAATAATCCAAACATCAAAATAATCGGTATATTTTACTTGTCGACGACGTGAAAATGCGAGCAAATTGAATTCATCGTCTTTACGAATAACGCAATCAATTTTGATAATTGTTTGCTGATTAAGTAAATTAAACATCCGATTTCGATAAATTGCATCTTTAATTCTTGATTGGGGAACATAATAATCCGGCTCAAATTCTTTTATAAAATTTTCGACATCGTCTGAAGTTAATTCAATAATAATATCAATATCGGTTGTTGTGCGAGGCTGCGCGTAATGAATCAAAGCCATTGAACCTGTCAACATATAAGGAATTCCGAGTTTATCCAAACGTTCGGAACAATCTTTTAAGACATTATTTTGCTCTTCCTGCGTTATTTGATTCATAATAATTTAATAATAGTGTCGGTTTAACCTTCTGCCGACTACTGACTGCTTTCCGACGGCTTTTTATTCAATCTGAAATACAAAAACACAACTGAACTTATCGCAACAATCAAACTGATGATTTGCGAAGTGGATAAATTTGTCAGCGTTGTCAATCCGAACAAATCTCCACGCGGATCATCGCGGAAAAACTCGATTGTAAAACGTATCAACGGATAACAAATCATATAGATAATCAAAATTTGTCCGTCGAACTTTTTGCGTTTGTGTAGAAAAAACAATGTGATGAAAACAATCAGCATCGCAATTGATTCATAAAGCTGTACAGGATGAAGATAAAGATTTCCGCCGTCTTCACGATAGATCGGAACGCCCGTCATTTCGTGTCCGAGTTCGCTGAAATGAACGCCCCACGGCATATCCGTTGCTTTTCCCCAACAACAACCTGCGGCGTTACAACCTTGTCGTCCGAAGAATTGCCCTAAAGCAACTCCGGGAGCAAATGCGTCCGCAACCTTCCAAAAAGAAAGTTTGTAATATCTGATTAAGAATAAAAGTGTGAAAAAACCGCCTATCAAACCGCCGTAAAAGACTCCGCCCGAACGCAGAAAGTCCAATGAAACAAGATTCCAAAGATTACCGCGAAAGTTTTCATCGGTAAAAATCATCAACAGTTTTGAACCCAGCAAACCACCGATAATTGTCCACAAACCAAGATCAAAAACACGGTCGCTTTGAATTCCGTCGTTTCGCGCCAGCCGTTGCGCCGCAAATAATGCGCACATTATGCCGAACGCAAGCATTACGCCGTAGGTATGAATCGGAAAACCGAAGATATTTATTAGTTCAGGAAACATATTGTTTTTAAGTAGCGAGTAGCAAGTAGCCGGAAGACAGTAGAAGAAGCACACGGCTTTCTACTTATTTCCGGCTACTTGCTACTGCCTACTGTCAGAAATTGCCTTCATATACGCGGTCAACATTTTGCTTATTTCTTCCGCGTCAAGTTTTAAATTATCCGTGTTGCCGTAGTTTAAATCATTTACCAGAATCAAATAATAACGGCATTCTTCAAGCGAACCTTGTGCAATGTTATAAAATCGGAGTTTATCGGCTTTACCTGTTTTCCGAAAGCCTTCGGCAAAGTTCGCAGGAACTGAAACTGCTGCCCGACGAAGTTGCGAAGTAAGTCCAAACAGTTCGTGTTTCGGGAAATTCTCTGACAGACGATAAATACTCAATACAAAGGCGTGTGCTTTTTGCCAAACAACAACATCTTCAAATGATTTTGCAAACATAGCTTTCTTGAGTAGTGAATAGAAAGTAGTTAGAAATAAGTAGGAAGAAATTGCCGACTATTACTGACTACGGACTTCTAACTACTAACTTTCTTCTACTTTCTTCTGACTACTTTCTTCCGGCTTCTTACTAAAAAACAAATCCCAGATCAAAAATGCCGCTCCGATGCAGATAGCCGAATCCGCGATGTTGAAAACGGGGTAATACCAATCGTTGTAATGAAATTGAATCCAATCGATTACAAATCCGAGTCTGATGCGGTCGGTAAAGTTACCTAAAATTCCCGACAATAATAACGCTAAACCGCCGAGTAGTTTATCTTGCGAACGCGGAACTTTCCAAAAATAATATAAGACAAACACCGCCGCAAGTAAGGCGACTGCCGAAAGTCCGAAACGTCCCCAATTTCCGCCGTCTTGCAGTTGACTGAAAGCAACACCCGTATTTTCTGCATATACAAAGTTCAAAATGCCCGAAATTATTTCACGTTCGCCCGTAAAACGCAGTTGCCGAATCGCCCAAGCCTTTGATACTTGGTCAAACAGGAATACACAAAACGCCGCGAAAAGATACGCCAATTTCCAAGTTATATTATTTTTAGTAAACATCGATTTATTTCAGATATTTGTTTGCAACGTACGGATGTTTCGGGTTGACGACTAATTTTTCTTCACGCGGATGAATCAAAACGTCCATATCTTCCATCGGGATTGCTCCGAGCAAAACTTCGCCGGCGTTTGGTAAAATAACGGCGTTGCAAGTTGTCCGCCGATTCTCGAAACGAACCTCAACAGGTCCGACAACGTCAATTTCGACCTGTGTTTCATCGGCAAGCGTTGCAAATTGTTTTTCAATTAACGGTAAATTAAGCTGATTTTTGACATCGTTATTTATCGTCAGCATATACGCACCGCTATCAACTAAAGCCGTTTCCATTACTTGTTTGATTTCGCTTTCCTCAATCATTCCTTGACGAAACATATACGCATCGCCGCCGTTGGTCAGTTCAATTTCCGCATAAACTAATCCCATATCATTTTTCCCTGTTTTATAAGTTCGTTTATTACTTAGTTTTGTAACTTTTTTAGTTGAAAGTTTCACCATAAATCACCTCTCAATCTCATTCAACGCTTCCACACAACGTTCACAAGCCGTCGGATACCGTTCACTTACGCCGACATTGTGCGAATAGTTCCAGCAACGTTCGCATTTCTGCCCCTCGGCTTTCGTGATTTCGATATTCGGCGAATCGGATTCGAATAATTCGACGTTTGAAACAATAAAAATATATCGCAAGTCGAAACGATACGGCGTGAGAAACTCAAAATTCTCGTCATCGACCGAAAGTCTGACCTTTGCTTCCAAACCCGAACCGATTAGTTTCTCTGTTCTCGCCACTTCAAGCTGTTTCAAAACGTTATCGCGGATGGCAAAGATTTTTTCCCAAGTATCGAGCAAATGTAAGTCCAAATCACTTTCAACTTGCGGGAATTCCGCCAAATGAACAGATGCTGAACTTTGATTCGGCAAGTTTTCAAATGCTTCGTCAGCCGTAAATGCCAAAATCGGAGCCATCAATAAGGACAAATCATTGACAATTCGATACAACACGGTTTGAGCCGAACGCCGTTGATGAGATTTTGGCGCGGAGATATACAAACGGTCTTTGATGATGTCGAAATATCGTGCCGAAAGCGTAACGGTACAGAAATTGTAAATGGTCGAATAAACCGTTTGAAAGTCATAAGTTTCGTAACCTTTAACAACTTTCGCCGTCACGTTCTGCAAACTTGCCAACGCCCAACGGTCAATCTCAAGTAAATCTTCAACCGAATCGGTATTTGGATTAAAGCCGTCAATATTACCTAACGCATAACGTAAAGTGTTGCGAAACTTGCGGTAAGCGTCTGTTACGCGATCCAGAATCTCTTTTGAACAACGCATATCTTCGGTGTAATCAACCGCCGCCGCCCACAAACGTAAAATCTCTGCGCCGCTTTGTTTGACGATTTCATTCGGTGATGTAACGTTGCCGAGCGACTTCGATTGCTTGCGACCTTCGCCGTCCACAACCCAACCGTGCGTAATTACTTGCTTATACGGCGATTGATCGTGTGCCGCAATCCCGCACATCAAAGATGAATTAAACCAACCGCGATATTGGTCGCCGCCTTCAAGGTAAACATCGGCAGGGAAGCTCAACGTCTCGCCGCGAGTTTCCAAAACCGCCACGCAACTCGAACCCGAATCAAACCAAACGTCCAAAATATCGGTCTCTTTGCGGAAATTTGCCGACGAACATTTTTCGCATTTGTAACCTTCGGGCAAAAGTTCCGATGCTTCGCGGTTATACCACGCATCAGCCGTTTCTTTGGCAAAAATATCGGCAACGTGATAGACGATTTTTGCGTCAATCACCACGTTTTCGCAATCAACGCAATGAAACGCGACAATCGGAACGCCCCAAACTCTCTGCCGCGAAACGCACCAATCGGGACGACCTTTGAGCATATTCGCCATTCGTCCTTCGCCCCAATTCGGATGCCATTTGGTTGTCGCAACTTCGCGTAAAGACTGCGAACGCAACGATTTATCACCGCTGTTATCCATTGAAATAAACCATTGCGGAGTTGCTCTGAAAATAACCGGTTTGTGCGAACGCCAACCGTGCGGATAGCGATGCGAGTAATCTTCGGCATACAATAACACGCCCGATTCACGCATAAATTCGACAATTTTAGGGTTCGCCTTAAAGACAAATTCACCCGCAAAATGTTCGACTTCCGCTGTAAATTTTCCGCCGTTATCAACCGGACAATACGTTTGCAAACCGTAGCGTTGCGAAATATAAAAGTCGTCCGTTCCGTGTCCCGGAGCTGTGTGAACCAAGCCTGTTCCGGCAAATTTGTCTGATTTTTGCTCGTCATCGCCTTGCGAATTATCTCCCAAAGTAACGTGTTCGCCGCACATTACGAGCGAATCGCGTTCGAGCCAAGCGTGTTTGCAAACCAGTTTGTCGAGAATATTTCCTTTAAATTTTGCAAGTTCTTTGCTTCCGTCAAAACCACACTTTTCCGCAACTTCTTTGACCAATTCAGTGGCGATAACATAAACTTCATCACCAACCTCAACCGCCGAATAATCGAAATTCGGATTAACCGAAATTCCCAAGTTCGCGGGCAATGTCCAAGGCGTTGTTGTCCAAATAACAAACTTCACATTTTTCCCGTCAAGTGCTGAATCAATCAACTTAGCGTCTGATTTGAGCGGGAATTTTACATAAACCGAGGCTGAAACAACGTCTGCATATTCAACTTCGGCTTCGGCGAGCGCGGTTTGATCGTAAACGTCCCAATAAACCGGTCTCGCCCCGCGATAAACATAGCCGCGTTCGATAAATTTGCCGAATAATCGCGCAGTTTCCGCCTCGTATTCGTGCGACATTGTTAAATACGGCGTGTTCCATTCGCCCAAAATTCCGAGTCGTTGAAAATCTCGCGTTTGATTATTCATCGCGGTCGAAGCGTGGTCGCGGCAGATTTTGCGGAAAGTATTGGTCGGAATTTCTTCTTTATTTTTTCCTTTTTCCTTCAATTTTCGCTCGACGTAATTCTCGATCGGCAAACCGTGACAATCATAACCCGGAACATACGGCGACTGAAATCCCATCATCGTCCGCGATTTCACGACAAAATCTTTCAAAATTTTATTGAGTGCCGTACCGATGTGAATGTCGGCGTTCGCGTATGGCGGACCATCGTGTAAGATGAACTTTTGCTTGTCTTTACGCGATGCTTGAATAGTTTCGTAAAGTTTATTTTCAGTCCATTTTTTCAAACGCGCAGGCTCAGATTGTCCGAGATTCGCTTTCTGCGAAAAGTCGGTTTTCGGTAAATTAACGGTTTTTTTCAGTTCTAAAGGTTCGCTCATAATTTCAAATGTAATTTTACAACAAGTAAGAAAGTTTTACAGGGATAAAAAGGATAAACGGGATAAGAAAGAATTTTTATCGGTTTTATCCGTGTAAAGAAAAAATAAAAAAGCCTTAATCATTTCGATTAAGGACACACGGCGCAAGCAAGATTTTTCGTCTCGACTTCTAGCCGTTGCCTTTCAAAATAATAATGCTTTTTATCGAGTTAAATTTTTTCATCGCTTTATTTATCTCAATTTTCGAGCGTTTAGTCAATCCGGCAAAAAATTGTTGTAATATTCAAAACTGTTGATGTAATATCTTACTGACTTTTAACAAAAATAAAATATAAGGAAGTTTTTATGATTAAAATGAAACTTAATTTACTGCTCAAATTGTTTTGCGTGTCGTTATTATTTGCTGTTACCGTATTTGCGGGCGACAACGATTGGCGACCTCTTACGCCTGAAGAAATAGTGCAAAAAACGCCAAAAGTTGAAGCCGATGCCGATGCCGAAGCAATGTTTTGGGAAGTCAAAGTTGACGACAGCGGCGAAGGTTTATCGCTCAAACATTATATTCGCGTCAAAATTTTCACGGAACGCGGCAGGGAAAAGTTCAGCAAAATTGATATTCCTTATCGCAACGGCTATAAAGTCAAAGATGTTTATGCCCGTGTCGTCAAACCCGACGGCTCGATTGTGGAATTAAAAAAAGAAGATATTTTTGAACGCGATATTATTAAAGTACAAGGCGCGAAAATCAAGGCAAAATCGTTTGCCGTTGCCGGAATCGAAACAGGCGTGATTTTTGAATATCGTTACCGCGAAGTTTTGGATGAAGGCGGCGCGGGTAATATGCGATTGATTTTTCAGCGTGATTTGCCGATTCAAGATATGACTTATTATTTTAAGCCGACCGACACCCGCAGCACTTTTACACTTTCGTTCAATATGAAAAATGTCAGTCTTGTGAAAGATAAAGGCGGCTATTACAAAGCAACAATGGTCAATGTGCCGGCGACCAAAGAAGAACCGAATATGCCGCCCGAAGATGAAGTCAGGGCGTGGACATTTGTTTTTTACTCGTTTGAGAGCAAATTTGATGCTAAAACATATTGGGCAAATGCGGGCGGTATATTGGCGGAGGCGTATGAAATTAAAGACTCGTTGAAACCCGGCGGAGACATCAAAAAAGTGTTGCCGGAAATTCTCGGAAACGCAACGGACGATAACGATAAACTCAGAAGAATCTATGACTTTTGTCGAACAAAGTTAAAAAACCTGACATTCGAGACAAGTCTGACCGCCGATGAAAAGTCGAAAATAAAATTGAATGATTCGCCTTCGGATACTTTGAAAAAACGGCAAGGACGCGAATTTGAAATCAATGCCGTGTTTGCTTCGTTGGCAGTCGCGGCAGGTTTTGAAGCGCGTTTGATTTTTGCGGGAAATCGGAGCGAGATATTTTTTACTGCCAAACACGCGCACAGTTCATTTGTTCATCCTGCGGGTGTTGCCGTGCGAACCAAGAATCCTTTGGGCGATCTAAAACTCGGAAAAGATTTTGAAGTGCTTTTGAACGGTAAAAACATCAGCATCGGAGCCGATTGGCAGTATTTCAAGCCGGGAAATCCGTTTGTCGAACTTGGCAGTTTATCTTGGTACGAAGAAAATCAAACCGCATTTTTACTCGGCACAAAAGATTACATCACCACCAAACTGCCTTTGACTGATTACGATAAATCAAAGGCAAAGCGAACGGGGAAATTCAAACTTTTGGCGGACGGAACGCTCGAAGGCGAGGTCAGAATCGAGTATTCGGGGCATTTTGCGGCTCAATATAAGTCGAATAATTATGACGATTCGCCGGCAAAACGCGAAGAAACGTTGAAAAGCGAGGTCAAAGAAAGAATGAGTACGGCAGAATTATCGGATATTTCAATCGAAAATATCAGTGATTCGACCAAGCCGTTTGTTTATAAATACAAGGTGAAAATTCCGAACTACGCGCAAAAAACCGGCAAACGTTTGTTTTTGCAACCCGGCTTTTTTGAATACGGCGAGAAACCGCGATTTACCTCGGCAACGCGAACGTATCCGATTTACTTCAATTTCCCTTGGTCCGAAGACGACGATGTTTCAATCGAACTTCCCGTCGGATTCAGTTTAGACAATGCCGATTCGCCCGGCGGACTTTTCGATTCCGATAAAATAGCTTCGCTCACTTTTGATATTAAAGTTGATAAAGACAGGCGAAATTTATTTTACAAGCGAAATTTATTTTTCGGCGGCAGAAATAACATTCTCTTTCCGGCGGCGGCTTATCCGGCAATAAAAAATTTGTTTGATTCTTTCAATAAAGCCGATAATCATATTATTACTTTGAAACAAAATTGATGTTGCGGCTTAAAAAGGTTTACGAGATTTTGCGCTTCGTAAACCTTTTTACTTGTTGCTTATTTGGCAAAAATATATTCTGTTTTAGTGCGAGTGGTTGTGTTCGGTTGATTAACCGTAACTTTGATTTGTCGGCGTTCACCCGCTTTCGGCTCGTTTTTCGGGTAATAACCGATGCTGTACTGAAAGCGTAATTCATCGGCAATTTGTCCGAAAACTTTGTTGAAATCTTTTAATTTATCGGCTCTGAAAAATATTCCGCCGGTTTTTGCGGGAATATCTTTCATAAATTTATCGCCCTCTTTCGAGCGAAAATCAGAGTCAAATTGAATCGAATAAATTTGCGTGCCGGTTTCTTCGGCGGCTTGCATATTTGTATTTGCGGTAAACTGCGGAATTGCTCCTTTCGGTTGATCCCAACTCCAAGCCTCTTGTCCGTCGGTGAAAATTATCAAGGCTTTGCGACCTTTCAAACCTCTGAAAATACGATTGATAACACCTTCAATTGTTGAATGTAAATGAGTTCCGGCTCCGGTCGTCATATTTTGAATCGAACTTTTTAAGGTTTCACGGTCGCGAACTTTTGTATTCAAAATATATGTTTTGCGGTCAAAAGCAATTCCGACGGCACGATCGTTCGGGCGAAGTTGGTCAACAAAAGCAATCGCGGCTTTCTTCACATCGTCAATAATCGGGGCAACCGAATCACTTCGGTCTATCAATAAAACAACGGTAAACGCTTCGTCAACCGGAGAAAAATACTCGATTTGCTGCTCTATACCGTTTTCAAAAACCTTAAAATCTTCCTTTTTCAAATTTTGGATAAACTTGCCGTCTTTAGCCGAAACGCTGACCGGAAAACTTACCAAATTTGTTTCAACTCTGATAATTTCGTCGTCCGTTTGATTTTCAGGCGTAGCGGTCGGAGTCGGTGTAACGGTTTGTCCGAATATAAAATGTATATTCAGCAAAATAAGCAAAATAAATGAAAGATTTTTTAGTTTCATAACAAACTGATTATCGAACCGAAACGCGATTTATGCAAAAGCAATCAATTCCGAAATTCGATAAATTTATAAATGCCTTCAACAATTTTCGCCATTTTTTGATAATCTAATTTCTCGGCTGTATCGTTTTTTGTGTGATAATTAAAGTTCCGATAAAATGCCGTATCTGTAATCATTACGGCGTTATAGCCGAAATTCCAATAGTTTCGATGGTCGCTGAAATCAACGCCGTTGACGAAAGTCGGCACATTTGCCGAGTAAATCGGGACATCGCGGGTCATCGCAAATTTTAAGTTTCGCGTTGTGAAAATATTGGTGAAATCGCCGATGATTACCGCGAAATTTCCGCGATTCGGATAAAATAAACTTAAAACTGATACGGGGAAGTTTTGACTGTTCGGTTCATCGGAAAAATAACCGACCATCTCCAACGAAATCATCAAGCTAACCTTAACATCTTTATCTTTCAACGATTTAGCGTGGATGTAACTGCCCATTTGCTCGGTTGCAAAAAACGGCGGTTCTTCCAAACTATACGCAACCAATTCAATTTGTTTCGCCGGTTTTTGTTTGCCTAAAAGATGTGCAAGTTCGATTAAACCTGCCACGCCCGAAGCATTATCGTCCGCACCGCGAGTATCAAATGCCGAATCATAATGTCCGCCGATGACGATTCTTTCACTTGCTTCATCGCCAAAAATTGCGATTATGTTTTGATACGTTTCGCCTTTGACTTGGAATGTTTGCACGGAAACTTTTCCGCCCGATTTTTCAAACTCGGCTTTGATATAATTTGCGGTTTTGTTTAGATTTGCCGTGTTTGTAAAGTTTCGCGGGTAAAAGTCGTTTGATAATTTCTCAACGTGAAGTTTTAATTTGTCGGGATTTATTGAAACAGTTGGCGGATTTTGCGAGGTCGAAAATAACGGTTGCGTAATCCAAAACGACAAAGTTGTGAACAAAAATAAAGCGAAAAAAGCGATTGAAACTATGCACAAAACTATTTTCCGCCGATTGCGTTTTTCATCTTGCCAAAGTTCTTCAACTGAATCGTTCATACTAACGGCATCAAACTAATATCGAATTTCCATGGTTTCGCGGGTCGTAGCGAACGCCGACTTTTGCTCCCGGTGCATATTTTACGCCGTCTTTCAACATTTCTTCGGTCAAAAACTCGGATGATTCAAAGTCCGCGCCTTGCACGCAATACACATAATACGCGACTTCGCCTTCTTCCAACGTTTCACATTCCGTGATTGTGCCGTCCGTGATTCTGCCGTTAAGGGTTAAATGTTCACGATTATCAATCTTCTTTTTTTTTCTGAATATGCTGAAGAGACCCATTTTTTTTAATCTAAAATAAGTGAAGGTTTATTATATTTTGCCCGAAGTTTGTTGATCGCGTTCAAAACTGTCGGACGTTTGATAATTCGCGCTTCAAGCGGGCGTTTGCCCGGAACATCGATCATAATCAAACCGAGTAAAATCGTCAAAATTCCTTGTCCCGGAATCCCCGGAAGCGATAAAAGAATTCCCAATAAAACTAAAAACACACCGAAAACATTTTTTATGATGACCGCTCCCCAACGCACCAAAAACGGACTGTTCGGCAGAAAATCGCGTTCGTAATGCGAACTGAAATAGTTTGGCGGAATTTTAACCATGACAATTCCGATGGCGGCAAAACTGATTGTAAAAGAAAACAAAAACAGACCGATACCGAGTAAAACTCCGTTCAGCGTTAAACCTGCCCACAAACTTTGCAGCCAACTAATCATTTTCTTGCTTCCTTAATTCTTTCCAAACAAAAAACATTCGGTGAATAAACGTCCACATCGAGCCGATTGCCAAAACCCACAGCACTTGCGGCATTCGGTTAAATAAAAAGAAGTTTGAACTCCAGTCCCAAGTCGATAATGCGCCGATGATAAAAAGCACGATTCTTTCGGGACGTTGCAAAAAACCGACGTTTGCTTTGATGCCGAAACCCTCGCTTTTGGCGGTTGTGTAACTGACCATAACGGAACCGATCCAACCGACTCCGCACAGAAAAACGTTGATCATCGAATGTTGCGGTCGGTTTGAGGCATAGAAAAACATTATGCCTAAGAACACAACCATATCCGAAAGTCTGTCTAACGACGAATCTAAAAAGGCTCCGAATTTAGTTGTATTTCCGGTCAAACGAGCAACGTTCCCGTCAAGCATATCAAACAAATTAGCCACGATTAAAACGATTCCCGCATAGAAAAATTCGCCGAAACCAAATAGAATACCGCAAAAAACGTTAATTGTTACGCCGATTGCCGTCAATAAATTCGGGCTGACACCCGCAGACGCAAGACCGCGAACCATCGAATTGATGATTCGCATTGCTCCGCGTCCGATGCTTGCTCCAAACATTTTAATAAATCTCAAGTCTCAAAATCCGAAGTCCCACAGGACAAAGGACAAAAGACAAAGGACTTTCTTATTCTCCTTGTTCGTGAATCGTGGTTAATCGGCGAACCTCGAAATTTCTCCAACCGTTCGGCGTTTTGATGCGCACTTCATCGCCTTCTTCTTTGTTCATTAAGCCTTGACCGATTGGCGAAACCGTTGAAATCAATCCTTTTTCGGGGTCGCTTTCTTCGGATGTAACCAATTTATAAGTTACTTTTTCGTCGCGGTCAAGGTCGTAAAGCACAAGTGTCGAACCGTAAGCCGCTCGGTCGGTCGGAATATCGGCAAGGTTAAACGAATCCAGTTCGGCTAATCGTGAACTTAGTTGGACGAGTCTGGCTTGCACCATTTTTTGACGTTCCAAAGCTGCTTTGTATTCGGCATTTTCTTTTAAATCACCAAATTCACGGGCTTTTTGTATTTCTTTAGGCAACGTAAAACGTAATTCGTTTTCGAGTTCGACTAATTCTGTTTGGACTTTTTTTCTGACTGCTTCCATTTTTTTAGTGGCAGTAAGCATCGGCAGCAGGCAGTTTAGTTGCAAACCGCAAACTGCATCGTGCAGAACTGACTTATTTTTTTATATCAGAAGTTAATAACGGAGTTGCCAACTGCAACTGCTTTCTGCAACTATCTGCTGATTTATAACTTCGCTTCATTCGGAGCGGCAAACGAAATACCGATGTCGCGGGCGGTGCGAACAAGTTGTCCTTCTATACTAACAGTTTTTAGGTTTGCAATCGCGTCTGCAAGCGGAACTGTGATAACTTCGTTCGCTTTTAACGCGACCATCTTGCCGGTTTGTCCGTTTGCCAAGGCTCTGACGGCGCACGCCCCGAAATTTGTCCCCAACATTCGGTCAAAAGCATTCGGACTTCCGCCGCGTTGCAGATGTCCCAAAACTACGCATCTTGATTCTTTTCCCGTTTCGGATTCGATTCGCCGCCGCAGATGGCTTCCGACTCCGCCGAGTCGCAAGGCTTCGGGGTCAAGAAATATCGGTTGCGTGCCGACTTCGACCGCGCCTTCGGCAATGACGATGTTGGTAAACCGCGAACCTGCTTTTTCTCGTTGTTTGATTTTATCTATTACAGAATCAAACGAAAACGGAATTTCGGGAATTAAAATTACGTCCGCGCTTCCCGCAAGTCCCGAATGCAGGGCAATCCAACCTGTGTTTCTGCCCATAACTTCCAAAATCATCACGCGGTCGTGCGAGGCGGCGGTCGTGTGCAACCGGTCGAGAGCTTCGGTCGCAATGTCGCAAGCCGTCATAAATCCAAAGGTCAATTCGGTCGCGGCAAGGTCGTTATCAATCGTTTTCGGCACGCCGATAACCGGAAAACCGTGTTTGTGAAACTGTTGAGCAATAGCCAAAGTTCCTTCGCCGCCGGCAACTATCAACGCTTCAATTTCAAGTTTTTTGAGGTTTTCCAAGGCTTCGGCAATCGGCATTTCGGGAAAAATACATTTTCCGTCAACAATTTTGGCAAAACTGCCTTTGTTGCGTGTGCCGAGAATCGTTCCGCCGCGCGGCAAAATTCCGCCGACGCTTCTTTTGGTTAATTTAGTAACTTTGGGTTCGCCCAAAATACCTTCGAAACTGTCTTCAATGCCGACAACTTTCATTCCGAATTCGCCTGTTGCCGTTCGGACAACCGCGCGAATCACAGCATTTAATCCCGGAGCATCACCGCCGCCGGTCAAAATTCCAATCTGTTTATACATAAAATATCGGGTAAATGATAAACAATGATTATATTATCAGCCGTTTGATTAGCAAAGTCGAGAAATCAATCTTTGTCAAAATTCAGGTTCATTGCTCAAATCAAAATTAGTCTATAAGATATAAGGTTATGTTAAAAGCGATTGTCAACGGAAAAGGCGCGAAGCGGATTCGGCAAGGTCATTTATGGATTTATCGGAGCGATGTTGTGAGTGTGGAAGCGAACGGCGGCGAGGTTGTTTCGGTTTTTGATGAGCAGGAAAAGTTTGTCGGAAAGGCTTTTTTCAGCGATAAATCTGAAATTACACTTAGATTTGTCAGCACAAAAGACGAAACAATCGACAAAGGTTTTTGGTCGCGGAAAATAGTTGAAGCCGCAAAACGAAGGTCAAACGACGAAAAAACGACTGCCTTTCGGCTGGTAAGTTCCGAAGGCGATTTAATTCCGTCGCTGATTATCGATAATTACGCGGGAAATTTTGTCATTCAAACACTTTCGCAAGGCACGGAAAAACTGAAAGAAACGTTTGTCGAGATTTTGCGAGAGAACTTTGAAGTAATTTCAATCATTGAACGCAACGATGTTAAAATACGCGAATTAGAAGGTTTAGAGCAAATTAAAGGTATTTTATTCGGCGAACTTCCTGACGAAATTATCATCGAACAAGACGGCATAAAATTTTATGTGTCGTTGCTGAAAGGTCAAAAAACAGGAAGTTTTCTTGATCAACGCGAGAATCATTTTGCGGCTCGAAAATACGCGTTCGGCAAAGCGTTGGATTGTTTTACGTTCAACGGCGGTTTTGCGTTGAATATGGCGGAAACGTGCGAAAGTGTGACGGCGATCGATATTTCGGTCGAAGCCGTGAAACTGGGCAAACGAAACGCCGAGTTGAACGACATCAAAAACGTCAAGTTTACGACCGCAAATGTGTTGGATAAACTCCGCGAACTTGAACTGAGCGGACAAAAGTTCGATACGATTGTGCTTGATCCGCCCGCGTTCGTAAAATCGCGTTCGGCAATAAATCAAGCGATTCGCGGGTACAAAGAAATAAATCTGCGGGCGTTGAAATTATTAAATCGAAACGGAATTTTGATAACTTGCTCGTGTTCGTTCCATTTTAACGAAGATATGTTTTTGGAAGTTGTCGAAGAAGCCGCCGAACAAACCCGCAGACGCGTTCAGTTGCTGGAAAAACGAATGCAGTCAACCGACCATCCGATTTTGCTCGGAATGCCTGAAAGTTATTATCTGAAATGTTTCATTTTACGAGTTATTTAGACGGCGTATTTAACCGCTCAAGCTCTTTTACTGCAAAACCGTACTCCGTAAAATTTTTGTTGCCGTTATTTTTTACCCAATTCAGATTTGTAATTGCTTCTTGAGTTTTTCCTTGAATTAACCGGTTTAAACCGATGTAGCAGTATGCTTCTGTTTGTTTATCTTGACTGTTTGCCGCAATTACAAGCAGTTCGGCTTCTGTTATTTCTTTGTTCAAGTACCGCAAAACAGAATAAACCCATTCGGCTTTATCAACTTTTTCCAACGCAAGTTTAAGAACTTCATCGGCACGGTCGGTAACATTTTCGCGTTGATAGCCGAAATAAATAATCAAAGCGGCATAACCCGCAGTGTCGTTGTTCCAGCCTTCGAGATTTATAAAATATGTTTCACGCACCGCCGCCAAAAAAGGCTTTCCGCTTCTGAAAAGTAATTGACCTAAAATATACGGATAATCCGAATTGTCGGCATCAAGTTTCGCGGCTTGATTATATGCTTCGATTGCTTCCGCATCACGATAAATATTTTGATACAAACCTCCGAGCGACGCATAAAGTCTTGCAATGTTCGGATTTAAGCGAATTGCTTCGCGGTAAAGTTTGACGGCTTCATCATTTTTTCCTTCGCCACGCAAAACGCCTGCAAAGTAATAATTGTTGAGATAATTATCAGGCTCAAGCGAAACAGCTTTTTCAAAGTTCTTTCGGGCTTCGGGGTAATTTTTTTGCCTGTTACGAAGTTTTCCGAGCAAACGGTAGGCAGGTGCAAAAGTTTCGTCCGATTTCAGTATTTCCGCGACTCTTTTTTCAAGTTCTTCGTCGTTACGGGTCAGCAGTAATAACTCGCCTTGTTTTACTTTTGTTTCGGCAACACTCAATTTGCTGAGATTCGCCGTGTCTTCGTATGAAACTTTTTGATTAAAGGTATATTCAACGCCGGGGAAACTAAATTTATTGATATAGTTTCTCAATTCCTTTTCAATTTGATTATAGTCTGTTTGAAAAACTTGTCGGAAAGCATCTTTTGCAGATAATCCGGTTGAAAGCAAACCGACAAATTGATTGAACTGAGTTTGTCTTTGTCCATTATTTGCTTGGATTAAATAGTGAACCAATGCCCAAGATTCGGCATAAAAAACGCCGGTTTTAGACTTTCCGTTATATTCGGGAGATTTATGATTGACCGCAAAAAGTGTTTCCAGCGGGATAAAAGATTGTTTGCGAAGATCCAAAACTCTTCGGGCAATCGGATTTCCCAGTCTGACTTTTGTGCCGTCGTCGTTTATCTCAAAAGTACTGTAATACTCGGCAAGCCCTTCGTTTAACCAAAGCGGCGCATTGCGAAGATTTTTGCTCATTACATAATGAAAATACTCGTGATAAATTATATCGTTTACATCACGACCGCGACTTTCTAACGGCAACACAATGTAGTTGGCTTCTTGGGTCGGACTAAAAAAACCGCCGATATTTTTTCTGCGGTCTTTTGGTAAATAAGATTGAAAACCATCAAACGATTCAAACGCATAAACAATTGTCGGCGTTGAAGAGTTTAATTTAGTTTTCGGCAAAAGAACCGACAATGTTTGGCGGAATTGTTCAAGTTTGTTTCCAAGCTGTTTTAACTGCTTATCGCTTGCTGTTCCGACAATCGTAAAGTTTTGAAATTCGGCTTTTGTCCACTTCTCGTCTGCAAAGACGGTTGAGGCGAACAAACAAATAAGTAATATGAGAAGTGCCTTTTTCATAAAATCTCCTTGTGAAATCTAGCCTATTAACGAACTGCTCTTAAAACTCTCCGACAATTTTTTCGCCTCCGGAAGCGCTTCGACGGCTTTCAGTACCTGCGGATCGTTTTCCAAAATTACTTGCAAACCTGCTTCGGACGAATAATTTGCGGTCGCCAGTTCTTCTCGCAAACGTGATTTTGCATAATCCGATTGGTTGTTGATATTTTCGACCGATAAACCGTTCTCTTTGTCTTTGATTGTGAAATTGCGAAAGGCTTCAAACAGTTTGTCGGTTATTTGAAAATCGTTCGGTTGCAGAATCGATTCAAATTTTTGCTTGTCGGTTTTATAATTTTCCAACCCGTCAACCTTGCCCGAAGTCAGTTCGCGGGCAAAGAAAAATGCGGCTTCGTTTAATCTGAAACGCAACGCATTTGCCGTCAATGCCGGAGCTTTGATGTCGGGTTCGACACCGCGTCCGCCGAATAATGTCCGGTCGCCGGCAACTTTGACCGGCACGCCTTCAACTTTCGGCTCCGTCGCTTTGTCCGGATTATCTTCGCCGTGCGTGTAATAATCATAAATCGAGCCGCTCGAATAATCGCGCTGGAGCGAGCGTCCGAAGGGCGTGTAATAGCGTTGCGTGGTCAGCGTCAAACCTGTTCCGCTCTGTAACGGAAACACTTTTTGCACCAAACCTTTGCCGAAGCTGTCGCTGCCGACCAACAATCCGCGACCGTAATCCTGAATCGCACCCGCGACAATTTCCGAAGCCGAAGCCGAATTGCCGTTTATCATGACAACCAACGGCACATTATCATCGCCGCCGCCGACTGCCCGATAATCTTTTGAAGTCGTGTCTTTGGTGCGACCTTTGACCGATAAAACAACTTGTCCGCGCGGCAAAAAACGACTCGTAACTTCGATTGCTTGCGGTAAAAGTCCGCCCGGATTTCCGCGTAAATCAAGAATAAGCTGTTTCATTCCTTGCTTTTTGAGCGTAGTAATCGCTTCGTCCAATTCATCGGCGGTTGTTTCCTGAAAACCGCCGGTTAAGCCGACATAACCGATGTCGTCTTTGAGGATAAATGAATTGCGGATTGACGGAAGCGGAACGCCGTCGCGGATAAGTTCAAATTCGAGCGGTTTTTCTATGCCGACTCGTTGCATTTTTACTTTTACGTTTGAGCCGCGTTCGCCGCGCACGTTTTTAGAAACTTCTTGGCTTGCCCATTTGTTCGCGTCTTTACCGTCAATTTCAATAAATTTATCGCCGTACCGCAAACCTGCTTTCTCCGCCGGCGTACCTTTGATAATCGATTGAATGTAAGTTCCGTCGCGGTGGCTTAAGATTGAAACGCCGATTCCGTAGAAACGCGACGATTGATCTTCAAAAAGTTTTTTGAATTCTTTTTGCGTAAAGAACTGCGAATGCGGATCGAGCGTGTAAAGCATTCCTTGCACGGAACTTTCCAAAACCTTTTCGCTTTCGGTTTTGTCAACGTAATTTTCCTCAACCACGTTTAACGCTTCTTGAAAATCTTCGGTCAACTTATCTTTTGTGCCAAACGAAAACTTGTTCGGTAAACGTCCGAAAATTCCGCCCAAAATCGCCCCGACCGCAACCAAAAATATCGCAATTATTATAAAACTTTTCTTCATTCGCCAACTCCATTGGAAATATACCACAATTTACAATTTACAAATAAACAGTAACAATTTAACATAAAGTTTTTCACGATGAAATACAATCTTTCTATCATAATTCCGGCGTTTGAAGAGTCCGAACGGCTCGGTGATTCGCTCAACCTGATTCTTGCGTATATTCTCCGCGAAAATCTTAATGCCGAGTTAATTATTGTTGACGACGGTTCGGGCGACAACACGGCTCAAATTGCCGAACAAACTTGCGCCGAATTTCCGAATGTGCCGACAAAGGTTATCCGTTACGAGCAAAATCGCGGTAAAGGTTACGCCGTGAAAATCGGTTTGCTTGAAGCGCAAGGCGAGATTGCTTTGTTTTCGGATGCCGATTTATCAACGCCGATCGATGAATTGCCGAAACTGATTAAACCGATTGAAGAAGGGAAGTTTGACATAACATTCGGTTCGCGGGCGTTAGACCGAAGTTTGATCGGTACGCATCAATCGTGGCGACGTGAACAAGGCGGAAAGGTATTTAACTTTATCGTCCGCTTTGCCGTAAAACTTCCTTTTTGGGACACTCAATGCGGCTTCAAAGCGTTCAATATGCACAAGTTTCGACCTCTTTTAGATGTTGTGCAGATTGACCGATTCGGCTTTGACGTTGAATTTTTATATGTTGCAAATCTGGCGAAACTGCGTTTGGATGAAATCGCGGTGCGTTGGAATCATTGCGACGGGACAAAGGTCAGCGTCTTCCGCGACAGCCAAAGAATGTTCCGCGAAGTCAACCAAATCAGACGCAATGATAAGCGCGGCGTTTATGATAAAGTGAAAGTGAATCGAGAGTGAGACGAAGCGCTGAAGCGAAAACGAGACGAGCGGCTCAGACGCAAAAGATTAATGACGAAAGACCAAGGATTACCAACTAATGACAGCAAAACTAAACGTAAATATTGACCACATCGCCACTGTGCGACAGGCACGGCAAACGATCGAACCGAGCGTTGTTGCCGCCGCTTTAATCTGCGAACAAGCAGGCGCGGACGGCATTACCGTTCATCTTCGCGGCGACCGCCGACATATTCAGGACGATGACATCAGACTTTTGCGGGAATGCGTAACGACTTATCTGAACGTGGAAATGGCGGCAAACGAAGAGATGCTCAAAGTTGCGGTTCAAACCAAGCCCGATGCCGTGACGCTTGTGCCGGAAAGTCCGGACGAAGTTACGACCACCGGCGGTTTAGACGTTATCAAAAATATTTCGATTATTCGGGCAACCGTCAAACGTTTGCGCGAACACGGTATTTTTACGAGCATTTTTGTTGATGCCGACGAAGACCAAATTGAAGCGTGTTCCAAGGTCGGCGCCCAACAGGTAGAACTTTGCACCGCCCAATATGCGGAATTTACGCTCGGTTCACGGGCAACACACGGCGAAGGTTCGATGAGAGCCGCCCAAGAGTTACGGCGGTTAAGAGAGTCGGCAAACTTTGCCACCCAATTCGGGTTAATTGTTGCCGCCGGACACGGATTAACTCTGCGCAATGTTCACGCCGTGGCGGAAATCAGCGAAATAAAAGAGTTTAATATCGGTCATCACATCATTTCACGCTCGTTGTTTGTCGGATTAGATCAGGCAGTCAAAGAAATAATTGCGGCGATTCGGTAAAGACAGAGGAGCGGTAAAAGATTAAAAGTATGAAGGAAGAGTTGCCAAAGTCGGTAGTTTAACCCGGTTTACGAGGCGTTTAGGTTAATGCAACCGCATACTTTAGTTGCAAAAACGATGACCTTGACCTGCAAAACTCGGTATCTTAGTAACTCAAGATTGCCGTCTTGGTTACAATAATGACGACCTTGACCAACAAAGATTGCTGTCTCGGTAACTCAAGGTTGCTGTCTTGGTTGCAAAAATGACGACCTTGACCAACAAAGGTTGCCGTCTTGGTTGCCAAAACTACGACCTTGACCTGCAAAAGTTGTCGTCTTGGTAACTCAAAGTCGGCATCTTGGTTGCCAAAGTGATGCAGATAACCAACCGAGGTTATATAAATTTGTTTTGACCGACGGAAACTGCGACCGCCGACATTTGATTCCGACACAATCTTCGACCGTTTTTAGTTCAATTATCAATGCCCGTAAAACATAATAAGCAGGTAAGCACAAGTTTTATGATTCAATAGTGGTATGAATAAACCAAATAAATTTATCAAAACTTTGTCAGATACCTGTGATAAGCAGCTATACCAAACGGGAATTGGTTTGCGAAAACAGTTGCAGCAAAGTACAA
>JANPBM010000091.1:0-17792 GCA_031430435.1 Acidobacteriota bacterium
GGTTTGGGACTTTTGGTTTCCGATTAACAAACCGCTTTGGACGAGTTCTTATGTAATGTTTATGGGCGGATTAGGACTTTGTGCGTTGGCGATTTGTTATTGGTTGATTGACATCAAAGGTTATAAAAATTGGATAAAACCATTCGTAATTTTCGGCACAAACGCACTCGCGCTTTATTTTGCGTCGGCGATATTTGCAAGAATCTTGGCGCGAATCTCATGGACAACCGAAGCCGGAATTAAGATGAACGGTCAAAAATGGATTTACGAAACGTTTTTCGCGCCGCTTGCTTCGCCTGTAAATGCTTCGTTGATGTTTGCGTTGGCGTATATTTTATTTTGGTTATTTTTGATGTGGTTATTGTATCGTAAACGTATTTATATCAAGGTTTAACCTGCAAATTTGACATTATCCGCTGAAAATCGGACTATACTAAGTGTTACAAAAAGTTTAGTTTTTTTCCGTTCCGACAAATTTCAGCAGATTAAAGTGAAAACTGTTTCGACTGACAAACGAAGTGTACCGCGACCGTTTTGGGTTCCTGCTTCAAATTATTTTGCCTTAACATTCGCCTTTGCGGTTGCCGTCTTTTTTGTCGTCTTAGGGGTTTTACACGAAGATTCCGAAGATTTTTCGTTTATTTTCGCCGGAATTTGTTTTTGCGTGGTGGTTGTAACCGCCGTTTTGGTACGCGGAAAACTTTTATTGCGTTACCGAATCAGATTATTTGCGGCGCAAGAAAACTTTAACGCCGTCGCCAACCGCCAAAAGTCAAACAATCCGGCAAAATTAACGCTTGAGAAAAACAACGCAATTTTGAAAGACATCGAGCGAAAATCGAGAGCCGCGAACGTTTTAGGCAATCTGTCCGAAGCGCATTGGGAAGTTTTTGAAATATGCAACAGTTATTTGGATATCGCCGATAAAGAACTTGCCGTGGTTGGAGCAGGTTCGCCGAGGATTCCGGCGTTGCGAAAAGGCGGCGAGAAAATTCGTAAACTGCACAAACATCATTTGTTGATTTGGGCGGCAAACGAATCGAAAATTTACACGCGCGAATTACAGGTTGGCAATGACTTGAATAAAAAACTCGAATCGGGAAACAAAGCCTTATCGGTATTGGAATCGGCGCTGAAATTTTATCCGAACGAGATTCAGTTGATTGATTCGGTGGTTGCGGTCAAAGAGTTTATGCTTTCAACCAAAGTGGCAAATTGGATTGAAGCAGCCGAAAAAGCAAAGTTTAACGGCAATAATCAAGAAGCCATGACGCTTTACCGCGATGTACTTTTTCAACTCGCCCGTGAAAATGCGCGAACCGAAGAAACGGATTTAATCGCAGAAAAAATCAATTTGGAAATTGAAAACCTGCGTAAATAAAGTAATTTTTCTCTGACTCCTGTGAGGTATAAGTATAATGGCAACTCAAAAATGTCCTCGATGTAAAAGTAATCGAACAAGACGCGGGTATCGTCCGACTCCGTTTTGGTCGGCAATATTTTTTCGCTATCACTTGCTTTGCGATAATTGTAATTGGGAATTTACAGGTTTCGGAGTTCCTTTTACCGTTTCATCAAAGCCGACAAAAAAGCGTAAAAAACCCGAAACCGGAGTCGAATAAATAAAATAATGCTCATACCGGCTAAAATCGTGTTAAAGTAATTTCTGAAAAATAAGCGTTCAAGCCACAAATGATGAGTTGTATTTTAATGTCAAGATTATTAGTTTTTTTTCTGTTTGCAACTTATTTTGTCTCTGCCCAAGTTCCGATTGAAGAAAAAAACAATCCGCAAGCAACCCAAACTGATGTTCAAGCTACTAATTTAATTGACGTTAAAAACGAAGATTTGATTCATTTCGGCGATTTAATCGAAGTTGATGTGATCGGCAGCGCCGAATTCGATTGGCGCGGGACAATTTCGCCCGAAGGTTTTTTGAACGCCAAGTTTTACAATGCGGACCCGCTTTATGCTCTTTGCAAATCCGAAGAATCCATTGCCGCCGAAATCACCAAGATTTATTCCGTGTTGCTGAGAAATCCGCAACTTACGGTCAAGATTCTCGATCGTTCAAATCGTTCGCTTTCTTATATTTACGGCGCTGTCAGAACACCGCAGCGGTTGAAAATTCAACGTCCCGTAAAACTTCACGAAATTATTGTTTCAGCGGGCGGAATAACCGAAAAAGCGAGCGGTTTAATCACGATTTTGCGTCCGCCGAAATTGGATTGCGACCAAAATTCAAGCGATGAAACAAAGTTTATCAAGTTGACCGTGAAGGATTTAATTTCGGGCAAAGCCGAAGCAAATCCGTTTATCAAGCTCGGCGATGTGATTACGATCGAGGCAGCCGAACCGATTTATGTCATCGGCGGCGTAAATAACCCGAAGCAATTTTTGTTTCGCGAAGATTTAACGCTGAGTCGTTTAATTTCGATGTCGGGCGGATTCAGCAAAGACGCGAATCCGAAAAATATAATCATTTACAGACGCGAAAACAATGAAACGAAACTGATTAACATTGATTTTGAAAAAATTAAATTGCGTCAATTTGAAGACATCGAGCTGGAAAAATATGATATTATTGAAATCGGGCAAATCGGACGAGCGAAAAACCGTCCGAATCCGAAAATAAATTTTCCCGAAAAAGGTGAACAAACGGCAAATCTACCGTTAAAAATAATTGATTAAACTTTACAATTTACGAGAGGAAACAATAAATGGCTGAGAATACCGGCGGAATAAGTCGCCGAATGAAAGCACTGATTGGTGCAGTTGCAGTTGGAATTATAATCGCAAGTTTGCTTTATTACGAGCAAATTGCCTTTCTTTATGTGTTGGTAACAATCGCTTTAACAGCTTTGTTGTTGACTGTGGCATACGCTGATTTGGAAAAAGTCGGACGCGATAAACTTGAAAGTTAAATGAAATATCGAGGCAAAACTTCTCATACGTCCAAAGTCATTTTGTTGTGGCTGTGGGCGTTTGTTTTGTCTTTTTCCGCATTCGGCTATACACCGCAATTTGTCGATGATGCCAAAAACATCAAAACACGTTGGAAAACTAATCCGATAAAAATCGGTATTTCTAATTCCCTTACCAAATCGAACCCGAATTTTAAGAGTGAAACAGATGTTCTCGGTGCGCTTAAAAGAAGTTTGGGGCATTGGGAAAATGCGGCAAACATCGAATTTGTCGAGGTTTTAACCGATAAACAATCTGTCACCGCAAAAGGCGGAAGCGGAGACGGCGTAAATTTAATCACTATCGCCGCGACACCCGAAAATCTTTTGCTGTTCAGCGACAATCCGACTGAAATCCCTGCCCGCACACGAGTTTTTTTCAACCGCAAAGGATTTATCACCGAAGCCGACATCGTTTTGAATCCGTATCAACAATTTTCAACCGACGGAACTTTCGGAACTTTTGACCTTGAATCGACTTTGACACATGAAATCGGACATTTACTCGGACTCGATCATTCGTTTGTCATCGGTTCAACGATGCACGCCAATCAAGCCAAAAACGGAATTTACGGAATGCCGAGTTTTATTTCACGTTCGCCGGCAGATGACGACATCACGAATATTCGCGGACTTTACGGCATTAAAAACAATGAAAACTGTTGCGGGTCAATCAGCGGTAAATTATTGACGAAACACAGTTTATCTCTTTGGCTGGAAGATTTGGAAAGCGGTAAAACAGTTGTCGGAAGCCTTACTCAAGCAGATGGAAGTTTTAGAATTGAAGGTTTATCGGCGGGAAAATACAGACTTTTGGCTCAAAATAAAAAGCTGAAAACTTCCGTTTTAAGTTTGGGTGAGTTTTCGGTCGAGAAAGGAAAAAACACGCCGGTTGAAACTCAGCCGAAATTCACCGCAAAGTCTTTTGAGATAGCCTATATCGGCTTTAACGCCCAACTGACAAACATCGCCGTCCCGATAAATGCGGGTAAAAGCTACTTGATATTTATCGGCGGAGAAAATTTAAATACAAAAGATTACGAGATTAGTTTTGACTCGCCGTACTTAAAAATGATTCCGCAAAGCCTGATTATGCATGATTTCGGCGCCGACTTATCAGTTTTGAGTTTTGAACTTGAAGTAAATTCAAGTGCGCCAACCGGTGATTACGCCGTTAAGTTAAAACATTTTAACGGTGAAACAGACTATCTTATCGGCGGACTCAGCATTGACGGTGTTTTCACCAATAATTGGAACAACAAACTTCTAAGTATAGGTGAAGAATAAGCATTTCAAAAAAAATATTTCAAAAATAATTTCAAATTTCTCCATTTACAGTTGCAAATAAGTTTTTAATATGGATAATAGAACTTGCCCGCCTCCCCGGTGGGCATCTGGTCACGAGGGGTGAGGACTTGTGACCTAAGGGCGACGGTGTGGGAGACGTCGCCCTGTTTATTTTTTAAAAATCATTTTTTTCAAACCTGCTTGACCAATCAATAAATAAGCGTAAAATTTAACACTTAAGGTTTTAATTTAGAAATTACAAATTGCCTCTTATTTTGCGTTGCCGAAAAAAGTTGGAAAACTAGCAATAATAATCAATATCAAAGACTCCGGGCTTTTGCTTGTCGGTCTTTTTTTATTTTATGGAACAAAAAGATACGCCAAAGTCGGATAATCGTTTCAAACGTTGGCTGCTGCAAGGTGTCAAAGAAATGGAAGCGCCATACGAAAAACCACGTACGCACGAACAGCATTCGTGGTGGAAAGTTATGTGTTTGACAGGTGTCGACTATTTTTCGACACTCGGTTATCAACCCGGAATTGCATTTCTCGCCGCCGGCGTATTATCGCCGATTGCCACGTTTGTTTTAATTTTGCTGACCTTGTTCGGGGCGTTGCCGATTTATAATCGTGTGGCGGCGGAAAGCCCGAAAGGCGAAGGCTCGATTGCAATGCTCGAAGCCTTGCTGTCGCGTTGGAAAGGCAAACTTTTTGTCCTCGTCTTGCTTGGCTTTGTAGCAACTGATTTTGTCATCACAATTACGCTTTCTGCCGCCGATGCAACTGCCCACATTGTCGAAAATCCGTTTGTCTTGGAACATCTTCATTTTCTTGACCATCCTGTTTTGATTACGCTGGTTTTAATCGGAATACTCGGAGCGGTTTTCATGAAAGGGTTTAAGGAAGCAATCGGCATTGCGGTTTTTCTGGTCGGTATTTATTTGATGCTGAACCTGATTGTCGTTTTTTACGGACTTTACGAAGTTTTTACGCATCCCGATTTATTGACAAATTGGAAAGAGGCGGTTTTTGACTATCACGGGGCGAAAGGAAATATTTTCTATATTATCGGAATTGCGTTGATTGTTTTTCCGAAATTGGCGCTCGGATTATCGGGTTTTGAAACAGGCGTGGCGGTTATGCCGTTGGTCAAAAATCCGAATCGAATCGGAAATACTCGAAAAATGTTATTAACCGCCGCGTTAATAATGAGTTTTATGTTGCTTTGCACGAGCGTGATGACCAGCGTTTTAATTCCGGCGCAAGAATTTCAAGAAGGCGGAAAGGCTTACGGGCGAGCCTTGGCTTTCATCGCGCACGACCGCGTCGGCGAAGTATTCGGGACAATTTACGATATTTCGACGGTTTTAATTTTGTGGTTTGCGGGTGCAAGCGCGATGGCGGGATTATTAAACATTGTTCCGCGATATTTGCCGCGTTACGGAATGGGACCCGAATGGGCCCGGGCAACTCGTCCGTTGGTTCTGGTTTTTACTTTAATTTGTTTTTTTGTAACCGTGTGGTTTAACGCCAATGTTGAAGACCAAGCCGGAGCCTACGCGACCGGAGTTTTGGTTTTAATGTCATCGGCGGCGGTTGCCGTAACGCTTTCGGCGTGGCGTAAAAAAAACAAATGGTGGATTGGTTATGCGGTCATTGCGTTCGTTTTTATTTACACAACGCTGGTAAATGTCTATGAACGTCCCGACGGGATTAAAATCGCCTCTCTGTTTATTCTGGGCATCATTGTTGCTTCGTTTATCTCGCGGGCGTTGCGTTCGACCGAAGTTAGAATCGACGGGATCGAATTCGACGAACAGGCTCAAGAATTTGTCAACGAAATGTGCCGAGGCGAAATCCGCATTGTCACGAACCGCCGTGAAGTCGGCGATGTCGCGGAATATAGATTTAAGGAACACGAAAAACGAGTCGATAATCATATTCCGTCAAGCGATCCGATTATTTTTTACGAAATTGATTTGGGCGATGCTTCGGAATTTATCGGCAAAATTAAAATTCGCGGCTATGACGTGGAAGGTTACAGAGTTTTGCGAACCGAATCGCCGGCGGTTCCAAACGCAATTGCCGCGCTTTTAATGCACTTGCGCGATAAAACCGGAAAGATTCCGCACGTTTATTTTGGTTGGAGCGAAGGAAATCCGATTGCATATTTAATTCGCTATGTTTTATTTGGCGAAGGCGACACCGCACCCGTTACACGCGAGATTTTGCGACAGGCGGAAGTCGATCCGGAACGCCGCCCGAATGTTCACGTCGGCGGATAATTTTACGCGGTAATTTCCGCGACAACTCGTTCCGCCGATTCCAAAGCGCCTTCCATTCCGGGTGATTTTTCGGCAGTGTGTTCGCCCGCAAAATGAATTGAACCGATTTTGGTTTTCAGATTCGGTTGAAGCGAAACAAATTGTCCGCGTGTAAAATGCGAATATGAACCACGCGCAAATTCATCGTTTCCCCACGATTTGGTTGCCGTTTTGCCGGTCGAGCCTTTCATTGGCGGCAACGCGATTTCAAACTCGTTTTTTGCCCAACTTTGGCGGTCTTTATCGCTCATTTTATCGGGCAGATTCGCACCTTCGCCGTCCAACCACATTGTAAAAATGCCGTGTTTGTCGCCTTTTTTGCCGGCTGTGTTGAAAATTCTTTCGCCCGGCGTATCAGTCCAAATGCTTGAACCGAAACTTCTCGAATCCCATTCAAAACGACCGGCTTGCAGGTAAATTTTGGTAATTTGAGTATAAGCAAGTTCGTTGATTGCCGAGACTTTTTCCTTCGGCAAATCAGGCGAAAATTTTACTTTGCGCAAGACGGAAAACGGAATTGTGCAAATAAGTTTATCGCCCGAAATATGTTGTTTCTTGCCCGTTTTATCGGTAAATATAACTTTTACCGAGTTATCTTTGTGATTGATTTGTTTAATTTTCGCATCGAAGATAAATTTTACGCCGTTCTTTTTTGCATTTTCAAAAAGTGCTTTCGGGATTTCCGAATTTCCGCCGATAATTCGATTCGCGCGAGTTCCCGCACCGATTCGTTTTGTGCCGTCAAACAGCACGCCGGCGGCTGAAACTGTTTCGATCGAGTTGTAATTGAGTGAAATGTTCATCAACCGAATCGCCGTTTCCGAAGCTCCGCGTCGGCGCAAAAGATCAGCCAGCGAAAGTTTGTCCGCAGTTGCGAGCGCCGAAGCGTTGCCACCGACTTCTTTTGCAATTTGGCGGACATATTTCCCCAACAAATTCGGCGGCAACATCGCCGCTTCATCGCCTTTCAAATCGTATGGATGCGGATTCAGGACGGCTCCGATCGGATATAACTTCCCTTTCATCACGGCAGTTGCGCCGATTCCGCCTTGCAAAGTTGCCACGCTTCCGCTCGTCTGAACTTCGTCCGGAACTTCTTCGTAATCCACGCCGAATTTTTTTGCGTAACCGAGCAAGCGATTGTAACCGTCGCCGACAAGTTCGCCGCCAAGCTCGACATATTGGTCGTCGATGAACGGTTCTTTCAGCGTAAAAACGCGACCGCCGACCCGATTTCTGCCTTCGATTACCGTTACGTCAAAACCTTTCAGCGAAAGTTCGTAAGCCGCCGATAAACCCGAAAGCCCTGCACCTGCAACAATTACTCGTTTCTTTGTTTGTCCGTAAAGCGATTTTGACATCAACGCAATGCCTGTTGCCGCAATAAAGTCCCGACGATTTATATTCATTTTTTTAACGTAAATCCGGCTTGGACCCACCGCAGATTTATTCCGATTTTTTCAGCCTCAGGATTAGTCCAAGTGTATGAAACAGTTTTTCCCGTGGCATTGTCAATTATACCGAGTTTCAAAACTTTCGCGCCGTTTTTATAAACAAGTCGGGCAAGTTGAATGCTGTATTTGTCGTTTATTTTTACAATATCGCCTTGATCGTGAATCGACAATTTCGTTTGCCCCGCATAATCATCGGCGGCGGCATCGCTGTCAAGCATCGGCGTTGTACCGTTTTTCAAAACTGCCGTCCAACCTTCAAAAAAATGAACCCGCTTTAACTTATGATGAACATTGGATTTATTGCCGAAAATATAATTTCCCTGCTCGTCTTTTGCTTGATCGTTGATCCAAATTTCGTCTTTCGTGAGAAATAAATCGTCGGTAATAATCAGCGTTTTTCCGCTGCGTTGCGAAACAACTTTGCACGCATCTTTTTTCATTGTCCCGATAAATTTTTCGCCTTCGCGTTTCCAATAAACTTCGCAACCGCTTGTTGTTTTCAGATTGGCAAACGTCAACCCGTTTAACTTCGCCGAATCAAGGTGCGAATCTTTGTATTTTTTATCGTCGTCAAAGTTATAAATTGTCAGTTGAACAGCTTTTTCTTTTTTATTTTCAGTAAAATTATAAAGTCTTTGGCGATAAACTTTACTTGGGTCATTATCAAAATACTGTTGGACGTAGAAAACATTTTCGCCGATTGCGGGCAGATTTACCTTCGCAAAAATCGAGTGAATATGTTCGTGCGGAAACTCGGATTTCGACTCTTTTTCTTCCCAAGTTTGAAAGTAATTGTCGAATCTTCCTTCAAAAAAGAGCATCATCGATTTCATATCGTCTTTTAAGTTCGATTTGGCGAACGCGGACGAAAACGAGAGTAAAAGTATGGCGAATAAAACTGCTGAGTTATGTTTTTTCATATAGATAAAAAAAGAGCGTCAAGTTTTAAGGCTTAACGCTCAAGGTGTTTCAAACAAATTATTTTTTGAAAAGGTTAAAAATTTCAGTGGTAAATCCGAACACAAAACTTCTGCCCGGAGCCGGAGCGGTGTTGAAATGTTCAAAGAAAAGTTTATCGGCAATATTGTCGATTCCGCCGTTTACCGTGAATTTATAATTCTCCGATTTCCAATTATAACCTGCTTTTATCGCGTGTTTATTGAAAGTGTCGAGACTGGCAAACGAGCCGTAATTGATTAACGAAGCGCCGATAAATTGACCCGGATCGACTCGTGTTACCCGACCTTGGTGTCGCAGAGTATATTCCGTAAAAAATCTGCCCGATTTATCGAGATATTGCAAACCGCCGATAACTCGTAACGGAGTGATATTTCCCAACGGAAAATCTTCGGCAGTTCCGCTCAATTTAACCGGATTGGTCGTTTTGCCGTAAATTGCCCGCAACTGTGTTACTTGAATCGGAGTCGGCGAACCGTTTGTACCGCGTAATGAACCGAGTGTAAAAAATGGATTCAAACTGCCCAATCTGCCCAGCGGAATACTCCCTTCGCCGGTTGATTCCCAGCCTTTAATCGTTGAATTAGCTTGATTTATGCGAGCGTTGACGCTGACAGTCGCCTGTGTCGCCAAACAACCGCCGGTTGGAAAACCTGCCGCCGGCAATCCGATTTGCGGTGTAACGCAATAGTTTTGAGCCGGAGCAAAAACTAATTGATTCGTAATTTTATTCTTGAAATAACCCAGACTGAAATTAAAATACTTGCGTGAAACTTTTACGCCGAGATCATAGTTTTTGCCTGTTTCGGGCTGTAAATTCGGATTACCGACAACCAATGAGGCAAAAAACGAGCCGGGCGAGAAGTTACGAATCAAATAACGTTCGGTAATACCGGGTTCACGATAGCTGTCTGCCCACCGAAAATACGGATTTATGCCGAACGGAAAGCGTCCGACAATGCCGAAATTATAAGTTTTTGAACTGCGATTCGAGCCTGCTCTGCCTGTTCCCGAAGCCAACGCCACCAAATTCGGCAACGCCGCAACTAATGATCCCAACGAACCCGGAGCGGCGGTAAGTCCCGGAATAGCCGCATTTAACGCGGCAAATTCGGTGCTTAACGGAAAGCCGTTGCCGGGCAATCCCGCCGTATTCCATTTATCGTATCGCGCTCCGGCTGAAATTCTAAACCATTTTATGCGGTCAAATTCAGCTTGCAAATAAAGATTTTTGTCTTCGTAAACCGAAACCGGCGAACTTGCTCCGATTGTCGGAACACCCGTAAACACGCGGTCTCTGCCGAAACCGGCAAACGGTGTGTTGAAAAAATAGTCTCGTGATTCATCGGTTGTTTTTCCGCCGCCGACGGTTACAAAAAGTCCGCGAAACGGAGCAAGCGTGGCTTGTGCGTCGTAACCTGTGGTGCCGATGGTGTTTCGGTTATCGGTATAAGTTGCTCCCGCCCGAATACCGTTCGCCACGCCGAGAATGCCCGAACCGAAAATCGACGGATTTCCCGTAAACTGATTGGTCGCCGCGACAAAACTGCTTCGCGGGTCGACGGTTGACGGTAAGTTTACAAAAGTATATTGATTTTGCGGAAAAGAAAGTTCTTGGTGAAAGAAATTTGCCGAAACTCGCGGCAACCATTGCGCTAAATCGATTCCTTCGTAACGCAAACTGAATTTATCGTATTTGCGATAAGTCCCGAATCGTTCTTGCGTTTCGTATGGCGGACCCGAAAAAGCGTTGCCGTTACTGCCGTCGTCGCTGGTTAAATATCTGCCGCGAAGGTTAAATTTTTCAGTCGGAAAAAACCACAAATCGAATTGTTTTCGGTTACCGTGTCCTTGTCCGTTTAAAATTTCAGCTTTTGCGGGCAACGAAAAAATCGGGTAACTGCCGGCTGTTTGAAAAGCCGTGCCGGCGACGTTGGTCGGAAATTGTTTGAAAAATTCGCCGATTGAAAGTACTTCGCCGATTGAAATTGCTCTGTTTCCGGCGGTGTAATTCGAATTTCGATATAGTCCGCCGCTTGCTCTGAAAGCAACATTGCTGCCGCTCAAATTAAAGGTTGTGTTACCGCGATTTACTTTTCCGTTGCTGTTTCGACCGGCATCAAAGCGGACACCGAACCGTAATCCGTCCGGTGAAAGTATCGGGCGTTTGGTAATTAAATTGATTGTTCCGCCGATTGCGTCCGAGCCGTATAAACTTGATCCCGAACCCGCAACCACTTCGATTGCTTCGAGTTGCGAAGGATCGATAACAGCAATCGGAGCGCCGCTGGCTCCGGGATCGGAACGCGAATTGTTTAATTTTTCGCCGTCAACCACGACCAATACTCGATTAGAAGAAAGTCCCCGCAAACGCGGACGCTCACGAGCCGGATTTGTTTCGATCGAACCCAAATTCGGCGCTCTTTCCATGGCTTCAAAGGTTGAACGCGGAACTCTTTGTTCGATTTGTTCGGCTGACGCGACCGTTACGGTTTGCGGAGTTTCAATCGCTAATCGGTCCGCGCCTTTGCCCGCCGTAACGGTTACAACGTCTTTGATGGCACCCGGCGAAATTGAAAAGTCTTGGGTTGCGCTCGCGCCGTCGTCAAACGAAACAGTTTCCGCCGATTCGCCGAAACCGCTTGCCGCGACAATAATCCGATATGTTCCGCCGCGCAAATTATTAAACACATATTTGCCTGCCGAATCGGTCGTCACGGTCGTGCGTTGGCTGCTCGCAATGTTCAAAGCCGTAACGGTGGCACCCGCCACAATCGCATCATTGGAATCTTTGACCGAACCGCTGATTTTTGCCGTGCCTTGGGCAACTGCCGCCACGCAACTCAAACCAATGATTGCGATGACCAGAAAAAACTTTCTTACTGACATAACTTTCTCCTTTATTTTCCGAATTTGTGTTGAAACAAATACCTTTTAATATCATACCGAATGACTTGTAATTGGACGTTTAGCGATGTATTTGTTATAAATTAAAGACAATGTATTTTTTCGCAAAAACATTGGTTTGTCAAACAAGTTTGTAATGTATCTATGACCTTTGCACGCAAAACATCGATCTCGCGCGTTGAAGCCGAAAAAATTCAAGTTCGCGGAAACGCCATCCAAGATTTAATCGGTCATCGCACGTTCGGCGAAGTCCTTTATTTGTTGCTTTTAGGAAAACTGCCGAGCGCGGAACACGCCCGAATGTTGGAAGCAATTATTATTTCGGTCATCGATCACGGCGTAAAACCGCCTTCGACGATTGCGGCGGTAACGGTTGCCAACACCGGCGCGAGTTTAAGCTCAGCGGTTGCCGCCGGAATTTTGGCAATCAATAAATATCACGGCGGAGCAATCGAAGATGCGATGAAAGCAATCGGCGAAGCAGTTGAATTACAAAATACTCGGAGTTTTGATGCGAACCGAGCCGCCGCAGAAATTGTCGCAATTTATAAGGAACGCGGTCAACGGATTTCGGGTTTCGGACATCGTTTTCACGCCGCCGATCCGCGAACGGTTCGTTTATTCGAATTCGCAAAAGAGTTAAATATCGCGGGAAAATTTATTGACCAAGCCGAAATTTTAGAGCAAGTTTTATCTGCAAAATCGAGTAAACCGTTGCCGATAAACGCCGATGGAGCAATTGCCGCGTGTTTGTGCGAAATGAATTTTCCGCCGAAAATCGCCAACGGAATTTTTATGATTGCGAGAACGGCAGGTTTGGTCGCGCACGTTGTCGAAGAACAGGAAAATAATCCGCCGATGCGAACGGTTGATGTCGAAAATTATGAGTTTGAATGACGACAAATTCATCTTGGGTTGTAAAACTAAAGAGCAGATTTTGAACGATGTTGAAAATAGATTTATTCAAAAGTTATTTTCAGCGCTAATTTGGATAACAGCCATAATTTTATTGATTGTTTTATCGTCAACAGAGCTGCAGAGATATGTTTTTTTGATGATTATAACTTCTTGGGTTATCTCTGTTTTGTTGTTTTTATCAGGTAATCGTTGTCCCTTTTGTGATTCGTTTAAAGGCTATGAAAGTTATGATTTGGGAATATTCGTAATTAGAAAAGGTAGTTTCAGATGCAACAAATGCAATTTTTCAAGCAACCAAATCAAAGAAGTCATTGATATGTTAAAACGCGGCGTAGAAATAAATGCAGAAGTGATAGCGAAATTTAATAGGCGAGATATTTAACTAAGAATGTTTAATAAAAAATATAAATTACTTTCAATTTCACTTGTATTGTTTTTTGCCTCGCAGTTGGTTTTTGCCCAAACCGAAGCGGACGCAAAATCAACGGTTGAAAGATTTTACAAGTTTTACGCAACGCGAAACGGTGTGGTCAGTACGCACGAATTAAATTTGATAAAACCTTGGTTTACGTCCGAATTGACAAAATTATTTAAAACCGAAATTAAACGCGAAGCCGAATTTACTAAAAAGAATACGACCGACAAACCGCATTTCGGCGACGGGTTTCCGTTTAATCCGTATGAAGAATGTGTGGTTGACGACAAAGTTATTTTGAACAGCGTCGAAGTCGGCGAAGCAAAAATCGACGCAAACAACGCGCTGGTTGAGGTTAAGTTTATCGAGCCGAAAGAATGCGGCGGAAAACCGATCGAGACATATAAAATTGAGTTGCTGAAAAGCAAAAAACGGTGGCTTATCAACGATTGGATTTATGCCGATGAAACTAAATTGACGGACGACTTGAATCGCAAAGATTATTAAATATGAACGCTACAAAATCCGAAACAATGAAAGAAAAAATACTTGAAATTTTACCCGAAATCGAGTTAATTAAAGACGCTGAACTGCGTCGGCAAACCGCCCAAGTTTGGGAAGACGCGATAATCGACGGCGGTTGGACAATCGAACAAATTTTGAAAATGCCGTTCACGGTTCACGTCGAAAATTGCAACATCACATTTATCGAACATGTTCGCACCGTTTGCAAAATGTGCATCGCCGTCTCTGATGTGTTGAAAGACGCATACGGCGACCGCACGCAAATCGATTACGATACAATGATTGCGGGAGCAATGTTGGCGGACGTGGGAAAGTTGATTGAATACGAGGAAATCGACGGCAAAATCACGAAAGCCGGACGCGGACAACACCTTCGTCATCCTTTTACAGGCGTGGCAATGTCGCACGCACGCGGCGTGAAACCCGAAGTTCAACACGTTATCGCCACACATTCAAAAGAAGGTGAAATGATGATTCGCTCAAATGAATCGGTAATTTTTCATCACGCGGATTTTATCGATTTCGATTTAATCAGCAAGAAACGTCCTTTTTAGAGTAAAATGTTTGTGAGGTGAAAAATATGTTGCAAACAGTTGAGGCGGTAATTGACGCGAGAGGTCGGGTCAGTTTATTGGAAAACGTAAAATTAACGGGCAAACATCGGGCTTTGGTAACGATTTTGGATAATGAAAAAACTAAACCGGAAGAGATGACTCTTTTTGGCTCAATGGAATTAGTTGATGATGATTTAGAAAGTGCAAGTCGTCAAATTTCTGAAATGATAAATCTGGCTATCGAAAAATCAGCCAAAGATTTGTGAAAATAAATGTTCGTAACCGACACTCATACAATAATTTGGTATTCGACCGGCAAAACTTCAAACCTTTCGACCAAAGTTTTAAGAGCGTTTGAAAAAGCGGATAAGGGCGAATCCGTGATTTATATTCCGACGGTTGTTTTGTGGGAAACTGCGATTTTACAAAATTTGGGTAAGGTAAATTTACGCGAAAAATTTGAGTATTGGGCAGATAACCTTTGCGAAAACAAGGCTTTGAGATTATTCATCTAACGACCGGAATAATTACAAATTCAGTCGGCTACAATTTCAATAATGATATTTTCGACAAAGTTATTGTCGCAAGCGCGGTCGAACTCGAGTTACCGTTAATGACCAAAGATAATGCAATTATTGATTCAATTTTAACCGAAATTTATTGGTAAAACTATAGTTAAAAAATTATAGAGACTTTCTGTGATTCAATGAATCAATCTATCAATGTTCAAATGACCATATCTCAACAATGGGCGGAATACGCCGTCAATTTAACTTTCGACGATTTGTCGCCCGAAGCGGTTCAAGCGGCAAAGATGTTTTTGTATGACAGTTTCGGCTGTGCGTTAGGCGGTTCAAAAACGGAAGATTTTCGTATTCTCGAAGCAACTTTCCGTGAAATCGGCGGACGCGGCGAGTGTTCGGTAATCGGTTCAAATCTTAAAACCGATGTCCGAAGTGCGAGTCTTCTCAACGGTTTAGCGATTCGGGCATTGGATTATAACGATGTTTATTGGAAACAAGATCCGTCGCATCCGTCGGATTTATTGCCGGCGGCATTTTGTGTCGGCGAACGCGAAAATCGCAGCGGAAAAGATTTGATTACGGCAATCGTGATTGCTTATGAACTCGAAATGCGGATTATGGAAGCCGCGTTTCCGGGCGTGCGCGAACTCGGTTTGCATCACGCGACTTTGACGCAATTTGTCTCGCCTGTGGTTGCGGGAAAAATGCTCGGAATGAACGCGGAACAGATTACCAACGCCATCGGAATTTGCGGTTCGCACAACACAACGTTGGGTGCGGTAACAGCCGGAACTTTGACGATGATGAAAAATACGGTCGATCCGATGGCGACCGAAGCCGGAGTTTTTGCGGCGTTAATCGCCCGAAACGGTTACAAAGGTCCGACACCGATTTTTGAAGGACGCGAAGGTCTATTTGAAGCAATCGGCGACAACTGGAAGCCCGAAGTTTTGACGGAAAATTTAGGCAAAACTTTCAAAATCGTTGATTGTTCGATCAAACCTTTTCCGTGCGAAGCATTGACTCACGCGCCGATTTCGGCAGTTTTGGATTTAGTTATCGAAAACGATTTATCACCCGAAAGCATTGATTTGATTGAGATTGCCACGCTCAAACGAGCCGCTGAAATTCTTGCGGACGAGAAAAAATATATCATCGATTCACGCGAAACCGCCGATCACAGTCTGCCTTATTGCATCGCCGCCGCAACTGTTCGCCGAAGTTTAACGTCGCGAGATTTTTCGCCCGAATCATTGAAAGACACGCAAATTTTGGCGACTGTGCCAAAGGTCAAAGCCGTTCTCGAACCTTCGTTTGAAACTCGTTTCCCTGCCGAACAACCTTGTCGCGTTGTGATTACTTTGAAAAACGGCGTGAAGTTGACGAAAGAGCGAAATTATCCGAAAGGCGACCCGCGCGACCAACTTTCGACCGGCGAATTAAAACAAAAATTTGAAGTTTTGGCTGAAGATATTTTGGACAAATCACAATGCGAAGCAGTTCATAATAAAGTTTATGATTTAGAAAGCGTCACGGAAATTAGTGATTTGATAAAATTATTGGTAGTATCATAAAACATTATGGATATTGAACTTTTCAGCACCTTTAAAACGCAAAACGGCGAGAATTTACTTGATTTGCAAAACAATTCACCGATATTATTGATTTTTTTACGACACTTCGGCTGAATATTCTGTCGTGAAACTGTCGCCGAGGTCGTCAAAAACCAAGCGCAACTCACAAAAACAGGAACGCAGTTAGCGTTCGTTCATCAAGCCGAAGAAAATCGGGCGAAAGAGTTTTTCTCTCGTTACAACGCCGAAAAAATCGACCGCTTCAGCGATACGTCAAAAGAGCTTTATCAATTATTCGGTTTGGAACGCGGGGATTTGTCTCAGGTATTTTCGCTCAAAACTATTGCCGGAGGCTTTGAAGCCTTGCGAAAAGGGGGACATTTCATCGGCAAACCGGTCGGCGATGTATGGCAAATGCCCGGCGTTTTTTTAGTTTATAAAGGCAAAGTATTGAAAAGTTTCAAACACGAAACTATCGGCGACATTCCCGATTACGAAGCGTTGTCGGTTTGCGAAATCTGACTTTTACGCAACTTTTTGTTCGTCGATAACGGTCAATTTTGCAAACACGCCGTTTTCAAAATGTTGCCAAGTTCGGCAACGGTGCGTGTCGCTTTCCAGCGTGATAATTTCGGCGTAACTGTCTTGCGGACTGTCTTTGTAAACCCACGTCAAAATAATTGTGTTCGCATCGGCTTCAAACGCCGTGCCTTTCAAACGCGGATTGTCAAAGCGTAACGCACCGTCCGAAAATCCGCCCGGAAACTCTTTTGTTTCAACCTTTCCGTTATCCCAAGTATAAACATTTTGTTGCGAATACTCGTCTATACCGTTGGTTTTACAGGTTAATTTGCTTTTATGTTTGTCCAAAACTTCGCCGGTTTTGGCATCTAATAATGTATAAGTTCCTTCCCAAACTCCGGCGTGTCTGGCAAATACGGGAAATTTTATTTCGCTCATTTATCACCTCAAATGTTATAAGTTTAATACCAATCCAAAAGTATAACTTATTAACTGATGTTACGCAAAACTAATTTCTAAGGTCGCTGAAAGCGACAAATATAATAGCGTAGGGTGCAATGAGTGAAGCGAATGAAACCCTGCGTTGAAATATCAAAACATTTGCTCGCTGAAAGTGAGCAACAAACCAAGCAAATAGTAATCAAGCATTTGTTCGACACTTTCAGCGTCGAAACCTTTGATTATCAAATTCGCAGGGTGTCGCTCACTTTAGTTCGCTTTACCCGACGCTATACCCGAAAGGAATTGGTTTGCGAAAGTACGACACGCTTCAGCTTGTCATAAACTTGAGCTTGAATGTTATTAAATGCCGCAACAAACTGAAGTTTGTTGTACTTTGCTGCAACTGTTTTCGCAAACCAATTCCCGT
>JANPBM010000092.1:0-24736 GCA_031430435.1 Acidobacteriota bacterium
TAACCTTTTAACTTGCGCGGCATATCTTTTACTCGCGCGGATAGTCTTTCGGTTGGCGCGGCAGACGTTTTACTCGGCGCGGATAACCTTTCAATCCGCGCGGCTCATCTTTCCGCTCGATTTGCTCAAGTTCCCGAATTAAGCAAGCATAATTAAGTTTTTCGGCAGGTTAAAATACCTGAATGCTTGAGGTAAAAGACTTTAATTCATCATTTATCATTCACAATTTATCATTACCTGCTTATCTGCAAAAATATCTCGTTTATTTGCGGGAAATTTTCGGGAATCATCAAAGCTGCGAAAATATGGTGTATGAAATATAAACCGATTTGCGTTAATTGTAAAGAGTTTTTTACTCTGCGCTCTTTTTTCCGCCTCTGCCGACCGGTTTTTCTTGCCTTTTTCGTTACATTTCGGTTACATTAAAAGTTACCTAATAACCCAATCCGTAAGAGTCGTTCCAATTATCTTTGGACTTGGACTTTAGCCAATCAAAAAATTTAATAATAGAAAGGAGATTTGCCGCAAATGAAAGCATTTTCAACTGAAAGTATTCGCAATTTGGCTGTCATCGGACACGGCGACGCAGGTAAAACCCAAGTCGTCAGTTCACTTCTGCACATCGCCGGAGCCACCAATCGTTGGGGCAAGGTCGAAGACGGCACCACCGTTACAGACCACGACGAAGACTCGATCGAACGCAAAGTTTCGCTGAACAACGGCTTTGCGCATCTCGAACACAAAGACACGAAAATAAATTTAATCGATACGCCGGGTTATGCCGCGTTTGTTTCGCACGCGCGACCTGCGTTGCGTGTCGCCGATTGCGCATTGGTCGTGGTGGACGGTGTCAACGGCATCGAAGTTCAGACCGAAAAGACTTGGAATTATGCCAACGAATTTATGTTGCCGCGTTTTATGGTCATCAATAAATTGGACAAAGAACGTTCCGATTTCGGACACGCTCTGGACACGGCGACAGATGCTTTTGCCCGTTCGATTGTCCCGTTTACATTGCCGATCGGCACCGAAGCAGACTTTCGCGGCGTGGTTGACGTTGTTCATTTAAAGGCTTACGAATTCGATAAAGACGGTAAACCGAAGGAAGTGCCGATACCCGAAACAGGACGCGAAATTGTTGATTCAACCCGTGAGCGTTTGATTGAATTGGTCGCGGAATCGGATGACGTTTTGCTCGAAAAGTTCTTTGAAAACGGAACGCTTGAGGAAGCAGACATCATTCCAAACCTCGGCAAAGCGATTGCCAACAGCAAACTCTGTCCTGTTTACGCGGTTTCGGCGACAACGTTGGTCGGTTTATCCGTGCTGCTCGATCATATCGTCGAATTTGCGCCGAATCCCGCGTTTCACGAAGCCGAAGAAGGTTACACCGACAACGATTTGACAGGCGACAAGATTAAACGCAAATACTCGAAAGACGAGCCGTTTTCCGCGTTCGTGTTCCGCACAATCGCCGATCCTTTTGCCGGCAGAATCAACATTATGCGAATCATTTCGGGCAAAGTTTCATCGGATGCAACCGTCTATAATGCCACGCGAAACACCGCAGAACGGCTTGGATCGCTCCACGTTGTGCAAGGGAAATCGCTCGACAAAGTGGCGGAAGCAAGCGTCGGCGACATCATCGCGGTCGTTAAATTAAAAGAAACGCAGACCAACGACACGCTCTGCGACAAAGCAAATCCGATAGTTTATCCGCCCGTAAATTATCCCGAAGCGGCAATTTCGTTTGCCATCGAACCGAAATCCCGCAACGACGAAGATAAAATTTCAGTCGCGTTGCACAAGATTTTAGAAGAAGATTTGTCGCTCCATTTTGACCGCGATGCCCAAACAAAAGAGTTCATTTTGTCGGGTTCGGGACAACTGCATATTGAAACTGTGGTCGGCAAATTAAAGAACCGATACAACGTTGAAGTTGCTCTGCATCCGCCGAAAGTTCCGTATAAAGAAACAATTACGGCACAAGTTGAAGTGCAAGGTCGGCACAAAAAACAATCGGGCGGACGCGGACAATTCGGCGATTGCAAATGTATTTTCGAGCCGTTGGAACGCGGCGGCGGATTTGTGTGGCTCGATAAAATCTTCGGCGGTTCTATTCCGGCAAACTTTCGTCCGGCAATTGAACGCGGAATAATCGAAGCCGCCGCGAACGGCGCGGTTGCGGGTTATCCGTTGGTTGATTTCAAAGTTACGCTGATTGACGGCAGTTATCACAACGTCGATTCCGACGAACACAGCTTTCGGGCGGCGGGACGAAAAGCATTCCGGGCGGCAATCGAGAAAGCCAAACCGGCGTTGCTTGAACCTATAATGGATGTCGAGGTATTTTGTCCGCTGGAAGTTTCGGGCGACATTATGGGCGACCTTAACTCGCGTCGCGGGCGTGTCAGCGGAATGGATATGCGCGGCAAACAGCAGATTATCAAAGCCCAAGTGCCGCTCTCGGAAATGCTCGATTATCAATCGCGGCTCAATTCAATGACGCAAGCGCGCGGTTCATATCATATGCAGTTTGTCCGATACGATCCGCTTCCCGCACATTTAATCGCGGGTGTAATCGCCGAAGCAACCGCCGCCGGACGCATTAAAGGACACGAAGACGACGACTAGATAATGGTTAATTGTGAATGGTTAATTGTTAATGAAAGAGCTGAGTTGTTTGTGTGCAACTCAGCTTTTTTGCAAACAAAAGCCGTAAATATCTTGGCGAACTTTGCGAAACCTTTGCGTAACTTTGCGTTATAACTTTTACGCCGAAAGATTCTTCAAAGCAACACCAATATCACCGCTTCGCATCAACGATTCGCCGATCAGAAAACCGCGATAACCGAGCGATTTTAGCTCCGCAATCTCTTCGCCCGAAGTTATTCCGCTTTCGGCAATCATCAACGCATCTTTCGGAGCATATTTGATAAGTTCACGCGAGACATCAAGCGACACTTTGAACGAATGCAAATCACGGTTATTAACGCCGATGATTGTTGCTCCAATGTTCTTGGCACGTTCCAATTCTTCCAACGTATGAACCTCGACCAACGCATCAATGCCGAGTTCGTCTTCCGCTAATCGTCTGAAACGCAACAACTTATCGTCGTCGAGCATTGCCGCAATCAGCAAAATAACATCTGCACCCGCGTCAACGGCTTCGTAAATCTGAAACTCGTCATAGACAAAATCTTTCCGCAGAATCGGCGTATTTACTGTGCTTCTGGCAACCTTCAAATCGTCCAAACTTCCGCCGAACTTGTCCTCTTCCGTCAACACGGAAATCGCCGCGACATCAGCCGCCGCGTAACTTTTCGCAACTTCGGCAACGTCAATTTTATCGTTGATGACACCTTTCGACGGCGACGCACGCTTGATCTCCGCGATAATATGCGTCTTCGCATCATCAAGCAAACGATGACGCAAAGCATGCTTGGGACGCGAATTTTCAAGGTTAAAATCCGCGACAGATTGCATAGTTTTCGCCAAATTGACACGCCGCTGTTTAAGTTCAAGTATTTCTTCGAGAAATGTCTGCATAAGTTATAAAGGTAAAAATTATGAATTCTCAGTGTTTTAATGTGTCAAAATTAATAAATGAATCTAAGAAGATAATAATTTCTTGACATTTTCTACTATTTGAAATCTTTTCGTGAGTTAGTAAGTCTGATTTTTGAATGCAAACTACATTTGATGAACCAGAGTTTTGTATTTGCCCAGCAATCCCAATTAAAGATTTGCCCTTATCAAAATTAAATCTATCTCCCCGCCTAGTAGAACGATTTTCAACAATATTTCCATCAGTTAAAGTTATTTTTAGCGGAAAGAGACGTTCATCATTAAAATGGTTGTCAATAAATAATGTAGCCTCGTCAAACATCACTTCATTTTCACTTCTCATTAATGGATTTAGAATATCCTCTAGTTTCCCTAAATTATTATCTTCACCCGTAAAAATGAAACTACCGAGTTTTAGTTTAGACACTAACTTAATCTCACTATTGCTTTCAAATAAATTAAAATCTACTTCATCTAAGGCTTCTATGATTTCTTCATTTATCTCTAATAATCTTTGTTGGACACCTTTTTCGTCTGAATCTAAAAAATACAAAATGGACAAATTTGTATTTTCCGGAATTGCTGAAATTTCCCCTTCGTCTGGTATCAGACTTCTAAATGTCTTTAAAAGATTTTGTCTCACAACTCTTTTGCTATCGCCGCCCATTGAATAAAGAAAAACATGCTTTTCGTCTAAAATTAAGGTGTTTGATGGCAATAAACTATTACGAATTTCCTGCAAATTTAATTCCTCTACATTCGTTTTCTCAAACTCACTTTTTAATATGTCATTTATTGGTTTGGGATAACTACCCAACTTAACAGACTCATTACTCCTGAACCCATTTACCTTTAAAATTCTACAAATAAAAGCAACGTCATGTGGACCTTCACATAGGATAATAATAATTTGAGTAGGCATATTAGCGAATATCTATATTGATTGAATCAATCAATTGTTCAAGTTTTGTTCCCTTTAAGTATTTACTGACGACTTTGCCATTTTCTTCAGTAAGTACATAAGCTGTTATATCTTCATTCTTATAATCATTTTCAATAAAAGCATCAATACACTCTTTACTGTGGGTTGAGATAAAAACTTGGACATTAAATTTTACCGCAGCTACTTGGATAAATTTGGTAAATGAAATGAGTAAACTTTTATGAATCGCACTATCTATTTCGTCAATACACAAAACCCCATTTCGGCAATACCCCAATAGTAACGCGATTTCAAAAACTCTTTGTAAACCTTCTCCATATTTAGTTATATCAATCGCATCATTTATTTTTGAAGAACTTACAAAAAACCGGCTTTCACCTTCAATATCAACTAATTCAATTTTTTCAATACTTGAATCTAAATTTAATCTCAAAAATTCCACAATGTCATCAAAGGACTTATCTTGAACCGCTTTCAGGTGAGCTTTTTTGACTAAATCGCCATTAAATCTATAAGGACTGCTGAAAGCAGCTTCACAAATAGCAACATTTTTTTGAAAATAAAGTTCAGGCTCTCTGTTTGTAAACAGATTTATGCTACTTGAAAAAGTTTCAGTTCCAATAGTTCCTTCTGAAATAATTGAGGATAAATAATGTGAGCGATCTAAATCCTCATCATCTGAATCAGATTTATCAATAGTTACAGATACTGGAAAATTATTAAATACTCCCTCTAAATCAATATTATCGATAAAGTTTCTATCAATCCACTTTGTATGAAACTCTTTATAAAATTTACCTCTATATCTTTCAAGTTCAAAAAGAGAATTTATATTGTTTAGTTGTGTCAAAATATAAAAAGATTCTAACACCGAAGTTTTACCTGTATTATTTCCACCTGCAAACAAATTAACTCGTGTTAAATTCTGGATTCTTATATCTTTAAGTTTCCTATATTGATTTATTAAAAGTTCAGAAAAGTGATTGCTTATTTGTTGTTGGAAAAAGGTACTTGATGCTTTATCAGATAGATTAAAAATCCCTTTGCTTGTGGGAATTAATCTGTCCAATTTATCTCTGAGATGTAAAATCTTATTAAAATCCTCGTCTTGCATATACTCACTAAAATAAAATGCTGTCTGAACTTCTTTTGTGATGTTTGATAAAGCATTTTGCATTTTAGCTTCGCCTAATGCACTACTTAATGAGAATGCAGTAGTAATACTTCTGCTATTTTCTAATTCTTCAACTGACTTAGGATCTAAAATAAATTTAGCCAAGTCCCTAATTTCATCTCGCTTCGTAATTATTGGATCTAAAGTAACAATATTGTTTTCGTCTTCTTCTACTTTTTCATCTTTTGAAATCCAAGAAAAGAATTTTTCTTCATTTACCAAATTAGTTGGGGCTTTTAGGTTATCATCCCACCCTAGCCACTCTTTAATATTTGAAGTTTTAGTTGCCTCTTCAAATAATGGGTACATACTTGAGTTAAACTGATCTTTATAATCGCTATTTTTATATCGATTAATAAAGGATAAAACTCTAAGACTTCTTCTAAGATAAATTGTTGAAATTGATAACGATTTACAAATTTCTTCTTCATCTTTTTCATATATGTTTACAAGGTCATATATTAACTGTGATTGATTTAATTGATTCCATCTTTTTTTACCGCTAATGTGATGTAAACCCATTGTAACGAGGTGTTGAATTGAGCTTTCACCTGTTATTTGGATGGCTTCAAGTTTACTGAATGAATCTTCCGTTAGCTTTCCAACATCTTTTCCTTGTGTAAAAAAATCTTTATACAAAAATTGTAATGCCGCTAACCTTCTATTCCCTTCAACCGCTAATAAATTTTCGTCTAACTCTATTACTTGAATTGGGTCAAGTCTTAAAATTCCATTTGCTTTAAAACTAATAATCAAATCATCAATATTTTCGTTATTTTTACCAACAAGTAAATTGTAAGTTCTCTTCTGAATCGTAGGATCAGAAACATCTTTTTTTTCTACAAACCGATAGTCATCGTGATCCCTAAAGCGATAATTGTTAGGGTCTAATAAGTAACTATTAATATGTTTGCTAATTGACTTGCTTTCGTTTTCCATCAGTTTAAAATATACCTTAATAACAAGCGATTTTGAAATACAGTAGCTAAAAGAACGTGTAGAGATTAAAAATTAAAAAGGCTTTTGTCAGATTCGTTGTCAAAATTATAGACAACAGGTTCTTAATATCACATGGTTCTGCCTTTCAAACTTACAAAGTATTCGGGTCAATCAAGGTTATATGCTGAAACCGCTTGAAATCTTTGATATTAAAAGTCAGCAATTTTGAAATTTGATGAACATTCATCGCCGCCGCAATTCGGGCATCGTGAACTTGTTTGCCGAGTACAGAATTGGCTAAAACCAACTTTCGCCATTCACGATAAATTGCTTGGCTGTCAGGCAAAACGGTCAGCAACGTTTCAAGCCGAGAGATTTCTGCATCTGTTTTCGCGGGCGACCAACCGAAACCGTTTTTATCAACCGGACGCGTGGCAACATTCCAAAATTCAATCAGATTTTGCGGAATCAGACAAACTCTGTCGCCGTTTGCCAACAAAGTTTTGACAGCATTTACGGCTTGTTGATGAGTCGGGTGAGCAGGTTCTACGCTTCGCAGAAGAATGTTTGTGTCGGCTTGAATATCTTCCACGTTTTATTCGTCCTCATAAATAACTTCGCGGCTGTCGTCAATTATCACGGCATTTTGCGAATGACTTTTCGCCCAATCTTCCCACGCCAATGACTTTTCAATTTGATTAGTTTTTGCGGATTTTTCGAGCAAATCGTCAATAAAATCAAGCACTGCTTTTTGCGATGAAGTCGGCAACATTTGTATTTTAGTACTAATTGTTTCAGTTGAAATCATACTTTTCACCATTTGAGAAATTTTAACATATTTTTCAACATTCGCGTTCATTCGCGTTCATTCGCGTGATTCGCGGGCAAAACTTTCTTTTCAAACGCTCTCGAAAGTTTCGTATTTTCAATTTTACAAAGTGGTCGGCTCAATCAAGGTTTTATGCCGAAACCGTTGTTTATTATCGAATTACCTGCATTGAATGTGTTTAAGAGTAAAGTTACAAACAAAAAAAGCAGATAATTCTCGGTTGAAAATTATCTGCTTTTAATTTATCGGGCGAATGGTTACGGAATATATTGTTTCGGAAGCGGTTTATCGTTGGTCAGCCCGAACGACAAAATTGCTACGCCCGAAGTCGATTGATTCAAATACCAGATTCCGTTGCGATAAACCGCGATGTCGTCTTTGCCGTCGCCGTCGTAATCGCCGGGAACAGGAACGTCGGTCGAGATTCCGAACGTGATTGCCACAATTCCCGAACCGCTCAAACGCAGATACCAAACGCCGTTCGACGGTCGATAAACCGCGATATCGTCTTTGTTGTCGCCATCATAATCGGCGGGAACAAGTTTGTCGGTCGGCAGTCCGAAATTAGTCGTTGCGGTTCCGCCGCCGGAAAGTTGCGATCTCCAAATGCCTTCGCGGAAGACGGTTAAATCAGCTTTGCCGTCGCCGTCGAAGTCGCCCGCCACCGGTATTTCGCCCGCTAATCCGAACGTGGTAAACTGCGCGCCGCCGCCGCTTTTTAAGATAAACCAAACGTTGCTCGACGGTCTGTAAACCGACATATCGGCTTTATTGTCGCCGTCGTAATCGCCAATCACGGGAACATCGCCGGTCGTTCCCCACGCCGCGCCCGTGACGGTAAAGTTACCGCTTCGTAAAATATAAAAATCGGGTTGTCCGTCTGCGGCAGTTGCTCTGAAAACGGCAAAATCCGCTTTGTTGTCGCCGTCGAAATCTCCCGGCGTTAAAACGTCCGTCGCAATTCCCCAGTTAATCGCGGCAAAACCGGCGGTCGAACGATTCAAATACCAGTTTCCTTCGCTCGGTCGAAAAACAGACAAATCCGTTTTGCCGTCGCCGTCGAAATCCGCCCGTGATCTTGCCGCAATCGCCGAGCAAGCAAAAGTATTTTCAAGCCGAAAATTGTCGATAAATGTTCCGACTCCGCCTTGCGAAGTGTCAGAACCCGAAATAAAGCGAAATTGAACAGTTTGACCGTTGGCGGCAGCGGGCAAAATTGCTTCGACATCAATGTAACCGTTGGAATTTCCCGCCCACGCATCGCGTCCCGCATTCGGAAACGAACCCGGATTGATGGCGGAATTGTAACCGCCGGCGATAAAAGTTCCACCGCCGGCAATTATGTCTTGATATGCTCCCGCACCGATTTTGATTTCTAAAACCGTGCCGTCCCAACCGCTTTCGGTGTTGTAATTTATCTTAAATTTAACCTTTGCGGCTTGGGCGTTAAAGGTGGTCAAACCCGTTTCAACGGTCGATGAACCGACGGTTGCCGAATCATTTGCAAAAATTGCGTGCGGCAAAGTTGCGGGCAATGCGGTTGAAACTGACCAACCTGAACCCGTGCCGGTTAAAGCCGTTGTCCAACCGGCGGGAAGCGCGGCGGACGCATCAAAAGTTTCGGTCGCGCCTTGTCCTTGTCCGACCGATAAAAGCCGTGTGTTCGAGCGAGTTCCGAGACTGCTGAAAATGTTGAATGTCAACGGAATTGCCGTGCCGCAATTTTGCGTAAAAGGCACGGTGAACGGAATTTGTCGCGTCACGGTTTGTCCGTCGGCGATTGTTCCGTAATTGGCGATTCCGCCGCCGGCAACGGTCAAACTTGCATTGACCGCCGTGTCTCCGGTCGTATTCACAACCGGAATACTCAGCATAATTGTTTCGCCCGGATCCGCAAAACCGTTGTTGTTGCCGGTCGTGTCGGTAAAACTGAAAGTCGGCGATTGAACTAAATTGGGTGAATCGAATGCTTCAATAACCGATGTCGCCGAAGTGTACGCGGCGCCGAAACCCATTCCGCGAATCGCAAATCCGCTCCAAATATCGCGCACGTCCGCACTGTTTTCGGGGGCAATCGAAGATGCTCTCGCGGCGGCAAGAATTGCGTCTCTTTCTTGGATAAAATTCGGACTGAGCGGCGCCAATTTCATTCCGTCCGTCACAAGTTGCAGAATTCGGCGATTGCCCGCAAAACCCAATCGGGTAATCATTTTGGCGCGTACTTCCCAAAGCGCGCTGCTCCAAACTTCGCCCAAATAATGCGTTGAAGTCGGCGAAGGATTAAATGCGGGCGGGAATGCTCCGTCGGTCAGAGTCGGCGTTTCAATGTCTTTGAAAGTATATGGATTATGCGGACGATTATCGGGTCCGCCGGTGAACGCCATGACCGCTTTCGGAAACGCCCGAATTCCGTAATAATAGTTTCCGAGACTGCTAAACGGCGCCGCAGTTCTGAAATTAAGCGTCGAATATGCTCCCGTGGTATAAATTCCGTTAATCGGGTCGCTTGGTTCGGAAAGCATCGCGTGCGCGTAAAAATCCGACCAACCTTCGCCCATTCCGCGAGACATGGTTGAGCCGAGACCCGTGCTGTTGCCGTGAAGTCGATTGGAAAGTCCGTGCGTGTGTTCGTGAATGACGATGTCAGCGTCTAAATCTCCGTCGCGGTTGGGAATTGGCGCCGTAAAAACATACATTTGCATTCTGCCGTTGACACCGTCTGCGGGCGTGGCAAAATTAGCGTTGTTTGTTCCCGAAGAATCTTGGGCTTCGGCTGAAACTCGGTCGTTACCGATGCCCTGAGCCGTATAATTTGTGTTCTGAAAGTTTCGCGCGGCTTCGGTAAAACCTAAATTGTACATCTCATCGTGATAGCGGTTGCAGACATAAAAAAGTTGCGTAACCGCGCCGTTTCGATAAGCGGGCAAAGTCGGAGCATCGCCGGTGCCGTTCATATCGCCCGGCGTATAAGCAAAATTAAACGTGCGATTGGTCGCGGTTGCTCTGCCGTTCGGGTCAACGCCGTTTGTTCCGTCAATGTCCAAACCTGCTTCAACCGCGTTTCCGACGGTCGTTGTTTCACCATCGGGAATCCAACCCGTGTTGTTAAATGTGTAAGGCGGTTCGTTGCCGATTAAAGTGATATTCGTGCGCGGAATTATCGGATATTGAGTGCCGAGCAACGGGCTGATCGGTCCGGGTGTGCCGGGCGCGGGACTGTCTGCCGTGTTTATAATCGAACCCGGATTGGCGTAAACATTATAAGTTACGGCTTGCGTTTGGTCTTCGGCAATGTTTTTTCGCCACAACATTTTGCCGGTTTCCGCGTCGATAATTACATAAAACGCATTGGTCGGTTGCCAAATTAAAACTCTCCACGCGGCGCGGGCAACGCCCAAATCGGTCGGAAAATACATTTTCTCTACCGTTGTTGCCCAATCTCCGGTGCCGAAAACCGTTTTTAAATCGGTTGACGCGACGATATTGACGGTCGTTTCTCCGGCTTTCAAATCGTGGTTAATGTATTTTGCGGCTGAAGTTACGGCATCAGTCGGATTGCCGAAATCGGTCGAAAGATTTGTGTATTCGAGATTTGGCGCAAGATTGTTGATAACGCGAATCATCTCGCCTCGGCGATTGAAACCTGCTTTGACTTCGCCGCGAAAGACGGGAACGCCGTTAATAAATTGTTCGAGCGTCGCAAACGATAAATCACCGTTCGGGTTGGTGTAATCTTGCGTTGTTTCGAGAGCATTGATTTGTTGATCGGTAACGCCGAGCAAGTCGTTATTTTGTTTGATAAAGTTTCGCAGAATATCCGCCCGCTTTTCGGTTGAGGGAACAGTCAGAAAAGCCGCGCGTTGTTTTACGTCGGGCGTAATTACTTCGGGAATTTTCAGATCGGCGTTGTATTCCGTGACCAGCGTCGGAACTTTTAATCGCAACGCGCTTTCCCCGACTATAAAATTTTGGCGAAAATCGGCAATCTCGACCGCGTTTAGATTTGCCTGACCGCGAAAACTCTGCAAAAGTTCGACCGCGACAATATCTTTATCGGCGCGAATATCATAATAAGGCAATTCCGGATTATAGGCGACGGTTTGCTCCGTAATTTTACGATCGGCTTTTGCCGTAAAAGTATGCGGCAAAAAAATCAACGATAAAATTATCAATAACCCGACGGAAAGCGCGATAATTGCGCGACCGGACAAAATTTTTATTGTTTCTAACATTTTGATAAAACCTCTCAACCTTCTCTTTGACCCAGTATAAAGTAAAAGTTGCAAATTGAAAAATTATTTCGCCTTGTCGCGTCATCTCCGACAAAAAGTTGAAATACGCAAGTTTTTCGGTCGCAACGCAATAAATAAGAAATAACTTTGTTCAAGCATTACGAAAATGGCAAGGCAGGGAAGTAAAGCGGTTAAATTCAAGTATTTGCGGCGCAACGGGTTTCAAACAACTTTGGTCGGTTGAAACCTTTCACGCCGCAAATAATCTGTCGCGAATAAAATCAGTGTCGGATTTTACTTGCTCGGTATCGGAATATCCGTTGCCAGTCCGAAACTTGCGACGATGACTCCGGAAGTTGATTTATCGACGTACCAAATTCCGTTGCGATAAACCGCAATATCATATTTACCGTCGCCGTCGTAATCGCCGGGAACAGGCACGTCGCCGGTTAAGCCGAACTGTGTAATTGTGATACCGCCGGAACTTTTCAGGATATACCACACGCCGGAATTCGGTCGAAAAACGGCAATATCATTTTTGCCGTCGCCGTCGTAATCGGCGGGAACCGGAATGTCGGTGCTTAACCCAAACTGTGTGACAGTAGTCGCACCCGTCACATTATCGGCAAAATACCAAGTTCCGGCGCTTGGTCGATACACCGCAAAATCAGCTTTATTGTCGCCGTTGTAATCGGCGGGAACAGGTTTATCGTTCGCCAACCCGAAATTTATTTGGCGAAATGTGCCGGTTTGCGATTGTAAAATCCAAAAATCACCGGTTGAACCGCGCCAAATTCCGTAATCCGCTTTGCCGTCGCCGTCGTAATCGGCGACAACCGGAACATCGCCGACTGTTCCCCATTCCGCACCCGTTACCGTATTATTCGAGCTTCGTAAAACATAGAAATCAACCGTTCCGGCAGTTGCGGTCGGTCGGAAAACCGATAAATCCGTTTTGCCGTCGCCGTCGAAATCTCTCGGCGTAACGGTATCGGTCGCCAGCCCGAAGTTAAGAGCGGCAAAACCGGCGGTCGAACGATTCAAATACCAATTTCCTTCGTTTGGTCGATAAACCGATAAATCTGTTTTGCCGTCGCCGTCGAAATCCGCGCGCGGGCGGGAAGTCAAAGCCGCGCAATTTGTGTTGCAAATTACATTTGTGGCAGAGGCTCTGACATCGTCGATAATAAAACGATTTGGAAACCGAACATCTATTGTTCCGAGTAACCAGCGAAATTTGACACTCTGACCGTTTGTATTTGGCGGCAGTCTGAGTTCGGTCGGTTCATTCACATCAAAACCGAAAAATCCGTCTGTCCAAACTCCTCGACCGTCAAGCGGATTACCGTTGGACCGAAGCACAGTGTCATATTCACCTTGCACAAAAACTCCGCCGGCGGTAATTACATCTTGCCAAGGACCGTTGCCGATCTTAATATCCAAAGCCACGCCGTCTGAATTAAGTGTCTTAACTTTTGCAAAATAAAAAGTTGAATTAGCTTGTGTCACGGTAAAAGCGGGAGTCTCAACCGAGGTTAAATCGCGTGTAAATTGATTTAACGCCGAAGAGATAAACAGCCGGTTCGGAATACTGGTAGTCGCCGCTCCTCGGTTTGTAATCCAATTATCGGAACTCCCGACAATTCGGGTTTGCGTCCATCCCGAAGGTAAATTCGGAGTGATTATACTGTCGAAATTTTCGCTCAAGTAAACTTCAAGTCTGCCCGTAGAATATGTTTTCGAAATTGTTCCCAAATTATTTACACCGTCTCGGATGTTCCAAGTTAAGGTGATTGACTCTCCGCAAATCGTGCCGGGATTGACCCGAAACGTAAAATTTCTGACAACAGCCGAGCTTGAAACTGCAATCGCTCCGTAACTTTGGGTAGCACTCGGATTGACAACACCGTCTGTCGGCAGAAGCGTTGCAGTCAAATTTGTTGCTGCCGCTCCGCCGATATTAGTAATCGGTAAACTGACCGTCAGCAGTTCGCCGGGTTCGGGTGTCCCGTTGGCGATGCCGCAGCTTTCAGCGGTTATGACAGGATTGGCGTTGATCGAAACTTCGGGAAAACCGGTTAAACAAATATCGGCGGTTGCCGTTGCTCCGTTTGCCACCGTGACAGTTTGCGGAGTGCCGACAAATCCGCTTGACCGATTGGCGGAAAGTGTATAAGTTCCCGGTGCGACCGTCATTGAATAAGTTCCGTTCGCGGCTGAAACACGATTAAAACCGCCTGTCGCATTGACTTCGGCATTGTTGATTGAAAGTCCGGTTGAACACGAAGTAATTGTTCCGTTGAGAGTCGCTTTCGGCACCGCCGCGCAACCGGGATATTTGAACTTTCCGACTCTGGTTGACCAGCCTCCGTCACTGGTTGTCGCATAATACTCTTGCGTGTACCAAAATGTACAATCGTCCGCCGGATCAACGCTCATCGAACTGTAATCACCCCACCGAGCGGAACCGCCGGTTTGCGCTCCGAGAGCGTCGAATAATAATGCCTCGCCTTCGTTCAAAGTCCCGCTGCCGGCGACATTGTTGGTTCGTCCCGCAATTTTTATATCGGCATTTTGGGTCGTGCTTGCCTGACTGAAACCCAAGGCTATATTTCCCTGATAATCTTGGGCAAGACTTCCCATCCAATTATTGATTCCGGTCGCCCCGTTTCCCGCCGCTTGATTATGCGTACCTTGGTCAAAAACTGAAAAAGCATCGTCCGTTCGCCGCATTTCAAACCACCGAATACCGGTTTGATAAGTAGCGGGAGTAGTCGGGTTTACTCCGCTGACATTGACCGTAAAGTTTCCCGTCAACGAACTGATCGGAGCCGTTACCGAACCTAAATTACGATAAGCCAAGCGGTGCAAGAATGAAATACTCGATCCGAGTAATTCGCCGCCGGCAACTTCGATGGAACCTCCGACGAAGTCCGGGGGAAATCTGCCGTCAAATTCGGCTAATCGAACATCAGGTAAAACCGTAAGTACGGAACTGCCGGGCGAAGTAAAATTCGGAACCCATTTAAAATATCGAATCGCATCAAATTGGTCGCCGTATTCATTTGCCCTGAATTGAGCAAAGACTTCCGCCATTCCAACCGGCGGCGGAACGATTCCGTCAATATCAGCGGGCAAGGCGTTACTGCCTTCAAACGGATCGTCGGGAGCAGCATTTCTATAAATAACCGAAGTCGCCGGATTGCCGACCAACGCCTTGGCTCGATCTTGACTCAAAATTCCCACGCCTCTGTACTCGCGGGTAAGAGAATCAAATTGATTGCCGGTAATATGATAAGCATCTGTCCAAACCCCGATTTTGGAATAATCATTTAACAGTTCATCGGAATAAATATAGCTCCAAGTATAATAAGAACCTGTCGGGTCGGAGGTTGTCGAAACGGCGATACACTGATAGTTTTTTTCCGTGATGTTAAACTCTCTGAACCTCGGAACAGAATATTGGGTAATAATCCACCGGTCAGCCAACGAATCATAAACAACCATCGGATCGCCGTCGTTTCGTCTTCGACATTGATCGGTCGCGGGAAGCGATGACCAAAGTCGCCCGGTGTTAATCGGACCTGCCACAACGGCTCCCGCTTTGTTAAAAACCTTAAATACCACATTTACGGAACTGACATAATGATTCGGACCGACATCCCCGTTCGGGTCGGGTGGAATTCTGTCTTCTCCGTTGACGGTTCTGTTATCTGCCGAAGTTACGCCGTCAAAGGTTAAACTCGGCAAAGGCATTGTTTGCGGCGCATCAGGGCTGATTCTGTTGTTTACCAATGAATCCGTAAAATCCCGTGTGCCGAGTCCGGCTCCGGGAATTATTTTTACGGTTCTCTTGTTTTCACGGTTAATTTCTCGACCGGTTCTTTCAATCTCGGTCAAAGGCGGTAATCCTTTGGCAACTCGAATACTGTCAAAATCTTTGTCCCGCAGAATTTGAGTCGCCTTTCTAACTGCTTCTTTTTCTTGATTGTCGGGTGTTGTTCGATTACCTTCGGCGACACTTTCAAACACCGTTTCCATCTCGCTGACCGACCGCGAAACAGCAAAATTTTCCGGTTCAACTTTATAAACATCATTTGTATATCGGCGTACCTTGCCGTTTGTTTCCGGCACCACTCGCCCTGTGTCCGCAGATTTTGCAATCGAATCGGGTTGCGACGCAATAATCATAAAAGTAATTGCCGCCGATACTGCTGATGCCAAAATGAAAATAACGTAGTTTCGGCGATGAATGATCGGCGAAAAAATAAGTGAAACTCGACGAAAAAGATTAGTGAACATATTAGACCTCGACTGTTAAAAAACTGATTCGACAAAATATATTACTTTGCGGAAACCGGTTTATTTGATTTAAATTTTTTACATTTACAGATTACCGAATACTCGTGTGCCGAGTCCTTACAAAATTCTTACATTTTTCCGGTTCAATAAAAAAAACGCCGCTCGAATCTATTGACTCGAACGGCGTTTAATTTTAATTCAGGTGAAATAAATCAACTGAAAGCCAAAGGTTATTGCGGAACATACCAACGCGGAGTTGCTCTGTCTGTCGCTAAACCGAACGATTGAATCGAAACACCGGAAGTCGATCTGTTAAGGAACCACGTTCCGTTGCGATAAATCGCTTGGTCATATTTACCGTCGCCGTCGTAATCGCCGGGAACAGGCACATCACCGCTTGTACCAAACGGAATGTAACTGATACTTCCGCTCATACTGTTGCGAATATACCAAGTACCGTTACTTGGACGGAAGACGGCAATATCGTCCTTGTTATCGCCGTCGTAATCGGCAAAGACAGGAATATCGGCAGCAAGTCCCCAAGGCGTTGTTGTAATAGCATTGGTTGTGCTGTCGGCAATATACCAAGTTCCGTTCGACGGACGGAAGACCGCAAAATCAGCTTTGCCGTCGCCGGTGTAATCACCCGCCACAGGTTTGTCGCCGACTGTTCCGAATTTATAATGTCTGGCACCTGCGGTTGATTGTAAAACAAAGTAATCACCGGTTGTCGGTCGCCAGACAGCATAATCGTCTCTGTTGTCATTGTCGAAATCGGAAACCACAGGCACATCGCCCGTTGTTCCCCACTCGACTCCCGTAACCGTATTCGTCGAACTTCTAAAGACAAAGAAGTCGGGAGTGCCGGTAACCGCCGAAGCTCTGAAAACAGCTTGATCCGTCTTGTTGTCGCCGTCGAAATCACTCGGCGTGATAACATCGGACATAGTTCCGAAATTGGTTACGCCGAATCCGGCAGTTGAACGGTTCATATACCAGTTGCCTTCACTCGGACGGAAAACAGACAAGTCGGTTCTGCCGTCGCCGTCGAAATCAGAACGTTTAGACGAAGCGGCAAGCGAACAAGCAAAATCGTTTGATTCAACTGTTACACCCCAACTCGTAATCGTTCCGGTGTCGCCGCCGGCATCATCAACCACATACAAACTCCAAGTTCCGTTTAAGGCTGAACCTGCTGTCCCAAAACTTGATACCAGCGTTTCAACTCCACCCGGAGCAGGCAGCGGATATGGCGCAGCCGGCGCCGGAGCAGGGAAAATATCGACGACTGCATCAGCCGTTGGTTTGAAAGAACCCGCAACCAAAGTTGCCGGAAGCGCTGTTGCCGCAGCATCAGCCAACGAGAAACTAACCCCGACAATATCATTACCTGCACCTTGGTCAGAGATAACGGTAAACTTTTGTCCGCCGGGACCAACGAGCAAGAAGTCGTTATCCGCCGGGAAAGTTTGTGTGTATCCGTTAATGGCAACGGATACTTTAGCATTGGTGAAACCACCCGCACCCGCGACAGTTACATTCGAAGGATAAACCGAAGCCGGAGCCGGAGCACCCGTTGCGCCGTCGGGTAAATTCATCAAAGTATTATTCGTTGCCACAATCGGCGCGCCGCCTGCCGGAGCTCCGAGTCGAAATTCTCTGATTTGCGGAACTTGCGCTCCGATGGCACTGGCAATATTGATTGTTACTTGTTGTAACGATCCGCAAGCCGATGCTGCCGGAACGGTAAACGGAATTTGACGGACAACCGTTGTGCCGTCGGCAACAGTTCCGTAAGAAACGTTTGCTCCGCCGTTGGCATTTCCGGTTACGGCTGTAACAGCTGTTCCGGTGGTGTTTGTAACGGCAACACTCAATAAAACATTTTCGCCGGGTTCAGGGAAACCGTCGTTGTCTCCCGTTGAATCGCTGACTGAAAACGGATTAATCATCGCCACGTTCGGAAGGTCAAAGCCTTCGGTAACGGCTGCCGGAGAAATTACTTGAATACTAGCCGAGAAACCCATTCCGCGAACACGGAAACCTTCGCGCACATCAACCACATCGGCTGATGCGTCGGGAGCAACAGGCAAAGCCGCCGCCGCCGCAATAATCGCATCGCGTTCTTGAATCAACGTCGGACCAATCGGAGCCAATTTCATTCCGTCGGTAACAACTTGAAGAACTCTTGCAGTTCCGGCATTATGACCAAGCCGAGTAACCATGCGATTACGCACTTCCCACAACATACTGCTCCAAACTTCACCGATATTGTGAACTTGGTCGCATTGTGCAGCCCCAATCGGACCACGCGGGAAGGCACTGGTTGAACCGTCCAACAAAGAGGCGCAACCTACATTTATGTATCTGAAGGTAAACGGATTATGCGGTCTGCCGTTGGCACCGAGAAAAGTAATCGGCGCACGCGGAAAACGGCGAATACCGTAATAGTAATTGCCTGTAAAACCTGCGGCAATCAAGTATGTTGCGTAACCGCCGGTTGTGTAAATTCCGTTAATCGGATCGGTCGGTTCGGAAAGCATAGCTTCGGCATAAAAATCAGACCAGCCTTCACCCATTCCACGCGACATATTGTTTGCCAATCCGACACCGTTGCCGTGTAAACGACCCGATGTTCCGTGCGTAACTTCATGAAGAATTACTTCGGCATCACCGGTTCCGTCGTAATCCGGAGTCGGTCCCGTCCACAGAAACATTTGCATGCGTCCGCGAGTACCGTCCGATGTTACCGAGAAATTGGCATTATCCGTGCCGGCAGAATCTTGACCTTCGGCAGAAACACGATCGGCTCCGGCTCCGCCGCGTCCGAAGTTGTCTGCTTGAAAGTTATTTGCTTGCTCAACAAATCCTAATCTGTACATAGAATCGTGATAACGGTTCATGACATAAAACATTTGGGTTACGGCACCGCGTTGGGCTTGCGCTGTCAACGGTTCGTCGCCCGGTGCGGGACTTCCCGGAGGCGGATTCCAAGTTGACGTGAAAACACGGCTCGGAACTCCTGTAATCAGCGGCGTATCAACGCCGTTTACGCCGTCGCGGTCAATTCCTGCTTCAACGTTATTACCGTCGGTCGTGTTTCCGCCGTTGGTAATCCATCCGTTGTTGTTAAAAGTGTTCGGAGCTTCGTTTCCGACAAGTGTAACGCTCGTTCTGGTTCCCAAAACACCTTGCGTTCCGGCAGTCGGCGTAAGCGGTCCCGGCGATAATGGCGCAGGACTGTCAGCCGCTTGCATAAACGCATTCGTGTTGTTGTAAACTTGGTATGTAGCCGATTCGGTTTGATCTTCGGTAATGTTTTTGTGCCACAAAACCGTTCCGGTTTCAGCATCGACAATAACGTAAAAAGCATTGACAGGTTGCCAAATCAACACTTTCCAAGCTGTGCGAGCAACGCCCGGTTCAGTCGGAAAATATATTTTTTCGGCTGTTGTTGCCCAATCGCCTTCGCCGAAGACAGATTTCAAATCAGTCGAAGTTTTTTCGTTCAGAGTTCCGAGAACTTTCTCTTCGTTTGCTCCGATATAAGCGATGGCAGATTTTACCGAATCCGAAGGATTGCGAAAATCCGTCGAAAGCGAATCGTAATCGAGTCCGGCAGCCAAGTTGTTGATTGCCCGAATCATTCGACCGTCTTTCGTGAAACCGGCTTTGATTTCGCCTCGGAAAACAGGAACTCCGTTGATTGACTGCACAAGATGCGCATACGAAATGTTGCCGTCCGGATTTGTGTAATCCGCGCTGACTTTCAACGAATTGGCTTGTGAATCATTGATTCCGATCAAATCATTGTTTTGCTTAACAAAACCTCGAAGTATTTCCGACCGTTTTTCAGACGACGGCGAGGTCAAAAAATCAATTTTGTCTCTCCAGACATCAGGTGTAATTACTTCCGGTGTGCGAATGTCGCGGTTATATTCGACTTTTGAATACGGGATTCGCTGTTTTAAAGACTCTTCCCCGCGAACAAATTTGTCGCGCACATCGGCAACTAAAGATGCGTTCTTTCCCGCTGTCTCGCGAAACGAAACGATTTTTTCAAACGAAGATTTATCTTCTCTGATGTCATAATTCGGAAGCGTCGGGTCTTCGCTTTTCGTTTGTTTGAAAAGTGAACCGCCTTCAACACTTGCTTGCGAACGGAATTGACCCGGAAGCAGTATTAAAACCGCCACCAAACCCAATCCGATTAATCCGAGCAAGAGACCTTTATTTGTCTTTGCTTTATCAACTTTTTTCATTATCAGCCCTCCTCAAAGCTAAATACGAGATTTATTAAAATATAAAATTGCAACACGGAACGGAAAATCGGATTCAAATGATTTTAGACAACGGAGAATTTTGAATATACACTTTACAGGCGTTACCTGAATAATTTTTTTGCAAACTCTGCGAAAAAACGGAAAAAAATCTTGAGCAATCGTCAATTCGTGTCGGACAGTCGTAAATTTAATTTGATTATATTTACAAACTAAGTGATTCGTCAAATTATTTGGTCATAGTTTTAGGACAATTTGCTATTATTATTTATAAATGGAAGAAATTTTCGGACAAAACGGTTTAATCTCAAAATATCACAAAGAATATGAGTATCGCGACGGACAAATAAAAATGTCGGAAGCGGTCTTTCGGGCATTCGACGATAAAAAACATCTGATTGTTGAAGCAGGCACGGGAACTGGGAAAACTCTGGCGTATCTTGTGCCGGCAATCGCATTTGCTTTAAATAAAGGACAAAAAGTTATTATTTCAACCGGCACAAAGGCGTTGCAGGAACAACTAATGGAAAAAGATATTCCGTTTTTGCAAAAAGTGATGCCGAAAAAGTTTAAAGCCGCGTATATGAAAGGTCGCTCGAATTACGCTTGTATCCAACGCATCAAAAAAGCCGAATATCAGCCGATTTTAGACAGTATGGACGAATTGGACAATTTTCAATACGTCAGCCGTTGGTCGCGTGAAACCGAAACCGGCGATCGCGCAGAATTGATCGATTTACCTGAAAACTTGCCGTTTTGGAAGGAAATAAACGCGAAAAGCGAAACTTGCATCGGACAGCAATGTGCCGATTTTGACAATTGTTTCGTTACAAAAATGCGGCAGAAAGCCACCGAAGCCGATTTAGTTATCGTCAATCATCATTTATTTTTTGCCGATTTAAACATTCGCGGCAACGAATACGGCAAGGTTTTACCCGATTATTCCGCCGTGATTTTTGACGAAGCACACTTAATCGAAGACATTGCGGCTGATTATTTCGGATTTCAAGTTTCCAGTTATCAGATTGATGAATTGATCCGGGACGCGGGAAAACTTCCGATTACCGATGTTGCGTTAGACAAAGAAATTACGAAAATTTGCGGTCGCGTAATGACTTTTTCCGATTCGTTTTGGTCAAGATTCCAACAAGGTCGCGGACAAGACGGACGATTTCCGCTTGAAAAAAACGCCTTTGCGGGCGAGTTGAAAAACGGTGAAATGCAAGCCACGCCGCTCGGCGAAGCGTATTTTAATTTGGATAATTCGCTTGAACGGATCGAAGCAACGCTCGACAAATTTTCCGAAGAATCAACCGAGATCGAGGCAATCGTAAGGCGAACCAGACAAATTCGTTTTGACCTTGATTTTATTGCCTCGCAAGGCGAAAAAGATTTTGTTTATTGGATTGAAAGACGCGGACGCGGAATGTTTTTGCGAGCTTCGCCGATTGATGTTTCGAGCCTTTTGCAAGATAAATTGTTCGATAAAACCGAAACTTGCGTGCTTACTTCCGCCACGCTTTCAAGTAAGGGAAATTTTAGTTTTATCAAAGACAGATTAGGCTTGGACGATATGAGCAAAACCGATACTTTGCTTGCTCCGTCTGCGTATGATTACGAAAAACAAGCGATTGTTTATCTGCCGAAAAATATGCCCGAACCGAGTTCGCCGCAGTTTGCCGAGTTTGCCGCCAACGAAATTGTCAAACTTTTACAGGTTACGGACGGTCGCGCGTTCGTCCTCGCAACCAGCAATTATTCGATGAAATTATTGTACGAACTTGTTTCAACGCGGGTAAATTTTCCGTGTTTTGTGCAGGGAAGTATGTCGAAAGCGGGAATTTTGGAACGGTTTAAAAAGACTCCGAATTCTGTGTTATTCGCCACGTCGAGCTTTTGGCAAGGCGTTGACGTTCGCGGCGAACAACTTTCGTGCGTCATCATCGACAAATTGCCGTTTGCCGTCCCAAGCGATCCGATTGTCGCCGCCCGAAGTCGTTTTATCGATGAAAACGGCGGCTCGTCATTTTTTGAATACAGCGTTCCGAACGCGATTATTTCACTTAAACAAGGTGTCGGTCGTTTAATCAGAAGTGCAACGGATAAAGGAGTTATCGCAATTTTAGATCCGCGTTTGCGAACAAAAGGTTACGGAAAAGATTTTTTGAGCAGTTTACCGAAATGCCGAATCACAAGTGAACTTTCCGATGTCAGCCGCGTTTTTAAGAAATGAAAATAAGCAGATATATAAAATTTCCGTTGATATTTTATACTGAGGTTACGCAAATCGGTTTTAGTCGCTAGAAAATCAATTTTGCGTAACATCAATTAATAAATTACCTTGACAATAATTTGTTCGTTTTTAACTTCACCGATTCCGATGATTTTTCCGAGTATTTTATGTTTTTCATCCGGAAATATCGGCATATAACCCGGAATTTCTAAAGCTGTTACACCAAATTCATGGCGGAAAGTTCCGACTATTACCGACCGAGTTTTCTTTATTAAAACGGCAATTAAATCTCCGTTTTCGACCACAATATCTTTTGCAACAACTTCCGCGACAACCAAAAGCGTATTTCTCTCGATGCCGAACTGCTCAAATAACAGACTGTTGGTTGTTTCCACAATAAAATGTCTGCCGCCCGATTCGTAATCGTCGGGAAACACAAACCCTTTATTTTCAACCTCTTCCAGCTTCGACAATTCTTTTTCAAGATACACGCCCGCAGGTTTGCGGTGGTCAAGTTTGGGGATTGTACCCGCAATTCGTTCAATAAAATTATTTGTCCAATCTTCTCCGCAATAAGTTTTTGCCAAAAGAATTCCCGCTGAAAAAGTTTGCAACGCCGTTTCATAATCGCCTGCGGCAAAGCAGATTTTCATCTTGGTTTCGTAAGATTCCAATAAATAAAAGTTGTTTTTGTAAGTATTTAAGATTTTGATCGATTCATCGATAAATTCCAACGCCACAACATACTTTTTCTCGATAAAATAAATGTTTGCTTTCGTATCGAGTGCCGAGGCGAAACGCGCGTGATTTTCACATTCCTTGAAAATCTCTAACGCTTTATCAACGTAAAAATGTGCTTGTCCGAAATTGTTTTGGTCTAAATATGTATTGGCAAGATTGTTTTGGACGCTTCCCGAATATGCAAAATGTTCGCATAAAACAAAAAAGTCATAAGCAATTTGATAGTTTTCGACAGCTAAATCTATCTCATTTGTGTTTCGATAGGCAACTGCTAAATTGTTGTGCAAATTTGCGGTTATGTAAGAATCTGCATTTTTCGGTAAATCTAAATAAACAACCGCTTGAAAGTTTTGAGTATCAAGTAAAACCATTTGTTCAACCACAATAGAGAATTCATCTTTTAACGGACGAACAGAATTCAAAAAGGCTTTTGCTTCTTTAATCTCGCCATTTCGCAAACAAGTAATCGCCAAATGATTCAAACATTCGATAGTTTTTTCTTTGTTATTGTTTTCTCTAAAGAATTCAAAAGCGGTGAAAAGCAAGTTTTTGGCGAGTTCGTGTTCCAACAAATAACCTTTAACTTTGCCTTGCATCAGCAAGAATTCGTGATTCTCCGGTTCGGAAAAGTTTTTGGCAAGCAACTCTTCAATTACTTTGTCTGCCTGTTCATATAAGCCTTTGCGAATTAAATTATCGCTGTAAAGCCAAGTGTTTACGGTGTTTTCGGTCAGAGTTTCGGGAGCGTAAATCATATTTATAACCTCGCATTTATGTTAAAGTTAATATGTGCGTTCTGCACATAAATCCAAATCAGGAGAAATAATCGTGAAAAAAATTACTTTAATTATTGCCTTAGCAATCGTTTTCAATCTTGGTGTCTTAGCCGACGGCGACCAACATACCGGTGGCAGAAGTTGCGTTCCAACGCCGACACAGCCTTGCACAAACTTCGTGCAACCCGAAGAACCGGTTTATGTCAAAATTTTGGAATTCTTAAAAACAATTTTCTAGGAATTCGGTTCAGTAAAAATTAACCTTAAATCTTAATCTGTTTCGGCGGAGCAGGAACCGTGTGTCTCAAATTATAGCTTAAAAGAAAAAAATATACAAAAAAAATAATGATAACCGATTATTTTTCCGTCAAACCTTCTATCACGGCTTCTTGCTCATACTTACCTGTCGGTTTTTCGGCGTTTCCAAAGGATTCGGGTGATATTTTCTTTTCTTCGCGGATGCACTTAACCATAAATTGATGAATTAAAGAAGACATCGAAGCTCCTCTTAATTCGGCAACAATCTTAAAATCTTCACGCACGTCTCTGCGAACCCGAACATTTATATTTATTTCCTTGCCACTTATTTCCTTACCGTTTATTGTCATAACATCGTGTATAGCATATTTTTTCGTCAATCGCAAAATTGTTTGCAGATATATTGACAAACTATTTTCATCCGCGTTACGTTAATGTAATGACAAATAAGTAACATATACC
>JANPBM010000093.1:0-53234 GCA_031430435.1 Acidobacteriota bacterium
GCGGCGGCGGTGGTGGTGGTCGTGGTGGATACGGCGGCGGTGGCGGCGGACGTGGTGGAAGCGGCGGCGGCGGCGGTGGCGGACGCGGTGGGTACGGCGGCGGTGGCGGCGGACGTGGTGGAAGCGGCGGCGGCGGTGGAAATCGTGGCGGCGGCGGTGGCGGTGGCGGACGTTGGTAGTTTGCTAACCAAATAAATTTTTAAAGCCTCTTTAGTGAAAACTATCGAGGCTTTTTTATTTAACAAAATTAATCCACAATCTTGATTCATAGTTTCTTTAATTGTGAACTATCTGAGAAAACTATGTTTTTAGATCTTATCTAATACATACTTCCTAAACCAAAACGGAATTCTACCACTTTTGATTTCGATAACTTCACCGTTTGTAATTTCCGCAAACAAAATGGCTTTTTCACCTGAATTATCAAAAATATATGCTCGATCCGTCTGTTTTATTGCATCAAGTAGTAAGTCAAGCGAACGATAATAACGACTTTCGATTTTGTCATTCGGCACATTATGTCCGCCTGTTTTAACGCGAACTTCAACTCTGGAAATATTAATTTGCGGGTCATTGGTGGCAACAAAATACAAGTAATTTTTGTATCCATTGCTTTTTGATTTCTTCAAAAAATCAATTTTGTCGGGTGAAGACATTACGGTTTCAAATGAAAATGACTGTTTTTCTTCAACAAGTTTTTGCGAATAAAATCAGCCGCAACTGATGCGAAATATGAATTTATTTGAATATCGGTAAAGTATAATTTATTTTCGTCAAAAACCAGTTTCGCAACTTCAGATGTAAGGTTTTGCTTTTGCAGAAACAAAGAATCTTGAAAATACTTAATCGCATTTATCTTATTAGCTTTAATGCCAAATCTTTCAAAATCTAAAAACCGAAGACTTTTAATTTCCGCTTCAATTTCATCGGGATTTACGAAAACGCCAAGCAGATGTTCGCCAATTATTGATTTAATCGTGCTTTTGCCGGAACCGTTCGGTCCCGCAAACATTCGCAATCGCGGAGTTGAACTCATTTTATTTTGATAATTGTGCCCTTTCGCATTCTTACATCAGGAGTGGTTTTCGCTACAAACTCCATTGAGCCATCTGGAAAAACTCGCCGAATTTTGCCGTTTTTAGAAATCATAACGCTATTCCCCGAAGCTAAAACACTTCGATACGCCGATTTAGTAGCAATCTTTGCCAACTCGGGAATCTGTTCTTCCGTAGCTGGTATAATCTTATTTAATCTGCTCATAAAAATTATTATACATGCCTCTGACAGTTAATCAACAATTTTTATCCCCAATTCCTTCAACTGCGAACCATCGACTTCGCCTGGCGAATCCATCATTAAATCTTGTGCTGAGGCAGTTTTCGGGAACGCCATTACATCGCGAATGTTTTCCGTTCCGCATAGAATCATACAAGTCCGTTCGATTCCGGCAGCGAAACCTCCGTGTGGTGGCGTTCCGAATTCCAACGCATCAAGGAAAAATCCGAATCTTTCACGAGCAACTTCTTCGGTTAAACCTAATGCCTTAAAGTTTAACGCTTGCACCGATTTTTGATGAATCCGAATCGAACCGCCGGCACATTCGTAACCGTTAATTACTGCGTCATATGCCTTTGCACGAACTTCGCCGAGCAAATGACGTTGCGATTCGTCTTCAATCGCAGTTTTGAATTTGTCCATATCTTCGTCCATCGGCGACGTGAACGGATGATGAGCCGCGTCGAAATTTCCCGTGTCTTCATTGTATTCAAACATCGGAAATTCGGTAACAAGAAGCGGTTTATACGAATTTTTCGGAATCAAATTTTCACGTTTCGCCACCTCAATTCGCAATGCTCCGAGACTTGCATCAACCACAGCTTTTTTCCAACCAACCATTAGAACGGCATCACCTTTCTCGGCTCCTGCTTTCTCCACTACCAGTTTCAATTCCTCTTCGCTCAAACCACTCTTCAGGGACGAAGTCATTTCATCCCCAAGTTTTATCCAGTAAAGATTGAACGAGAATCCATATCCAGAACCGTCTCCAAAACCAGCTCCAGCTCCGTCACCGCCGCCGTAACCAGTTCCGTCCCCAAAACCTTCGCCGCTTCCTTGTTTAGAGTTGTAACGCCTTACGAAGTTTTGCAAATCATCTAACGTTTTTCTTGAGTAATTGGCACCGCCTCTTACAACAATACATTTTATTGAGCCGTTCGTTTCCAAAACAACTTGAAACGGCACAAAGCCCGTATCTTTCAAAGTTTCCGACAAATCTTGCAATTCCATTTCAAAACGCAAATCGGGTTTATCGCTTCCGAATCTGCGTAATGCTTCGGCGTAAGTCATTCGCGGGAAAGGATTTGGCAGTTCTACGTCAATCAATTTCATTACCGAACAAAACATTCCTTCGATAATTCGATAAACCATTTCTTGATTCGCAAACGACATTTCAACGTCCAATTGCGTAAACTCCGGCTGTCTGTCGGCACGCAAATCTTCATCGCGGAAACATCGTGCGATTTGATAATATTTGTCCAAACCCGAAATCATACAAAGCTGTTTCAAGATTTGCGGCGATTGCGGAAGGGCGAAAAATTTGCTTGTGTGAATGCGTGAAGGAACGATAAAATCGCGTGCGCCTTCGGGCGTTGATTTGAGCAAAATCGGCGTTTCAATCTCCGTAAAGTCTAAGTTATCCATATAGTTACGGATTGCTTTGACGGCTTTGGCACGCATTCGGATATTGTGTGAAAGTTGCGGTCGGCGTAAATCGAGATAACGATATTTGAGACGCAAATCTTCGCTTGCAAGGTTTTGCGAACCGGCAACTTCCAGTTCAAACGGAAGAGTTTTTGCGTCATTTAGAATTAACAATTCATCCGCGACAACTTCAATTTCGCCGGTCGAAAGTTTTGCGTTAATCGTTTCGGCTGAACGTGCGACAACTTTTCCCGTAACCGCTACGACAAATTCACCGCGAAGCAATTTAGCTTTGGCGTGTGCGGCTTGCGTTTTTTCTTCGCTGACAACAATTTGCGTAATTCCGTCGCGGTCGCGTAAATCAATAAACGTGAAAATGCCGAAGTCGCGTTTTTTCGCTGTCCAGCCCATCAACACGACCGTTTCGCCGACATTCGCGGCGGTTAATTGTCCGCACGAATGAGTTTTTTCCAAGTTCCCTAAAGTATCAAGCATAATCAAAGGTAAAAGGTAAAAGGTAAAAGGTAAAACTTTTTGTCTTATCCTGTTTATCCTGTTTATCCCTGTAAAATTCTTTTTCCCAAAATAAAAAACGCCTTTCGATTTTCAGACACATCGAAAGGCTTTGAACAAACTGTTTGCTCAAGCCTCGTCAATTATTATCGTCGTTAAATCGAACTGCGTTCATAAAATATCAATTGAAATGATACAGGATTTATTACGGAAAAGGCAAATTCGCTTATTTTTTCGCTCCATATTTTTTTAGCAGAGCTTTTATTTCTTCCGAAGTTGTTTTCATCATCGCGGTTTCACCTTCGGCATCTTTCAGATTCGGGTTCGCACCTGCTTCAAGCAAAAGTTTTACAATTTCTAACTTATCATTGTCGCAAGCCGACATTAACAAAGTTTGATTATCTTCATCTTTATTTTGAATGTTCACATCTGCACCTTTTTCAATCAGAAACCGTAAAATCTTTTCAGTTTCGATTTCATCTTCACCGCCAAGAGTTAAAAGCGGAGTGCGACCAAGTTTATCTTTTGCGTTGATATTTGCTCCGGAATCAGTAAGCAGTTTTACTATTTCGAGATTTCCGGATTGTGTTGCGAGATGCAACATTGTTTTTCCGCTTGATTTATCTTTAATTTTGATGCTTCTACCTTGTGAAATATATGTTTTTACAAACTCAAAATCTTTTTGGAATATCGCATCAAAGATTGGAATTTCAGACCAACGAGATTCTACAACTACGCCGATAAAAACCTGCCCGATGTCTAATTCGATATTGATATTCGGCTCGATTTCTTCTTTAAGAATAATAGAAAGTTTTTTCGACTTGAACCCCGTACTTGAAGCCAGAATTTCATAACGACCGCGTGGCAAAAACGAAAAATATGCAACACCTTGTTCATTTGTGTTGACGATAAATTCTTTTTTAGTTTTGTCGTTCGTCAGTTTAACCTCTGCGTTTGCAATAATTGCACCTGTTTGGTCAAATATCGTGAATGAAATTAGGCTGGTTTTTTGGCGAAGTTTTCGTTGTTTCATTGTTCCCGGTATTAAACCTAATACCGTTGCAAATGAGCGGTTTGCAATCGGAAGCGATTCTAATGGTCTTCCGGTGATTGTTGTGCCAATATTTAATTCGTTTGTTTCTATTATTTCTTGCTCGTTAATTGGACATTCAATTGCTTCTCGAAACTCAAGCGGCAAGGTCATTTTCAAATTTTCTTTCGTCAATACAACCGTTTTTCTCAACTCCTTAAAACCTGAAATGCCGTCAACAACAATCTCGTAATTTCCGAGTTCTTCAATCATAAATTGCAGTTCGCCGTTTTCGTTTGAACGTCCTGTTTGCTCTAACTTTGTTTCAAGGTTGATGATTTTTACCTGTGCGTTCGGAATTACGGCACCGGTTGAATCGGTGATTGTTAATGTGAGCAAATTTCGTTGGGCGATTGATTGATTTTCAATCTGATTTATTGTGTTTGCAGGTTGGGCAAACGGAATTGTTGTCAGTGCCAAGGTGATTGATAAAACGCTTGCGGCAATTCTCGCATTACGTTTGATTTGATAATACTTGCGGTCGTTGGTTTGAACTTTCCCGTCCGCATCACGCGTCAGACGCACACAGACGCGACCTTTATTTCGGGTTAGAAGTTGCGTAACTTCTTTGTCGGACATTTCCGAAAGGTTATGAATATTTGTGTCGCAATGCGAACAAAGCCGCGTTTGATTATCGCCCGTCATTGAATCCCAACTTTTATCGCACGGATTCGGAACATCAATTTTATCGAGGAAACTTTTATGTTTCATATATTTACAGATGCGCGATGCGGCAAATTCGGTTGCTTTCCATCTGTTTTTTTCCAAAAACTAACCTTGCAAAAGCAAATTCGGTTGCATATCATAAAAAGTCTATGAACATTACACTATCGCAAGCCGAAGCAGTTATCGCTGCGGCAAAACAAAAAGCAACGGAATTAAATACGAAAATGGATATTTGCGTGGTTGACGCAGGCGCGAATTTGACTGCTTTCGCCCGAATGGACGGAGCGTGGATCGGGTCGATTGACATTAGTTGGAAAAAAGCCAAAACCGCCGCGTTTTTTATGATGAACACCGCCGATTTGAGCAATTTGGTTCAGCCCGATAAACCGCTTTACAACATCGAGCATTCAAACGGCGGATTGATTACATTTCCCGGCGGCGTAATTATCAAAAATGCCGACGGAACAATCATCGGAGCAGTCGGAGTTTCGGGAAGTTCGGTTGAAAACGATCACGAAGTTGCACTTGCGGGAGCAACGGCAGTTTAAGTACCGTAAACAATCGACGTTACGGTTCACATTTGAATTTGTTATGCCTAACTCATTTCCTTAAAGGGTTTAACATCGGTCATCAGATTATTTTACGCTCGTTGTTCGTCGGTTTAGAGCAAGCCGTCAAGGAAATGATTACCGCGATCAGACATTAATCGTCCGGTACCTTTAATTTGTAGAGTTTTGTCGGTTTTTATAAGCCGGACGATTGTTTTTGTAAAGCAGTCGTCCGTTTTTTTGTGATTACACAGTGTTTTTTACCGATTGCATAGTGTTTTTATGTATCTGACAACTGTTTTTTGTCGGCTAATGTCTGTTTTTCTTTAATTGATGACTGTTTTTTAGCAACTGCTGTGTGTGTTTATACAACTGATATTTGTTTTTATGTAACTGTTGCTTGTTTTTATGTAACTGTTGGCTGTGTTTATAGAACTAACGGCTTGTTTTAACGATTGATGCCTGTGTTTTTGCGATTAACAGATGGTTTTAACGATTGATGCGTGTGTTTTTGCGATTAACGGCTTGTTTTAGTGATTGTTGCTTGTGTTTTTTTGATTAACGGCTTGTTTTAGTGATTGATAACTGTTTTTGTTTAATTGACGGTTATTTTTTGATAAAGTGCAGAAACACAGACAGGGTTAAAGATGCTTTATCAGATAATTTATTTGATTCGCATAATTTAAAAACCTGCAGAACAGGTTATTAACACCGTCCTTTCACCGCTTCCGACAAAATCTTTTTTAACAAAATAATTAACTTGAAAAAAACTTGAAAAAAAGTGTAATGTTTTGACGAGAAAAATCATATACATTGAAAGGTTAAATTTGAAAGTGTGTTTTTTTGAAAATAGGCAGGTTAATTCTCTTGAAGCGTAAACATTCATTAACCCGTAAATCATTGTTATAAGAATTAGCCGTTTTATGCCGATGTTTCTTAAATAAAAGATTCTCTTTCTCCTTTTCAAAAGAATTGTGGTTTAATCCCCCTGATTAAGTGTTTACGTTTTGTTTTTAGCAATGATTTTATAAAAGATACGATTTAGGAGTAACAATATAATGTCAAAAAAAGATACAAAAAAACGCTACATAGTTACATTTACGGATGCGGCAATAGATCAAAGCACTGTAAGTGAGATTTTGGATGTCTCTGTTAATACAATGCAAGATGCCGTAGAATTTATGGCGACCGATGCAGAAATCGGTGTCAATGATGTCTTGGTTTTCGAGGGTCTCGGTTCAACTTCTTTAACAATGTCTGAGGCTGAGGCTGACAATTTAAACAATGACAAGCGAGTTATGGCAGTAGAAGAAGATTTAGAGATGACTATTTTCAGCGACGACTCGGTAAATTGGGAGGAAAATCCTTTTAATTCCGGCTCGCCGGAGACTTCAATTCAACAGTATTATCAACAAGGCTATCAAAAAGGAATATCCGATTTGTATGCCAAGATACTTCAGGACGCTAAAAGTCTTTATGGTGTTGAAGGCACCGGACAGGCGATTCCGTTTCCGCCGCTTCCGTTCCCACCGATTCCGTTTCCGCCGCTTCCGTTTCCGCCGATTCCGTTTCCGCCGGTTCAACCAATCCCGTGGAATATCAGATTGGTAAACGCGCCGGGAGCGTGGAGCAGAGGATTTCGCGGGCAAGGCGTAAAAGTAGCCGTTTTAGACACGGGAATTGCAGCCCATCCGGACTTGGTGATTTCGGGCGGCGTTTCGTTTGTTCCCGGAGTTGTTTCATTCAACGACGGGCATAGTCACGGAACACACTGTGCCGGAATAATCGGGGCGAGAAACAATTTTATCGGAGTTATCGGAGTCGCGCCTTTGGCTTCATTGTATGCCGTCAAAGTATTAAGCGATGCCGGAAGCGGAAACACGAGTTGGATTTTGGCGGGAATGGCTTGGGCGAAAAACAACGGGATGAATGTTGTTTCGATGAGTTTGGGATCGTCTTCGTGTCAAAGTGTTGCTTACACAAACGCGGTTGCCCAGCTTAATGTTGCCGGTGTGACCGTTGTTTGTGCATCGGGTAACGGATTTCAGAGTGGGTTTCCATGTGTCGGAAGCCCTGCAAACAGTCCGGGAACGCTTGCGGTCGGAGCTGTTGACGCAAACAAAGTCATTGCCCCGTTCTCGTCACGCGGAACGCAATGTTGTCCTCCGGGAGCTAATCCTGTCAGTATTTCGGCTCCGGGTGTCAGCATTAATTCTACTGTTTTGGCGAACGCCTACGGCATTAAGAGCGGAACAAGTATGGCTTGCCCGCACGTTGCCGGAGCTGCCGCTTTGGTAAAACAACGATTCCCGTTTTTTACACCTGCTCAGGTCAGAGCTAAGTTGTTATCGACTGCCGCTGATTTAGGTGTTCCGGGTAACGATCCTGTTTACGGCTCAGGATTGTTAAATTGTAATGCCGCCACCCTGTAACCCGCGTATGTTTCGGTGAGTTGCAGTTTTGCGGCTCACCGAAACACCGATATAATAAAAACTATGAGTAAAATTGAAAAAAACTTAAAGAAACAATGTCAATCAGAACCGGAAAGAGAGTTTGAGTTAATCGTAACCGGTTCTTTGGACTCTAAAACGGCAAAGCAGTTGGGTTTGGAACCGCTTTCGGGTTTGGATAATATATTCAGCGGCACTCTGACCGGTTCAAAGGTTTTGGAGATTGCCGATATTGAAACTTTAGAAAGTATTGAAGCAGACGGAGTTGTTGAAATTTTTAATGAAGATTTGTAACTAAATATATCGACCGCAAATCCGGTCTTATACTTTAGTTTGCCGATAACCCGAACATTATTCAAACTAAAGCGCGTCGTAATGCAAACCAATTCTTTTCGGGTAAAATTCTCGGATTATTGTCTTGTTTTACGAGTCGGACGATTGTTTTTATAAAGCAGTCGTCCGATTTTTTGTGATTGCATAGTGTGTTTTTTCAATTAACGGCTTGTTTTAGCGATTGATGCCTGTGTTTTTGCGATTAACGGTTCGTTTTAGCGATTGATGCTTGTGTTTTTGCGATTGATGCGTGTGTTTTTATGATTAACAGATGGTTTTAGTGATTGTTGCTTGTGTTTTTTCGATTAACGGCTTGTTTTAGTGATTCATAACTGTTTTTGCTCAATTGTCGGTTATTTTTGATAAAGTACAGAGTACACGATTTATCATCTACTCTGTACGGTTAATTATTGACCTGTCAAAACCAAACCATCAATACTTTCATTCAAAGTAAATGATTGACCGATGAACCGATAGCGTTTGCCGGTAGCGTTTAAGATATAAAATACGCCGGTCGGCAGGTTTTGAAAATTGAAATAGCCAAAACTTGTGGTTCTCACAGTTCTTTTTTCACCGGTCGAGGGATTAGTTAAAATAACAAAAGCATTTTGTAAGCCTCTGCCGAACGGGGTCAGCAATCGTCCGCGTACCGAAGCTGTTGCCAACGGTGGCAGAGTTCTTTCGGTACTGCCTTTTTCACAACCGGCTTGTTGAGGTCTGGTTACTCCGTTTTGCGAAGTTAAAACAGTTGTCCCGCAATCGCCGACACCATTCGGGATTGTATTTATAACCGGACTTGCAAGTGCCGGCAAATGTGTAAAAGTTGCCCCGCCGTTGTCGGCTAAAGGTCCGAGCATCGGATCGATCCCTGTTACATCGTTTGGCAACGCCATAAAACCGGTTTCGTCTTCAATATTATTCGCGGCATCTGCAAAGAATACTCCACCCGTTATATTTTCGATGTGGTTGTAATTTTGCGAAGTGATTGTGCCGAAAATATCGCGTCCGACCGAAGCGGTGTTATCGGCGACAATACTGTTCTTAAGATTTATCTGTCCTGATCCTTGATACAATCCGCCGGCTTGTACGCTTGCCGTATTTGAAGCCACAGTGCAGTAATTTAAGTTGACAGTCGCTCTGGTTGACAGATTGGCGATACCGCCGCCGAATCTTTCGGAAGAGTTTCCGCTGACAGTAGAATTAGTTGCGTTGATGACGGCTGATCCTGTTGCGGCGGCTGAACTCACAAAATTAAAAATACCGCCGCCGTCTCCGGTTGCAGAATTATTTCTCAGGGTTGAACCTCTGAGCGTGACGGTTGCATTGCCTGAAAAGTTTGTTCTGTTGTCAATTCCTCCGACACTTCCTTTGTTACCCGAAAAAGTCGAGTCAGTAATGTTAATCAACGAATCTGCTCCGGTTGTCGAGTTTGTTAAACCGCCGGCACCCGCACCTGTTCCGCTGTCATTATCGGAAACTGTACATCTTAAGATATTCAATGTCAGCGACCCGAGACTGCTGTTGAAAATAAGTACATCGATTCCTGCCGTACTGACACCGTTAGGATTAAAGTTTAATTTGTTGTTTGAGATTACGGTATTAATTAGGTTGACCGTTCGGTTAGTTGCCGTACTGCCTAAAAGTGAAATCCCGCCGCCTCGTCCGCCCGCTGAATTTGCATTGATAAGACTGTTCATAACAGTCAAACTTCCATCGCGGAAAAAAATACCGCCGCCATCGGGTATCGCAAAACCTCCGCCATAGATATTATTGTTATCGGATATTGTACTTCGGTTGACAGTCATTGTGACAGACTCTGCGGTCACTCCGATTCCGCCGCCGAAAGACCGTCCCGCACTACTCGAACTGACAACGTTAAATTGAATAAAAGAATCGTTGATATTAACAACCGAGGCACTGTCGATATTAATACCTGCTCCGCCTGTTCTCTCAGATACCGAACTTGCAAAATTATTTAAAAACCTGCAACCGTTGATATTTATTGTCGGCGTGATTGTCTCGGCGACCGATAAACCGCCGCCTAATCCGATTATTTGATTATCGCTGAAAACATTGTTGGCGAAAGTAACATTATGATTTGTTCCTTGATCAACGTGAACACCTGCACCAAAGGCAAAGACTGCATAACGACCGTTTCGAATGGTTACGCCTGAAATAGAAACAGTCAGCGATGCCGTCGTCGAGATTCCGCGAATATGAAAAACTCGTTCGGTTGCCACACCCGGAGCAACGTTTGCCTGCACGATTGTGGCGGCTGAACCCGAACCGATAATTTGAATATCGGAAGTAATATCAAAATCACCGCCGAGATTAGCATTATCACTCGCCGAAACAAGTGTTTCGGTATAAATTCCCGCCGGAAGCGAAATAACATCCGCACCCGCGAGTGCATTCGCTTCTGTAATTGCTGCTCGTAACGAACAGTTTCCGGCTGAATCGGCACAGATGCTGTTTCCTCCCGATGCATCTTGTGTATCGGCAGTTGTATTAACTGTAAACGCGGCAGCATTGACAGACAAAGCCGACACCGCCAAGATTACGACAACAACACTTAACGAAGTAATATGTTTATTAACATTCCTAATAAATCTCATAAAAAAGACTCTCCAAATTGATCTGATTAAATACATGTCGAACAAAGGCTTAATTATTTTATTAACGTGTTTGATATTTGTCGCCTTCAGTAACCTAAAATACTTTGCGTAACATCAGTTAATTGTTAATTCGCAGTTGATTATTGTTTATCTTCCGCAAACACAACTTTATCGTAAATATCGTCCATCGTTAATAAACATTCGATTGATTTCAGTTCAATATTTGCTTCGTCACCGATGAAGTCTTGCAGATTCCAACTGTTGTCCGATAGTTTTGTGTAACGTGCGACGCGTTTTTTGTCTTGCCACACTAAAACATATTCTTGCAATGAATCAATTGTGCGGTAATGATCGAATTTCGCTCCTTTATCGTAATCGGCGGTTGACGGCGAAAGAACTTCAACGATTAAAACCGGATTTATCAGTGTATCCAAATGAGCATCTTCCAGTAACTGAGGTTTTCCGCAAACAACAAGCACATCGGGGTAAGTGTAAAGACCTGTTGACGGAATATGCACTCGTAAATCGGATTGATAGGATTTACATGGTCGTTTTTTAAGCAGAAAATGCAACGAACTATTTATGTTTGAAGCAATATTGGCGTGTTCTTCACTCGAACCTGCCATTTGATAAATTTCGCCGTTAAAATACTCGTGTTTGACAGGCGAAACTCTCTCCATTATCAGATATTCTTCTTCCGTTATGTATGTTTTCTTTGGTAAAGCACTCATAATTACTTAATGTTACTCCAGTTCAATCGTTTGTTCATATTCCGGCACGACTACATTCCAGCCGAAGCGTTCGCGGATATGTTGTGCCATAGCTTCTGCGGCTTCGGGTTCGCCGTGTGTGGTAAATATCGTTTTTGGCGTGCCGTTTAAGCCTTCAAGCCAGCGGAGAACGGCTTTCCAATCGGCGTGGGCGGAAAATCCTTCTATTTTTTCGATATGGCAACGCACCGGAAACCAGTTCTTCATAATGCGAACTTCGCGGTCGCCGTTTAGTATTCGTCTGCCTGTCGTGCCGTTCGCTTGATAGCCGACAAAAATGATTGTTGCATCTTCGTCCGGCAAGATTCGCATGGCGTGGTGCATTACTCGTCCGCCGGTCATCATTCCCGACGCGGAAATAATTATTCTCGCACCTTTTTCGTTGTTTAATGCCTTCGATTCTTCGCGGCTTGATGCCGTTACCAACAAACCTGTTCTGAGCGGATGACGTTTTTGCATCATTATCGAAGTATATTCTTCGTCGTGTTCTTCCGGAAATCTGCTGTAAACTTGTGTCGCTTGCGCCGCCATCGGCGAATCGACGCGAACGGGCAGAATCGGAATTTTTCCCGCATCTTCAAGCTCACGAATCAGATACAAAACCTCTTGCGTACGTCCGACCGCAAACGCGGGAATCAAAATCGGCGCGTTGCGTCTGACGGCGGCGTTAATAATTCCCGCCATTTGATCGTCGGACGAACTTTCGCCGTGCAGACGATTTCCGTAAGTTGATTCGCACATTAAATAATCGCAAGTCGGCGGTTGTGCCGGATCTTTCACAATCGGTTGATCGTAATGCCCCAAATCACCTGAAAATAAGAATTTAATCGAGTCGCCGTTTGGTCGCGCGTTCTCCATTTCAACTAAAACCAAACTCGCGCCGATGATATGTCCCGCGACTTGAAAACTCGCTTTAATTCCTTCGCAGATTTCGACCGGTTTTCCGTCGTTCGCCACCGGAACCAGTAGTTTCAGCGTTTCTTTGGCATCGTCTTCGTCATACAACGGCAACGCGGGCGTGTGCGAAGTAAGATTGTGGCGGTTGCGGTAATCCGCGTCTTCGGCTTGCAAACGTCCCGAATCGGGCAACAGAATTTTGAGCAAATCGCACGTTGCTTTTGAGGTAAAAACCTTGCCGCGATAGCCCAAATTTACGATTCGCGGCAAATAACCCGTATGATCGACGTGGGCGTGCGTAATGATAACCGCGTCGATTTCATCAATATTAAACGGCGGTTCCTGCCAATTCCGTTCGCGTAATTCTTTCTCGCCTTGGAACAGACCGCAGTCAACCAAAATCTTTTTGCCGTTGTGTTCAAGCAAGTATTTAGAACCCGTCACCGAACCGACTCCGCCGTAAAATGATATTTTTGCCATAATGTTATTTTCTGATGTTACGCAAATTTTGTTGTTAGCCGTTGGAAACGGCGACAGCGTGTAGCCCATAGCGTGAGCTATGGGTAAATTGAAAAATATCTTTAAGCCCGTGATAACGGGCGGCAGAGAATTGATGCTGCCGCTATCTTCGACAGCTTTTAATTCAAACCTGCTAATTCCCATAGCTCACGCTATGGGCTACACGCTAACACCCGCTACGCGGGCTGGAAAAAATAATTGCGTAACATCAGTTATTTAGTTTCGTTTTTGATTAAAACAACCTCACGCGTATTGCTGCCGCGAACAAAGTAAACCTTTTTTCCGTCGGGCGAAAGCGTAAAACGATAAAGGCTTTCAAGATTAAAGTTCGTAATCTTCAAGGTTTTGCCGTCGCTCAAATTTAATCGGTAAAGGTCTGCACCGTCGTTTTCGGTTTCAATATACAATAACGATTTTCCGTCTTGAGCAAAGCGAACTTGGCGAACGTTGGCGACCTTTTGCAAAACTTTTGTTTCGCCTAACTTGATGCCGTCAAAACTTGCGATAAACAACGAGGCTTGCGAGATTGTGCCGTTGTCGAAAGTAATCGGAGCGGCGGCGTAAATTATCATTTTACCGTCGGGCGATAGAATCGCGTTTTGCAAATATGTCTTTTCGTCAGCCCAAAGTGTGCTTGTTTCGTTGGTTTCCAAGTTCAATTTGACGATTGAAGTTTGCGAGCCGTTAAAATCTTGCTGTTTGTAAAGCAGCGATTTGTTGTCGGGCGTGATGCCTGTGAAAGTTTTTTGAAATTCGGGCGATTTTGTCAGTTGAACTTGGTTTGTGCCGTCCGCGTTCATTTTCCAAAACTCTTGCGAGCCGTTACGAACGGAATCAAAGACGATAAAACTGCCGTCGTTTGAAATGTAACGGACGCGGTTTTCGCCGTTTCCGCCCGATAATAAATTCTCGTTCGTGCCGTCTGCGTTCATCTGCCACAGATCAACGCTTTCTTTGCCGTCGAATTTTGAATACAGCAATTTGCCGTCGGGCGTGGCGGTTAATGCCGAATAACCTTTGCGTTCTTCGTTGTTCGGCGTAATTTGTTTCGCGTTTTTGCTTGCCAAATCAAATTCCCAAATGCCGCTGTTGGTTGTTGCTTGAATGGTCGCAATCGTTTTGCCGTCAGCCGTAATCGAGTTTCCGTAATAATCGTTCGCGTCTTTGGTAACGCGTTCAATCAATCCGTCGGGAAAACTGACGGTAAATAATCGGTTATTGTTTTCTTTTGCCAAAACACCCGAAACCAATAAGCCCGAACCGTCTTTGAGCCATCTGTAATCGTTTAATTGACTGAAATAATTATTGCCGAGAACCGTAAAGTTTCCGCCGTTCGCGGGAATCCAACCAAACCGCATCGAAGCATTGCCTTGTCCTTTTGTTTTATCGAAATGGCTTAAAACAATGGTTTTTCCGTCGGGCGACCATTGCGGATGAACGTGATTTTCGGTATTTGTATAAATCAACTTTTCTTCGCCGCCGTCCGCGTTGATTATGAAAATTTCGTCTTTCGACGGCGTAATTGTGTGGCGATGAAAGACAATTTGTTTGCCGTCGGGCGAAAACGATCCGCCGGAATCAACGTCAAACGCAATTTGTTTCGGTTCGCCGCCAAGAATCGGAACGCGGAAAAGTGCCGCACCGATTCCCGCCTTAATACTTTTGCGAAAATAGATGTAATTTGAATCGGGCGAAAAACCTATTAACGCAATCGAACTGTTTTCAAACGGGACAATATCTTTTTCGCTGCCGTTTTCAAAGTTTCGCAAAACAAGCCGCGTTTTAGAACCTTGCGAACCTTCAACGTAAGCCAAAAACTTGCTGTCGGGCGAAAATTCAACGCCGAAAACAGTTTTTTTAATCGGTATTTTCTCGGTTGAAACACTTGTAAACGAATTTGCAAGACGCGGTTTCTGCCAATTAAAATAACTTAACGCCCACAAACCGCCGAGCAAAGATAAACCTAAAACTGCGACTAATACCATCGAAGTTCGTTTTTTCGACTTCGGCTCATTAACAATCGCTTGACTGATTTGCGTTGTGTTCGCGTTCGCTAAAATCTGCGTTTGGGCATTTTCGTTCGTAACTTTTTGCCCGAAGGATTTTTGCGTAAGTTCGTGGCTGCGGCTGATAATTTCGTTAAAACGATTCGGCGAAATAGAAACTTCAAGCTCGTGTTCAAACTCCATTTCACGCCGCAGATTCTTTATGTCAAGCAGAAAATCTTTCGCGGTTTGATAACGTTCTTCGCGGTCTTTTTTCAGCGACTTTTTAACGATTCGATGAAGTTCGTGCGGACAATTTTCAATTTTTTCGCCAATCGGAATCGGGTCTTTGTGGATAATATTCGCCAAAATATCGGTCATTGTTTCGCCGTCGAACGGAGTTTTGCCCGACAACATTTCATACAACACAACGCCGACGCTCCATAGATCTGTGCGGGCATCAACTTCTTTGCCGCGAGATTGTTCGGGCGACATATAACCGACGCTGCCCATCACCATTCCGGCTTTGGTCGAAACAAGTTCGCGTGTTTCGGCTTCGCTTTCAACCTGTGTCGGCTTCGCTAATCCAAAGTCTAAAACCTTAACGATTCCGTCTGCCCGAACCATTATATTTTCGGGTTTTATGTCGCGGTGAATAATTCCCGCAGCGTGTGCGGTTGCCACGGCAGACGTGATTTGCTCGGCGATATTCAACGTTGAACTAAAATCGAGTGCCTTGCGTTCAATCAAACTCCGCAGCGTTTCGCCTTTGATAAACTCGGTCGAAATAAATAACTTATCGCCGTCTTCGCCAATTTCGTAAATCGTAATAATATTCGGATGATTTAACGCCGAAGCCGCTCTTGCCTCAAGTTTAAAACGATTTACACGATCTGAATTAGAGCAAAATTCGGGCAATAAAACCTTAATCGCCACTTCGCGGTCAAGCGACGTGTCGTGTGCGAGAAAAACTTCGCCCATTCCGCCCGCCCCAAGTTTCGATTTAACTTCGTAACGTCCTATTTTAGAATTATTTGCCATTTTCAAACTTAACTAAGCCAACGCAAGATTATTTTGTTCGGTAAAATTCGGAATTACAATGTCTTGTTTTTTTATGCCTAAATCCAATAATTCGCCGATAATATCGGAGTCGGTGTTATTTTCTTCGATAAATACTTTTCCGTTTTTGAGTCGAAAATGAAAAATCGAGTATTTGTTTTTCGACTCGCCGTTTGTACTTGAAACAAATTTGAGCAACAAATACTCACCGTGTTCCGCATCGCAAATCGGTTGCCATTCATTGGCAGTGTAACGCGGTTTAAATTCGGCGTATTTCAGTATTAAGGATTGCAAAATTTTACTGTATTTTTCTACTTTATCCATTCTATAATTTCCTCCGTTTCAGGATTGAAAACAACAAGTTTAATTTTTAAGTCTGCTACCAGGAATTTTACTTATGCACGAGTAAAAATTTTATCGTGTTTTTCCAATGAAACTGCTAAAAATATGTCTCGGTTCGGCTCGATTTACCGCAGAAATGAACGATAAACTTGATATTGTCCGAAGGCTTTTTCCAAATCGTCGTATGGCGATTTACTGCCGAACATTTTTATTTCGACAGCAATTTTTTCGCCGGCTTTTTGGGCGGCAACAGTTCTTTCGGCGGCAAGGTCGGCAAACAATGTCGCGTCTTCAAAGTCAATGGTGAACGGATCATCTGTAATTACCCAACCATCTTTGATTAAAGCATTCTTTACGGCTTCGTGATGTTTATCGAGTTTCGGCATAGCGTTGTAAAATAAGATTCATTACTTACAATTTCATAATGGTTGATACGCAAGAATCTTATCGCAAGTTGCGGTAAAACGTAAGCGGTAACAGCTAAAATTTAAGCCGCGAATTTTCACGAACCGACACGAAAAGTAATTTGTTGAAATTATTTACTTAATCGAACCGGTTCGTAATTCTTCGCGGCTGAAGTTATTTATTTTATTGGTTTTTCGGCATCAACATCAGCGTTTCAACCGTTGCTTTTTCAATCGCCGATTTCGTAAACGGCAAAAATTGCGGTGTTCCGTTGCGCCACTTTTCCGCCTGATTTTTCCAATGCGGCGACTGCGGATTTCCGCTTTGTCCGAGCGGAATTGCGTGCCGCGTTAAATCCCAATTTGCGGGCGAAGCAATCAAACGCATCGAAACACTTGAACCGACATTCGGCGTTGTGCCGCTGCCGTTAATGCCGATTTGTTCAACCTTGAATTGTCCGCCGATGAGCGGAGCGATCGCCAGCGGATGCGGATAATTTGCCTTGAAAATTTTTCCCCACGTCCAATTCACATCGCTTTCACCGAATTGTTTGGTCAAATTTGCCCGTGCTTCGGTGTCGCAAGTTTTATATAAATCGGTGTAACTCGCAAAGTTTTTCGGCAACCAATACGCGGGTTTTTCGTCGATAATTTTCCACATAATCCGTTCGCGTACAACCCAATTCGGCACAGGTTTATTGTCTTCGGCAATTTTGTCCGCCACGCAATTTCTGATGCCGTTGACAATTAACGCCGCTCTCGAATCGGCTCGCATATTGCCGTCCCAACCGCGTAATTCGGACAAAGTCGCGTTCGATGCCGCAAGCAGTTTCAAAATATCTTCGCCTAATTTTCGATGCGGAAAACTCATCGAATCGCGTTGAATATCGGCAACGTTATCGGGCGTAATTTTCGGATTTGCGTTGATTAGTTCGTAAATGCGTTTTGCGCGCCACGGCGAAGCAAAATCGCGTGCCATTTGCGGATATTTGTAATCGGTTCCGACAATTCGCTGATTTGCCGTGACGATAAAACCGCTCGGCGGATTATAAAGCATCGGCAGTTCATTGAACGGAATAATTCCCGTCCAATCGCCGGCGGTCGTCGAACCGTCGTACGGAAAACTTCCGTTACCTGTTCGGCGAATCGGAACTCGTCCGGCGGCAATCCAGCCGATATTTCCCTTCACGTCGGCATAAATAAAATTCTGCGACGCTCCGCCGTAAGTTTTTAACGAATTTTGAAAATCCTGCCAGTTTTTCGCCCGATTCAAAAGGAAGAATGCTTCAAATTCTTGATTCTTCGGGTCGCGCGCCGTCCATTTCAGAGCAAATTTTTGTCCGACTTCATCCGTGATAATAATTCCGTTGCGTGTTTCAACCACATCAAAAGTTTCATCCGCAGTTTCCGGCAACAACGGATTTTTACGAACCTTTAATGTTTCCGCGCGAATTGTCGGTTTTGCCCAACCGCTCGGAGTTTTATATTCGCCTTTGTCGTTAAATGTTTCCGTATAAAGGTCTTGCACATCAGGTCCGACGTTCGTTGCTCCCCACGCGATTGATTCGTTATGACCTAAAACAACGCCGGGAACACCGGGAAATGTTACGCCCGCAGTTTGCATTGTCGGCGTGGCGAGCGAAGTTAAATACCAAATTCCGGGGGCGGCGGCTTGCAAATGCGGATCGTTCGCCAAAATCGGTTTGCCGTCCAAGGTGCGTTTGCCCGAAATTACCCAATTATTCGACGCAGCCAAATCTTGGGCAAAAAGTCCGACCATCGAAAGCGATTTTTCACGAATTTCCTTAAACTTTTCAGCCGAATTCAAAGCGGCTCGATAATCAACCGAATCATTTTTAATTCTTAATTTTGAATTCTTAATTGGTGAACTGTCTTTGCCGAATAAAACCACATCGTAAGGCGTTACGCCTTTGGTTAAATCGGCAAGTTTATCTTTTTGCAGATTCTGCAAACTTGCTCTGATTAAATCGTTGTCCCAAGTTGTACTTAACGCTTCGGCTAAAATTTTGCCGACCACAACCGTATCGCTTGCCTGCCAAGGCATCGGTTTATACTGCAAAATTTTAAATTCAATCGGCGTAGAATTCGCGTCAAGTGTGGCAATATAAGCATTTACACCTCGCGCGTAATTTTCTAAAGCGGCTTTCAAATCGGGATTCATAATCTTCAAACTTTCATCCGCGATCGACGCAAAACCGTAGCGTCGCCATTGTTTATCTTGTTCGACGACTTGTTTGCCGAAAATTTCCGACAAATTCCCGCGCGACACACGCCGCAGCAAATCCATCTGCCAAAGTCTGTCGCGGGCAGTTTCAAAACCTTGCGCAAAATATAAATCGGCATCGTTTTTTGCTTCGATATACGGCACGGAACGAGCATCGCGGCGAACCGTAACTTCTTGTTTCAAACCGTTTACGGCAATATTGGAAACCGAAATTTGCCCGAAAGAAATTGCGTTGAGCATCAAAAAAATTGCCGAAAGTAAAAAGTGTTTTTTGTTTATCATAAGTCTTGGTTGATTTCGTTGTTGATTTTATCTGCAACCATAAGTTAAACTTTCCGTATTCTTAACGCAAACATTGCGGAGATTTTTATATGAAATACTTAAAATTCAGTTTAGTCATCGCGGCGTTTTCAGTCTTTATCGCGGCGTGTTCGCAACCTGCCGCAAACACGGCGACAAATCCGGCAAACACCGCTAAAACTGTTGCAAATACTCCGCCGCCGATTGACGAACTTGCTTCGGCAAAGAAAATTTACAGCGAAAAATGTGTTAATTGCCACAAAGCCGACGGTTTGGGCGGGCAAATTGACATTGAAGGCACAAAAATCAAAGTTACAAGCTATAAATCGGACAAATCAATGAACCACGACGACGCAAAACTGATTGATTATTTAGTCAACGGCGACGACGATATGCCCGCGTACGGCAAAAAACTAAGCGAAACCGAGATTAAAGATTTGGTTAAATTGATTCGCCGAGATTTTCAAGGCAAATAGTTTTTGGAAGAACTGACCTAGGCAGTCTTAGTTGTGCTTAGGTCGGTTTATGTCCGTAATTTACCGAAATTCGTTTGGATGACTCAAAAAATAGTCCAGTTGCTTGGTAAACATTTGTAAATCCGCCGTATTAAATCTGATAATTCCATTTTTATCGATTAAAATGGTCATTTCATCAGCCAAACCATATTGCATTGCTAATTCTCGCCTGTTATCGAGCAAAATCGGGAATGTGATATTCATTCCTTTAAATGCTTCCTTAAACCATTGTTGCCTGATTTCTGTCGGATTCGGATAACTTCCGTCAATTCCGATCACAACAACGCCTTGATTCTTATATTTTTCGTGAAGTGCTTGGATTGATTGCATATAATCTCTGTTTTCTTTACTGCGAATTTGAGACGTAAAAAATCTTAAAACAACAACTTTATTCGAGAATTCCGAAAGGCTCACCAATTTACCTTTAAAATCAGGCAATTTCCATTTTGGCGACAGAATATTCAGAATATAAGGTTTGATAAAATTCTCGTATTTCCATTGCCTGTGTTTTTCTGTGATTGCTTCATTCAAACCGTTTAAATTCTCGTGTTTAGCGTAATAAAATTTTGCCAGTATTTTTCTGTCTTTTATTTTTGGTTCGTATGTTTCACTTACAATTTTTAGAAAGATTTTAATTGCGTCATCAACGCGACCGATATTGAAATATGAATTACCCAAAATATGTAAATTCGGCGGATTGTAACCTTCAAACAATCGTAGTTGCGGCGACGATTTACTTACAATTGGTTCAAGCAAGTTGATTACTTTTTGATAATCTTTTTGTTTAAATCTAATTTCTGATTCTATACACCAAAGGCACGGCGGAGAATAGGCATCGTTTCCACGATAAACATATATAACCTTTGATTCCATTTCCAAAAACTTCAACGCGGTTTCAAGTTGTTCGCCTCGATTTGCTAAAATACCGGCAATTTTGGCGTACAACCCTTTTTCGGGTTTTACAAATCCGTTGCCGACTGTTTTCAAAATAAGGTCAGTTGGAGCTTTGAGCCAAAGTAAATTTTCAACAATTTGTTGACGGAAATAATCTTCTTGGTTTGGCTGCTGCTTAATCAAATCTTCATATTTACTTATCGTTTCTTCGTATTCTCTTTTTATTTGTGCTTGTCTTAATTTTGGTTCATACTCCTTTACATAATCTTCAAATGTCGGAGTCGGTTTAATTACTTGTGCAAATAAAGAGATAAAAAACAAACAAGTCAAAACTGAAAACTCAACGATTTTAGTAAGTAAATTTAATGAATTATGCATAATCGGTAAAAAGTAAGAATCTATCTTCAACGTAATTTCGATAAAACTATTCGGCTTATTTCCGGCATCGGTGCCGATAATCCCGTCCAAATTTTTTGTTGCTCGATTGCTTGTGCAACCAACATCGCCATTCCGCCGATTTTCGGGACAAAAACTTTGTCGGCTTCCCTTAAAAATTGTGTTTCAAACGGTGTGTAAACCAAATCATAAACCAGTTTTGCGTATTTCATTTGCTCCGCGACAATCGGAGTTTCGCCTTCTGCTTTGCCTTTCATTCCAATCGGCGTTGCGTTTACAATGATGTCGAATTCTCCGACATTTTCCATTTTCCATTTTCCATTTTCAATTTCTGTGCGTCCAAAAACCGTCACGGTCGCACCTTCTTTTTCCAACGCATAAACGCACGCTTTCGACGCTCCGCCCGCACCTAAAATCAAAACTTTCGCATCTTTTAAATCATTGTAAATCGATTTCAACGGCTCGATAAATCCGTGCGCATCGGTGTTGAAACCGTGAAGTTTTCCGTCGATTATTTTGACCGTATTGACCGCACCAATTTCTTTCGCCGTTTCGTCAATAAAATCTAAATGCTTGATAATAGATTGTTTATGCGGAATCGTTACCGAAAAACCTTTGAAGTTAAGGTCAATTTCGCGTGTTTCGGCTTTGACCATCCGAGCAATAAAAGCATCCAAATCGTGAACTTGAAGCGGCACAAAAACCGCGTTCAGATTGTGATGTTTGAACGCAAAATTGTGAATATACGGCGACATTGAAACGCTCGTGTTGCTGCCCAAAATTCCGTAAACATCGGTCGTTTCGTTTAATTCTTTGACGCGATAAACGTTATGTAAATCTTGTGCGGAAATTTGTCCGGGAGCGGTTGCAGTTTCAGAATCGAGCGAAGCAAACGTCAAAAATGCTCCGTGTGCGAGTCCCAAAATCCGCGTCCATTTTCCGCTTTCGCCCATCGCAATCGGGATAATTTCTTGGTTTTCGGATGTCGCACGTTTGAGCAATTTCCAGATTGGAATTGTGTCAGTAATGTCGTCGGATTGAACGGCGATTTTTATAATATCGGCTCGAATTCCATTATCTTCATCGGGTAGCATATCTTCGTAAATCGTATCAATATTTTCAGGAGTTTTTTCGTAATTATGTTCCGAATAAATTACTGTTTTTGAAATCAACAATTCGTCAGTCTCTTTTGAGAAACAAAAACTTTTATTTTCAGGAAACATAAAATCTACTGACATTGTCATAAAAATATCTGATTCAAAATCAAAAAATTCAACATTTGAAAGTCTTGCAAGTTTATGCCAACCGTTTTCTCTGTAATTTATTGCATCGCGTTTTTTTTGTTTAAAGTCTTCTGATAATTTTTTTGAAAGCGGACAGCCGAATACAGCCAAATTACTTTTCGGTCTAAATGTGGCGATAAAAGGCTTTTCACAATTTAATTCATCTATTTTCTTCAAACCTAAATCAAATTCGCTTTCATCCAAACAATCAAACCTAATCTCGATTACATCCGCAAATTCTTCGGCACATTTTATTTTTTCGATTAATTCATCGGCGGTTTTCGCACAAACCGACACGCAAATTTTTCCCATAATATTAATTCTAGTCTATTCCGCCAAAACATTCTATAATAGTTGTGGTTAGGACGGTAAATAAAAAATATGGAATCATCCCAAAATATGCCCGAAACAAATTGGTCATTTCTTTTTGAAGAATGTGATAACGCAAACGCTAAAGCCGCGAAACTTTTGCTCGGCGGAAAAGGTGCCGCACTTGCCGAAATGACGAGTTTCGGCTTGCCTGTGCCGCCCGGATTTATCGTAACAACCGATTGCTGTAAAGCGTATCACGCCGGCGAAAAACTTTTTCCCGAAGGTTTGTGGAATCAAGTTCGCAGTAAGCTGACAGAGGTTGAAAACAAGCTCGGCAAACGATTCGGCGATGCGGAAAACCCTTTGCTTGTATCAGTTAGATCAGGTTCGCCGGTTTCTATGCCGGGAATGATGGACACCGTTTTGAACCTTGGTTTGAACGATGAAACCGTTATCGGGCTTGCCAAACAAACGGGCAACGAACGTTTTGCGTGGGACGCATATCGGCGATTTATTGCGATGTTCAGCCAAATTGTTTTAGAAGTTGAGCACGAAAAGTTCGAGCGTGTTTTGGAACGTTACAAAGGCGGAAATCGGCTCGATTCAGACTTGACCGTTGCCGAATTAAAGGAAATTGTCGCGTCATACAAACGCATTGTTTACACCGAAGAATACGGACAAAGTTTCCCCGAAAATCCGGAATCGCAACTGAAAATGGCGATTGCCGCCGTGTTTGATTCGTGGATGGGCAAGCGTGCGATTGACTATCGCCGAATGGACAGAATTTCCGAAGATTTGGGAACTGCCGTAACCGTTCAAGCGATGGTTTTCGGAAATATGGGCGACACCAGCGGAACGGGCGTGTGTTTTACGCGGAATCCTTCGACCGGCGAAAACCTGCTTTACGGCGAATATTTGCTCAACGCTCAAGGCGAAGATGTGGTTGCCGGAATCCGCACACCGAATCCTATTTCACATCTGCAAACGCAATTACCTCAAGTTTTTCAACAACTTACGGATATTACACTGCGGCTCGAAAAACATTATCGAGATATGCAGGACATCGAATTTACCATCGAAGCAGGCAAACTTTTTATGCTGCAAACACGCAGCGGAAAACGAACAGGATCAGCGGCGGTGAAAATTGCGGTGGCGATGTTGAAAGAAGGTTTAATTGACCAAAAAACCGCGTTGAAACGAGTTTCGCCCGATCAACTTGACCAACTTTTGCATCCGATGATTGATCCGAACGCGAAAGTTACCGTGCTGGCGACCGGAATCGCGGCAAGTCCCGGAGCCGCTCAAGGTTTGGCGGTTTTTAATCCCGACGAAGCCGAAGAAATGGCGAAACTCGGACAAAAAGTTATCTTGATTCGGCGTGAAACAAGTCCCGACGATTTTCACGGAATGGTTGCCGCCGAAGCGATTTTGACGCAACGCGGCGGAGCAACTTCGCACGCCGCTGTCGTTGCCCGCGGAATGGGCAAACCGTGTGTTGTCGGGGCAAGTTTGCTGACGATTGATTACAGCCACAACGAATTCAGCGTCGGCGATGTAACAATTCCGAAGGGAGAATGGATTACGATTGACGGCACAACCGGACGAGTTTTTCGCGGACAAATTCCGACTGTCCAACCCGAATTAGACGAAGATTTCGACTTGCTGATGTCGTGGGCAGATGCTTCGCGGCGGTTAAAAGTTCGGGCAAATGCGGACACCGGACACGATTCGACCGTGGCGAGAAATTACGGTGCGGAAGGCATCGGGTTATGCCGCACGGAACATATGTTTTTCGGCGAAGATCGGCTGGCGGTAATGCGTGAAATGATTTTGGCGGGCGGGTTAGGCGAACGCGAAAAAGCATTGGCGAAACTGTTACCCTTTCAAAAACAAGACTTTATCGAAATCTTCAGAGCGATGAACGGTCTGCCCGTAACAATCCGTTTGCTTGATCCGCCGTTGCACGAATTTTTGCCGAGTCATCAGGAATTGATGGAAGAATTGACGGAATTAAAGTTTCAAGCCCGAACTTCAAGCCCGAAAGAGATGGATTTATTGCTTGATGAAATCGCCGAAAAACGTAAACTGCTGCGTCGTGTCGAGCATCTTTCGGAGACAAATCCGATGCTCGGTTTGCGTGGTTGTCGGCTTGGGTTACTCGTTCCCGAAGTTACGCGAATGCAGGCACGGGCGATTTTTGAAGCCGCTTGCGAAGTGCAAAGCGACGGCGTTATTGTCTTACCCGAAGTGATGATTCCGTTGGTTTCCACGCCCGAAGAATTCAAAAATCAAGCCGCGTTAATTCGTGAAATCGCCAAAAAAGTGATTAGCGAATACGGAATCGAACTTAATTTTATGGTCGGAACAATGATTGAATTGCCGCGTGCGGCGTTGGTTGCGGATAAAATTGCGTTGGATGCGGAGTTCTTTTCGTTCGGCACAAACGATTTAACGCAAACGACTTTCGGCTTAAGCCGCGACGATTCGGGCAGGTTTTTACCGCTGTATGTCGAGCAAAAAATTTATCCCGACGATCCGTTTCAAACGCTTGATATTGAAGGTGTCGGGCAACTTATCAAACTTGCGGTCGAACGCGGGCGGGCGGTGAACCCGAAGTTAAAAATCGGCGTTTGCGGCGAACACGGCGGCGATCCGCGATCGATCGAATTTTTTAATTCGCTGAATTTGGATTATGTCAGTTGCTCGCCGTTTCGCGTCCCGATTGCACGGCTTTCATCGGCACATTCGGAATTATCGAAAGAGAAAAAATAGCCGCACAACTTGCAAAGTTATTGAAAAAACTGACTAAACTTATGTTTGGAACAAAAATCAATTTTGACACAGATGCACACAGATTTGGAGACGATAAAAGCAAGATAAGCAGAAAATTATCAAAAACATCTTGTTTTTATCCTGCTTTTATCCGTGTGAATCTGTGTCAAAAAATGCCTTTCTCTTACCTTGCAAGAGCCGTACAAATGATAGCGAAATTTACGGACGCGATTTTTAGTTTTTCGCGTCCTTTAATCTGATAAACGGCAGCAATGCGGCAATTAATAACGCCATAAAACTAAACGCCGAAACGCCCGAAATCGCCGTAACTTTGCCGTTTTTTATGGCGATTGCCAAAATTGCCCACGCAACGGTAAACGCAAAAGCCGCGCTCGGAAGTTTGAATCGTAAGACAATTCCCAATATTGTCGCAATCACGATAAGAATGCACGTAAGCAAAATCGAGTTGAAATTTGTCGTTTCTAAACCGAGATAACTCAAACAAACGGTTATGTTTACAATCGTTGCAACGGAAATCCAACCGAAATAAACGCCGAACGGAAGACGGACAATCAGCGAATCTTGCACCGACAAATTGACATTTATTTTGATTAGCGAGGCGAGAATAACCAACATCGCAAACACGCTTGGCACAATCAATTCGTGATGCCACAGAAAAATCCAAACACAATTTGCCAAACAACTTATTAAAAACGGCACGCGAATTTTGCGAAAATTTTCAAGTTGCATCGGCATTGCCTGAAAAATGCTGAAAACAATCAACCCGAAATAAATTAGCGCCCAAATCGAAAACGCATAACCTGCGGGCGTAACGACGGTCGGATATTTTGCGGAAATAACCTGCGGAGTTATTCCGCCGATATAACCGGTTGAGGCAAGATAATTTACAAAAATTACCGCGAAAGTTGCGAATACCACAAGTATTTGTTTGAATTTTTCAGGCATTTTAAGGTTTTTCCCTTTTCCAATCGGTTTTATAAGCTCCGTCGCCGTAGGTTTCTTGGTAAGTTTTCACGGCTTCATCTTCGGAAGGCAAACGCAAGCCGTCGGTAAATCGATTCATAAACGAAAAATTTGCAGTTTGCATAATCACTTCCATCGCGCCTTGTTCGCCGAATTCGGCTTTTATTTTGGCGAAATCCGCATCAATCGTTGAAGTTGGAGCTTTAGTTAATTTTCTCGCAAATTCAACGGCAGTTAATTCTCGCGGCGTTAAAGCCGAATCGTCTTTTTTCATCTGCAACAGTTTTTTTACGTCAACGCCAAGCCGACGCAGACCTAAAACTTGGTGCAAAGTGCAATAACGACAACCGTTTACCATCGAAACAGCGAACGAAATTTGCAGTTGAATGTTGCGGTCAATCGTCCACGCCGCCCGATTTACCGTACCGAATTCACGCCAAGTTTGCGAAATATCAGGCACCCGAAGCATTGCCCGTTGCGAATTTGCAATTCCTAAACCGAGACTATTTGTGGCAGTTTGTTGTGTTTTAAGATTCGCCAACGCTAAACTTCCCGCGTCCAATTCTTTGTCTGAAACAAGTGCAATGCGGGCGTTTGAGGTTAAAAACTTCGGCAAATTTTCGGGCGTTTTCGGTGATTTATCATTCACCACCCAATCTTCGACCGGCAAACCTGCTCCTTCAACCAACCGCGTAAAATAGTTAAAAAAACAAACCGTCATCGTTAATTCGACAATTTGAGCATCGTTATAAAATACACGAGTTTTGGCAAACTCTGCGTCCGTAACGCCAAGAACATTATTATTCAAAAGTTCCGCATAACGAACCGCAGATTGTTCGGAATCGGATAAAGGTTTGTTTGCCTTGAAGTTAGCAAGAATCGAATTCCCTTTTTCGCTAGCCGAAAGCCAACGTTTGGCGTTTGTATAAACGTATGTACTTCCGTAAAGTTGCGAAATTTTCAACGCCATCGCCATCTTAGTTTCGGGCGAAATTGTTCCGCCGTAGATTATGGTTTGGATCAAATTCGCAAACTGTGGCGCGGCTTTTGTGTTTTGTGCCAAGGCTTTGATGTAATTCGGCACGTTTTCAGTCATCAAGACATCGGCGTTTTTAATGTCTTTTACGTCCGCCAAAGCAACGCGGGATTTCTTTCTCAAGATTAAATCGGATTGCACAAGTTTTTCTATCAACGGCATCGGCATAGGAACGTTATAGACATCATCTTCCTTGCCGATTTTTTGAGCCGAAACAACGATAACAAGCGATAAAATAACCAATAAAATTGCTGACTTCTTCATAAATTTTCTAATCCAAATTGTATGCGAACGAAAAGCGTCCGATGTAAATTTTACCTTTTTTCTCGATCGGCGGTTCGATTAAAAGCGAATAAATCGCCCCTTTTTTGCGTTCGACTTGTGCCGTTGTCGAGCCGACAATTTTGCCGTTTTTCGCGTTATAGAACGAAACCCGTAAACTGTCTGCGTTCAAGCGTTTGTAGCCGAAAATGTAATCGCCGCTTTTCAAAGACAATTTATCGATTTTAAGTTTCGTACCGAGTCGCAAAAAATGTGTAAACTTCCCGTCGGCTTCGTAACCTGCGGTAATAATTACGACCCCGAAAATTTCGGTTTTCCCGTCCGAAATACCCGCAGCCGTGCGAAATTCGGTTTCAATGTTTTCCTTGATGACAGGTGCTTTTTCAGGCACGGATTTTTTCAACTCGTCTTCCGTCATTTTCCGCCAATCTTGGGCAAATGCCGAAGCGCTAAACGCCGCTAATACCAATAAAACACTAAAAATTTTCATATTCTTAAAAAGTAAATTTAACACTTGCCTGCATTGTTCGGGCATCAAAGGCTTGGGTTGATTTACCGAAGTTTGACAACGACAAATCGGCGTTCGGCAAAAATAAGTTTAACGTATTCAAAGCATTAAAGGCTTCAAATCGGAGTTGTAATTTTTTTGTTTCGCTGAACGTAATTTGTCTGCCGAGCGAAAGGTCAAGCGAAATATATCGCGGACCGCGAAAAGTATTGCGACCCAAAGTTCCGTTTTGCCCCGCAGTCGGCGTTGGAAATGCCGTTATCGGGAAAAGTCCGGCAAGAAAATTACCGTTACTAAATTTTGTGTTGATGCCGGTCGGCGTGTTTGGTCGATCATAAAAACCGCCGCCAACCGCACCGCCGCCGCCGTCTTTGTTGTAATCAGCCAAACCGTTCCAAACCGAAAAAGGTCTGCCGGACTGTGCCGAGAAAATACTTGAAATTTGCCAATCTTTCAATAAATTTGAAACGTATTTATTATCGAAATACTTGTAAAATTGCGGTGTCCAAATTCCGGCAAAGGCAAACCGATGCGGAATGTCAAACAAACTTCTCGCTCGTTCGCAACGCAAACAATCAATATCTTGGGCGCCTTTTCCGGGTTCGGAATTATCGGCAAATTGTCCGCTCGAAGTATCGCTCGAAGTATCCAGCCATTTAGAAAACCGATAGTTGGTTTGCAAACTGAAGCCGTTTGAAAAACTTTTGCGAAGTTCGATTGTGCCGCCGTGATAACTTGAATTTACGCCGTTTGTAACAAAAAGTAAGGTTGCAAAATTCGGGTTAATACGATTTTCCACACCATCTGAAAGGTCTCCTTTAAAGCGGTTAATGTCATCGATTCTTTCTAAATTTATTCCTAAAGTTCCGTTGTAACCAAATTCCAAAATCCAATCGGAAAACATTTTTCGTTGCACATTGAAAAAGAAACTTTCGCTGTACTGCGTTTTGATTTCGGGATTGACGACAAACCCCGTCGGACGAATTCGGCGGGTTTCGCCGGGTAACGGGTTTACGCCGCCTTGGGCGTTCAAGCCGCGAGCAAATTCGGGGTTAAACGGAACCGGAATTCCGTATAAAATCCGAGTTCCGATGCCGTTGGCGGGTTGTGCAACCACTTGAATCGCATCGGGCGATAAAGCTCTCGCACCCGCAATCGATTGTCCGTGATGCGGTTGAAACGCCAGCGAAAAACCTGCTCGAATCGACATTTTTCCATCGCCGAACGGATCGAAAGCGATACCCAAGCGCGGCGAAAAATTGGTTAATTCCGGTTTATAAAGGCGTTTTACTCTGCCAACCGAAGCATTGGCAAGTTTCTCGCGCGGGGTGCTGCCGCTGCCGTAAATTATCGAAGAAAGCAAGCCGTCTCTTTCTTTTGCATCACCGAAGTAATCCCAACGAACACCTAAATTGAAATTCAGCCGATTATTAAATTTCCAATCGTCTTGGGCAAAAACACCACCTTCAAAAACCCGAAAATATCGCGGAAAGGCAGTCGGTTGACCGGTTGTCGGATTAACCGTTACCGTTTGTCTGAAAGGATTGTCATTGATGAAATTAAGTACGCTGTTGAACGAATAATTTCCCGGTGTTGCCACGCTCAACGAAAGACCTTTGTTGATTCGTCTGCCTTCGCCGCCGAAACGAATCGTGTGATTTCCTTTGACCAACGAAAAAGTATCACGCATTTCATAAGTTTTGAGCTTTGTTCCCGAATTGAAACTGTCGCCGAACGGAGCGGTTATGCCTGTAATCGTAATGTCGGGAATCAGTGCTTGATCGTTACCGCGAGTCGTGTCAATGACCGAATAAGAAAATCGTAAGTCGTTGGCGGCGGAGGTCAAGGTTCGCGTGTAACCGATGTTCAAATTGGAAAAAGTTCCGTTAAAAAATCCGCGTTCACCTCGAACCGCTTTGCCGTTGGTCGCCGCCGAAGAACTTGTGCCGCCTTGGTCGCGCTGTTTTTCGGAAATCCATCGTCCCGAAAGTTTATTTTTATCGTTGAAATTATGGTCAAGGCGAATCATGTATTGGTCAAAACCGATGTAATCGCGTAAATTTACGGTTGCCGTTCCCGTCGCCGCCGCAAGAAGTAAAAATTGACTGTTTTCATCGCACGGATTTAAAGCATTGGTTATCGAACATAATGAAGATTGATTAGCATATTTATTACCGATTCGGACAGGAGCGGGCGAGGCAAAATCTTTGAACAACCGATTGGCAATGCCGGTTGGGCGGGTTTGGGCGACGTACGCCCGAAGCTCCGGCGTTTCAACCAAAAACGATAAAGATTTTGCGAGGGCGTGGCGAGTGCCTTCGTAACTGCCGAAAAAGAATGTTTTTTTCTTGATGAGCGGACCGCCGAATGAACCGCCGAATTGATTAAAAACTTGCGGAGCGCGTTCTTTTGCAAAGAAATTTCGTGAATTTAACGCCGCGTTGCGATGATAATTCCAAACTTGTCCGCGAAAGCTGTTCGTGCCGGATTTTGTGCGCATATTGATAACCGCGCCGTTTCCGCGTCCGAATTCCGCCGAAAAATTGTTTGTTTGAACTTGAACTTCTTCGATAACTTCAATGCTTGGAACAATTGCAGGTTCGCCCGTATTATTTGCATTAACGTTCATCGCACCGTCAAGCACATAATTATTTCCGCGATAACGATTTCCGTTGACGGTAATAACCGGCGAATTTGTCAATTTAGTCGAATTTGCCGCACCTGCAATCGCGGTTGCTCCGGCGGATAGTTTCGGAAGCGCAAAAATATCACGTTGCGGCAAAGGCAAATCGACGATTTCACGTCGCGTAAACGTGTCGGAAATCCTTGCTTCTTGCGAAACACTCGAAACAGCTTCGCTTGAATCGATTTGCACATTTGCCGAAACTTCGCCGATTTCAAGTTTGATATTCAATTCTGAGGTTTGTCCGACATTCAACTTTAAGTTCTTTAATTCGTATGTTTTAAAGCCCGGAACACGCACAAAAACCGTATAACTTCCCGAAGGTAAACTGGCAAAAACGAACTCGCCGTTTTCGTTTGTGGCGGTCGCGCGAATCTGTGCCGTATCGTTTGATTGGACAATAACTGCCGATGAAGCAACTATATTTCCGGCGGAATCCGTGACAATGCCTCTTAAAGTCGATTCGGTAATCTGCCCGAAAGTTACGGCAACCAAGAGTGCGGAAAATATAAAAAAGCCGATAATTTGGCGGTAAAACATATAAACCTCTAGTTTGTTGAAATTGTGAACAAATGCTAATTTAGCATATCCGTTATTTGGTTGACAAACTTGTTTAATAAGCCCGCCTTAACAAAAGCGGTTTTATTCTTTATACTTTCAATGAGTATTTACAAGGTAAATTGTCCGTTTTTCAAAACTGTATATATGAGTAATTTCCAAAACAAACCGGTGGTTATCAGCGCCGTAAACTTCGCTTGAAAAATAGTTTTCGTTTTTGTTCACGGCAAAAAATTATGAGTCTGACTAAAAGTTCGGTGGCGGTTATCACGGGTGCGGGTTCGGGAATCGGACGCGCGTTGGCGTTGCGTTTGACGCAAGAAAATATTGCGGGAATTGCGATTGCCGACTTTAACGAACAAGGTTTGGATGAAACTTCGGCGATGCTTTCTAACTCGAAAGTAAAAGTTTCAAAACATAAAATCGATGTTTCAAAACTCGACCAAGTTCAACGGTTTGCCGATGAAGTCATTGCCGCGCACGGACGCGCCACACATCTTGTAAATAACGCGGGTGTCGGAGTTATCGGGTCGTTCGAGCAAAATTCGTTAGAAGATTTCGAGTGGTTGATGTCGATAAATTTTTGGGGCGTAATTTACGGTTGCAAAGTTTTTATGCCGATTTTGCGTGAACAAGATTCCGCTCACATCGTCAATATTTCCAGTGTTTTCGGTTTGATTGCACCGCCCGAACAAACTGCCTATTGCGCGTCTAAGTTTGCCGTTCGCGGCTTTACCGAATCATTGCGGCACGAACTCGAAGAGACAAATGTCCGAGTTTCAAGCGTTCATCCCGGCGGAATAAAAACCAATATCGCCCGAAATTCGCGGCTGGGCGAAAAAACGCCCGAAGATTATAAAAAACAAGGCGTAAAATTCTTTGATAAAGTGGCTTTAACTACGCCGGAAATTGCGGCTGAAACAATAATTCGCGGCATCAAAAGTAAAAATCCGCGAATTTTAATCGGCAAAGACGCACACGCCATCAACTATATTTCGCGTTTATTTCCCAAAAAGTATCTGAAAATTTTGGAATTTTTTTCAGGTCATCGGCTTGATTTAAGAAAATCATAGACATTTATGAGAAAAATTCTCTTCTCGCTCTACCTTCTGGGACTACTACTTTTCTTCTCGTCTTTTTTTGGTAACACAACGCCGAGTGAAATGACGACCGCCGAAGGTTCGGAAGTAAAAAATTGGGAGACGGGAAAAACGACACATTTCAGGTTAGCTGCGTATCCATTGGTGTCGTTTGCCATGTTTATTGATGTAATATTGGACTCGTCAGACTTTGAACACGGACAAAAAGGCGATGGCTATCGTGATTATTTGATTGTAACTGCAAAGAGATTTTTCTTGTCAATCCCTGTTTCTGTCGGTTGGTTTACTATCCTCGCATCGATATTGCTGATTTGGCATATCCGGACGCAAAAGATAACCAAAAGCAAACTAAGATATTTTTTGAAAGCCGGAAGTTTTTTTATGCCGGTTGCATCTGTAATATTGGCGATTAATTTTTACAACGAGGCGACTTTATACAATCCGTATTTTCATTTAGGAATCGGAGCTTATTTGATTGTGGCGGCGTATTTATTGATTGGAATCACGTTGCTAAAATTAGCAGAATCAGAAAAATGAGATGAAAGACTATTCTCTGTAAATTGATTTTTCCGGCAATATGCAGGTTATTCGCCCTCTTCAATTTTCAATAATTTTGTCGTTCCTTCGATTACACTCGGTGGTTGTCCGACTAATTCTTCTGTGTCGTAAATAGATTTTTGTAGTTTAACATACTCGGTTTGATTCGGCGAAAGTGCTTTATTCGGTTGACTTGCAGGTAATGTCGGCATTTGAAAAGGCATTGGATTCCGAGTTTTTTTCAATTCTTCGGCTTTTACGATTCGTGAAATGCCCGATGCCAACAGACAAAACGCGGGAATCAAAAACAGCAGCCAAAAATATGTGTCGCCGGGCATTGATTTTACGAAAACGGTTGTCAGAAAAAAACCGAAGCCCAAAATCAGGTTGCGAACTCCCGTGCCGTAAATTTCGGCAACTTTATTGTTTTCGGGAATTCCGACGACTTCGAGCAAATCTCCGTTGACAACCGCTAAAACATTGATTAAATTCGCACCGCAACTTCGGCAAAATTTGCTGTCGTTCGGGTTTTCGGTTCCACATTTCGGGCAGTACATAGTTTATTCTTGGTCGTCTAATTTCAATAATTTGGTTGTATTTTCAACTACACTCGGCGGACGTTCAACCAAATTTCCCGTGTCGTAAATCGAGCTTTGTGGTTTGATAAATTCGGTTTGAATCGGCGGAAGTGCCGTGTTTGCTTGATTTGTCGGCAATGTATTTGGTTGAATCGCAGTTGCGTTTCCGCGTTTTTCCAAGCGTTTTACTTTCACCATTTGCGAAATGCCGGATGCCAACATTGAAAACGCGGGAAAGAGCATCGCCCACCACCAATTCTTTCCGCCGGCAACATTAGTGGAAAATAAAACTATCGAAATTATCAAAAAACCGATTCCCGAAACAAGATTTTTAATCGAACTGCTCCAAATGTCATCGGGATTATTCGAGCGTTTTCTTCCTTTGTGGTCGAAATAATACGGCTCTTGTATTTGCGGCAAATTTCCGCTGACAACCGCCGAAGCGTTGCCTAAATCAATGCCGCAACTTCGGCAAAATTTTCCGTTTTCAGGGTTTTCGGTTCCACATTTCGGACAAAACATTCTTCTATATTCTTCCTTTTTACTTTTTACTTTTTACTTTTTACTTGCACGCTTCGTTGCCGATTTGCTTCAAATAATACTACGCCGGTTGCGACTGAAACGTTCAAAGATTCGATCTGTCCGCTCATCGGAATTTTCACCAACACATCGCAATTTTCCGCCACCAGACGATGCAAACCTTTACCTTCGCCGCCGATAACGAGTGCGGTCGGTTGCGTCCAATCCCAATCAACATAAGATTTATCGGTGTCAACGCTGGTGCCGACAACCCAAATATTCCGCGATTTTAAATCTTCGATCAAACGATTTAAGTTCGTAACTTTCGCAACTTTTACATATTCGGTCGCGCCTGCGGAAGATTTGGCGACAGTTTCGTTTAATCCGACGGCGCGGCGATCAGGCAGAAAAACGCCGTTTACGCCCGCACATTCAACCGTACGCAAAATCGCACCGAGATTTCGCGGGTCTTCTACGCCGTCCAAAACTACGCACAGAGGTTGGTCGCTCGCTGAAATTTCGTCCAAAAGTTCGTCCGCGTCGGTGTAACTTGCGGCGGCGACAAATGCGACAACGCCTTGATGATTCGCGTCAAATTCAACAAACTTCGACAAATTTGCTCGCGGAATTCGAGTAAACGGAATATGTTTTTCGCGTGCCAACCCGACGATTTGCAGCAGACGTTGTTCGTTTGAACCGTCCGCGACATAGATTTTGTCAATCTTGCGTTTTTCAGACCGCAACGCCTCGAACACGGGCGAAACGCCGAATATTACGGATTGCGATACTTCGGGATTTTGCACCGGCGGTAAAGAATTTTCCGAATTCGGTTGCTTCCAATTCCCTCGCTCGCTCTGTCTCGCCGTCTCGCCGTCTCGCCGTCTCGATGTTCCGCTATCGCTTCGTCTCTTCGTCACATCGTCTTTTTTTCTAAAGTCATTTCTCATAAAAGTTGTAATTGCAGTCTTGAATACTTTGTAAATTGTTGCAGATTATTGATTGTCGTGATGTTTTCAACATTGAAACTTCCAAAAGCACTTCCCTTAAGTCCTTTTGAATCTTTGGTTTCCTCGGTTTCCCAAACCTGTCCGAGCGCGTGGCGAACTTTTGCATAGCTATCATTAAATTTTGTATTTTTACCGATTTCACGCAAAACTTGTTGCAAAAGTTTGATATTTTCGACGGCGAGTAAACTTTTCTTTTCGCCGACGCACGAAAAATCAAAACCGCTTGTAAAAATACGATAACCGATGCCGTCGGTTCGGCTGTAAATATCGATTATTGGCTCATCATTGCTTAGTTCGTTTGATTGTAAAGTTTTATTTTCATCCTTTTTGCTGTAACGTTCGACGGCTGAAATTTTTCGTTCAAATATAGCGCCGACAACAATTAACGCTAAATCTTCCAACAAAATTTCGTGCGTTTCTTCAACGTTAAAAAGCCGTAATTTCAATCTGTCGGGCAAAATTTCGATTGAACGAAGCCGGCGAGTCGGCGTTTCGATCCGTAAATCTTCATCGCTCAAAATTTTTACGGAAACGCTCGATTTCATTAAACCTTCACTCACTTTTTCAGCCGTATAAACAGTGTCGCATCGGGCAATCGGCAGAGCTTTATTCGTTTCAACAATCTTTTGCAAGCCGTCGGCTTCAATTCTCAGCAGGTTTGCGACCTCAAAATACTTCGTATCATCGTAAATCAAGCCGTTCGGCAAAATAATTATGTTGAAGCCTTTTTCCCAAGGTTCAAGTTTTCGCAATCGCGGATTTATATTCGCTTCGTTTTCGGCGGAAATCGGCAATGCTTCGCCGCAATACATACAATTCAAACGGTTTGGAGCATTTTGACGCGAACATTTTTCGCAGTTAATCATCTGTTCCGCAGTAAATCCGCTCGCATTTTTCGTCAACGGCAAATCTTTTAACCACTGATTATCGTGTTTGAAGTCCGGTTTTTTGTCCATATTTATTGGCGTATATTGTTAAATCAGCAAAGGTAGCTTTAATATAAGGCATTTTTTACATACAATAGTAAGTTTAATTGTTTATCAATAATTTTAACAATCGCAAACTTTAATATAATTTTATGAATATCGAAAACGAAGAAGCAAACACATTCGAGCAATTTGAACTGAATGAAAATTTGCTTAAAACTATCAAAGATTTGGGTTATGAAACACCTTCACCGATTCAGTTGAAAACGATTCCGTTGCTTTTGGAAGGCAACGATATTGTCGGGCAAGCCCAAACAGGAACCGGAAAAACTGCCGCGTTTGCCTTGCCGAGTCTGCACAAAATTGACACGAAAAGCAACAAAGTTCAAGTTTTGGTTTTAGTTCCGACGCGTGAACTGGCAATTCAAGTTGCCGAAGCCTTTCATACTTACGCCAAACGAATCGGACGCATTAAAGTTTTGCCGATTTACGGCGGAACGGCAATTTTTCAGCAAGTAAAACATTTACGCGAAGGCGTGCAAGTGGTCGTCGGAACGCCCGGACGCGTAATGGATCACATGCGACGCGAAACGCTTGATTTTTCTAATTTGAAAATTGTTGTGTTAGACGAAGCCGACGAAATGTTGCGAATGGGTTTCAGCGAAGACGTTGAATTTATTCTCGGACACACGCCGAAAGATCGACAAACCGCACTTTTTTCTGCGACAATGCCGCGACAAGTTCGACGCATCGCCGACAAATATCTGACCGATGCAATCAACGTTGAAATCGAGCGAAAAACAATGGAAGTTCCGTTGATTACGCAATATTACGTCAACGTTTCCGAAGGTCAAAAAGCCGATACTTTAACGCGGATTTTGGAAGTTGAATCAAATCCGAACGAAGCAACTTTGGTCTTTCATCGCACGAAAATCGGCGCGGCGGATTTGGCTTCAAAACTCCAAGCTCGCGGTTATTCTGCCGAAGCAATGCACGGCGATATGAGCCAAGCACAACGCGAACAAACGATTAAGCGACTGAAAAACGGACAAGTGGAAATTGTTGTCGCAACTGATGTTGCGGCTCGCGGATTGGACGTTGACCGCATTACAACGGTTGTCAATTACGATATTCCGGGCGACAACGAATCTTATGTTCACCGCATTGGTCGCACAGGTCGCGCGGGACGCGAAGGTCGGGCAATTTTGTTCGTAACGCCGAAGCAAAACCGCTTTAAGTCGGACATTGAACGCTATACTAAACAGACCATTGAACCGCTCAGAATGCCGACGCAAGCCGATGTGGCGAAACGCCGAATCTCGGTTTTAAAGGACAAAGTTTTGGCGGTTTTGAAAGCCGAAAAATTAGATTTACACTTAAGTTTAGTTGAAGATTTAGCAAACGAAAGCGGTTTTGACATTGCGGAAATTGCGGCGGCGGCGATTTTAATTGTCGGCGGCGATAAACCGATCAAGGTCAAACCCGAACAAATTTCTTCGGAACAACAAGGAAAATCGAGCGAAGGAATGGTTCGTTTGTTCATCAACATCGGACGAAGCGGCAAAGTCAGTCCGTCGAACATCGTCGGAGCGATTTCAAACGAAGCCGATGTTCCCGGCAAATCTATCGGTGCGATTGACATTTACGACCGTTATACGCTGGTTGATATTCCGTCCGAATACCAAGATCAAGTGCTGTCGCAGATGAAAAATACACGAATTTGTCGGCAGCGAGTAACAATCCGATTGGCTGACGGCGACACGACAATCAATCAAAATACGCGACCCGCACCGCGATTAGCCGAAAGATTTACTGAACTGAAAGAGTTCAATGAAGACGACAAACCGCGTTCGTTCGATAAACCAAATTACGAAAAATCGTTCGACCAACCGCGTGGCGAAAGATCCGGTTCATTCGATAAACCTTACGCGAAAAAGAAGGTTTGGGAAGATAAACCGTATCGTGAACCTTACGCCAAAAAATCAACGGAAGAAAGACCTTACAAAAAACGAACGTCGGATTCCGGTCCGTTCCGTGAAATTGCCAAAGATTTCGATAAACCGTATCAGCGTGAAGACAAACCGTATAAACGCGACGATAAACCGTTTCGTTCGGCAAATACAGGTTTCGACAAGCCTTACGTCCGCGAAGAAAAGCCTTACAGTCGCGACGACAAACCGTTCACACGCGAAAAACGTGTTTCGGACGACAAACCGCTTCGCAAACGAACAACCGATTTAGATAAACCGATTCGCCGCAAAAAAGCGACTGACGATAAACCGACATCGGAAAATCCGTTTTACAAAAACGCGAGCATCAAGCCGCGAAAACCAAAAGTTAAAAAGAAAACAACGGTCAAAGGCAAACGCGTCAAGGTCAGAACAAAAAGGTAGAAACTTTTCAGGTAAAAAGGTAAAGATTGAAACAATAATCTCTGCAAACAGAATTATAGCTTTACCTTTTTACCTTTTTACCTTTCCTTTGCTATTCTAATAGCAAATTATTTTAACTTTTTATATTCAGTTTTTTTAACATATTTTTATGCAGTATGATCCGACTACGAATGTTTCGTGGCAACTCGGAAACCGCGGACGTGTCGCGGTTTTTATTGACGGTAACAATTTATTTCACGCCGCACGTTTTCATAACTTAGATTTAGATTACAACAAACTTTTGCGTGTTCTGTTGGGCGACGGAAGGCTTTTGCGGGCATTTTTCTATACCGGCGTTGATGTCGGCGCGGAACGTCAGCAAGGTTTTTTGCTGTGGATGCGTCGCAACGGGTTCCGTGTGGTGCAAAAAGAACTTAAAACCTTTTACGACGGCACACGCAAGGCAAATCTTGATGTCGAAATTGCGGTTGATATGCTTTCGCTTGCCGAAAAATACGATACGGCAGTTTTAGTTTCGGGCGACGAAGATTTTGTCTATGCGATAAATGCGGTTGCATATCGAGGTTGTCGCGTCGAAGTTGCGGGTTTTCGGTCGAATACCGCACCGCGTTTGATTGATGTCGCCGATTATTTTATTGATTTGGGCGAGATTGCCGAACTTGTCCGCAAAGACACTTCGCACCCTGAACGCTACGAAATGCCGGCTTTTATTCCGCCGGATGAAGGCATTATTCCGAATATCCAAAGAGAGATAAGACTAGAAACTACAACGACTTACGGCAATCCGACGTTTATGCAAAACGAAGTTGAACCGCATCCCGATTTGGTTCGAGTTTCCGATGATATTTAACTTTTGCGGCGAATTGAAAAAACACCGCGAGCTTGATTTCGGTTTGAGTTAAATTTAATTCGCTCAACTCGTTATTTTCCTGTAATTTACTATTGACTTGTTAAAGTACTTTCTGATATTATCCAAAACAGTTTATATCATCCGAGTTTTTCAAAAAATAATTTCCGATTTACTATCGCCGTCATCCGTGAATGACGCGAACAAAACATAACTCGATAAGACCCGGTTAATGTTTGTTCGGAAGGTAAACTAAGTTTTTTAAATTTTTATTGATTCCCCCTTGCAAACGCTTGACAAAAAGGAGTTGCTTAGATGCCACAACCTGTTCCAAATCAGATAGTTACCAAAACGCACACGACTGAAATTTCGACCAAAGAAACCAGTCAAACATTAGTTGAATTTCCAAACAAGAACGCAAATTTTCCTGAGTGGCGTTTAAAATTACAAAACGCGATTCGTGAACGCAAAGATAAATCCGAGCCGGTTACAAATCCGAATATACAGACTCGTCGCCGAACCGTTACGTCAAACGCGAACAGTTTTTCGGTTGACGTAATCGAAAACAGACCTGTTGAAAAACTTTCTAACCCGTTGTTAGAACTGGCTTTACAGCGTATTTCAAAATCTCGGAAACTCTACGAAGAATCTACCGAAAAGAAACCTGAGGCGACATTTTCGCAACCGTCGCAAATGGTCATCAAACCAGTACAGGCGAAAACTTATCAGTTCACGATTCCGGACAAACCGGCTCCGATTTTGCCTGAAACTCGGTTGCAAAATGCCGTAAAACCTCTTGAGCAAGTTCAACCCGGACAAAATGAATTTGTTGAAATAACAAAAGTTACACCGCGAGTCGTAAAGTTTGAAGAGAATGAATTACTCGATACGGCAAACACGCCGACTTCGATGAAAAGAACTCCGAAAATCGAGCGAATCAAAACGAACAAATTACCGAGTTTGATTCCCGCGAGTATTTCTTCCAGTTTCGGCAGATTTTTTAATAAAGTCGAAGAATCAACGCCGATACATTCAGTTGAAATAAAATCGCTTGAAAATACCGCGAACGATGTACAAGTTGAAGAAATAGAAGACGTTGCGCCGTTTTCAATGCGTTTTAACTCGGCGATTTTCGATTTACTGATTGGCGGATTTTTGAGTTTTATTTTAATTTCGCCGTTTATGTTGATGGGCGGACATTGGTTGACAATCGAAGGCTTATTCGGATTTTTGGCAACTTGTTCAATCGTCATGTTCATTTATTTGACGACCACAATCGGACTTTTAGGCAAAACTTTCGGAATGCGTTTGTTCTCTCTGGAAATGATTGACGCAAATGACAGCGAGTATCCGACGTTTCATCAATCAGCCGTAAGTAGTTCTGTTTACTTGCTTTCGCTCGCTTTTGGCGGCATCGGATTTCTGACAATTTTTATGAACAGCGAAAAACGAGCGTTCCACGATTTAGTTTCAAGAACGATTGTCGTGCGTGAAATGTGAACGAATTAACCTTGAAAAAAATAGCTGCCGAACTTTCCGACAAGTTAAAAGGTCGAATGTTCGGCAAAATTTTTGGTCTGAGCAAAGCAAAACTCGCCATTGATTTCCGCTTGCCCGAATATCTTTTTGTCTCGGTCGAACCAAATTCACCGCGAATTTATTTCATCAAACGCAAGCTCAAAGAAATCGAGCAATCAACCGGAAACCCAACGCCGTTTGCCCTTTTATTACGCAAAAAACTTGCCAATGCACAACTGCAAAACGTTGAAAAGATTAAAGATGAACGAATTTTGCGATTCGCATTTTTGGCTCAGAGCGAACTCGGCGAAATTGAAAAATACACCCTGATTTTTCAACTGACAGGCAGAAGTTCTAACATTTTTTTGCTTGACGAAAACGATTTTGTAATTGATTCGCTCAAAGAATCGGAAACCGCAACAAAGTATGAAACCCCAAGTTCCGGACAACAAATTTCAGACACACAAACCACGTTCGATCAAGGCAAATTTGAAACTTTATCCGAAGCGTTAGATGTTTATTATCAACAGCTTGAAGCCGACAAACTATTTAATCAACAAGCAAAATCAGCCGAATCAAAGATAAAAACCGAGATTACAAAACGCGAAAAACTGATAAAAAAATTGCGAGACGATTTGCAGAATCACGGCAACGCGGAAATGTGGAAACGCAACGGCGATTTGCTTCTCGCAAACCTCGCAAACGCTGTCAGAATTGAAGATACAGTTTTGGTCGTTGATTATTTCGACGAGAATATTCCGACCGTAGAAATTGAAGTTGACCGCAATTTAGAATTAACTTTCGCCGCCGAAAAATTCTTCAAACGCTATACCAAAGCCCGAAACGCGAAAATTGCATTGACCGACAGAATTGCTGAAACCGAAAAGCAAATCGGACAATTTCAGACACAATTAAACGAACTGAAAACCGCGATTGAAGCACGAAATTTGTCCGCGTACGCAAACGAAAAAGCCGAACAAACTATCACGCAAAAATCTAAAAAAGCGGTTGAAACTTACAAAGGCGCGAGAAGTTTTATCTCGTCCGACGGTTTTGACATTTTGGTCGGAAAAGCGTCTAAAGATAATGATTACTTAACTTTCCGCATCGCCAAGAGTTTAGATTTATGGCTTCACGCGGCAGATTACGGCGGTTCGCATGTGGTCGTACGCAACCCGAATCGCGTAGAAATTCCGAATAAAACTTTGCTTGAAGCCGCCGGACTTGCCGCGTTTTATTCGCAAGCAAAAGAACAACCGAAAGTCGCGGTTCATTATACGCACAAAAAATTCGTCAATAAACCCAAAGGCGCGGTGCCGGGTTTGGTCAGTTTATCGAGTTTTAAGACGATTTTAGTGGAAGATTTTCTTGAAATAAAGGTCAAACAAAAGTAAGATAACAGAATAATAGCAACCGAAACTGATTTACTTTCAATCGTCAAAACGCTTCCAAACAGTTCTGTAACAAAAATTTACGGAGTTCATAAAACGTTAAGATGCACGCCTGCGATGGAAGCAGGTTTAACCAAGTCAGTTTGGACTTGGAAAGATTTACTTCAAATTAAGGGAGAATAAAATGGAATATTTAATACTCGCTCAAGATGATATTAAACAAATGCAAGAATTAGTAAACATATATTTGCAAAACGGCTGGGAACTTCAAGGCGGTCTCTCTGTTGTTGTATATAAGAAGCATATTGGCGACAGTAATTTAATTCAAGGCGTTGACGTGCAAAGTTTTATGTTTTCTCAAGCAGTAATTAAAAAGCTAGCAACACAAAATTAGGACACTACCTTGTTTCCTACTGTATTGGCTCAATAAAAAGTTTTTGACGAAATTCTTTGCCGAAGAATTTTGATATTTCTATAAGAAATTAGTTTGCAGAAGGTACGCAACATGCTTCAGCTTGCCGATAAACTTTTGATTGAATCTAGTTGTCAACAAACTGAAGTTTGTTGTACCTTGCCGAAAAAAAAGGCTGTCGGGCATTATCGCGAAGGTCATTTTTATCTCGGAAAGGCTGTTTTGAATCCTTGAGAACCTTTCCGAGATGTAAATAAATCTGTTTTGAATTCCCGACAACCTTTCCGAGACGTAAATAAGGCTGTTTTGAATTCTTGAGAACCTTTCCGAGATATAAATAAGACTGTTTTGAATTCCAATGGGCAGTACCGAGCAAAATATAGCTTTTTACTGAGTATTAAGGTTTTTCCTGCTTGAAATTTTTTCCGCACAGGTCTAAATTATTTGTATTATGACTCAGATAAAAACAATCGCCCTAACTTCTTTGAGCAAAGGAATAACTTTTTGTTGGGGTATTACTTCCTACTAAATTAAGAATTTTTCAAAACGCCCAAAATCTTCTCGTGAATGCCGCCGAAACCGCCGTTTGACATAATTGCGACCACATCGCCGTCTTTCATTTCGGGCGTTAAATGCTCGACAATCGCATCGGCATCGGGCAGACAAATCGCCGTTTTTCCTTGCATTTTTATTTGCTGAACTAATTCTTCAACGTCTAAAACTTTGCCGAGTTCCGAAGCCTTGACGGTATTGTAAACTCCGGCGATAACAACGTAATCTGCGTAGTTAAAGGCTTTAGTGTACGGCTCTTGAAAAATACCGAGACGCGACGACCAACTTCTCGGCTCAAAAACCGCAATCAAACGTTTGCCTTCGTATTTCATTCGCAACGCTTTCAAAGTTTCTAAAACTGCGGTCGGATGATGCGCGAAATCGTCGATTACCGTTACTCCTTTTTCGACTCCGCGAATTTCTACACGGCGTTTGACCGATTTGAAAGTGCGAAAGGCTTCTTGCATTTTTTCTTTGGAAATTCCCCACGCGTCCGCCGCGATGATTACCGCTAAACAGTTGCGAACATTGAATTCGCCGATCAAATGCGTTTCAAATTCGCCCCACGAATGTCCTTCTTTGAAAACGGTGAAACGGGTAATATCGCCCGAAAAATCAATGTATCGCGCCTGCCATTTTGCTTCGTCGGACGTGCCGAAAGTTTCGATTTGGGTATGCAATTTTCCGTGCATTTCGTCCAAAACTTCTTTCGCAACCGGCGAATCGATTCCGACAATCAACCGACCGTTCGACGGGACAAGATTCATCAGCCGCGAAAATTGATATTTAATTTCCCAAAGATCGCGGTAAATATCGGCGTGATCGAATTCGACGTTGTTGACAATCGCAATTTCGGGTAAATACTGCATAAACTTCGGCTTTTTATCGAAATAAGCGGTGTCGTATTCGTCGCCTTCGATGACGAAATAATTGCTTTCGGTAACGCGAAAACTTGCACTGAAATTTTGCACAATTCCGCCGACCAAAAACGCCGGATCAAGCCCGCCGACTTCGCAAACCCAAGTTGCAATGCTGGTTGTCGTCGTTTTGCCGTGCGTTCCCGCAACCACGAGCGAACGTCGTCCGCGAATGAATTCTTCTTTGACGATTTCCGCTTGCGAACGATACAAAAGTTTTCGGTTCAAAACTTCTTCAAGCTCCGGATTCCCGCGAGAAATCGCGTTGCCGACAACTGTGCAATCCGCTCCGATGTCCACATTTTCAGCCTTGTAGCCGTTCAAAATCTCGATTCCGAGCGATTCAAGCTGTGTTGACATCGGCGGATAAACATTCTGGTCCGAACCCGTAACTTTGTGTCCGCGCGCCTGCAGCATTCCCGCGAGACTTGCCATCGCCGTTCCGCATATTCCGATTAAATGATAGTGTAATTTTGTTGAATTCATTGTTAAAAATTAAAAGATTATTATTGGCTATTGACGCGGGTTTATCAATTTTAGTTTTGTAATTTATGGTGCTAAACCGTATCTTCGCCGTGCATAATTGCAGATATGCGAACGTATTTCAAACTGTCGATTTCAGTTTAAAAGTTTATTCGTCAAGTCTTTTTATAATCAAAACAGTCGCGTCGTCGTCCAAAGTTTTGCCGTGTGAAAAATCTAAAACACCTTGTTGGATAAAATCAACCAGTTCGCGCGAGCATAAATGTTTTCCTTCGATAATGCGTTCGGCGAGCCGATTTATGCCGAATTCTTCGTCGGCTTTGTTGGCGGCTTCGGTCAAACCATCGGTGTATAAAACCAACACGTCATTGCGGTCAAGTCTAAGGAAATGCTGATGATAGCGTTTATGCGGAAACATTCCGAGCGGTAAATCGCCGTATTCGATAAAGCTGATTTCGTTGTTTTCTTTTATCAAAATCGGCGGATTATGACCCGCGTTCGAGAAAACAAATGTCTTGTTCGTGCCGTCCAAAAAACCGTAAATCGCTGTGATAAACTGATTTCCCTCGACCGAATCCCAAACCAAATCGTTGACCTTGGAAAAAGCAATGTGCGGCGCGTAACCGATTTGCGCCAACGCCCGTAAACTTGCCCGCAAAAAAGACATCAAGAGCGATGCGGGAATTCCTTTGCCCGAAGCATCGGCAATGACAACGCCGATTTGATCGTCGAAAATCTTGACCCAATCGTAGTAATCACCCGAAACTTCGTCGGTCGGAAAATTATACGCGGAAATATCGAAACCTTTCAGAATCGGGTCTTTTTCGGGCAAAAGCGCGAGTTGAACTTGTCTCGCAATTTCAATTTGAGCTTGCAGCCGTTTCTTTTCAACCAATTGCTCGTGCAGTTTTACTTTTTCGATAATGATTGCAACCTGTGTTGCCAACATCTGCAAAACCGCTAAATCGTCTTCGTTATACGCATCAAATTTATCGCTTTCAAGGTCAAATACGCCGACAACTTCTTCGTTGACAATAATCGGTGCGACCATTTCGGAATTTGTGCGTTTGCGAGCGGGAAAATATCGCGTATCTTCGTGAACATTCGGGCAAATTAGCGGCTCGCCCGATTGTGCGACAAAACCGATAAACCCTTCACCCAGTTTAAGATGCGGCTCAACTTGTTCAAACGTAATGCGATAACCGCGAATCACTTTCGATTTGAAAACATACCCGTTTTCGTCTTGTTCGATCGCGTAAATTCCCGCCGCATCATACGGCAAAAGCCATTCGAGCGTGTCCATAACCTGCGAAATAACTTCGTCTAAATCAAGCGATTGACTGATTTTTTTCGTAATGTCGAGCAACATCCGCAATTTGTCAATCGTTGTCAAATTCGGATCGGGTTCACCGGTTTTTTGAATGTCTTCAATCATTTTGGCATTTCGGAAAAGGTAAGTTTGGAACTTTTACTTTTTACTTTTTACTTTATATTCGTCCCAGAGTTTAGTAATTTTCAAACGAAATTCTATCAGCATTTGGCTCACTTGAAAATGTGCGGCGATTTCTTTCGATGTTTTTCCTTGATTTACCATTTTTCTGAGTGCCGTGAACGGTGTTAAAGCCGCCACGCCGACCGAGTACGCTTCTTCTTCGATTTCGGCGTGATAATCACGATTTTTGTCGCCTTTCGCCAATTTCGACGGTTTATGTCCGAGAAAAACGTGCGATATTTCTTCCATCAAAGTCGCGTTTTGACGGTTGATATGATGAGTCGGGTTTAAGATTATCAATTTTTTTCCGTTCGGCAACGCTTGCGAACACGCTCCGCCCGACCACGCTTCTTTGCCGTCGCCGATAAGTTGGCGTTTGGTTTCAATCGACAAAAACGGCTCGACATCTTCAAATTTCACGACCAACAAATTCGCGTATTGTGCCAATTCAAAAGGATTTAAGCGTTCATCATCACGTCGCAAACCCGCAAACTGCCGCAATCCGATCGCCCGAATTTCGTAGTGTCTGCCTTTTTGACTCGGCGGTAAAATTGATGTGTCCACGTTTTCATTTTATCATTTATCATTTAATATTGACCATTATTTATGATTACGAGTAAAGAAAATTCTCGCGTCAAATACGCCAAACTTGTCCGCGAAGGTCGCGTGCGGGATGAGATTTTTGTCGAAGGTTTGAGGTTGTGCGAAGAAGTTTTGAAGGCGAAAATTGAGGTTGTTGACGTACTTTTTACGGCTGATATTTTTGAAGCTGAACGCGGAAATGCTTTGATTGCAAACTTTAACGATGCTTCCGAAGTTTCGGATAAATTATTTGCAACCATTTCCGACACAAAAAATCCGCAAGGTGTTTGCATCATCGCCAAACGCCCGAAAACAGGTTTGAAGCCCGAAAACAGTTTAATTGTTGTGCTTCATCAACTGAATAATCCGTCGAATGTCGGAGCAATTTTGCGAACCTGCGAAGCCGCCGGCGTTTCGGGCGTAATTCTGACAAAAGGCACGGCTGATGCTTTTTCGGCAAAGACTTTGCGTGGTTCGATGGGTGCGAGTTTGCGTCTGCCGTTATTGGAAAAAGTTGATTTTGAAGAGGTTATCGAAATTTGCCGCGACCAAAATTTGAAAACTGTGTGCGCGGATATTCGGGCGGAAAAATCTTATGCGGAAATCGATTGGACAATTCCGCACGCTTTAATTGTCGGAGCGGAGGCAAACGGTTTGACCGAAAACGAACGCGGTATGTGCGACGAATCGCTGAAAATTCCGATGCGCGAACCGGTTGAAAGTCTCAATGCGGCGGTTGCTTGCGGCATAATTTTATTTGAAGCCGAAAAATTCTTTCATAAACCTTAAACGGCTCGATCAAACTTTACAGGAAACTTTTTGTTTGAAACCGCGATAACTTAAGTTGGAAACTAAATTTGTTTGTGGAGATTATCACCATGGGATTAGGCGGAATACTAAAATCGGCGGTTCACGCGGCTGAAAACGTTTTTCATAAAGTTGAAAGCGAAGTTAAAAAAGATGTCAAAAATACAGTTAAAACTTTAGAACATACCGTAGAAAAAGATGTCAAAGGTTTTATCGGCAACGTAGCGCATAAATTTGCAGATAATCAAGGAATTATTCCTTTTATTCCTACTCCGCCGCCTTTACCTAAACCGCCTGCTCCGCCGCCGCCACCGCAAAGTAAAGGATTCTTCGGTGATTTATTTGCAGGTATCGGCAACGCCGTCAGCAGCGTCGGAAATGCTATCGGCAGTGCGGTTACAAGTGTCGGCAACGCCATCGGAAGTGCGGTTACGAGTGTCGGGAATGCCATCGGCAGCGCAGTCGATTGGGGCAAAAAAGCAATTACCGAAGTTGCCGACAGAGCCGTTGACATCGGACGAAGCGCTTTGAACTTTGTTACGGAAGGAATCGGCGGGCTTGTCAGAAGTACGGTTGAAGGCGCGGGGAAAATTTTGTCGGGTGTCGGGAGTTTATTAAATCCGGCACCGTTACTCAAACTTTTTTCCGGTGATTTTTCCGGTGCGTGGGAAGACTTTAAAGGTAATGCGGCTAACGGCTTAAAAAGTATCGGCAACGGGTTGGTGCAAGGATTGATTCAAGGTCCGTTTGATACGCTTATTGTCGGACTGCAAAACGGCATAAGCGCGGTGCAAACGGCTATCGGAGTTGAACCGGTCGGGCGCGAATTAAAAGATACGGAAATAGCCGAGCTGAGAAAGGTTTACGGCAACACCATAGATTATTCGCAAATCCGGATTAAAGAAGGCAACATCGGATTAAACAACCTGTTGTCGGCGCATACGGTCGGCAATACAATCTATTTGCCGGAAGGTTCGAGAGATTTACAGACTTTAGTTCACGAAGCGGCTCATTCTTGGCAGTATCAAAACGGCGGCACGGATTACATCGGAGCATCGCTTTTTAATCAAGCATTAGGCGAACTTTCGGGCAAAAGCAGAAACGAGGCTTACGAATATGACAATTCGATTAAAGAAGGTAAATCTTGGAGCGAATTAAATCCCGAACAACAGGCTCATTTAATCGAAAACGCTTATGTTCAAGGTTTATTCGATGATCCGAATGCCAAGTTTATGTTGAAAGACGGAACCGATGCCACCGCCTATGCGCGCGAGGCGATTGCCCAAATGCGAAACGGCAAAGGAGCCGCGTAATTTAGGGTAAAAAGATAAAATCAAACGCAGAGTCGAAATAATTTGACTCTGCGTTCAAAGCGTTACAAAATATAAAAATGTTCGGCAAACTTATTTTAATCACAATCTTAACCTTTACTTTTATTGCCAATAAATGCGGCGAAAAAGCGGGTGAAGGCGAAGTTGCCAAACGCGGTTACGCGGCTTCACAGCCTGTTCTCGAAGCACTCGAAAAGTATAATCGGGAAGCCGGAAAATATCCGGATACTTGGGTAAAACTTGTGCCGCAATACCTCAAAGAATTACCGAAGGACGGCAATGATTTACATTATTCCTACCTTTATAACGAAAGTAAAAATGTTTATACCTTGGAATTCAGCTACGACGGTTCGGGCATCATAGGCATCACCGAATGCACTTATCGCTCAAACACAAAGGCGTGGTCGTGCAACGGCAAAGTCTGACTCTCTTATTCGTCAATTCACAATCCGATTACAAAATTTTAACTTGAAATGTGGAATTTCACGCCTTTCTTGCTATACTTACTTTTTCATTAGGCAACAAAAATCAATCAATCAAGCATCAAAGAAAAGGTTATGAAAAATTTACTGTTTATCGCCATATTAGTTCTCATTGTTTCGGCTTGTCCAAAAAAAATAAGACAAGCATCAATAGTCAACGCTTCGACAGCGACGGAGCAAATTGAAACTTCGACTCAAAACACCGATATAATCAATCGGGAAATTGAAAAATCGGAAGTCGTTTCGCAAGTTGAAACGCCGACTCCGACCCCGATTCCGGAAGTTACGCCGACCCCGAAAATCAAAACTCCGACCGAAGATAACGGTCAAGTCAAATCATTTGAAGTTCGTTTACCGATCAGTATTACAGACAAGAAAAAACAACTTGTGCCGGGTTTGGCAAAAAACGATTTTGAAGTTTACGAAGACGGAATAAAGCAGGAAGTTACTTTTTTCAGCGACGAAAAAACAAATCCGCCCGTTTATGTCGGCGTTTTGATGGACACCTCGCCTTCCACGGCGGGAAAAACGCGATTCTCTAAGGAAGCCGCGAAAAATTTTCTCTACACGGTTGTTCGACTGCGAAAAGACAAAGCCGCATTTATGACTTTTGACCACGAAGTTAATTTGATTCAAGATTTTACGGACAAACTTGACTTGCTCGACAAAGCCGTTGACGGCGTAAAAAAAGTCGGCACACAAACTGCTTTATTTGACGCAATTTATGATTTTTCCAACGAAAAACTGCGAAATGCTCCGGGCAGACGAGTTATTGTTTTAATCACCGACGGCGATGACACTTTCAGCCGCGCATATCTGAGCGATGCGATTGATATTGCCCAACGCACCGAAACAACCATTTTTGCAATTTCGACCAAAGCCGGATTTCTCGGCTCGGTTCCGGGCGTAGAAGCCGGAACAATCAAGGACACGGGCGATTCGGAGCTTGAAAGATTGTGTAAAGAAACCGGCGGACGAGTGTTTTTCACGGGCGATATGTTGGCGCTTGAAAAATCATTCAAGAAAATTTCCGAAGAACTTCGCTCGCAGTACATTATTACTTATCGTCCGACCAAGCAGGAATACGACGGTAAAGACCGTAAGATTGAAGTTCGTTTTGCGGACAATAAAAAATTCGGTGATTATAAAATTACCGCGAAATCTAAATATCGAGCAGTCAATGACAGTTTGAAATAGTTTTTAATTTGGAGTTTGAAGTATGAAAAACATCGGAAAAATTATAGTTTTATCGCTCGGTTTATTTTGTTTGAGTATCGCCGCCCAACAACCCGTACGCGACCGAACCGTGCAGGTTACGCCAACACCGACACCTGTTCCGACCGCCGTGCCGACTCCTGTGCCGGAAGTTTCACCTGCCCCGATTTCAGACGATGATGAGGTTTTAACCGTTGATACGGAACTTGTTAATGTGCTTTTTACCGCCACCGACAGCAACCGCAGATTCGTGCTTGACCTGAAAAAAGAAGACATTCGCGTACTTGAAGACGGCAAACAACAAGAGATTTTTACTTTTTATCGCCAAGTTGATTTACCGCTCAGTTTATCTATCGTCATTGATGTCAGCCAATCGCAAGAGCGAACTTTGCCCGAAGAAAAAGAAGCCGCGAAAGCATTTGTCGAAAGTGTCGTGCGGTCAAATAAAGACGAGGTAGCGGTACTTTCGTTTACCGGCGAAACCACGCTGGAGCAAGATTTAACCGGAAATATCGGGCGAATTCGGCGGGCAATCGACCGCGTAGTTTTCACTCCCGCTTCGGGAACTTTAGGCGGAGTCAGCGTGGGAACACCAACTATTTCAGGTGGAAATCAACGCAAACAAGGCTCTACGGCAATTTGGGATGCAATCTGGATTACATCGGACGAAGTTTTAAAGAACGCTCCGGAAAAAACACGACGCGGAATTATTTTGGTTTCCGATGGTTTCAATACCTACGGAAGCAAAAAAATGGAAGATGCGATTCAGCAAGCCATCAAAAACGAAGTAATAATTTATTGCGTCGGAATCGGCGATTATTATTACGGCGGAGTAAACGAAAGCGCGTTGAAAAAACTAGCCGAAAGTACGGGCGGACACGCCTATTTTCCGCGCGACGAGAGCCAACTTCGTTCTGCGTTTAATCAAGTTCAACAAGAACTTCGTTCGCAATTTCTGGTTGCCTACGAACCTTCAAACCCAAAGAAAGACGGCACTTTTCGTAAAATAGAAATCCAAATTGCAAATCAGGAATTAGCCAAACAAAAAATAAAATTGACGCACAGACAAGGCTATTTCGCAAAAACCGAAAAGAAATCCGAAGTTAAACCCAAATAATTTCCGAAGCGTCTATGTCATACGAATTTGTTACAATTTGGAGATTCGATGCTCCGATTGAAAGAGTTTGGAAAGCAATCGAAAATTCCGAAAAGTGGGGCGAATGGTGGAAAGGCGTTTTGCGGGTCGAGCAAATAAAAGCCGGCGATGAAAACGGAATCGGCAGTATTCACCGCTCGACTTGGAAATCGGCGTTGCCGTATAAACTCGAATTCGACACCGAACTCGTCAAAATCGAACGTTTGAAAATAATCGAAGCCAAAGCCTTTGGCGAACTCGAAGGCTTTGGCTTATGGACATTTACGGCGATAAACGACAATGAAACGCACGTTCGATACGATTGGAAAGTTCGCGTAACCAAAAGATGGATGAACATTTTTTCGCCGATTGCCAAGCCTTTTTTTCAGTGGAATCACAACGTTATTATGAATTGGGGCGGCGAAGGTTTGGCAAAAAAACTTGGTTGCAAACTGCTCGAAAACTCTTAAACGCCGAATTGTTTTAAATGATGATCGATGTGTTTGTAAGCCAAAATACTCCATTCGACAGTGTTCATTTTGCCGAAAATCGGATGTTGAAAGCACTTCTGCTCGACTGAAATATGACCGAGTTTTTCGATTAAACCAATCACGGTATTTTTATCCGCAACAAATTCCAAAGGCTTTCTGCCGTTTTCCTGCTGATTCATTTCAGGCGCGGTTTTCACCTCTTTCGGCATTGCCAAAACATACAAAACCAAAGTCTTAACCACATTTTTCGTAAAAAAATTACCTTTGTCTTCCAACGTATGCCCAAAAGGCATTTCGCCCGCTTGGACAAGGTGCGACAACATTTGATTGACGTTCATTTTGCCCCAAAGCCTTTCTTCATTACCGCTTAATTTATTTAATCGCTCGATTAAACTTGCTCTGTTCGCTTCGTTTCTGATGGTTTTCATAGCTTTTATTTTAGAAGAATTTCCGCTTAAAACACAAATTGTCGCCAACTGCGGACATCGAAAAAAAACACGCTGCCTTTGAATCGGGATATTGTTTTGAGTAGCGGCTGAAATGATTGACCGTATCTGAACACAATGACCTTTTTTTTCTCAAAATCTCGTTTAGAAAGACAGACGGAGAATTTGCAGTATAAATTGTGAAACTTTCATTGGGTAACTATCGCGTAAAACGAATGCCGCGTCAGTTAAAAAAACCCGATTGTGGTTGCATTCAGATCAGTAAAAAAAAAGGGTTCTACCGACATTTTAATGGTAACAAGTTAAGTTTCCCGTAAAAGAACAAAATGGCACTTCGGAAGTTATCAAACTTTCGATAGCCTCTGCCGATTGCTTTGAGCAGTTGGATTTTACCGTTCAACCGCTCTGCCATCG
>JANPBM010000094.1:0-10556 GCA_031430435.1 Acidobacteriota bacterium
GAAATGTCAACCGATTTAATTTTCCCGTGTGCAATCGGCGAATCATACACGCACGCGAAAAGAGTTCCTTCGAGCAAAGGAATGTCGTCAAGATAAATAGATTCGCCGCGAACGTGCGATTTTGCATCAATGTTAATCATTTGAAAATTAATTTACTGATTTTGAGCTAGAGACTCTGCTTTATTCTTATCTTCTTCATATTTTTTAAGATCTCCCATTCTTTTGAAAACTAAAGCACGATTGGCGTAACTTTGTGCAAAATTGGGATTTATATTTATTGCTTTTTCCAAACACTCAAGGGCTTTAACGTCATCATTTTTGTAATAATAATAGCCGCCTAGTGCAACAAATGCTAAATAATTTTGTGGGGATTTGTTAGTTGCAATAGTAAATGATTCAAGTGCTTTTTCATCTTTTCCAATTTGGTAATATGCCTTACCTTTTTCTATATAGCCTGTTGTTTCATCAACTCCTAGTTTGATTGCTTGCCTAAAGTCCAGTTCAGATTTTTCATCGTCACCTTTCTTTAATAAAGTTAAAGACCTAAAAAGAAAAGCGTGCCGTTTTAATTCGGAATTTGAATTGCGTCCTATTACATCAGTGAGATTACTAAAAGAACAGTCAAAGTTTTGCCTTTCATAACAATCAATGCCCTGATTATATACTGAGGCAATTTCCAAAGTATTCTCAATATTATTATTTTGAACTGCCGTTATGGCTACCAGTAAAATAATGACTAGGAATAGTCCAATAATAGGAACTCCTACGATAACGCCGATAGAAATTAAAATGTATTTCAACGCTGACCTAACTCTGGCTTTTGTGAGAAATCTAAAAACATCTTCTTTTCCTTCCAAAACCTCATAAGCAACAATGCATGCTACTGAAATTATTGTAAAAACTAATAAAGTTACATACAAATGTTTGGGTGTATAGCCCATTTCAGATAAATGTTTCTGCAAATCACCACCGATTACTTCACCAATAAGACCTATCAACACCCCTGAAATAAGGAGTAAAACAGCTAAAAGAATTTTAAATATAACTTTTCTCAAAATTTTCACCTCACAATCTGATTGAATATCAAAACCCACATAACTCAACAAAATGAGCCTTAAACAACTGTCTCGCCAATAATCTTTTATATTCCATCGTGCCGCGAACATCTGAAATCGGCGAAATTTCAGTTTGCAAAATCTCGTTTGCTTCACGGATTATTGATTCGTTAATTTCCTTTCCGTTCAAATACTCCGATGTTTTTCGCAAATATAAAGGTGTCGCAAAAACTCCGCCGATTGAAACATTTGCGTGTTCGATAACATTGCCCGCAACCTTCAAACTGATCGCCGTATTGACCGAAGCGATGTCTAAATATGTGCGTTTGCAGACTTTTTCGAAATTAAAATGCGTGAAATCTTTGCGGAAACGGATTGTTTTGATAAATTCATCGTCCGATTTTGCCAACGTTTTGTAACCTAAGTAGTAATCTTTAAGCGGTAAAACTCGATCGTTGTTAAAGATGATTTCCGCGTCTGAACCGAGAAACCAAACCGTCATATCGCCGATTGGCGAAGCGTTTGTAAAGTTTCCGGCGAGCGTTGCCATATTTCGAATCGGCGTTGACGACACAAGTTTCAAGTGTTTGTAAAGGTTTGGGAACAAACGGTTAAAGATGTCTGATTCAAGTAAATCGGTTACGACGACAGACGCACCGAGTTCAACAAATTCATCGGTTTCCGTAATTGTCCGCAATTCATCGTCAAACAAAATATGCGTTGCTTCGGCGTAAACCATTTCTTCGTGTTTTTGCACATATAAATCAGTTCCGCCGGCAACAACTTTTGAATTGTTAATTGTTAATTGTAAATTGTTAATGTTCGAATCTATTTCAGAAAGTCTTAGCGGTATTTCAGAAAAATACGATGGAACAGTTTCATTTTTCAACGCAACATTGAGTGCATTTTCTTCATTAACAATTAACAATTCACCGGTAACAATTTTCCCGCACGCCCGCTCGATAGACTTGTAACCCGTGCATCTGCATATATTTCCATCAATCGCAGAGATTGCCGATGCACAAGTTTTCGGCGTTTCGTCAATGCAGAAATTTGTCAGCGACATCACAAAACCGACTGTGCAGAAACCGCATTGCGTTCCCGATTCATCAACCATTGCTTGTTGAACCGCAGTTAATTCGCCGTTTTCTTTGTTAATTCCTTCGACCGTAACAATGTGTTTGCCGTGTGCGTTGCCGATCGGCATCAAGCACGAAGTCATTGTGCGATATTTAACCGAATCGCCTTTCAGTTCGCCGACTAAAATCGTGCAAGCACCGCAATCGCCTTCGCGGCAGCCGATTTTCGTGCCTTTCAAATTTTTGTGATAACGCGCGAAATCTAAAACCGTTGTGCCGATCGGCAACTCGGTTTCGATTGTTTGATTGTTGAGAACGAATTTAATCATTTATCCGATAAACCTTAAAATTTTCTTACCAAAATTACGCCGATTGTAATCAGCGTTACGCCCAAAATTCTCATGAAATTAATCTGCTTGACCGGAACATCAAGGAAGCCGAAATGGTCTATTACCAATGTAATCAGCATTTGCCCCGCGATTGCTAAACTGAATGTCATCGCCACGCCTAATCTTGGGACAGAAGCCGCGATCGCCGAAACGAAAAAAGCTCCCAAAAGTCCGCCGATCCAAGCGATTGCGGGTGCGTCTTTGGCATTTGCCAAACTCGATAACGGAACGCCGGTTGCAATCAAATAAATAAACAACGCGATTGTGCCGACCGCAAACGAGATGAACGCGGCAGAAATCGGACTTTCAACAAACGTCGAAAGTTTTGTGTTCACCGCACCTTGCGTCGGCATCATCATTCCCGCAATTAACGCCAGAAACAGGTAAAAATATGCGTTGTTCGACATTTAATATTCTTTCTTATCCGATTTATTCGCCCAATTATCGAAAACTGTTTGACCTTCTTCACGGTTGATATTGATGATTGGGATTTGCCGTTCGTTCAAATTTTTGCCGATTTCATCGTAAATAAATTGATCGTCAAACCCGATTTTAGCCGCATCTTCGCGTGTGCAAGCATAAAAAATTTGTTTCGGTCTCGCCCAATAAATTGCCCCTAAACACATCGGACAAGGTTCGCAACTCGTATAAATTAAACAATCGTCAAGCTGAAATGTGCCGAGTTGTTTACACGCATTTCTAATTGCGACAACTTCCGCGTGTGCGGTCGGATCGTTGGTTGATGTAACACGGTTGTTTCCTTCGCCGATAATTTCGCCGTTTCTGACGACAACACAGCCGAACGGTCCGCCGTCGTTCGCGTCAATTCCGTGTTGAGCCAACTCAATCGCCCGTCGCATAAATTTTTCGTGGTTTTCATTCATCAGATTGCTAAATTTAACAAAATAAAGCGGTTTGGGCAAGACGGTGAGATGGTGAGACGGAAAGACAGCGAGATAATACGCCTCTTCGTCACGCAGTCTCTCCGTCGCATCGTCTCACTCTTCGCCAATATCTTCATTCCAAACTTCCGGATTCGCGTCGGTGTAATTTTTCAACATTTCGATACATTCAATTGAATTCAAATCAATAACTTTTACGCCGTTTTCGCGGAGCCAATCGAGTCCGCCGTCGAAGTTTTTTGATTCGCCGACAACAACTGTTCCGATGTTAAATTGTCTGACCAAACCCGAACAATACCAACACGGAGCAAGCGTCGTAACCATAATTTTATCGCGGTAACTCTTTTGCCTGCCTGCTTTACGGAAAGCGTCTGTTTCGCCGTGAACACTCGGATCGCTTTCCTGGACGCGTCTGTTATGTCCGCGTCCGAGACAGTTTCCCGATTCGTCAAACAACGCCGCACCAATCGGAATTCCGCCTTCCGCAAGTCCGATTTTCGCTTCTTCAATCGCAATTTCCAACATTTTTTCGTAATTCATATTTATCTGTTAATTTTACAACTTCGTGGCAAATAAAAAAAGATGTAGAATGTGTTTGCCATGCAAATAATCGAAAATTACATTGACGGCGAATTGATTAAACCGTTATCCGATAAATATTTAGACAATTTTAATCCTGCAACGGCAGAAGTTTATTCGCAAATTCCCGATTCAGACGAACGCGATGTCGAACTTGCCGTTGAAGCCGCAAAACGCGCGTTTCCGGCGTGGAAATTGACTTCAAACGAAGAACGATTTGAAATAATGATGCGAATTGTCCGTTTGATTGAACGCGATTTAGACCAACTTGCCGAAGCCGAAAGTGTTGATAACGGCAAGCCCGTTTCGCTCGCCAAACGAATGGATATTCCGCGTGCCGCCGCGAACTTCCGCTTTTACGCGACCGCTCAAATGCACCTTGCCAACGAATCTTACGAAACCGTAAACTCTGCAATCAATTACACTTTGCGTCAACCGATTGGCGTTATCGGCTGTATTTCGCCGTGGAATTTGCCGTTGTATTTGTTCACTTGGAAAATTGCTCCGGCGTTGGCTGCGGGTTGTTGCGTGGTCGCCAAACCTTCGGAAGTTACGCCGATGACTGCATATCTTTTGTCGAAAATTTGCATCGAAGCAGGTTTGCCGAAAGGCGTTTTGAATATAGTTCACGGACTCGGCACAAAACCGGGTGCGGCAATCGTCAAACACAAGGAAATAAAGGCGATTTCGTTCACCGGCGGAACATCAACCGGAGAATGGATTGCACGAGAAACTGCTCCGATGTTCAAAAAATTGTCGCTCGAACTCGGCGGAAAAAACCCGAATATAATCTTTGCCGACTGCAATTACGAAGAAATGCTGACGACAACTTTGCTTTCGTCATTCTCGAATCAAGGCGAAATTTGTTTGTGCGGTTCGCGGATTTTTGTCGAAAAACCGTTGTATGAAAAGTTTAAAACAGATTTTGTCGAACGCACGAAAAAGTTAAAAATCGGTAATCCGAAAGATGCAGAAACCGACATCGGAGCAATCGTTTCAGAGCAACATTTCGAGAAAATTTTGTCTTACATCGAACTCGCCAAAACCGAAGGCGGAAACGTTTTATGCGGCGGAAAATCGGTGAAAGTTGAAGGCTTAAACGGTTGGTTTATTGAACCGACAATTATCGAAAATCTGCCGTTTGATTGCCGCACAAACCAAGAAGAAATCTTCGGACCTGTGGTAACGATCCAACCTTTTGAAACCGAAGACGAAGTTCTAAAATATGCAAACTCAACACGTTACGGATTATCGGTAACCGTTTGGACAGAAAATCTGTCGCGTTCGCATCGCATCGCCGCCCAAATCGAAGCCGGAATTGTCTGGATAAATTGCTGGCTTTTGCGAGATTTGCGAACACCTTTCGGCGGTGTCAAAGATTCGGGAATGGGACGCGAAGGCGGTTTTGAAGCATTGCGATTTTTTATGGAAGAGAAGAATGTTTGTATTAAATTGTTTTAGAGAATTGAGAAAATATGAAGAAAATTAAACTTATTCTATTACTGACAATTACTTTTTTATTATTATCAACCTTAGTAAAGGCTCAGTCTAATAAATATCAAGGTTATCCAGAAAATGATGCTGATTTTGTTGTGTTTATTACAAAAAATCTTGGAAAAATTGTTACCCTAAACCTAACATTGTCAGAAGACGCAATGATTTCGGGAGGCTACAAAGGTGTTCAGCCAATGTTTGACGGTGCTAAGTTAAAAGGCATTTCATATAGTTTTTTTCTTGAATGTAAAGGAAGTGCTTATAATAGTGAAACTGGGGAGTATCAATGTGCTTACACGAAATGGAATGAAACTTCTGGAAAACTGTCAGGAAAATTTAAAGTTACACGAATTATCAAAACCAAAATGAAAAATTACAGAGCAGTATTTTTAGCTCCAATCAAATAAACCTATGAGCCAAGAAACACAACCAATCCGTATTGAAACAGGCGAAGAAGTCGCCTTTGAATTGATGAAATTCATCGCCGACAAAGAAAACAAACAATTAGTGCAAGAAGAAGTCCGTGATTATTATTTAGATTTGTTTCGCGAATGTGCAAGCGTTGTTTATGATGGCGAAAGACTTTCGGATGAATGAAGTTTTAGTGTAGAATCAATTTATATGAAACCTGTAACAGAACCCGACAACAATTCAATTTTAGTTCAACTGAAAACGCGAACTGCACATCAGCATCAAGCAACGGAAGCCACCGTTAATTTGATGCGTCCCGATTATACGTTGGCAGATTATAAAAATTTGCTGACTCGTTTTTATTCGTTCTACAAACCGTTTGAGGCAAAAATCAGCGAATCGTTGACGAATAACCCGATTGACTTTAATAACGACGAACGATTAAACACGCCGAAATTAGTCGCCGATTTAACGAGTCTCGGAATGTCGGAAGACGATATTTCAAAGATTCCGACATCCAACGAGCTGCCGAAACTTGATTCAAAAGCGAGAATTTTCGGTTCGCTTTACGTTATCGAAGGCTCAACACTCGGCGGACAAGTGATTTCGCGTCATTTGAAACAACAGTTTGATATTGACGAAACCAACGGTGCCGCATTCTTTTCGGGTTACGGAAAAGATACGGGAAAAATGTGGAACGGTTATCGTGAAGCCGTGACGAACTTTGCCGAAGACGACGCAGAGACCGAAGAAATTATCGCCGGAGCAAACGAAACTTTCGAGAAAATCGGCAAATGTTTGGTTGAAATGTAATGAGTTCGGAAAAAATCAATTCATCAAAAGCACCTGAACCTGTCGGACTTTATCCGCACGCCCGCAAAGTCGGCAATCTGCTGTTTTTGTCGGGCGTTGGTCCGCGTGAGCGTGGAACAAAGAAAATTCCGGGCGTTGAATTAGACGAAAACGGCGTGATTATTTCGTATGATATTGAAACTCAATGCCGTTCAGTCTTTCAAAACGTCAGATATATTTTGGAAGATTCGGGTTCGAGTTGGTCGCAAATCGTGGACGTAACGGTTTTTTTAACCAATATGAAAGACGATTTTCAAACTTATAACCGAATTTACGCCGAGTATTTTGCCGATAATCAACCTTGCCGAACGACTGTTGAAATAAATTGTCTGCCGACTCCGATTGCGATTGAATTGAAGGTAATTGCGATGATTGATTGATTTAATTTACATTATGCTATATTCAAAGACACCTTCTACATACTTTTCAACGATAAAATCTTATTCAGATTTATATGATAGATACTCCTTTGCTTTAGACAGTCTTTCACAAGTAACTAAGGTTAATAGAAGCAGCAGATTAGAGAAATACAAAGTCGAATTAAAAAAACTTATACAACTTGATAAAGATGGAGTTGTTTATGCAGGAGTTTCTGAAAATCCTAATATATTAGCTGCTTTTGTTGAAGCAGAGCAAATAGTCCAAGTGGTAGATTTTTTAAAAATCTACTTAGATGAAAATATTTTATCTGATGGTAATTTAATGAAATTGCAAGGCGGTGTTTCAAACTATGCCGATTCTATAAATGATGATCCTTCAAGAAATACATTTTTTGAATTGCTTGTTGCGTCACATTTAAACAAACTTGGGCTAAATGTTGATTTGAGCAAGAAAACCGATGTTATAGCTGATTTTGAAGATTTTAAAGTGTTTATCGAATGTAAAAGAGTTTCTTCTGAGACTGCATATGATAGCAATATAAAGAAGGCAATTAGACAATTAAGAGAAAAGTTTACTATTGGTAAAACAAAAGAATTTGGTTTGGTGTTTATTTCAGCTACGAGTATTTTGAATCCTAAATTAGACATTAAAGAATCGTCGGACTCAATAAAAGCCTGCCAGTTTGCTGAAAATATGTGTAAAGGATTATCAAATCAATATATGCAAAAGAATCAACATCCGAAAGAGAAGAAAATTCTTGCTTTTTATACACATTTTTTCACACCATTTGCGAGTTTACAACTAAACAAACTTGGATTTACTTCGTTCTATAATTTCAACTCTTTTTTTTATGTAGATACTCACAATAAACCATATTACTCGCACCCTCAAACTGGTGAAAAATTTTCACGAAGCCGGTATTTTGAAATATTTTCAAAATTTGACAGAAAGTTCAAAGGTGACTTTTTGCTACTTTAATCTATGAAATACGTTTCACTTCTTCGCGGCATCAATGTCGGCGGAAAAAATATGATCAAGATGGAACTTCTCCGCGAGATATTTTCGTCGCTCGGTTTCGAGAATGTGAAATCTTACATCAACAGCGGAAACATTATTTTTGAAACTGTTGAAACTGATGATAATGCTCTTTCCGCCAAAATCGCCGATGCCATCACCGCCAACTTTTCGTTCAAAATAAATGTGATGACGCGGAAAATATCCGAGATCGAAAATCTGGTTGAAAATAATCCGTTTGCCGGACAATTTGAAAACGACAAAGATTTGCACGTCTTTTTTTTGGACGAAGATTTGCGAGACGAAAAACGCGAACTTTTGCTTGCCCAAGCGAACGAAAACGAAATGTTTGCCTTCAAACCGCGAACGATTTTTTGCCTTTTGCGAATCAGCATTCTCGACAGCATTGTCGGCAAAGGTTTTATTGACAAGAAGTTAAAAGTTTCCGCAACGGCGCGAAATTGGCGAACGGTGAATAAAATTATTGAGCTTTGAGAAACATTATGGAAACAATCCGACACGCCGACGGACGCGTTGAACTAAACGCCGAGGCTTTGGAATCAATCAAACTTTCGCCGCTTTATAACGCCGATTTAGCTCCCGTGCCGACCGTTGAACGTAACTGGACAACTTATAATTACGCCGCGCTTTGGATTTCGATGGCACATTGCATTCCGACTTATATGCTTGCGTCGGGATTGATTTCGGCGGGAATGAATTGGCGCCAAGCGTTATTCACGATTCTTTTGGGCAACATAATTGTTCTTGCTCCGATTTTGTTAAATTCACACGCGGGAACAAAATACGGCATTCCGTTTCCGGTTTTTGCACGGTCGAGCTACGGCACAATCGGCTCTAACTTTCCGGCGATTATGCGGGCGATTGTCGGGTGCGGTTGGTTCGGAATCAATGCGTGGATCGGCGGACAGGCTTTGCAAACGCTTTTCGGCTCGATTATTCCGGATTGGGCAACGATGTTCGGCGACAAAATCGGCGGTCATTATCCGACCGAATGGATTTCATTTCTGCTCTTTTGGGCGTTGAATATTGCGGTTGTGTATCGCGGAATGAATCTGCTGAGACACGTTGAAAATTGGGCGGCTCCGTTTGTTTTGATAATGACGGCGTTGCTTTTGGTTTGGATTGTGTGGATGGCGGACGGTTTCGGAAACCTACTGCAAGATCGCGGAAAGTTTCACACATTCGGCGAATTTTTCTCTGTGTTTGTGCCGAGTTTGACGGCGATGATTGGTTTTTGGGCGACACTCAGTTTAAATATGCCTGACTTTACGCGATTCGGGAAAAGCCAACGTGAACAGACCATCGGGCAAGTTGTCGCTCTGCCGACGACGATGGTTATTTTTGCCGCGATGGGAATTATTATCACGTCGGCGGCGTTGGTCGTGTTTCCCGGAATGGATCCGAAAGATTCTTGGGATCCGGTCAAATTAGTCGGACAATTTTCGCAACCTGTGGTCGTTGCAATTTCAATGTTTACAATAGTTGTGGCGACGCTGTCGGTTAATATCGCGGCAAATGTCGTAAGTCCGGCAAACGATTTTGCGAACGCTTTCCCGAAATATATTTCATTTAGAACCGGCGGTTTAATCACGGGAATTATCGGAATTTTAATGCAGCCGTGGAAACTTCTCGCCGATCCGAGCGGTTATATTTTCTCGTGGTTACTCGGATATTCGGGTGGATTAGGAGCAATCGCGGGCGTGATGATTGCCGATTATTGGCTTGTTCGCAACAAAGATTTGAACCTCGCGGATTTGTATCGAACAAAAGGAATTTACGGCGGTTGGAATTGGCGGGCGGTTGTCGCAACTTTGCTTGGTTGTTTTTTCGCGTGGATTGGATTGGTTTACGAGCCTTTGAAAGGTTTGTATGATTATGCGTGGTTTATCGGCTTCGGCGTTTCGGCTGTCGTTCATTTCGGGTTGATGAAATTTTTTCCCCCGAAAAAAGGTTTGCGCGAATAAAATAAACTTGAATGCTGTTTAAGTTATAAAATTCAGAGTACAAACTTCAGTTTGCCGGTTTCGCTTCAGCAAAACGCCTTTGTATAAAATAAATTCAACTTCAGCTTAAAGATTAACCGCGTTGCTTCGCTTGCGGTTATCAAATTGAAATTTGTACTCTGAGCGTTTTACTTTCTCTTCTTTTTCGCCTTCGTTCCCGTAAATAAACCCTTCCGTTTCGTTGCGGGCTTAATCTGACAACCGATTATCTCAGAAAAATATCTGATGCCAAAAAAAAGAAACCGCTCAACCTTGAAGCCGTTTCTCAATTCTCAATTCTCAATTCTCAATTCTCAATTCTCAATTCTCAATTCTCAATTCTCAATTCTCAATTCTCAATTCTCAATTCTCAATTCTCAATTCTCAATTCTCAATT
>JANPBM010000095.1:0-52310 GCA_031430435.1 Acidobacteriota bacterium
CCGCCGGACGAACACGGTTGGATCGAAAGTTTTGGTTGCACAAGGAGTTACAGGCAATTTCGAGAAAAAGTTCGCGGCTTTTATCGGAAACATTATCCTTTAACCGATGTTGCAAAAAACAATCCGATTTTGAATCCGGGCAACGGTTGGGTTTCTCCGCTGTGTGCCGAACCGAAAGTTTTTCTCGCAGTTTTGCAAGAACTTTTAGGTGAATTTGTAACTCGCGGAAATTTGCAGATTTTAACCGAAACCGTGCCGATTTCCGCCGAAACACTCGGCGATAAAGTGAGCAATATAACGTTCTTTGACAACAAAAACGGCAAAGAACTTTCGATAACGGCGAAGTATTTTGTCGATGCAACCGAACTCGGCGAACTTTTACCGTTGACCAACACCGAATTTGTAACAGGTTCGGAAAGTCAAAACGAAACCGGCGAACCAAGTGCGAAGGAAACCGCGAATCCGAATAATGTGCAAGCCTTTTCGATGTGTTTTGCAATGTCTCATCACGTTGGTGAAGATTGGACGATTGAGAAGCCGAAAGATTACGAATTTTGGCGAAACTTTGAGCCGAATCTAACGCCAAAATGGAGCGGAAAGTTATTGAGTTTGGACGGATTAAGTCCGCGAACACTCGAAAAAGTTTCGTATAATTTTCAGCCGAATATCGAACCGAATAAAGCATTTGCCGGACTTTGGACATATCGCCGAATTTTGCATAAAGAAAATTTTGTGGCGGGCAGTTTCGTTTCGGATATTACGCTCGTTAATTATCCGCAGATTGATTTTCTTCTAGGAGACTTATGCGATGCGGAGAGAAAAACCAAAGTCCAACTTATCAACGATGCAAAACAGCAAAGTCTTTCGTTTCTATACTTTCTGCAAACCGAACTTGGTTTTGCAGGCTTAAAAATTCGCCCTGATGTTGTCGGTACAACAGACGGTTTGGCGAAAATGCCGTATATTCGTGAAAGTCGCCGAATCAAGGCAGAGTTTACGATTTTGGAACAACATGTTTCGGCAAAATGTCGCCCGAATCAAAGGCTTGCGGAGCAATTTCACGATTCAATCGGCGTTGGTTTTTATCGGATTGATTTGCACCCGACAATCGGCGGAGACAACTATTTGGATGTCGAAAGTTTGCCGTTTCAAATTCCGCTCGGAGCGTTGATTCCTGTACGAACAACGAATCTTTTGGCGGCGTGTAAAAATATCGGAACAACGCATATCACCAATGGTTGCTATCGGTTACATCCGATTGAATGGAATATCGGCGAAGCGGTCGGGAATCTTTTGGCGTTTTGTTTATCGAAAAAATTGGAGCCGAAAAAGGTTAGAAATGATGCAAAACTGCTCGGTGAATTTCAATCACTTTTGATAAAAAACGGCTTTGAACTTGAGTGGCGAAAAGATTTGAATTTAGACGAAGGAGATCCACACAGACATGCGATGTAAGGCAAAAAGTAAAAGTAGAAAGGCAAAATGAAAGGCGTTACATTAGCACAAAAAATTTATTCTGAATTTCAAACAAATGACGTGTTTGAAATCGCCACAAGATTAGAAATTTCAATAGTTTACGCCAAATGGTTTCCTGTTACATTGGGCGAACTCGACAGAAAAAACAGACGAATTACGGTTAATGAAAATGCACAAATTCCGCGTGAAGAAATTATTGCACACGAACTCGGACATTATTTTTTGGAAGAAATATCACCGCAGAGACACGGAGACGCAGAGAAAATTTGCGATGATTTCGCCGAAGAACTTTTAGCAAATGGATAAATCGAAAATATTTCTCGGCGTTGACGGCGGACAAAGCCACACCGAAGCCGTTGTTGCCGATGAATTCGGGCAAATTTTGGGCGTTGGACTTGGCGGTGCGTCAAACCACGCCGAAGTTCCGGGCGGTCGCGAACGCTTGCGAAATGCAATAATTGACTCAGTTGGTGAAGCATTAGCCATTAATAATTTATCATTACCAATTAACAATTATTTTGTTTCTGCTCATTTCGGAATGACCGGCGGAGCAGATTACAAAGAGGAAATTATCCGCGAAATCATCAATGCCGAGATTTTGAAAGTCGGACACGATGCACCGACGGCTTTGGCAAGCGGAACCGGCGGAAAATGCGGAATTGTCGTGATAAGTGGAACCGGTTCAGCGATTTACGGTGAAAATGAAAAGGGCGAAAAAGCTCGTGCGGGCGGACTCGGCTATCTTTTTTCGGATGAAGGAAGCGGTTTTTGGTTGGCGACACAAACGATTCGTCTGGCGATTAAAGAACAAGACGGCGTGATTGAAAATGCAGGTTTGGAGCGATTGGTTTTGGATTATTTCAAGGTTGAAAAGATTCGCGATTTGACCACGCCTTTCTATAACGGAAAAGTTTCGCGTGATGAAATTGCAAGTTTTGCCCGAACTGTTCACGATGAAGCCGTGAAAGGAAACGAGGTTTTGATCGAGCAAATTAAATTCGGGGCAAATCGTTTAGTGGAAAACATTGCGAGCGTTGCTAATCGACTGCAATTTGTCGAAAAATTTGAGGTTGTCGGCGTTGGCGGAATGTTTCAAGGCAGTTTGATGCAGAGATTTTTTGCCGAAAGTTTGGCTGAAAAAATGCCCGAAGCAAATTTTATTAAACCACGTTTTAAACCTGCAATCGGAGCATTACTTTTGGCGTATCGTTCTGCTAAAATTGAACTTAGCGAGCAATTATTATCAAATTTAGAAAATTCCCGGAATAAATGAGCGAATTGAAATCACAACTCGAAAATCTAAAATCTAAAATCGCAAACGGCTTGATTGTTTCGTGCCAGGCATCTGCGAATTCGCCGCTTGCCAAACCCGAAATTATCGCCGCGTTTGCTCTTACGGCAGAGCAAAACGGCGCGGTCGGCGTGCGGGTTGATTCGCCTGAAAATATCCGTGAAGTAAAAAAAATCGTGAGTGTGCCGATCATCGGAATTTTCAAAATTATTACTGCCGAAAGCGATGTTTATATCACGCCGACTTTCAATTCCGCGAAACAAGTTGCCGCCGCCGGAGCTGACATAATCGCCATAGACGCAACATTTAGAAGCCGTCCGAATAACGAAAAGTTGACTGAATTGGTTGAAAGAATTCACACGGAATTGAATTTGCCGGTGATGGCGGATGTGGCGACTTTTGAAGAAGGAGTTCACGCCGAAAAAATCGGATGTGATTTTGTCGGCACAACTCTTTCGGGTTATACGCAAGAAACAAAACACATCGTCGAACCTGATTTTAACCTCGTGAAAAAACTTGCAACTCTATTTATTCCAACAGTTTGCGAAGGTCGTTTGCGAAATCCGAAAGATGTGAAAACGGCGTTTGAGTGTGGAGCTTTTACGGTTGTGGTCGGCAACGCAATCACCGGCATTGACAATTTGACGAAACAATTTGCGAATTACCGCAACGCCTCCGACAACATTCATTAAATATCAAGCCAAGTCGCGAACAAAAATTACGGAATTTATTTACTCGCAAAATGCTTTGAGCAATCTATTTTATCGAACTTGAGTTTTGTCGGATGGTGATTCGGCGGTTGATTGCCTCAACCGGAAATATCTCGGTTTGTCCGTTTGCCCAAACGACTTCAAGCGAATCTATTTTCTGATTTTGTCCGAGTCCGATGTGAATTATTTGTTCGTTTTGCGAAGAATAACCTCCGCCGGCGGTTAAATCGAAACGGCGGCGGATTTTGCCGCTCATCGCAAAAACCGTTGAACCAATCGCATCTTTCGGCGTATTTTTAGCCGTGTCGCCGACCAATTTGACAGCCAACCAATTATTTTTTGTTTCCGCCACATTTCGCAAAAGCGTCGGGCTTGAATCCATATTCGACGTAACCATATCGAGTTTTCCGTCGCCGTCGAAATCTGCCACGGCAACGCCGCGCGCGCAAATCGACTCGGCAAGTCCGCTTTTCGGAGCAGCGGCGACTCGCTCAAATCGAACTTGTCCGTTCGCCGCAGGCTTTGAGTTTTTGAAAAGCAAAATTTGCTGGGCAAAACTCGTTCCCCACTGATATTTATCCACAACCGGATAAACATGCCCGTTTGCCACCACAATATCTTGCCAACCGTCGTTGTCGTAATCGATAAAACTTGTTCCCCAACCGAGAAAAGGAATCGACACTTCGCCCAAACCTGCTTGAAACGAAACATCGGTAAAGTTCGCCTCGCCGTCGTTTCGATAAAGCGTATTTGAATCGTCCGAAAAATTTGTGATGTGAAAATCAACTTTCCCGTCGTTGTCGTAATCGCCGATTGCCAAACCCATTCCGGCTTGCTCGCGTCCGTTTTCATTCAAGGCGATGCCCGACGGATAACCTGATTCTTCAAATGTTCCGTTGCCGTTATTCAGATAAAGTTGCTTTGGCGTTGAGTCATTGACAACCAATAAATCGAGGTCTTTGTCGTCGTCCACATCAACAAAAACCGAAGAGAAACCATAATAACGCTCGTTGTCGGTAACGCCCGCTTTATCGCCGACTTCCTCGAAAACTCCGTTGGTTTTTTGACGAAACAATTTATCTTTGCCGCCTTTCAAACCACGCGGTCCGCACATCACGGGTTGCCCGCGAAACTGACAAAAATTTCTGCCCGCAACGTTATTTTTTCCGATGTCAAGCGGACTCGGCGGCAAATCTTTCAGGTCGAAATCAAGGTATGCGGGAATAAAAATATCGAGTTTGCCGTCTTTGTCGTAATCGCCGAAAGTTGCTCCCGTGTGCCAGCCTTTGATATTTAAACCGAGTTTTTCGGCAACGTCGGTGAATGTTCCGTCGCCGTTATTTCGATATAAACGCGATGTTCCGTAATTGCCGACAAACAAATCCGGATCGCCGTCGTTGTCGTAATCCGCGACTGTTACGCCCATTCCCCAGCGTTCGTTGGTGATGCCCGCTTTGTCCGCCACGTCTTCAAATTTCCAATCGCCGAGGTTGCGAAAAAGCGCGGATTTCGGGGCTTTTTCCCTGCCGAGTTCGGCGTTGATAGTTGAACCGTTGAGAAAGAAAATGTCAGGTTTGCCGTCGTTGTCGTAATCAAAAACGGCAATCGTGCAACCTGTCGTTTCCAAAATATATTCTTTGGCTTTGCTTCCGTCCACGCATTGAAAATTTTTGAGCGTGGTTTGTTCCGTCATATTTTCAAAGACTTTAGCGGCTTTTTCGTCGATGATGCCGGTTGTGCGTTTGGTCGTGTAAACTTTTGCTTCACCGGTTGAAACTCCGCCTTGCCCAAAGGCAAAGATCGGCAACAATAAAATTGATAACAATAAAAACTTTTTCATAAATGCGAAATCGGACAGGCTGAAACGTTGTTCGGAAAGTTTGTTGCGAAATCAGCCGCAAATGTTGCCGACAAATTATTTAAGGATACCGAAAACCGCCAAATAACTCGATTTTTCAAACTTATTTTGAAACGGTTGCAAATCGTGCGCGTGAAACGGCAAACTTTCGTTGCCGATGCTCGCGTTTGTTTGCAAAAAATTACTCGCCAGCGGAGTTTGTTGCGGATCTTCCTTCAAATCTTGGAACACTTTTGCCTCGCGTTTCGCTTCGTCGCGCAAACTGAGTTTTTGGAAAATAATCATCAAATTATAATGTGAACCGACATCTTCCGGATCAATCGCCAAAATCCTTTCGTAAAAGCCTTGAGCAACCTTAAGTTGTTCCGCACGTTGGCTTTTCGGGACAGTATCAGCCTTGATTTTGGCAAGTTCGCCGAGTTGTTGAAGCGTCAAACGATCTTTCGGATACGCTTCCGATACTTTTTTGAAATCGGCTTCGGCTTTGTCCAAACGACTTTTTACCCGATTTATGCGACCGCGTTGAAACAATGCCCGCAGGTTTTTTTCATCGATTTCCAATGATTTGGCGACAAGTTTATCGGCTTCTTCGTAACCGCCGAGTTCCATTAACGCAAGCGCTTTATTGGTGAACGCAAAGCCTTTGTAATCAACGTTTGCCTCGATTACTTTGTCGAAAGCGTCGGCTGATTGCGGAAATTGTCGTTGGTCGAGCAACGCGATTCCGTAATTGTTCCAACGTCGCCAATCGGGCATTGCTTTCGGATCGACGGGTTGCGGTTTATTTTCTTCGACCAACGACAAAATTCGTTCGGATTTCGCCATCGTTTCAATCGGTAAATCAATCGATTTTTTCAACGCATAATCGCTGAAAACTCTCGTGAATCTTCGGTATTGCAGTTTTGCGGTCAATTTTATTTGATTGCCGACATTGTTCGGAATCGTAAATTTATAGCGGGCAACATCCGACCGTCCCGAAGGAATCGCCGTGTTTTGAGCAACGACTTTCGTTTTCCAAATATGATGTAATTCGTTAATTTTACCGTCTTGAAAAACTAAAAATGTTTTGTAATTATGGGCTTTTTCGTCCAAATCGCCGTTTGGTTTGATAAAGCCGGATTTGTATAAAACTTTGTCGTTTGCGTCTGCCACCGTAAATTCGATGTAGGCTTCGTAAAAATCGCGCAGTTCCGGCGGAAAACTGTGTCCGATGTTTTTATTTGTTACCACCACGTCGGCAATGTACGTTTCATTTTCTTTTGTAACGAACGTTTGGCGATTTATCGGGGCGATTAAATCTTCTTTTCTCGCTCCGTTCAAACGATGCAGAGCAAAAATATCAATGCCCATTTTATCGTCGTTGAGTGATTTTTCGACCGCTTCGAGTTGCTCTTTGTAACCGAAATATGCGGGAATCGCCGTGTTTGCCGCCGCCCAACGATGCGAAGCAATCACGCCGTCTTTAACCGAAGCGTCAAAGTATTTGGTCGGTTCTTTGACCATATGACAACTGTTACAGGTTTCTTTGTTGCGGACATAAAACGGGTGCGGCGATTCTTTTGAAAACGACGACATTTGCAATTCGTCGCCGACCGCGAACGCCCGCAAAAATTTATAATCGTTTAATTCGCGCGGAACTTGCGATTTATGACACGACGCGCAAAATTCCGGCTGTTTCATCAGCGGACGCATTTCCGCGCGTTTATGTCCTTCAATATCGTTCAAAATTTCTTGGTCGGTGGCTTCGACGATTTTTGTGCCGTCTTCTTTTTCGATTAACGCGGGTTGTCCCATCACATAACCGCCGATGCCTTTGCCGTTTGTCGATTCGACCGAATGACAAACAATGCAGGACACGCCGTCTTCATCGAACGGACGCTTTTTGAACTGCGGTTTATCGGTCAAAACGCCCGAAAATAATGCCACCGGATTATGACAAGACTCGCAATGTCGAGTAAATTCAATGCCTTTTTGACCTTGCAAATCTTTGACGTTTTTTTGATAAAAAGGATCGCGGAACGAATTTGCGTGAGCCGATTGCCGCCATTGCGGGTGCATATCCGTGTGGCAACTCGCACACCGCGCCGCTGCCGTAAAATCTTCGGCTTGAATAAATTTGCCGCTGAAAGTTGTCGCGTTTGACGGAGAAAACGGTTTTTCGGTCCCGAACCGAAAGTTATACGAATCGGAAATCCATTTGTTATATTCATCGTTCGACATTTTGTTGTTACTTTTGACGAAATTAATTCCGACAAACGACAACCCGATCAAACAAAACAACATTATTACTGCAAATTTAATATTACGCATAACTGAAAAACACCCCTTGTTATAATGCCCGATTTTAACACTTAGTTGGCAACCAAAACAAACAGATTGCAAAATTATTTCAATAAAATGATGATTTGAGCAATAAGCTCGGTTAAATAAATTCGGCTAAATTCCAACTTTCAACCAACGCATTCAATTTTTCGGGTTCATTTGAATTTTTGAGCAACGCCGCAAGTCGAATTGCGGGCTGAGAATGATTTTTGGCGGATTCATTGAAACGGTTGATATTTCCGGAGTTTTCAGCGGTCGATTGTCGCCGAATTCCGTCAAGGAAGTCAACGGTTTTCGTCAAATTTGCAATAATTTCATTGTTGTCAACCAATTTATTCGGCACAAAAAGTTGTATTTGAGCGAGATTCCAATATGCGCGCCAACACGCGCCCGATTTTATGGTTTCAAGAACGGAAACGGCTTGGCGGGCAAAATTTACGGCTTCGTTCGGCATAAAATGTTTGATTGACCACGCCAATTCGATTAACGCGAGACTTTCGTTGACCAAAGTCTCCGATTTTTTCGCCGATTTCAAAGACCTTTCCGCACATTTCGCGGCTTCGTCGAACTGACCGATGCGATTCAGATATTTAGCGTTCAAATGTTCGGCGAGCGAGCTAATATCGGCATCCGACACTTTTTCACACAGTTTTCTAAGTTTGCCGATTTCAATTTCGGCTTCGGCAAATCTGCCGACATCGATTGAAATATCCGTGATTACATGGCTTGTTATCATAATCGAATTAACGCTTTTCAAGTTCGCAAAAAAATCCGCGTTGTCATCGATTATTTGCAAGGCTTCCGAAAATAAACCCGAATTATAAAGTATTTTCAGCTTCATTCCGGTTAAAAAACCGCTGATTGCCAAACCTGTTTCGGTCGTTTCGGAAGATACCGAAAGAGAGTCGAGTAAATTTTCCGCCGCCCGATATTCACCCAACATAATGTGAATGTTGGCAAGCACTTTGCGAGCCGAAATCAACCCGTAATTTGCCGAAAATTCGCCGAAATTATCAATCGATTCAAGCAAAATATGCTTGCCTTTTTCCGCATAACCCGACATTGCATAACCGTCCGCCAAAATTTGGCTGATCTGTATTTTTATATGATTGTCCAATGTTTCAAACTCTTGGTTGAAATAAAATTTTTCAATCGCTTCGATGCCTTTTTTATATTGTCCGATGATATTAAAAATGACGGCGCGGTGAGTTTTTGCCAAATATTCACCGTTCTTTTCACCGATTTTTCGATAAATAGATTCTGATTTCTCCAGATATTTACTGCCTGATTCCAAGTTTCCCGTCATCAAATCGATTGCCGAAATTTCATAACAAATATCGGCAATCAACTTTTGATTTTCAATCTTTTCCGCCAAATCCAACGCTTCCGCGAGTACGGGAAGAGCTTTTCCGAGCCGGGTACTTCGCTCGAATTGATAGCCTTTGCAAAATAAAAATCGGCATTTGTCTTCGGTCGCAAAGTCCGCCGGATGTGTTTTTTCGGCAGACTTTTCGGCAATTACGAGATATTTGCTCAAATGGGCTTGATCGTTTATTTTTCGCGCCTCGTCAGCCGCCGAAATACTCAACTTCAAACTTTTTCGATAATTTTGCGAGGCGTAATAATGTTCGGCTAAAATTCCCGCCGCCTGCTCCGGATTGTCGGCGTAAATTTCTTCAAAAACCTGAGCCGTTTTTTCGTGTAAACCAAACAACACGGTCGGCAAAATCGATTCGTAAAAAAGCCTGTAAAGAATGTTGTGTCGGAACTGAAAATCGGTGCCGGAATTGACCGTTTGTTTGATTAAAATACCTTTCTGCAAAGAACTTTCCAGCGAATTTTTTATTTCAAACAAAGATAAACCCGTAACTTTTTCGACTGTTGCGACTTTAAATTCTTCGCCGACAATGCACGCCGCTTCCAAAATAAATCTGTCTTTTTCGCTTAATGATTTGAGTTGCGAGCCGGTATAAGAAGCTAAAATCGGCGATAAAGTTACATTTGAAATTCCGGCTAAAAGCCACAAACCGTTGTGTTTGACAATTTTGCCGTCGGCAATCAACCGAGAGAAGTATTCTCGCAGAAAAAAAGGATTGCCGTTGGTGATTCGATAAATTTCGGCTGCATCCGACTCTGAAAATAATTTGCCCGCCGGTTTTTCGACAAATAATTCGGCAATGTATCGACGACATTCCTCCGCATCGAAATTATTCAGCTCGATTTTCGTAAAACTATTTTGCTTGGTGTGAATTTCCAACCAATTTTTGAAACGGGTAATTTTCAAAGTCTCCGCGTCCGAACGAGCGGAAAACATTATTATCAAACCTTTGGAGCGAGTTGCCACGGCTAAATTTCCGACTAATCCGAGCGAAAATTCATCGGCTAAATGAACGTCGTCGAAGCCAATCACGGTTTGCGTTTTTTCGCTCAGCGACAAAAAACATTCGGTCAGTTTAAATGAAATAAGGTTGAGCATGTATTCATCTAAACTATTGGTAATAAATCTGTTAAGCAGTTCAAGCGAAAAATCGACGGCAAGTTTTTCTCTGATGACGGCAACTAAAATCGTCTCATCACAAGTATAGTTTTCCGTCATCCAATCCAGTTTTACAAAAGCGGCTTGAAGTAATTTGAAATAATGCAGAAGCGAATGACCGGCGGTGCCGATAAAGTCGAAAAAACTTGCCGTTAAAACCAAAGTGTCGGGTTTGTCCTCGACGGTTTTTAAAAATTGTTGAATCAAAGTGGTTTTGCCGGTTCCTGCTTCACCGCCGATAAATAAAGCTGTTCCTTTATTTTTTGAACAATTCCGAAAACTGAGTTGAAGCAAACGCAATTCTTTTTGTCTGCCGATAAATTTGTCGAAACCCACCTCAAGCGATGAATCGGTTTCAAATTTTTTAAACGTATTGACTTCGATATTGCCGTTGAAAATATAACCGAGTTTCTTTTTGCTGGAAATAAACTCTTTGCCGATAACCTTGCGAATCGAGTTGATGTTTACGGCAATCACCGAATCGCTGACAAAAGAATTTTGCCAAACTTCGCTCAAGATTTTCTCTTTGGCAATAATTTTTCCGCGATTTTTTATCAATAACAAAAGTATTCCGAGCGATTTGGGAGTTAAAGCCAGCGATTCACCGTTTTTCGATAAAACCAAAGGCGAAAAATCTAAAGAAAACTCACCAAACCTGTAAGTTGTTTCGTTATTACTCATAATTTTATGACTAGATTCTACGCAAATATCAATTTTAGAAAAGTTGCTTAAATATATCAGTAATACTGATGACTTTGCAAAAACTCATTAGTATTTCAGATTATGATTCTTAAATAATTATTAAAATGTTGAATGCAAGGAAACAATTTTTAATTTCACGCGATAACTGAATCAGACTGCAAGTTTAAATAATTTCAGGCTTGGACGGCGAATTGCTTGAGCTTAAACTCAGTTATAAAAACAGGAGAACAAAAAATTGTCTAATAACATTTCGAAAACAAACGGCTTTGAATCTGTCTTTAACAAATTACTGCAAACTTTGGGCGTAAATAACCAAGCTCAAACAGGTAATACCGGAATTACATCTAAAAGCGCAACTGACTCGTCAAGTCGGCTGACCCAAGTTATTAATGCCAACCCGACATCCGGCGGCAGATTTCGGAGCGTTAATTTAGATGATTTTCTGTCGGTTCAAAAAGGCTCTAATGCTCCTGTGGCAATCGTGGTCGGAAACGCCGAAGGAACAAGAACGGCAAACGGCGGCAAAACAAAACTTTATTACGGACACACCGATCCGGGCGACAAAAAACCGAACATCGGTTCTTTTTCGTATAACGCAAGTCGCGGATTAGGCGGTGCCACAACCCCCGAAGCTGCCGATAAAGTTGAGCTTCAAGGATTAAATTCGGCTCGTACCAAATACGAAGCAAAAGTAAAAGCCGCCGGACTCGATCCGAGTAATTCATTGTTGGCGGCTACTTTTTTCGATGAACACATTCAATCGCCGCGTTCTGCCGGCAGATTGTTGAGACCCGATGTTTTGCAATACATTAAAGAAAACGGTATTTCACCCGAAACAATGAAAGAAGCTCGTTTCAAAAGTTGGATAAACCCCGAAACCGGCAGTTTGTATAAAACCGATAAAGGAAATTATGAAGCCGGCGGATTCAGAACCATCGCCAAAGACAGATTAGGCATCAGCAACCCGACCGAAGCGCAAATTCAAAAAGTTGTCCGCCAAGACCAAAACAGACGAGTCGGCGAATTGGTCAACGCCCTTGAAAAACAAGGATACGCCGGCGGAACGGGAACAACCGGCGGAACGACTCCGACAACCGAAACAACTCCGACAACGGGAACGACCGGAACAACTCCGGCAACCGAAACAACACCTGTTTCAACGTCTTTAAAATTTGGTCAAAAAGGCGAAGCAGTCAAACAACTTCAAGATAAGTTGGTTAAACTCGGATATTTAACCCAAGACCAAGTTACAAAGGGCGAGGGAAATTTCGGCTATCAAACTAAAGCCGCCGTTGAAAAATTCCAACGAGATGCAGGAATTACGGTTGACGGAAAAGCCGGTAAAAATACTCGCAACACAATGGACGCGATTCTCAACGGAGTCAAACGCGGCGATAAAAACAATGTCGGGTTAGTCAAAAACGTCCAAAACAAACTGGTCGAACTCGGTTATATGACGAAGGGACAAATCGGCAGAAATTCGGGTGTCTTCGGACCTCGAACGCAAGCGGCTTTGAAAAAATTCCAACGCGACAACGGTTTTAATCCGACGGGCAATATCGGACCAAAATCATTTGATGCTTTATTTAACGGAAAAACGAAACCGGTCGCAACGCCGCCTGTTCAAACAAATCCCGCCGGTACGACACCGGCTCAAACGAACCCCGGCACACCGAAACCGACCGAAACCGCGCCTGTCCAAACAAACCCCGGCACGACGGCAGACAACGGAACGGTTATCAATCCGGTGACGGGCAAAGCGGGCTTTAATCCGGCAACAGACGTTAGTTCCGATGAAGGCGGTCCCGGCGGTTATCACACGAGAGGCGGTAAACACGGCGGAATTGACATCAAAGGCAGAGCGGGCGATCCGGTTTATGCCGCACACGGCGGAATCGTGAAAAAACGCCAACAAAGTCCGACGGTAGGTTTCGGCTATTATGTTGACATCACAAACCCGAAAACCGGCATCACGTCTCGCTATGCGCATTTGAACAAAGCTTCGTGGGACAGATTGCAAGACGGTTCGACGGTCAAAGCAGGTCAACCGTTTGCCCAAATCGGCAGAAGCGGAAACGTCAGATCAAACAGAGGAACACATGTTCATTTTGAAATCAGAACCGGTCCGGGCAAGTTCGGACCTAATGACGGCAATCTCGATCCGACTCCGTATTTAACGGGTAAAAAGAAATTACCGACGGGTTAATCGAATGTTTACGGTAAAAAAAAGCAACCAATAAGCAAAACTGTTGGTTGCTTTTTTATTTTCTGATTATTAAATAAAGATTAAAGTTCAACTATTCAGGCAACTTATTTTGATTTTATCCGATAACTTAGCAAGACACTTTAATTTCTACGAGCAAGGGGCAGAAAATAAAATTATGAGCAACAACATCAACGGATCAAGTCAATTTAACTTCGACAATTTTTCAAATAAAACCGGAAACGATTGGACAAACGGTTTTATTGACCGCGAACGTCAATTATCAAATGACGGTAACGGCTTCACAAATCGATTTAACGGTCGCGGAAACAACGCCAATAATGATTCGGTTGAAAATATGTTGAACTCGTTGCTCAGTCAAATTTTAGGCGGCGATGTCGCGGACGATTTCGGTGAATTCGATGAAGTTTCGAGCGATCCGAAGTTAGAACAAGGATTAAACGAACTGCAAGCCAAACGCGACAAAGGCGAAAAAGGCGATTTGTTTTCGGTCGTCAAAGATTCAAACGGTACGGAAAGATTGATTGCTCTGCGCAAAAACGGTGAATCGGAAGTTGTCGATCCGGCAAAATATAATGTCAAAACTGCTCAAGAAGCCTTGAATGTCGAAAAAGGCGTGGTCGAAGCCGAAACTAAAATGACGGCGTTGGCGGCGCGACAACAGAAAGGCGAAAAGGGCGATTTGTTCGATAAAGTCAGTGTCAACGGCAAAGAAAAACTGCTTGTGATGCGTGAAAACGGTCAATCTGAAATTAACGACGTTGAAAAATACGGTGTAAAAACTGCCGATGAAGCCATCAATGTTGAAAAAAGCATCAAAGCTACCCAAGAGAAATTTACCAAACTTGCCGAAAAACGCGACAAAGGCGAAAAGGGAGATTTATATGATTCGATTGAAGTCAACGGCAAGCAAAAATTGTTGGCTTTACGCGAAAACGGTCAAGCCGAAATCGTGGATTTTGCCAAATTCAAAGAGTTCGGTGTCAGCGACACAACCTTGCCGGTCAAACAACACAGCGGTTTTCTCGGTATCGGCGGTTGGACGGAAAATAACAATCCTGCCAATATTCAAAAAGCAATCGACGCGGACAAAGTTACGCAAAACATTCAAAAAGGTGTCCAAGACCTTTCTCAACGCCGACAAAACGGTGAAGAAGGTACGCTTTACACTTCGGCGACCGGCGGACAGTTCAAGTTTTTGGTCAAATTGGACAACCAAAATAAACCCGACGCAATCAATTACAACACATATCAAGTCGATGGTGAAAAAGCCGCGATTACGGTTGATAAAAAAGTCGATGAAATGCGTGCCGCGAATCCGGGTAAAGCCGTTAAATTTGATGTGAACACGGGCGAAACGCACGGCAAAAGCGGTTTCTTGGGCATCGGACACTGGCAAGAAGCCAACGTTACTTCGCTCAGTTTGAACGCGGAAGGTAAAATCGACAATGTTTCAACCAACAAAAACGATAAAGGCGGTAGTTTCTTCGGCGATTTATTAGGTTGGGTTGCTCCGATTGCGAGTATTATTTTTCCGCCGTTGGCTCCGATTGTCGCCGGCATCAACGGGATTAAAAATTTAGCCGAAGGCAACATTCTGGGTGCGATTACAGGCATTGCGGGCGGAATCGGCGGTGCTGTCGGAAACGTGGTTTCCAAAGTTGCCGGCGGAATCCAAGGCGTGGTGAACGGTATTCAAACCGGCGATTGGTTCGGTGCTTTGAAATCCGGCGTGGGCGTGGTCGGCAATTTTGCCCAAGGCGCGTTCAAAGGAACTTTAGACACAATCGGCGGTTTTGCCGACAAAGCAAAAGGCGCATACGACGGAATTCGCAACGCTTTGACGGGCGGAAACTTTCTCGATGTTGCCAAAGCGGGGCTTTCGGCAGTCGGACAATTTTCGCAAGGAGCTTTCAAAAACACGGTTGACACAATCAGCGGTTATGTCGATAAAGGCAGAAATTTCATTGACGGCGTAACAGGCATTTTCAACGGCGAAGGCAGTTTAACCGACAAAATTCGCGGAGCTTTGACAGGCGTTCAAGAAATCGGCGGAAAAGCTGTGACAGGTTTTGTAAACGGAGCAAACAACATCCTCAACAAATTCGGCGGAATCGGCGACAGCGTTTCTAATTTGTTTAATAATTTTAGTTTAGGCAGTTTAGGAAACACCGTTAAAAGTTTCTTTTCCGGTGATGAAGATAAGGCAAAGGTCGAGCGTTACACAGAAGCCGCCGCGAGCCTGGAAAATATCGGTAAAAATGAAGGCGGACTGTTGTCAAACATCGGCAATTTCGTAAAAAACTTGTTCAGTGGAAAAGAAGATCAAGCAAAAGTTCAAAACGTCACAAACCAAGTTACGGGCGTTGAATCATTAATCAAGACGATTATCGGCGAGAAATAAGTCTTCACGTTTTATAAATCGTTAAATTCAGACGGCGTTCAATAAGTTACAAACTTTATTGAACGCCGTTTTTTTTATCAGCCGGTTTGCAAACAACCCGAAACTTATAATGCAGAAACAAGTTCAAAGTAAGCGTATCATTTCGCCATTACTTCGCACGGGTTTCTGCATATTTACCGACTGTTTGAATCGGGTGTTATTTTATTTCCCAACTTGTGCCGACAGTAAATGAACGACCGCGCGCCGGAGCAAAGACGAATTGTTCCTTATAAAAGCGATCAAACAAATTAGACAATCCGAGATTTAATTTAAAGTTGAAACTCTCGCGTTTGAAAGCGTAGCCGCCGCTGATATTATGCGTTACAAAACCTGTCTGAATGCCTGTCAGCGGATCGGTTCTGACAGTTACATCAGATATGCGGGTTTGTTTTGTTACAATTCTGACGTTGTAATCAACGAAATAATTGCTTGCCAAATTCTGCCAGCGAATTCCCGCGTTTGTCCGCGAAGGACTGATAAAATCAAGCGGTTTTCCGCTTTGGATATTGTCGCCGCGCAGATAACTGTAATTTCCGTAAGGTGTCAGGTAACCGACACTCAACCGAAAAGGCGCTTCAACTTCGGTTTCAAAACCTTGGATGCGAGCTTTTGTAATGTTGACCGTTTGCAGAACCGGAATCGCTGCCAACGGCGGATTTCGCGGAATCGATAATTTCGGTACATTAGACAGAAAATCTCTGAAATAATTTTGGAAATATGTTACCGACCCGACAAATTTTGAACTGCGGAATTTCACGCTCGAATCAAAATTTATGCCGCTTTCCGGTTTCAAATTCGGGTTTCCGACCACAAATCCGGCAGTTGATCCGAAATCGGTAAAAAACCGCTCAAAGATATTCGGCGAACGAAACGAACGCCCGATTCTGGACGAAAGAATAACATTTTTTGTCGCATTGAACACAAAACCGAAATCACCCGTTACAGATTTAGCGTTGACTTTTAAGCCGTTCGGTAAATCCGTCAAGCCTAAAGATTGGACTTGCGCGGCGGTAAGCAGCGGCGAAATAGAGAAACCCGTGGTCGGTTTTGCATTTGTGTTGAATGCGTCGAAACGGATTCCGCCGACAAATTTCAGTCTGTCGGTTACTTTAAATTCATTTTGCGCAAACGCCGCAATGTTCGATAAATCTGCATCCGGAACGCTTTTCGAATTACTTCGGCGTTGATTCGGCGAAGCGGCGGTTGACGACGAAATAATCACACGATTGTCATTATTTTCATCGCGGAAAAAGCTCACGCCTGCCGTCAAACTGTTTCGCTTGCCGAGCTTCCAATCGGTTTGCAGGTCGAAACCGTTTGTTTTCGTGTTCGTAATTGTTTCGCTGAATTGATAAACGCCGGGGAAAAACGGCGGAGCCGGCGGAACCGTCACGATATTGCTGAAATTTCGTTTTTGTTGCTGATAAAAGCTGCTCAACGAAAGTCTGACCAGATTTTTTGTCAGATTTACCGTGTCAAAACGTCCGCTGACTTTATCTCGGTTTGAAAAAGGAAAATAGGCGTTAAAAGTACCGACCAAGGTTGCCGTTCCGACATCGAGCGAACGTTTACGCTCGTAATTAAGTCGCAAAGCGCTTTTGTCTTTCAAGAAAAAACGTCCGGTTACCGAAGTATTTCTGCCGTGCGATTGGGCATTCAAAACCTCGTTATTCGATGTTACGCCGTCCGCAATTCTGCCGTTTCTGTTTCCCGTAAAATAATTTTCAAAACGGTCAAGCGACTGCGAAACTCTGAAAGCAAACAACTTACCGGAACCGTTGACCGCCAAACTTCCGCGTCGTCCGTTTTCGTTCGTGCTGTAAAATGTGTCGAGCGTGCCGCCTAACCTGAAACCGTTTTCACGTCTTGCGGGCGTATCACGAGTAATAATGTTGATTGTTCCGGCGAGTGCGTCCGTGCCGTAAAGCACCGAACCGCTTCCGCGCACGACTTCCAAAGTTTCAACTTGCGATGCTTCGACCAAGCCGATTTCGATTCCCGATTGAGCCGTCGAAGTACGTGAATTATTCAATCTTTCGCCATCGACCAAAACTAACACACGATTGCTGTCCAGTCCGCGAATTCGCGGACGAACTTGAAATGCGCCTTCATTGACGGTTGATGTTCCGGGCAGACTGCGAAAAACATCGCCGATTGTACTGACGGCTTTTCGTTCGATTTCATCGCGTCCGACAATGCTCACCGGAACGGCTGTTTCGTCCGTCGAAACCTGTGTTCGCGTTGCCGTAATTGTTACGGTTTCAGTCATTTCACCGACTGAAAGTTGAATTTGCAAAGGCTCCGAAAATTTATCGACGACCCGAAAAACTCGCACGAGACGAGAAAAACCGACTGCTTCCACAGTTATTTTATATTCGCCGTCGGCTAGATTATTAAATTCATACTCGCCGTTGGAATTTGTTTGTGTTTGAACGGTTGACGTTCCGATTTTGGTCTGTGCCGTAACTTTTGCTCCCGCAACCGCAGTTTGGTTCGAATCGACAACTCGACCTTTAATTGCATTTGTTTGCGCGTTTGCGGGATACGCCAGTATAAAAACTGCAAAAATGCTGAAAATAAAACCTTTGATTGCCACTTTGATCGCTCCTTTTTTACCTGTAAAATATATTTTTTGCAAAAATAATGCTGTCTGACTGACTTTTACAAAAAATCATGAGTCTTAAATCTACTTCTCATACTCATTTTTTACGCTTCGTCATTACAACAGTTTTGCTAATGATTTTAGCATCTAAAACTAATTCAATAAAGCAACATCCAAACCTTTAACCTCATCGCGTCTGATAACCAAAAGAATTTTAGGAATCGGGCGGTTCAATCTCAATTCGTTAGTTTAGAAAGACTATCTTGTCTCAGAAACAAAGACAGTTCCTTTTTTGCGCTAATTTTGGACAATAATATTCTGTTATCAGACACATTCTCGCTGAAACCTGTATAAGAAGAGTTGCAATGGAGACGACATCTTTGAATAGCCAAAAGATTTAATCCGAGATTTCTGTCGCTTTAGCTGAGATGTTTGTTTGACAGATAAACAAACTAACTCGTTTTAACTACTCGATTTATGGAAAAGTGTGGTAGTTTAGATGGTAAATATGCGTCGAATCCACTTAAATACAGCTAAATCTCAGGTTGCTCGTTCAAATACCATCCGCGATATTAACCGTCAAATCGTTCTGAATTACGTCAGAGAACGCGAACCGATTTCGCGGGCGGAAATTGCCGGACAAACCGGTTTGCAAAGATCGACCGTTTCGCTGATTGTGGATGATTTGATTCGCGACGGATTTATCGAAGAAACCGGTGTCGGAGCATCAAACGGCGGGCGAAAACCAACGATGTTAGTTTTGAAAAAAGGGTTTCCGGTCGCCATCGGCGTTGATATAACTCCGACAAGTACCACGATTGCAACGGCTGATTTAGCCGGAAACGTGTTGTTCGACGAATCATTCCCGACTAATCCTGATGCCGATATTACCTTTGATAAAATTATTCGACATCTGAAGAAAATCATCAAAAAAATTGAAAACACCGATTTTGTAGAAATCGGCATAAGTTTGCCCGGACTTGTCGATCAAGTGTCGGGAATAGTGATTTATGTGCCGTATTTCGGTTGGGAAAATATCAATCTGCCTGAAAAAATTACGCAAGCCACAGGTTTGAAAGTCAAAATCGACAATGACGCAAACGCGGTCGGATTAGCTGAATTATGGTTCGGGAAATCTGCGGAACTCAAAACGAGAAATTTTATCACGCTGTTGGTTGCCGAAGGAATCGGCACCGGAATTATTTTCGACGGGCAACTTTATCGCGGTGAAAACGGAATTGCGGGCGAATTCGGACATATGATTGTCGGCTCCGAAAGCATTGTTGCCTGTTCGTGCGGCAGCAACGAATGTTGGGAAGCCTTTGCCTCAAATCGCGCGACCGTTGCCCGATACAAAAAAATATCGAAAATCGAGACCGACATCACCATCGATGAAGTCTTGGAACTCAGTTTAAAGGGCGATGAATTTGCTCTGAAAGCCGTCAAAGAAACTTTATATTACCTCGGCTTGGGAATTTCAAACTTAATTGTCGGCTTAAGCCCGCAAGCAGTTGTCATCAACGGAAAAATTTCGCGAGTTTTATTTTCATTGGAACAAGAATTGCCTGTAAAAATTCAAATAAGTGTTCGCAAAGGCTTGTCGATTCCACAAATTACGGCTTCCACATTAGGTGCAAGTCCGACTCTTTTGGGTGCGATAAGTTTAGGTTTAATAAGCAAATTTGCCTTTACCAAGTAATTTTAAATATTGCTTAAATTCCAAATTAAACGGTTGTTTTTGTCGGTGTTAAAAACACATAATTTATTTTAATCGGTAGTATGGTTTAAAATAATGAAAAAAAATTCATTATTTTGTATCTTTCATCCTGTCTTAAACCTGGTTTTTATGTATTTGTTTGTTTCGCAAACAAACTTATGTAAAATACGCTTATTTTATTAAAAAAAAGTTCTCTTATCATTTATCCGGAAGAGATTAACTAAAAAGAAAAGGGGTTTATATGTTCAAAAAAAATAAAATCAGTTATTACCTGACCCAAGCATTGTGCGGGTTATTGGTAACATTGTTTTGCAGCCTCGGAATAATGGCTCAGAACAATAAAGGGAGCATAATCGGAACAGTCAAAGATCCGAATGCGGCAGTAATAGCGAATGCTAAAATTGTTGTAACAAATACTGCAACAGGCGAAAGTGTTGAAGCAACATCAAACGAAACCGGTGATTTTTCAGTCACGAATCTCGATCCGGGAAGCTATAAGGTAACGGCAACCGCAACCGGCTTCAAAACACTTGTTTTGTCTAAGGTAAAAGTAGAAACTAATTCTCGGTTGCCGCTTGGCATTACATTTACAGAAGTTTCAGGTGTTGGAGATAATGTGGTGACGGTTGATGCCGAAAGTTCACCGTTGGCTGAAAGTGAAACCAGCGTCAGAGGTGATATTATTACCGGTAAAGAGATTACAGACCTTCCGATTCCGCAACGTAATTTCACACTTTTAGCAAGTTTATCGCCGGGCGTAACTCGTCCGTCGGGACAATCGGTCGGAACCATCGGCGGCGGCGGTAATTTCGTCAGCGGCGGTCCCGGAGATTCAACCGAATCAACTCGTTTCCGCGAATCGGGCGGTTCGGTAATCTCTGCCAACGGTGCCAGAGTTACCCAAAACAACTTCTCGCTTGACGGCGTTGACAACAACGAATCGCAGTTCGGACAAATCGCATTTTTTCCGAATCCCGATGCGATTTCCGAATTCAAAATTGAAACCAGTGTTCCGTCGGCAGAATCGGGACGTGCCGCAGGCGCAATTATCAACACGAGTTTCAAAAGCGGCGGCAACAGACTAAGCGGAACAATCTATGAAAACTATCAAGGTCGTTATTTGAGTGCGGGTGCAGCACGCTTTGATGAAAATAATGTCCGCTTCATTGGTCGGGGATTACAACGAACCCCAAGCAACTACGTTTCGCACGATTTCGGCGGAACAGTCGGCGGACCTATTTTCTTGCCCGCTTTTAATGAAGGCGGTCCTTTCGTTTATGACGGCAGAAACAAATCTTTCTTTTTCTTTTCGTATGGCGGAAAAAGACGTGTTGCTCCGTTAGGAGACAATAACGGCGACCCATGCTGTGTAACGGTTCCAACCCTGAGAATGCGAAACGGTGATTTCGGCGAATTACTTCGTCCCGGAACCAGCGTCCCTTTCCGCGTCGCCGGCAGCAGTGTTGACGTATTTGCTCCGATAGGAACAATTTTCGCGCCAAACGGAACTCCGATTCCGGGAAATAATTTGGCAAATTGCCCGACTTGCGGAGCAATTTCTGCCTTTGGAAGAAATGTTTTAAATGCTTATCCGTTACCTAATCGTTCGGGACTGCAAGAAAACTTCCAAGTTACCCGTTCACAAAGAGCAATTGATGATGGTTATGACTTGAGACTTGACCATAAGATTACGGGCAACAACTCAGTATTCGGCAGATACAGCCGTTCAAAACTTACCCGCACCAGAGACAATAACTTTGCTCTCGGAACTTCGCCGGGCGGTAATGATTTACCTTCCGGATTTGGGGCAGGCGAAGAATTCGGAAATTCGCGCGGTGTTGTTTTAAGCGATACGCACGTTTTTTCTCCGACTGTCATCAACGATGCTCGGGCAGGTTGGAATAAAGTGCAAATCGGCATTTTTAATACCGGAGTTGGCGGAGCAGGCGGATTTAATCCTAATGTTTCAGCAAATTTAGGCGCGAAAAACATCAATGTCTGCGGAACTTGCACAGGTGTTGTGTTGCTTGGCGTAGTTGATACTTTGAATGGCTCGGATCGTTCGCTGGAATTTGTCGGAGACGGCGGACCTTTCTTCTTCTTATCAAACAATTATAATTTTGTGGACACTTTAACAGTTGTTCGCGGAAGTTCGATTTTCAAAGGCGGTATTGATCTTCGCAATCGTCGTAACTCCAATTTCGACGGCGGTCGTAACAACGGCATCAAAGGAAACTATCAATACGGTACAACCAACAGCGGTTTTGTTTCAGGTAATTACAACGGAATCGGTCCAAATGATACAGGTTCGGCTTTAGCAAATCTTTTGTTGGGTTATCAACCGGGATTTGTCGGACGCGGAACGCCGGGCGGTCCATATACCCAACAATCTGCGGAATTAGCTTTCTTTGTTCAAGACGACTGGAAAGTAAGTTCAAATTTAACGCTTAATTTGGGTGTCAGATATGACGCATTTACAGCTCCAACCGAGAGATTTGATCGTCAGTCCAACTATAATCCGGCAAATAACACAATTGTTGTCGCGGGACCCAATGCACCGGGCGGGCGTGATCTTGCGAAAAATGATTTGAACAATTTTGCTCCTCGAATTGGTTTTGCTTACAGCGGGTTATTGCCCGATAAAAAATTAGTCGTGCGCGGCGGTTACGGCGTAATTTATACAACTGATGTCAGCGGTGTTCAACCATTAACTTCAAATCCGGGAACGGGTGCGGCAAGTTTCGGTTGTACTCCGATTACAAATCCGGCGGGCTGTCCTTCAACTTATCCGTTGGGACGTAACCCTTTTGAACGAGGAATTCCGTTTGCTCCCGGAACTGATGTTGTCGCGGCACGCGGTACAACTTTCTCGGCAGCAGGGCTAAGTTCGGTAATTTACAACGACCCGAATCGAAAGGACGCATATGTGCATCAATATAACTTGACGGCGCAATACGAATTTGCCAAAAACTGGTTGGCGGAAATTGCCTTTGTCGGTTCACAAACCCGCAATTTGCTGACAGTCAGCAACATTGGTAATTCAAATGACCAAGGCGGTCCGGGATCGCGACAAGTTACAACGATCGGAACCGTAATTGCAAGTCGTTACACAGGTAAAGCAAGTTATAATTCTTTCCAAAGCAAAGTAGAAAAACGTTTTACCAACGGACTTTCAATTTTGTCGTCTTATACCTTTTCAAAAGCAATCGACGACAATCCGGGCGGTTTCTGCGCAGGCGGAACAGGTCCGCGTTCTTGCGGTCCCGATGACCCGCGTCGTCCGCAACTCGATCGCGGATTATCTGACCTTGATGTCAGGCACAGGTTTACCTTTGCCAACGTTTATAATTTACCGATCGGCAAGGGGAAAAAACTATTAGGAAATATTCCGACTTTACTTGATGTGGTTATCGGCGGTTGGCAGTTTAACAACATCGTCACTTTGCAAAGCGGTCCTGTCTTTACTCCGAATTGGCGTGGCGGCAGAGCAGATATTATTGGTGATCCAACTCCGACTGCTGCACAAAAAGCACAAGGAATCCAATATAACGTAAATGCTTTCCGTGCTCCGCGAACTTTGGTATTTGCTTCTGATACGGGCTGTTTCAACTCAAACGGTACGCCGAACGGAGGTTGCCCCGTGATTGGAAACCTCGGACGCAATACGTTCAGAGGCGAAAGTCAAGAATTTTGGGATGCAGGGTTGTTCAAAAACTTCCCGATTCGCAAAATCAGCGAAGTTTTTAATGTTCAAGTTCGTGTTTCTGCTTTTAACCTGCTTAATCATGTTAATCGCGGAACACCAAACGGCAATATTGAAGACGGAAACTTTGGCAAAGATAACTCGGAACAATCCAGAAGACAAATGGAATTTGCTTTGAAGATTATTTTCTAAGCGTGTTTCGTTTCTTTTGAAAATTGAGTGGCGCGGCGATACATTTGCTCGCCACTCATTTTTTTCGTTAAAATAAAATTGTATAATTTACAATATTTTTGAAAAATGTCCGTAATTAAATACATCAAGAAACTTAATTTAATTATTGTGCCGCTTGGCGCAGTATTTATTTTATTTTCAGTTGCGGTCGGAAATGTCGGACAGTTTTATCAGACGACAAGGGCGCGAGGTTATAAAGCTGATTCGGAAGAGTTACGTCAACAGGCTTTTGCTTTTTTACAAATCGGAAATTGGGCGGAAGCAACCAAAATTTTTACGATGATACTGGAAACCGAACCGCGAGAACCTTTAACACTTTACGGTAATTCGTTGGCGCTTTTTAATTTACAACAAACCGAGACAGCCGAATTAAATGTGCTGACAGCAATCGAAGTATTGGAAAAGGAGAGTACAAATAACCCGCTGTTGGCTGACTGCTTTGTGTTATCCGCAGTTATTTCGGCAAAAAAAAAGAATAATTCGGATGCCGTTCTTAAACTCCGACAAGCAATTAAAATTGCCCCGAACCATTTTGATGCCAACTTTTCGCTTGGACGCGCTTATTTCGGTAATAATGATTTGGACAACGCTTTGATGTTTTTTCGCCGCGCAGTTGAACTTCAACCGCAAAACTTTAGAGCAATTTTCTTTTTGGCAACGACCGCCGAGCGTGCGGGAAATTCCGATGAAGCCTTAAAAACTTACCGAGAAATTTTACGACTTTATCCGAACAGTTCGGACGGAAATTTGGGTTTGGGAGTTTTGTTGCTGAAAATGTCGGGCGAAAAATCTGAAGAAGGATTAAAAGCCCTGCAAAAAGCCGTTGTCCTAAACCCGAATCAATATGAATCGCGGGTTGTTTTAGGAAAAACTTTAATTGCTCTTAATCGTTTTTCGGAATCCGTCGAGCATTTACAAAAAGCCGGCGAACTCGTCCCCGAAAATCCGGAATCTTATTATCAATTAGCCATCGCATACAGAAAAAGCGGGAAGAAAAGTGAAGCCGACGAAGTATTGCAAAAAGTAAAAAAGATTCACGCAAGCAGACGAAATGCAACCGTCAAAAACTAAAATGTATAAACAATTTCAGGAGAACAAAATGTTTAAAGGTAAATATAAAAACCTATTATTACTAATTTCAACCGTATTACTGAGCGGAACATTAACTTTTATTTCCGGACAAGAAAAGGATAAAAAGGTTGAAAAACCGGCGGAAGCTAAAAGCATCGGCGGAAAAGAACACAATACCGAAATACTCGGCGTAAAAATAGGAATGGATATTCCGACCGCTTTACAGTCAGTATTTGTCAACGCGAATCGTAAAGCCGGACAAGAAAAGCCCGATGCTAAGAAAAATGAAGGGAAAGACGGTAAAGATGTGCGTGTGATTTACAAAGGTTTGCCGCAAGGCGAATTGCAAATTGTGTTTGCGCAAGGAAAGTTTGTTAAGGAAATAGTTCTTGTGTATGCAAAAACTTTTCGTTATTCGGATTTAGCTTTGCCGTACTCCGGCTCGATCGGTGAAGCCATCGACGGTACAAGATACGACGATCGATACACGATCGGTTTTACTGATTCACAAGCCGTACAAGGACTTTACTGGCGTGACGAAAGTGCCGGAGATTATAAAATTCGATTGATGTTCACGACTGCAAACCGGTTAAAAGAAGCTTCTTCAGCGTTGGGATTTCAAACAATTATACAAAAATCTTTGCACATAACTCCGGGTGATGAGGAAAAGTTTTTGAAGGCTTTGAAAATCAGTAAATAACCGAAAATTTCGTTACAAATGTTCTCGATAACGCTGAAAATAAAACGAATTATTTTAACCGGACTTTCTTTCGGTTGCCTTTTTTCGGTTTGCCCGATATTTACGCTTTCGGCGAAAGCGCAAACTAAACCGGCGAGAAAAACTCTGCCCAAAAGTATCTCAACCCAAATAAACCCGAATGTTCAGCGTGCTTCCGATCTGATTCGAGCCGAAAGATTTGCCGAAGCCGAAGTTGTGTTGCGTGAGTATTTGCAAAAATCACCGCAAGATTTGCGCGCCAAAGTTCTATTAGGCGTTTCGTTAGACGCTCAAAATCGTTTGGACGAAGCCGAAACCGAATATCGCCAAATACTAAAGGCTGATCCGCAAGAGATTTCGGCAATGTCTAATTTGGGCGTTTTACTGATGCGAACCGAACGCGGAGAGGAAGCCGCAAATATGTTTGAACGAGTCTTAAAATTACAACCGAAGCACGAACAAACCTCGTATAATTTGGCACTGCTCTATTCGGCTCAAAATCAACATAAAAAAAACTTGCTTTTGTTGGAAAGATTGTGCGGGATTACAGTCGCAAATAAATCGCCGAAAAACGAAGATTTTGCACTGCTTTTTACTTTAACCAAAACTTACATTGCGCTTGGCAGAATAAAAGACGCAATTCCGATTTCGGACATTTTGGAAAAAAAAAATCCCGCTGATGTTCGACTTTTATTCACTCTCGGATTGGTCATGGCAGAAGCAGGCGAATACCGGAAAGCAAAATCTTTATTTGAAAGCGTTAATCGGCAAATTCCGCCGACTTTTGAAGCACTCTATAACCTTGGTATTGCACAATATAATTTGAATGAACTTGACCAAGCTCAAAGTACTCTTCGCGAAGCAATAAATTTGAACCCCGCTTCACCGGAGATTTTTTATCGTCTCGGTCTTATCGCATCGGCAAAAAACGAAACCGAAAATGCCCTCGGACTTTGGCTTAAAGCCTTAGAATTACTCCCCGAATTCGACCAGGTCAATTTTCTGATTGCCGAAGAAATCTCCAAAAAAAGAGCATACGCCGGCGCTTTGTCGTTTTACGAAAAAGCCGCTTTGCAAAAGCCCGGTAATTTGCTTTATCAAATAAGATTGAGCGTTACTTATATTCGGTTACAGCAATATGAAAAGTCTCGTTCGATTTTAGACGACGAATTAAAGAAATATCCCGATAATCTAAGCGTTGTTTATATGAAAGGTTATTTGGCAAGAGCCGAAGGTAATTTCGATGAAGCCGTCAAAAATTTTACGAGAGTTTTGCAAATATCGCCGAATAATCCCGACGCACTTTCAAATCTGGGTTATCTGGCGTATGAGCGTGGCGAAACAGTCAAAGCTGAAGCATTTTTGCGACAAGCATTAAAACTTGACGATAAAAACTTTTCGGCGCATTACGATTTGGGCAGATTACTCTTGCGATTAAAAAAATATCCCGAAGCGGTAACGGTTTTAGAACGCGGAGCAGATTTAAATAAAATTGATCCCGGTATTCGTTATCAGCTTTTTATAGCTTATTCACGATTAAAACAAAAAGAGAAAGCGGACGTTATTTTGGCAGAATTCAAACGGCTGGAAAAACTTGTCAGTAAACCCGGCGGCGCGGCAGTTTCAAATGAAGAACAAAATCGTAATTTACCCGTTTTGGTAAACGACAAAAAACCTTGATAGAATGCATCAAATTATTAAACTTATATTTGTTCTGATAATCGGTTCACTCGGTATATTTGCCGTTTTTGCTCAAAACCCGACCGTCGAAAAAGTCGAACCGCCGAATTGGTGGGCAAATCACAGCGTCAACCCTGTGCGGCTGCTCGTACGCGGCGAGAATTTCCAAAATGCCGAAGTTGTTTCCAAAAATTTGCAACTCAAAGTTTCAAACATTCGGGTTAATAAAAATTCGACTTATTTATTTTTCGATGTTGTCATTTCGCCGACCGCGAAACCCGGTAAATATAATTTTGAAGTTTCGACTGATAACGGTAAATCGTTGATTCCGTTTGAGATATTGCCGACTCCGAAGGCTCCGAAGACAATTACAAACGACGATATTATTTACCTCATAATGCCCGACAGATTTTCCGACGGCGATCGATCAAACAATGTAAATATCGATAAAAATAATCCGCGAGCTTGGCATGGCGGCGATTTTCGCGGAATTATAAATCATCTCGATTATCTGAAAGAACTCGGAATTACCGCGATTTGGCTCAATCCGTGGTATGACAACGACGACGAAATCACAAATTGCGATAAGCCTTGGTGTCCGATGGCGAGCTATCACGGCTATGGCTCGATTGATTATTACGGCGTTGAAAATCATTTCGGGACGCTTGCCGATTTGCAGGAATTAGTCAAAAAAGCCAACGAAAACGGCATTAAAGTTATCCAAGATCAAGTCGCAAATCATATCGGCTTTAAGCACGTTTGGATGAAAAACCCGCCACTCGAAAACTGGTTTCCGCCATTTTCGGCAAATACTTTTAATAATTCGGTTCTGCTTTCGCCGAATGCTTCGCCCGCTGAGCGCGATAATTTGCTCAAAGGTTGGTTTGACTTCACGCTTCCCGATTTGAATCAAGCCGAACCGGAAGTTGCCAAGTATGAGATTCAAAACGCTTTATGGTGGATCGGCACAACCGGAATCAACGGAATTCGGCAAGACACGGTTCAATATCTGCCGCGTTGGTTTATCCGCGATTTGTCGTCGGCAATAAATAAACAATATCCGAATTTTTATATGGTCGGCGAAGTTTTTGAAGACGATTCGGCGCAAACGTCGTTTTTTCAAGGCGGGAAAACCGGTTGGGACGGCATCGACACCAAACTTCCGAGTGTTTTCGATTTTAAACTTTGGCGAACCTCGATTGAGGTTTTTACGGGCAAAAAACCGATGCGTTCGCTGCGTGATGTTTTGAAATACGACGGACTTTACGGCGACATCAATCGCGTTACAACCTTCACGAATAACCACGACACGAAGCGGTTTATGTCGCTCGACGGGGCAACCAAAGAAGGCGCGAAAATGCACATCGCGTTTATGTTGGCGACTCGCGGAATCCCGCAACTCTATTACGGAGAAGAAGTTGCGATGATTGGCGGCGACGATCCTTTCAACCGCGACGACTTTACGAAATTCGATAAATCGAGCCGTGCCGCAGACGAACAAGAAATATTCGAATGGACGCGGGATCGGATAAAACTGCGAAAAGAAAGCATTGCTTTGCGTGAAGGAAAGACGACGGATTTATTTTACGACAACGACGTTTATGTTTTCGAAAGACAAGCCGCCAATCAAAGAGTTTTGATTGGCATAAACAACTCGGAACAGGTTAAAATCGTAAAAATCAAACAAATTGAAAAAGAGATTTCTATTCCTGCAAAATCTGTGATGATTTTGAATTTATAATCAAACATTTATGACATTTTCAAGAGCAAGCGGTATTTTATTACACCCGACTTCCCTGCCGTCGAAATTCGGCATCGGTGATTTTGGCGATGAAGCCTATAAATTCATCGACTTTCTGGTTGAATCCAAACAGACATTGTGGCAAGTTTTGCCGCTCGGACAAACAGGTTTCGGCGATTCGCCGTACCAGTGTTTTTCGGCGTTTGCGGGAAATGTTTATTTGATTTCGCTCGAAAAATTGGTCGAAGTCGGTTTTTTAGACAAAAAAGACTTGTTGAAAACTCCGGACTTTTCGGTCGATAAAGTCGAATTCGGCAAAGTTATCGAATATAAATTGCCGTTGCTCAAAAAAGCGTTTGAGAATTTTCGCAAAACTTCGGACTTGAAATTAGTTGAAGCCTTTCACCTTTTTTGCGACGATAACGCTTTTTGGCTCGAAGATTACGCGCTTTTTCGGGCGATAAAACTCTCGCAAAACCAAGTTTCGTGGCAAGATTGGGACGAAGATTTGAAGTTGCGAAAGCCCGAAGCATTGGAAATTGCCAAATTAGAATTGGACGACGAAGCCTTTGCGCAAAAGTTTTATCAGTTTGCGTTTTTTTCCCAGTGGAACGAACTCAAAAGCTATGCAAACTCGCAAAGTATTAAAATCATTGGAGATGTACCGATTTTTATCGCTCTCGATTCTTGCGATGTGTGGTGCAATCCGCATCAATTTAAGCTCGACAAAGACGGTTCGCCGCGAGTTGTGGCGGGAGTTCCGCCGGATTATTTTTCGGAAACGGGACAACTTTGGGGAAATCCGATTTACAACTGGGATTTGATGCGCGATGAAGGTTTCAAATGGTGGGTCGAGCGAATTCGGTTCACGATGAAAACGGTGGACATCGTGCGCATCGACCATTTTCGCGGGTTTGCGGCAAGTTGGGAAGTTCCCGCCGGCGACAAAACCGCCGAACGCGGGCAATGGGTAAATGTTCCGGGCATAGATTTGTTCAAAACGCTGCTTTGGGTTTTCGGCGAACTCCCGATTTTAGCCGAAGACTTAGGCGTGATTACGCCCGATGTCGAAGAATTGCGGGACTTTTTTGGCTTTCCGGGAATGCGCATTTTGCAATTTGCGTGGGGCGGCGACACCAAAAATATTGATCTGCCGCACAATTATATTCCGAATTCGTGCGTTTACACAGGCACGCACGACAACGATACAACGGTCGGTTGGTTTAAGTCGAAAGCGGGCAAAGGTTCGCCCCGCGATGCCAAACAAATAAAGAAAGAAATTGATTTTTGCAAGAAATATTTGGGTTCAAACGGCAAAGAAATTCATTGGGATTTTATCAAAGCTGTTCTCGCAAGTGTTGCAAACACAGCGATTATCCCGATGCAAGATTTGCTCGGAGCAGGAAACGAAGCTCGAATGAACTTGCCCGGATCGACCACGGGAAATTGGTATTGGCGTTGTGAAACGAAAGATTTCGATAAGCAAATTGCAGAAAGATTAGCGGATTTAAGTAAATTATATGGAAGAAATTCAACAATAATATAAGGGGAAATACCAAATAGTTGAAGTAAAATTCACAATAATTTTGGTTATTTTAACAGGAATAATTCTTGTCGCATTACCGTTTATAAATCGCTTTTATCAAAAGCGGGCAGATGAATTTGCAGATAACTTACTAAAAGATAATCCGCCGGAATATAACAAACAAGTTAAAGGCAATGCTTACAGATATTTAATCGGATATTGGATTTGGGCAATTTTATCCGGTTTTTTGGGATTATACAACATTTGGAATCAATCGGGAACAGTTTTGATATACAAAATAATTTACCTTATGATTTCGTTATCGCTGTTTACATTTGGTGTTTGGAGTTACAAAAAAGAATTAAAAAAATTGTTAGTCGATGAACAAGTTTATGAAAAATAATTTACGTTTACTGTTGATTTTATTGGTGTTACCGTTGTCTGTTTTTGCTCAACCGAGCGTCGAAAAAATTGATCCGCCGAGTTGGTGGACAAGTTCGACGATAAATCCGGTGCGAGTTTTGTTGACCGGAAAAAATCTCGGTTGGAACAAAATGGTGATTACCGCCGATTCGCCGAACCTAAAGGCTTCAAACTGGAAATGGAGCGAAAATCATAATTATATGTTTTTCGATTTGAGTATTGCTCCGAATACAAAACCCGGCAAATATAAAATTAAAATCAGCGGAATTGTGATGGGCGACGAAACAAATTTTGAGTTTGAAGTTTTGCCGAAATCGCGTTCGATGACACAGCATCGCGGTTACACGCCCGATGACGTTATTTATTTTTTGATGCCCGACAGATTTGCCGACGGCGACACGTCAAACAACGATCCCGAAAAATCGAAAGGACTTTACGACCGCTCGAAAGGCAGACATTATCACGGCGGAGATTTGCAAGGAATTATCAATAAACTGCCGTACCTAAAGAGTTTAGGCGTGACCGCGATTTGGACAACGCCCGTTTACGACAACCATAACGGGCTTGATTTCAAAGAAGTTTACGACGGACAGCCTTCGACCGGTTATCACGGTTACGGGGCGACCGATATGTATGGCGTGGACGAGCATCTCGGCAATTTGGCGAAGTTGAAAGAGTTTATCCGAACTGCCCAAGCGATGGGTTTTAAGGTTATTCAAGATCAAGTTGCAAACCATACGGGACCATATCATCGTTGGGCAAACGATTCGCCGACACCGACTTGGTGGAACGGAACAGTCGAAAATCACACCTCGAATACTTGGCAAAAATGGACGACAATGAATCCGCGCGCGACTTATCAAACGCAAAAACTGAACATCGAAGGTTGGTTTATCGATATTCTGCCCGATTTTAACCAAAACGATCCCGAAGTCGAAAAATACTTGATTCAAAACAGTTTGTGGTGGATGGAAATCGGCGGTTTCGACGCGATTCGGATGGATACTTTGCCGCACGTTCCACGCAGTTTTTGGCAAAAATGGGGAACGGCTGTCAAAAAAGAATATCCGAAAGTGAATATTTTGGGCGAACTTTACGACGGCAATCCCGCGTTGATTTCATATTTTCAAACCGGCAGAAAAGGCTTTGACGGCATCGATACAAAAATTGATACGCTTTATGATTTCGGACTTTTTTATCAGATTCGCAATGCGTTTGCGAAAGGCGAACCGATTCGCGGAGTCTCGCAAATGCTGGCTCACGATTGGCTTTATCCTAATCCGAACGTGCTGACGACATTTCTCGGCGTTCACGATATGGAACGATTTATGAATGAAAAAGGCGCGACAATCGAAGGTTTGAAACTTGCCCAAACGCTTATTATGACGACTCGCGGCACGCCTTTGCTTTATTACGGCGATGAACTGGCAATGCCCGGCGGCGGCGATCCGGATAATCGCAGAGATTTTCCGGGCGGTTTTACGGGCGACAAAGACAATGCTTTTGACGCAACCGGTCGCACCAAAGAGCAAAGCGACGTTTGGAATCATTTGGCAAAATTAGGTCAGTTACGCTTAAATTACGGGGCTTTACGAACCGGTAAATCGTTGGATTTATTGGATGAACCGCAACAAATGGCGTATGCCCGTTTGATGGATGAAAAGTTTGCCGCTGTAATAATTTTCAATAATGACACAAAACCGGCTGAGGTGAAATTTGATGTTTCGATGATAAATGCAATTCCGAAAACTTCAATGATGAAAGACGAACTCGGCAAAGTTGCCGAAATAAAAATAGAAAACGGCAAAGTAAAATTTACGATGCCGGCAAGAACAGCAGGAATTTTTACGGTGAAATAGACGAAAAAGGGGAGAAAATATGGAAAACAAACCGCGTTTAAGTTTTTGGCAGATTTTTAATATGAGTTTCGGTTTTTTGGGAATTCAATTTGGTTGGGGTTTGCAGCTTGCAAATATGAGTGCAATTTACACTAAGCTTGGTGCAAATCCCGATGAGATTCCGATTCTTTGGCTCGCAGGTCCTGTCACAGGTCTGCTGATTCAACCGATTATCGGCTCGATGTCTGACCGAACATGGAATTGGCTCGGTCGCCGTCGTCCGTATTTTTTGACAGGTGCGATTCTTGCGAGCATAGCTTTGTTTTTTATGCCTGATTCGCCGATTTTATGGATGGCTGCCGGACTTCTTTGGATTCTTGACGCTTCAATTAATGTTTCTATGGAACCTTTTCGGGCGTTTGTCGGCGATAAGTTGCCGGTTGACCAAAGAACTTTCGGTTTCTTGATGCAATCATTTTTCATTGGTATCGGTGCATCAATCGCAAACGCTTTGCCGAAGATTTTCGGAATGTTAGGTGTTACCGGAAATGCGGCGAACGGAATTCCTCTATCAGTCCAATATTCGTTCAAAATCGGTGCGGTAGTTTTCTTCTTGGCAGTTTTATGGACAGTTTTTACAACCAAAGAATATCCGCCGGAGGATATGGAAGAATTCAATCGTTTGCGAAATGAAAAGAAAGGAATCGGCAACTTTTTCGGTGAAATTTTTGACGCATTAAAGGAAATCCCGCCCACGATGAAACAGCTCGCAGTTGTCCAATTTTTTACTTGGCTCGGACTATTTTGTATGTGGATGTTCTATGGCTTGATGACTTCATATCACGCATTCCAAGCACCGGACAGCAAATCGGAATTATTCAACAAAGGCGGCGAACACGGCGGTTGGATGTTTGCGATTTATTCAATCGTTTGTTTCCTCGTTGCGTTTTTATTACCGCAATTCGCAAAGGCTACAAGTAGAAAGTTTGTTCATTCGTTTGCCTTAGTTTTCGGTGGAATCGGACTGCTTTCCGTCTATTTTGCCGGTGGGTCGCCGAACTTTTTGTATTTTTCGATGATTGGTGTGGGCGTTGCTTGGGCTTCAATTTTGGCGATGCCCTATGCGATTCTGTCGGGTGCAATTCCCGCCGCAAGAATGGGTGTTTATATGGGAATTTTCAATTTTTTCATCGTAATTCCCGAAATCATTGCATCGTTTACATTTGGGCGAATTATCAAAACCATTTTTGGTGAAGGAAGCACAATTGCACCGTTGTATGTCGTTATGACCGGAGGAGTTTGTTTCATAATTGCCGCAGCGGCTTGTATGCTATTGGTTAAAGACGTTGGCGAAAGTGAAATTGAGGGAAATTGATTTATGAAACACAAAATTCTATTTATTTTAACAATTATTTTTTCGGTACATTTTGCAGTTGCACAACCGCGTGATTTCTCGAAAGAATCCGCCCGAAGTTCGCAAGATTGGGTTAAAGATTCGGTGATTTATGAAATTTTTCCGCGAAACTACTCGGCGAAAGGCGATTTTAATTCAATCACCGCAGATTTAGACAGACTGCAAAGCCTCGGCATTACGGTTTTGTGGATTATGCCGATTCACCCGATCGGGAAGCTGAAGGCGAAAGGCACAGTCGGTTCGCCTTATGCTGTGAAAGATTTTTACGCAATCAATCCCGATTACGGCACAAGTGATGATTTCAAACGACTTATCGCCGAAACTCACAAACGCGGAATAAAGATTATTATTGATATTGTTGCAAATCACACGAGTTGGGATTCGGTGATGATGAAAAATAAATCGTTTTACACGCAAGATAAATCCGGCAATATTATTCCGCCTGTGCCTGATTGGGCGGATGTCGCGGATTTGAATTACGACAATCCCGAACTTCGCAAATATATAATCGAAATGCTCAAATTTTGGGTTCGCGATTACGATTTGGACGGATTCCGGTGCGATGTTGCCGGCTTTGTGCCAACCGATTTTTGGGAAACTGCCCGCAGTGAAGTCGATAAAATCAAGCCGAATACAATTTGGTTAGCTGAATGGGAATCGCCCGACTTACTCGTTAAAGCCTTCGACATTGATTATTCGTGGGAAAATCACGCAACGCTTTCGCAAGTTTTATTCGGACAAAAGCCGGCTTCGGAAATTCAAAAAGTTTGGCGTGAGCAAAACTCTAAGTTTCCGAAAAATGCTTTGCGAATGCGGTTTTCCGATAATCACGACGAACGCCGAGCGATTGCCAGATTCGGCGAAAAAGGAGCTTTGGTCGCACAGACATTGACGTTCACGCTTGACGGCGTGCCGATGATTTATAACGGAATGGAAGTCGGCGACACAGCCGAAAGCGGTTCGCCCGCGTTGTTTGAAAATTTACCGATTTTTTGGCAAATTGCCGAACGCCGTCCTGAATTTCCGAAGTTTTATAAATCAATAATTGAACTGCGGAAAAATTCGATTGCACTTCGTCGCGGAGATTTAACGTGGCTCAAAAATTCGGACGAAAACCGCGTTGTAACTTTTATGCGAAAAAGCGGTAATGAAGAAGTTTTAGTTGCGATAAATATGACAAGTTCATCGTTTTTCGGCTCGGTTGAGACAGGCGGAAACTTTGAAGACATCACACCGAATGCCGAAAAAAAACAAGTCGGCTTGCCGGTGATTAGTCTGGAAGGTTTCGGATTCAAGATTTTTAAGAAAAGGAATTAACCACAAATGAACACAGATAAACGCAGATTCAAAAAACGGATTTCGATACTTTTGCCTTTTGCTTTTTTACTTTTTACTTGTTTGAGTTTTGCTCAAAACGGTAAAGACGCACAATGGGCGACCGCCGGAAAACAAGGTGTCGGAACGTCGGCAAGTTTGAATTCCAAGGTTTGGTTTACGCTCGCACAAGGCGTGATGACTGAAGTTTATTATCCTGATGTAACTGTTGCGAACGTTCATCTTTTGCAGTTTGTGGTGGTTAATCCGAAGACGAAAAAGGTTGAAACCGAGCAAGATGATGCGGTTCACAAAATAAAAGTTACTCGTCCGGATTCGTTGAGTTTCCGGCAAATAAATACGGCAAAATCGGGCGAATGGCAGATTATAAAAACTTATACAACCGATGTTGAAAATAATTCAATTTTGATAAATGTAAGCGTTGATTCGAGCAATCAGAATCTTAAATTTTACGTTTATTATGATCCGTCGCTTTCTAATAGCGGAATGCACGATACGGCTTGGAATGAAGGAAATACGTTACTTGCAAAGGATAACGACAAAGCCTCGGCGTTACTGATCGGGAAAACATTCGATGATAATCCGGCTAATTCCGAAAAAGTCAGAGAAATTTCGAATGGCTTTTATCAATCAAACGACGGTCTGAATCAATTAAGAAATACGGCAAAACTCTCGGCAAATTCGCGTGCGGAAAACGGAAATGTTTTTCAAATTTCTGAGGCAATCGGCGGGCTTTGGGCAAGGAAACCGAGTGGTGAAATTAAACCGATAAAAAGGTCGAATACGCTCTGGTCAAACGGCACAACGATCGTTTTAGGCTTCGGTAAATCAACAGACGAAGCTCTTAAATCTGCATCCGTATCTGCCATAAAAGGTTTTGCGAAATGCCAAGCCGAATACCAAACTGAATGGTCAGATTACGTCAAAACTCTCCGCAAAGTCGAGCCGAAATATCAAGCCCAATTCAATATGGCGGCGATGATTTTGAAGGCACATGAGGACAAAGCGAATCGCGGGGCAAATATCGCCAGTTTAACCGTTCCGTGGGGCGGCGGCGATAATGCGAACGAGAATAACGTCGGCGGTTATCATCTTGTTTGGTCGCGAGATTTGTATCAGGTGGCGACGGCTTTTATGGCTCTCGGCGATAAAGATGCGGCGATTCGGGCGTTGGATTTTATGTTCAAAGTTCAGCAAAAACCGGACGGAAGTTTTCCGCAAAATTCGTGGCTCGACGGCAAGCCTTTTTGGGGTTCGCTCCAACTTGATGAAGTCGCGTTTCCGCTCATTCTCGCTCACGAACTAGGCAAAACCGACAAAGAAACTTACGAAAAACACGTCAAAAAATCCGCTGATTTTATCGTCAAAAACGGTCCGATTACTCCGCAGGAACGTTGGGAAGAACGCACGGGTTATTCACCTTCGACCATTGCCGCCGAGATTGCAGGTTTAGTTTGCGCGGCAGAAATTGCGAAGAAAAACGGCGACACAGAATCAGCAAACCGTTGGCTGAAAACGGCGGACGAATGGCAGCAAAACATTGAAAAATGGACAGTTACAACCAACGGGAAATACGGCGACGGCAATTATTATCTGCGAATCACGCAAAAAGGAACACCGAACGCGGGCGACAAAATCGACCTTGGAAACGGTGCCGGTTTGTTTGACGAACGCGAAATTGTGGACGCAGGTTTTCTGGAATTAGTGCGGCTCGGAATCAAATCGCCCGATGATCCGATAATCGTAAAATCGCTGAAAGTGATTGACGATGTGATTCGCGTAAAAACTCCAAACGGCGACGGTTTTTATCGTTACAATCACGATGGCTACGGCGAGATGGACGACGGCAGACGTTGGAATTTTGACGGGAAGTATACGGGCAAAGGCAGACTTTGGGCGTTGCTTTCAGGTGAACGCGGACAGTATGAATTAGCAGCTTACAATTCAGATATGCAGAAAATGGATGGTCAAAGTATGCAAATTGTCTTTGCCAAATCTCGCCTTGAATCGATGGCTAAGTTTGCCAACGATGGTTTAATGATTCCCGAACAAATTTGGGACAAAGCCGAAACGCCGAAGAATATCGACAAACAATTCATTCCAGAACTAAAATTCGGAGAAGGCACAGGCTCGGCAACTCCGCTCGCGTGGTCGATGGCTCAATTTATCAGATTAGCGGTGAATTTGCAGGAAGGCAGAAATCTCGACACGCCGAAGGCTGTTTATGATCGGTATGTTTTGGGGAAGAAGACAGAAAACAGTAGCCGGAAGACGGTAGAAAAAACGATTGATGACTGCGAAAAAGCTAATTCTTACCATCCAAAAGGTGCTTTTGCGTTGGAAGTTCCCGATTCAAATTCACCAAGCCCTAAACTATTTATCGGGAAGACATCACCAAAGTCAATTATGCTGTTCAAATTTTTTGGTGATAGCGAAGACGTTGAAATTGCAAGCGATTTTACAGGTTGGAAGCCTTGCGGTTTAAAACTTACAAATTTTGGAGGTTCGAAAATAGCATTTTTAGAATTCTCTAATTCTTTACGAATCGAATACAAACTAATCGTTGACGGCAAATGGATAACCGATCCGCTTAATCCGAATAAAGTTTCCGACGGAAAAGGCGGTGAGAACTCATTTTTCACGATGCCCGATTATAGACCGGCAATTTCAGATAAGTGAAAGCCGGATTTTCGCCGCTTTCACTCTAATCTCCCTAATCGGTTTCTAAGGCATCGCTTGCCAACATTATTTTGAAATTTATCAAAGACCGATAAGAGTATTGCGATATCGATCGGACAATCCGGTACAACTGAAAAAATCAGAGTCGGTAAACCGGTGATCCGATTATAAATCCATAAATACTTCGATTTATCAACTTCCCTGCCTCTCCGAAATTGATTGCAGATTGCCCTGTTTACCGGATTAAGTTTGCCTTTAAGTTTAGAATTTTACCTGTAAAAACCTGCGGTGTTCAAAAATTCCGAAAAATCCCACAACCTTTAATATTTTTTTCAACGCCTTTATTTTGTCGCTAAACTAACGTTTGCGTTAGAATAGCAAGTATGCTATCTTGATGATATGAAAGGATTTACAACGAAACAAGCAGCGGATTTTGCCTCTGTTTCAGCAGGTCGCGTACGCCAACTTTGTTTAGATAATAAAATTGACCACACTTATTTCGGAAAAGTAATTGTGATAAGTCAAAAAGGTTTGGAGCAGGTCAAAAACCGGAATACAAAACGCGGTCGAATTTTGATAAAGGAGCAAGCAGCGGCATGAAAACAATAGTATTTTCTAACCACAAAGGCGGTGTCGCCAAAACCACTTGTGCTTTTAATACGGCTGTTTCACTCAGTAAAAAGGGTTACAGAGTTTTAGGAGTCGATTTAGATCAACAAGGAAATTTTTCCGATTCGTGCGGAATCGATTTGGAGGAATTAGAGCAAACTCAAAAAAATGCTTTGCGGCTGATTTTGACCGATTCATCGGAAGCAAGCGATTTTATCTGTAACGCCCGACCCAATTTCGACGTGATTCCCTGTTCGCTCGACGATGATGCCGAAACTCTTTTAGCCGGATTAAATATCTCGCGCGAACTTCGACTGCGAAAAAAACTCGTCGGGCTCAAAAAGAATTACGATTTTTGTCTGATCGATACGCCGCCGAATTTGAACATTGCCACAATTAACGCGTTGGCTGTTTCAGATTTGACCGTAGTGCCTATTTTACCCAGCCGTTATGCCTTGCTCGGCATCAAACAAGTTTTGCGGAAAATAAGCCAAGTACAAGCCGACCACGCCCCGAATATGCTCGTTATGGCTTTGATGACGAGATTTATTGAGCGCCAACAATTCGACAAAATGGTGCGCGAACAGGTTATTAAGCGTTTTACCGAAAGCCTCGTGTTTTCTACCTCGATACCGAAAGCCGTGGCGATTGAAGAAGCCTCTGCCACCCAAGAAAGTATTCTGGAAATCGACGATACGTCAGGCGCCGCATTTGCCTTTAAGCGTTTTACTAAGGAGCTTTTAGAAGTTTTAGGATTTGAACAAGATGAAGAAAAAGAAACTGCAAGCGTTGGAAGACTCGCTAAATAATGCTATCAACCCAAAACCCAAAACCGATTTGTCGGCAAATGTCAGAAATTTGCTGAAAGACTATAGTTCCGAATCGATTAGTAAACCCAATAAAGCTGATTTTTCTTTGGATAGCCAAAATACTTCAAAACGGCTATCCAAAGTAGTTTCTTTGGATAGCCAAACTACTTCAAAACAGCTATCCAATACTAACAAAACCGGCTATCCAAAGAATGAAACTTTGGATAGCTTGATAGCCAAAGATAAAGTTTGGCTATCCAAAAAAGAGGCATCTTTGGATAGCTTGATAGCCAAAGATAAAAATTTGGCTATCCAAAAAACCGCAAAAACGGAAAAAACGGGGAAGTGGGAAAAATACGATAAAACCCGAAATCGGAAAGGAATTTTTCTTCGCACGGATGACGATTTAACCAAGCAATTTAAGATGTTTTGTATAGATAATGACTTGGAATTTGCTCAGGCAACCGAGATCGCTTGGATGCAGTTTATGGAATCTTTGGATAGCCAAAAAAGTGAAAGTTTGGCTATCAAGATAGCCCATGATGATAGAAGATTAATGATAAGGTGGAAATCGAAGGTGCATATCATCAATCTTCATCTGCGCTACACCTCAATTTTGAACCCGAAAATCAGGTGGAATGTTCGGGACGACGAAAAAGGAGCGCCGTTAAATGAGGTCGATTCAAGAGTAATTGAACTCGGAATTATCCAAACACAATTTCAGAAAAGCTTCAAAGGAAAAATAAATTCATTCAGCTATTACTTAAATGAAATTGACAACTTTAAACGACTTGAAATGAGCGGGGAAGTTTTGGACACAATGCTCAAGATAAATCGCCAACGATGGCAACAAATGACGCAACTGAATTTGGATTACACCGAGTTTGAAGCGAAAGAGCCGGAAAGCGAGGTTTCTTGAAATTTTATTGCTCGAAACAACAAATATCCGAAGATACTATTCGGAAGTTACGGTCGATTTGCCGATTAAGCTCAAAAGAAGACAGTTTCAGATAATTTTAGGCTAAAAAGACCAATACACCCAAGTAGTCCGACAAAACCGGCGGAGAGCCATTCCGAACTCGAAGAGAAGATTTCCAAAAGCCAAACTTTCAACGCGGGAAAGCGATAGATTTTTTTAATGCCGAAAAGATGATGATTCAAACTCTGCAAACCTATAAGAAGACATAAAAATTTATTATTTACTTACGTCTTTGTTTAAAAACCTTCGCCGATTAACGCCAATAAATCCTCTGCCGATAATTTGCCGCTGGCTTCGGTTCCGTCTAAAAGGCTGTCCGCCAAATCACGCTTGGTTTCGTGGAGTTTCAGAATCTTTTCTTCGACCGTATCTGCCGTAACTAAACGATATACGGTTACGGGGCGTTGCTGTCCGATGCGATGAACGCGGTCGGTTGCCTGGTCTTCGACCGCCGGATTCCACCACGGATCAAGGTGAATAACGTAATCAGCCGCCGTCAAATTTAAACCTGTTCCGCCTGCTTTCAAGCTGATCAGAAACACGTCTCCGCTTCCGCGTTGAAATGCATCGATGCGTTCTTGGCGAACATTCGGCGGCGTACTTCCGTCCAAATAATGGTAATTTATTCCTTTGTTTTTCAGATATTCTTCGACAATTCTGAGATGTTTGACGAATTGGCTGAAAACTAACGCTTTATGTTTATTTTCTAATAATTCGGCTAAAGTTTCACCGAATAATTCAAGTTTGCTGCTGCCCGAATCAATATTTTCATTGACCAGTTTAGGATGACAGCAAGCCAGCCGCAAGCGCGTTAATTCGGCTAAAATGCGGAAGCGTTTATCCTTTGCTTCGCCGTCCGTCGATTCGATTCTTTCCAATGCTTCGCGTCTCACCGATTCGTAAAACGCGCGTTCTTCGGCAGACATTTCGACCGTCAGCATAATTTCGGTTTTGGGCGGCAAATCGTCTAAAACTTGATTTTTTCGTCGTCGCAAAATAAACGGTTTTATCAATTTCTGCAACGTTTTACGAGCATTTTCATCCCCGTTTTTTTCAATCGGCACCGCGAAATTGCGGCTGAAAAATTCGTAGTTTCCGAGCAAGTGCGGGTTGATGAAATTGAACAAATTCCAAAGTTCGCCAAGGTGGTTTTCAACCGGTGTGCCGGTCGTGATAAGTCGAAAATCGGCTTGTAAATTCATCACCGTTTTAGAACGTTTGGTCGTCCGATTTTTAACGGCTTGAGCTTCGTCTAAAACAATTGTGGCGAATTTTTGACTCGTAAAAAGTTCTTCTTCGAGTTGCAAAAGACTGTAACTGGTAACAAGCACATCGTAGTTTCCCAAACTTTCAACCTGCGTTTTTCTGTCGCCTTCGCCGAAAAGATGAAACTTCAGAGTCGGCGAAAAGCGGTGAGCTTCTTTTATCCAATTCCGACAAACGCTGACCGGAGCAACGACCAACGCTACTCCTTTTTCGGCTCGTTCAACTAATAAAGCCAGTGCTTGCAATGTTTTACCCAAACCCATATCATCCGCCAAACAAGCCCCGACACCCCAGTTTGCCAAGCGCGAAAGCCATTCGTAGCCCGTAATTTGATACGGACGAAGATCAGCGTCAAAAGTCTTCGGCAATTCGGGAACGAATTTTTGAGCCGCGCGGATTTTGACGAGATGCTCTTTCCAGGCTTTGTCGGCTTTAAAATTTTCAAGCTCGTCGGCGAACTCTTCCAAAATCCCCGAACCTAAATTAAACAGACGATTTTTGTCGTCCGTTGCGGCATTGAGCGATTGCAGGTGTTTGCGTAATTTTTCGGTGATGGCGATGAATTGTCCGTCTGAAAGTTCGATAAAATTTGTGTCCGCAGTCGTCAAAAGTTTGGTTAATTCCTTCATCGAAAGTACTAAATCTTCGTTGACCTTAACTTTTCCGTCAACTTCAAACCACGTACCCGAACTTTTCACCGACATCGAAAAATTATCGAAATTAACGTTGCCGAGCAGTTTTAACTTTTGTCCTTTTGTCCATTCAACCACCAAATTTCCGGCGTTTCGCGGCGTTTCCAACTCGCTCATTGCGGTCAAACACGCTTCGGCATCAGACAACGCCCAATCGTAGTTCGGACTTTCAAACTCCGCCAAAAACGGACAAGATTCTTCGATTTCTTTGAGCAATTTACGCTCGTTTTTCAAGTCGCGTTTAGTCCGAGTCCGTATGCCTTCGAGATTTCCGACGACCGATTCGATGCCTTTTCCGGGTTTGAAATACGGCGGAATCGTGCCGAAAGGTTTGACAAAAAATTCAAGGTGAAAACCTTCGTTCGCGGGGGTGATGAGAGCGTGAATCCGTTTTTCGGCTTCGACCGTCGGCAAATTCTCGAAATGTTCTTCCAAATCGCTTTGGACAGAAATTTTGCCGGTCAGCGGTTGAATAATTTTCAAAAGTTTTTCCCGACCGGCGACGGGAACTCGCAATTTTCCCGATTTCAGCGAATCGTAAATATCAACGTGTTGTTTTGTAACCTTGATGACTTTGTACCGAGTTTCGGTCTCTTTTTTGACAATTATACCTTCGTCCGTGATTTTCACGTCGAACGAAAGTTCAAGTTCTTTGCCGATTTCCTTAACAATCAAATTCGGCTCGGCGTGATTTAATTGAATGCCGACGGACGGATTATTTGCCGAAAATAAAAACGGATGTTCGACCAATGCTTCGATCGCTCTATGCCAAATAAATTCATATTCGTAGCCGCCGTAATAATACCCGGAATCGCGGTGAAGCGAGTTTTTGACGACTAAACCGTCTTGTTCGGTCAGGTTTTTGACATCGCGTTCGCTCATTCTTTTGAGAGCGATATTTCGTCCGTCGGTCCAACCTTTTTTGCCGAATTTTTGCTCGACCGGTTGAATTTCTTTGTTCTCGAAATTCAATAACCAAGCGACGCGCGTTTCATCGATTTTGGTCTTCGAATCAGTTTTGCCGGCACTCTGTCGGGCAATAATTTCAAGCGTATTTAAGGCTCTTTCCCAATCTTCCAAACGCGGAATAATGTTTCCGAGAGGTTCAAAACCAAGTTGATTTTGCCACCGCTCAAAATCCTCGACCGAATAAGGTTTACCTTTTATTTTCAACAAATTAGCGGTTTCATATTCAAACCAGATATAACCTGCGCGGCGGCAATTCAGAGCAAAAGCCGAAACGTCCGGCGACACTTTGAAAGACGGTACAATCGAAGCTGTAACAATGCAAATAAACTCTGCAAAAATATTATCCGGCTTGATGTGAGCAAAAGAAATACCCGCCAAATTATCCGAATTTTTAAGAAAATACGAGATGGCTTTGACGGCTCGCGGGGAAGCCTCGTCCGGATAATTTTTTATCGCATAATTGAGGTAATCATCGGCAAATTTGTGGAATTTTTCTTCGTCGGTTTTGTAAAGCGCCAAGCCGTAAAAAAACAGTTGCCAATCAGCCGAAAAACCTTTTTTCTTGGCGTAAATTTTTCGCCAAAGTTTATTGCATTCTTCAAAAAACAAAACCGCTTTTTTATAATCTTTTTCGAGACACGCGATTGTTCCCGTCAAAAGCATATTTCCGTAATTTGCGGGTTCGCCGATTATTTTTTTGGCTGCCGCAATTTCACCTTTGATTATCAATTCTTCGGCTTTAATCGATTTGATGACCGGCGAATCTTGCAACCCGTCTTCATTCACAAATTCCCAAAGTTCAGCGGTCGATTCACCTTTCAGCAGGGAATTTTCAAGTAAAGGCGGGATTATGTTCGACCGAAAAATCTTGTCGAATTCGCCGAGAAACTCTTTTTGAAACGGATATGCAAAAATATCGAGCAAAATTACACGCGCTTTTTCCGCCAAGTTATTTTCGCCGATTTCCGCGTAAAGTTTTTGAGCGTTTTCAACTTGTTTTTGATAAATACTCAAGCGGTATTCTCGCAACAGGCGGAAATTTCGCTTGTCTTTGTCCCAATACCAACTTTTATATTCGTCGAAACCGAATTCTGCCTTAATTGTCTCGACGGCGGTTTGAAACCAATCTTCTTTGATTGCTTCACGAGTCAAAAATGTTTTAATCGATTCATCGGCAAGCTGAAAACCTGTTCCCCAAGTTTCTTTAAGGTTAATCAGCAAGCCTTTATGAATCAACGAGTTCCGCAATAACGAGATATATTGCGGATTGTAAAGTTTGCCGTCGGACGTGCGGAATCCGAGAGATCTCAAAAATTTCTGAAAGTCGATTGCCGTAATCGGCTCCCAAAAAAGAGAAAGACATTGCAAGATTTTTCTTTCATTTTCGGAAATTCGATTAAGTACAGTTTCAAGGTTAGTCATAAGTTAAAAAGTAAGAACTCAAGACTTTATTCTATTTGAAAATTATCGAGTTCGCAAAATGAAAAGTTTTCAAAGAATAAAGTTTCCGCTCAACTGTAATCGACCGTTTTATTTTTTACTCGCCCGAAGACTCTTTCGGATTTTAACCGGGAATTATTTTTTCTTTGTTTTCAAAAAAATTTATGCCGATTAACGCGCAGAATCAAAAAACATAAAAATTCGAACATTTTTTCGATAAAAAGTTCGCGGGCAATTTTACATTACTTATGGGCATAATTACTTATGATAATCATACTTATAAAAAGTTATTGAAGGATTTTATATTTTGTGTTAAATTTCAGCGGTGAGCGATTCAAATTTAAAGATTACGAAAAAATTAACTGCCGCAGAAGTTAAAATTATCGAAATTGTAATTGACGGTTTACCGAGCGTTCATTCGCGTCGGGCATATTTGCGAGCGTTGGAAGAATTTTTCGGCTGGTATGCGGCGCAAGGTCGTCCCGATTTAAATAAAGCCTTGATTCAAAATTACATCCGAAATTTGCGCGACGAACAAAAAAATTCATCGTCGAATATAAATTTGCGACTTTCGGCAATTCGTAAACTTGCGACCGAAGCCGAAGATAATATGTTGATTGACTCGCGGATTGCCAACGGCATCAGAGCGGTCAAAGGTGTGCCGAAACGCGGTACACGAACGGGAAATTGGCTCACCAAAGAAGAAGCTCAAGACTGGCTGGACGCTCCGAACATCAACAAATTCAAGGGTTTACGCGACCGAGCTTTGTTTGCGGTAATGATTGGTTGCGGATTGCGGCGGAGCGAAGCGGCAAACTTGAAATTTGAATATATTCAGCAACGCGAAGGTCGTTGGGTGATTGTCGATATTATCGGTAAACGCGAGAAAATGCGGTCGGTACCGATGCCGAGTTGGACAAAAGTAGCGGTTGACGAGTGGAAATCAAAAGCGAATTTAGACGAAAAATTTGTCTTTCGCCGGGTCAATAAAGCCGACAAAGTTCACGGTCAAAATATCACGCCGCAAGCAATTTTGAACATAGTTTACGAGTATTCGCAAACTATGTTGAAACAAGGCATTGCACCGCACGATTTGCGTCGAACTTTTGCCAAACTTGCTCATAAAGGCGGTTCGCCGATTGACCAAATTCAACTTTCGCTCGGACACGATTCAATCCAAACAACCGAAAAATATCTCGGCGTTGAACAAGATTTGCATGATGCTCCGTGTGATTATCTCGGACTTAAACTTTCGTAACTTATCAAATTCGGGTCATTCGGTTCTATCGATTACGAGTGTTTTGAGTGGACTAGACCACCGCCGAGACTTCCGGTAACATAAAAACTATGAACAACCAACCTTTTCAACCTCAAAAATTGTTGCACGTCAAAATATATGAAAGTTTGTTGGAAAAAATTCACTCGAATCAATATAACGGAGGCGAAAAAATCCCGTCTGAAAGAGATTTGGAAAAAATCTACGAAGCCTCTCGCGAAACTGTCAGACGAGCCTTGGAAAGATTGCGATTAGAAGGAGTTATCTTTAAAAAAACAGGTGTCGGCAACTTTGTTTCAGAAAAAAAATTGGACATTCATTCGCGTAATTTGACAGGTTTTACCGATGAAATGAAACGGCGCGGACTTAATCCGAGTTCAAAGATTTTATTTTTCGGACGCGAAAAAGCCGGCGAACTTCCCGCTGTCAATCTCGATATTTCCGAAACTGAAGAAATTTATCGAATCGAGCGGTTGCGGTTGGTCGATAATGAGCCGATGGCTTTTGAAATCGCCTATTTGCCCGCCAATAAATATCCGGATTTAGACAAGCAGGATTTAGAAAAACTTTCGTTATATAAAATTTTAGCCGAAAATTACGCCGTCAAAATGGTTCGTGCTTTTGAGGTTTTAGAGGCAATCGGAGTTGACGATAAAATTGCCGAAATCTTGTTGGTCAAAACCGGTTCGCCTGTTTTAGTGGTTCGGCGAACAGTTTTTGCCGAAGATAATTCGGCGGTTGAATTTGTAACTTCTTATTATCGCGCCGACCGCTATCGGGCAACATTTTATTTAACAAAAAACGGGTTATGAAACTCCAAATTCCAAACTCCAAACTCCAAACCGGCAGTCGAATTTTATTTTCGGCGCTTTTCATTTTTCACATTTCATTTTTTACTGTTGCGGCGTTTGCTCAAAATGATTTACAGAAAATTTCCGCCGGCGGATTTGTCGAAAAGTGGTTGATTTCAAACGAGTTTCCCGCAGAAATCGATGCCGGAATGTGGGAGAATTTCAACCGTTTCAACATCGAAAATTTGCCGCAAAAAGATTGGTTGAAACCTTTTCCGAAACCCCAAGCGGGCAGTTTTAAATCGGCAAATCAAAATCCGCAGGATAAACCGAAAGCGGTTGATTCAAACGGAAATCCGTTGCCCGAAATCGGTGCGGCTTCGACCACGAAAATCTTTCCTGAGGCGTTGAATGTTACTTGGACAGAATTTACTGAAAAAGATGCAATCATCGCATTTAATCTTTTTCACGATAAAAAACCAATCGGCACGAGTTATGCTTTTTCGACTTTAACTTCTGCAAACGAAGAAGTTAAGTTTATCGAAACAGACGGATTTCTCGGCTCGATTTGGCTCAACGACGAAAAGATTTACGACGGATATTCGCTGACTTTGAAAAAAGTTGTAATGGCGAAATTTAAGAAAGGCGAAAATACTTTGCTTGTGCGAGCAACCGGAATTTCGGGCGATTATTGGCGAAAAGACGGCGGTTGGTCGGCAACAATTCGGCTTTGGGACGATAAAAAATCAGCCGAAAATTCTGCGGCTTATAAATCGATAAACCAAACGGGTTCAATCTTTTACCTTGAAGGATTTCACGTCGATCCGGTTTATTTGCAAGACCAACGCGGTTATTCGAAAGTTACGCTGGCGAATATGAATCAATATGTTTCGTCGCTCAAAGCTGATCCGAAATATGGCGTTTTCTTCTCTGAAATAGATTATTTGAAACCGTATTTAGACACGCATCCGGAAGATCGCGAGTTTTTGCGACAAGCGACAAAAGAAGGTCGAATTGGCAGCGGCGGAGCTTATAATCAGTTCAACGAAAACACGATTGGCGGCGAAAGCATTATCCGAAATATTCTTTACGGACAAGAAATGCACAAAGTTTTACTCGGACGAAAATCTGAATCGCTCGCCCTTTGGGATGTTTTCGGACACGCTCCGCAAATCTCGCAAATCGCACAGAAATCGGGCTTTAGCGGAATTGTTTGGTCGAAAAAAATCACAGGTTTTCAACCGTTTTTTTACGACTACGCGTTGGACGGTTCACGCCTTTTGCATCGCCGAGTTGATTACGCGTATTCATTTTCGGGCTTCGGGAGCGGAAAAAATTACACTTTCGATAATTTCCGCAAAATGACGGAAAACAAATTTAAGGAAACTCAATCCTTTGGTTCAGCCGTTGATTTGCGGATAAACGCCGCCGATTTTACTCCGCCGTGGACGAATCTCGCCGGAAATGTCGAAAAATTAAATCAAAATAACCCGCAGATTAAAACGAGCGGACAAGCCCAAGACCTTTATTTTCAAGCTCTTAACAAGGAAATCGCGAGCGGAAAAGTTAAGCCGCCGATAACTTCGCGTGACAAATTATTTTTTCACGTCGGCGTAAATATGGCTCGGTCTGATTTGAAAATCGGACAGCGTTTGTCTGAGAATGTAACTTTAAATGCAGAAAAATTCGGTGCGATTGCGTATTTGCTCGGTGCAAAATATCCCGATTTGGCACTCGACAAAGCGTGGCGGCAAATATTTTTCGGCTCGCATCACGACGCAATCACGGGAACACCAAGCGATTCGGCGTTTTTGGATTTGGTTTTGGGCTATCGCGAGGCGATCGAATTGAGTAAAGGTGCCTTAGACGATTCTTTGAAGTTTATCACTAAACAAATAACCACGAACTCAAAAAATTCAAAGTTGATTCCAATAGTTGTGTTTAACCCGATGAATTGGAAGCGGAGCGATTCCGTAAATCTGAAAGCCGAAAACGTAAATATTGTTGTGAAAGATGACAAAGGCAAAATAATTCTGCACAAAAACTTGCCTAATAATCATATTGAATTTGTCGCCGATGATGTTCCCTCAATCGGTTACAAAACTTTTTATTTGGAATCAAAGTTGAAAAATACAACGATTCCGCCTCAAGGCGAGACTACGAACACTATCGAAAATGAATTTTACAAAATCACGGTTGACCCAAAGAAAGGCGGAGCAATTTCGAGCATTTACGATAAGCAAGCGAAACGCGAAGTTATCAATGTTGCGAACGGACATTTCGGCAACGAAATTGCGAGTTTGAAAGAAGAATTGACGAAGAAAAACGTCATTTATCCCGCGTGGGAAATGTGGACAACAGGCGAGAAAAAGTTTTCAACCGAAAAACCTGCGAAGGTAATTTCTGCCAATAATAGCGAAATAATTCTCGAAGGTGAATTGCCGAATATGCAAAAGTTTCGCCAAACAATCACGCTTCGCACCGGTATCAAACGAATCGATTTCAAAACAGAACTTATTGATTACAAAGGCTATAACGAACTTTTTACAGTCAACTTTCCGCTCAATCTTTTCGGCGGAGCGTTGGTTACTGAAGATCGCTTTGGAACGGTTGTGCGAAACGGCAGTAAAGGTTTTCTCGATTTTCGGACGAATACAGACAAACTCGTTTCAGGTTCGCCGGTTTATTCGGTGAATAATTGGGCGGAATATGGGTCGGTTTTGAACCTTAATTTTGTTGACGATGGGACGAAGGGACAAAGTGACAACGAGAAAAACCCGATCTCGCAGTCGCAAAGTCACATCGTCTCATCTGTCCCATTCAAGCCGACCGCACTTGTTCGTCCGCACGGCGATATTTATGAATCCGCGACCGAAAATCTCGTCGTAAACTTCATCAAACGCGGAGTTTCTATCACGCCTTTTTATGATGATAACGACATTGAGCGTCGCAAAAATCTTACAATTGAAGATTCGACGATGCCGAAAAAATTGAATGACGACATCGCTTATCACAATTTCCGAATCGCTCTGGGTGATTATAAACAAAACACTTACACGGCTGAACTTTTTAAACTTGTGTCGGCAGAAACAAAGGCGAAATTTGATTCACGATTAGCAAGAGACGGTTTCGCTTATCTTTTTATTTACGACAAAAATGTTCCCGAAGGTTGGTCTGCAATGCCGGTTCTGGTAATTGCGGGCGATGTGCAAAAAGCGGTTGCAAGTTTGGTTGCACCGATTAAGCAAGGCGAATTTGCCTTGAATATTTCAGCGGAAAGTTTTGCGGTTGAAACAAATCCGAACAAAGATTTGCCGCAAGTTCCGAATTACGGCGTGGCGTTAATCAACAACGGAACGGCGGGAGTTTCGCTTGAAAATCCGAATACTTTGACGCTTCATCTGACGCATACGGCGATTTTCCCGGCGGTCAATTTACCGTTTGAATTTGTGCCGGAAAACAAAACACATACTTTCACATACTCGCTTTATCCGCATGAAAAAGATTGGCGAGAAGCGGACACAGTGAAAGTTGGATACGATTTCAATAATCCGCTGATTGCCGTTCAAACTGATATTCACGCCGGTAATTTGGCGAGTGAAAAAAGTTTTGTTGAAATTCAAAATAAAAATGTAGTTTTGTCTGCCTTGAAACTTGGGGAGAATCCACAAGCGAATTTTACCGCTTCGCAAACTCAAAGAAACGTAATCGCAAGAGTTTATGAGAGCGAAGGCGAGAAAAGTAATTCGACATTCAATTTAACAAATTTCAATTATTCGATTGCAAAAGTGGGAATGTTGGAAGACAAATTTGTTGATTTACCTTTGAGTAGCAAAAGATTTACGCTTTCCCAAAACGAATTTGAAATCAATACTTTACAGATAAAACCAAGTAAAACTAATTCGTCAAACGTTGTCCAAATCGGCACAACCAAAGAACCAATCCAACCAGTTTTCTCGCGTTATTGGATGCACAATATGGGAGCCGCACCGATTGGAAATGATGCGGTCAAAGTTTCTCTGCGACCTGTCGAGCAAATGGGCAATCTTTCCACTTTTGCCTGGGAAGATCCGTATAATCAAGGCGGAATCACGACCAACGCCGTCCGTGTGCAGGTTGTAAATAATTATCAAGACCGCAAAATTTCGGGCGAAATCACGCTCGAAGTTCCCGAAGATTGGCGAGTTGTGCCGGAGAAAATTGCGTATGAAATCGAGCCGAACGGTTCGTTTGTGAAAGATGTCGTCGTGCTGTCGTTTCCGGTGAAAAAGAATCTGGAATTTGAACGTGCGTCGGGTTTGGTGAAAGCCGGAATTGAACATGACGGGCAGATTTTTCAAGACGTTTTGCAAGTCGGTAAGCCATACAAACTTGATTGGCGAACTGTGCAAATAGCAAACGGTGTTGAAGTTTTCGTCAAAAATCCGAACCGCCAAACGATTGACGGTGCGATTGCCTTGATAACTCCACCCGAAACCTGGGCGATTGCTGAGCCGAATTTCCCGCGTGAACAATGCTTTAGCGTTCCGCCGAATGCCGAGATTTCGTTGAAATTTGAACACGGCGTTTTGCCCGATGGAACGTGGAAAATTGCGAGATTGGTTTATAACGGAAATGTTGATTACAAACGAGCGGATGGCAAGGCTAAATAAGAGGTTTTAACCACAGATGAACACAGATAAACACAGATTCAACAACAAGATAGCAAAAGCAAGTTTGTTTTGCGATAGCAGTAAAATCGGATTAAAAATCCTAAAACTATCCGTGTTCATCTGTGTTTATCTGTGGATAATTTCGCCTGCCTTTTCACAAACGAAAGCGGTCTGGATTCGTCCACTCATCAACGCAAATTTTGAGACTCGCAAAAATCCTGTCGAGGCTAGGAAATATATCAAAACCGAACTCGAACGGATGAAACGTGCAGGATTTAATTTAATTTTCCTCGAAACTTTTTGGGATGGTTATACAATTTATCCATCGAAAATTGTGCTGCAACGTCCGCTTTCGATTGCTTACGGTGTTGCCCGAAAAGATGAAGCAGGGCAGACAGAAACTTACGATGTTTTGCAATTTTATCTTGATGAAGCCGAAAAATTGGGCATGTCGGTTCATTCGTGGATTCACGTTTTTCATCAATGGAATACGAATTTGGGTGATGTTTCAAAGTCGCCGATTTTCTCGAAATATCCTGAGTGGATGGTTTTGGATAATAAAGGTTCGGAACTCGTCCGCAGCGAAGC
>JANPBM010000096.1:0-49917 GCA_031430435.1 Acidobacteriota bacterium
CTCAGATTTAATCTAATTTCAGGCATCTACAACTATGAACTCAAGGCTATCAAAATTTAATTTCGCAAGAGGTCTATTGCTTCAGCACAAATTAGGCTAAAGCAATAAGGAAGAATAATTTTTTTAAGTTCGGCTAAAGCCTTGCAAACATTACTGCTTGTCCGTCAGCTAAAGCAGACGGCAATTCATGAGGCAAAATTCAATGTCTGTATGGCGGAAAGGCAAAGGAATTTGTCGCCACCGGAAGCGATATTTATCATAGGAATTTGCCTGATCGGGCGAAAGCGCATCATTGATTTAGTTTAAGATTTATTCAAGTTCGGAGGTTTTTCAGATTATGAAACGGATACTTTTTACTTTTGCTTTAATCTTATTTGTTGCCGGTAATTCGTTCTCGCAGATAAAGAATTTTATGTTTATCGGAATGGACAGAGAACTGCTGAGGAATTCGGACTATTGGAAACCCGAACTTTTTGACGGCGTTCAAGTTGCCTATTCGTGGAATCAATTAGAGCATACTAAAGACGAATATGATTTTAGTTTGATCAAAAAGGATTTGAAGTTTCTCAAGAAATCGGGAAAAAAGCTGTTTATTCAAATTCAGGACGTTACATTCTCAATTCAGCGTAATTTTGCACCAAAATATCTGCTGAAAGACCCGATTTATAACGGCGGAGCAAACAAAACATATACATTCAAAGACTACGACGAAACGGATTATACTGAGGAAGGATGGGCGACGAGAAGATGGGACGCGGAAGTGCAAAAAAGATTGCATAAACTTTATGCCGCTTTGGGAAAAGAGTTTGACGGAATTGTTGAAGGGATAAATACCGAGGAAACATCCATCGGATTTGGAAGCGGCAAATTGCATCCGCCCGGTTTTACTTGTTTGCGATACAAAGATTCAATCACGGAAAATCTGGCTGCTCTTAAAAAAGCATTTCCAAAATCAACCGTTATTGCTTATGCCAATTTTATGCCCGGCTGTCGTGTTCCCGGTTTAGCCACTACTCTGCTGAAAGACGTATATGAATTTGCCTGGGCAAACAAAATCGGTGTTGGCGGTCCCGATTTGTTTCCGTATAAAAAGGAACAAAAAAGTTACCCGCTTATTAAAAGCAGTTATAAAAAAGTGCCTGCCGGTTTAGCTGTTCAGGACGGTAACTATAAACACATTAATCCAAACACCAATAAACGAATAACGGCTGAAGAAATATACCAATTCGCCGAAAATGAGCTTCATCTGACATACATCTTTTGGGGAACGGAAAATCCTTTTTTTCAGTCAGAAACACTACCTTTTTTGAAAACCAAAAGAGCAAAGATTATTAAGTAAGATTTAAATCATAAACTGTAGGAATGACGGAAAAAGCTGCTGAGTTGAAGGCAACGAGAAGCTAGATTTATCACGGGAATGTGCCTGATGGGGAAAGAGCATAGTTAAAACTTAGCTACATTCAAGATAAAGCAAAGTTTTGCAATGTTTTGTGAAACTCTGCTTTTGGTTTATCATCTGAATTGAGGGCTATATGGCAAAACACAATCTTTTAGATACAGATACAGTCGCTTTGAATGGCATTTTTACGAATGGCAAACGCTATCAAGTGCCTGTTTATCAAAGAGATTATTCGTGGAACGAAGAACAATGGGACGATTTATGGGTGGATATTTTGGACGTTAGAAATAAAAAAAATCGCGTTCATTATATGGGAGCAATTGTTTTGCAAAACCTCGATAATAAGCAATACTCTATAATTGATGGTCAACAGCGTTTAGTTACACTAAGCATTATTGCTCTTGCCATCGTTAAAAGAATTCAAGATTTGATTGACTCCGGTGTTGATGTCGAAGAAAATGAGGAACGTAAAAAGCTGTATATGGAACAGTTTATAGGTTCTAAAGAAGGTGTTTCGTTACGATATTCCAATAAACTAAAGCTGAATGAAAATAATGACTCATTTTATCGAAGTTTTTTAGTTCAATTGCGTGAACCGATTAACCCATTAAAACTTCCTTCTTCAAATAAACTTCTGCAAAAGGCTTTCGATTTTTTTTATGAAAAAGTTGGTAATCTTTTTGGCGATAAGCCAAAGGGTAAGGACTTAGCTGATTTTCTTCAGAATCAATTAGCTGAAAAATTGTTATTTATTCAAATCGTAGTCGAAAACGATCTTGATGCTTATACGGTTTTTGAAACTCTCAATGCTCGCGGAATTGAATTGAGCATTTCGGATTTATTAAAAAACTATCTACTTTCCCTAACAGCCCAAAGTGAAGAAGATTTACATCAAGCTAAAGAACAATGGAAAAGTATTATTCAAATAACAGATTTAGATAAGTTCCCGACTTTTTTACGATATTTTTGGCACTCACGATATGAAACAATCCGCAAAGAACAACTCTTCAAGGCTTTAAGAAAAGTTGTAAAAACGAAATAAGATACATTTGAGTTACTCGATAATTTAGAAAAATATGCCGCTGTTTATGCGGCTCTAAAAAATCCGAATGATGAATTGTGGCAAGGTAATAAAGAAATTAGAAAGCGAATCAACGAATTAAAACTATTCGGAGTTACCCAACCCTATCCGCTACTTTTGGAATCATTTTTCAAACTTCCAACTTCTCAGTTTGAAGATGTTTTAAGGTTTTGTTCGGTCATTGCTTTTCGCTATAACGTAATTGGTAATTTAGACCCGAAAAGACAGGAGTTAGCTTTTCACCAAGCCTCTAAAAAACTTTTCACTGAAGCAATTACAAATAGTTCACAAGTAGCACAGGTACTAAAAAATATTTACATAGATGATGAGATTTTTCAAAATAATTTCTCGACAAAACAGGTAAATACAAAAAGCAAAAAGAAACTTGCACGATATATTTTGTATTCGCTTGAAAATCAAATTGCCGGAACGGAAAGAAATTTTGAGGATGAAACGGCAACTATCGAACATATTTTGCCTGAAAATCCGCCGATTGAATGGGAAGATTCGTTTATCCAAGAAGATCAAGAAAATTACATTTACAGACTCGGAAATCTGACACTGCTTGAATCGGCGAAAAATAATGATTGCGGAACAAAACCTTTTTCAGAAAAGCAGATAATTTATCAACAAAGTCAATATCAAATGACAAAGCAAATTGAGTATCCAGATTGGACAGCAACTCAAATCAGATTAAGACAAGAAAATTTAGCAAAAGTTGCTAAAACTGTTTGGAAGATTACTCAAATTTCAAATTAACGAGATTTATCAAGGTAATCTGCCCGAAGTTGCGACAGGCATCATCAAATTTTTGTCCCAAATATGATTTCAATTCGTCCAGCCGTTGAAAATGATAAAGAGGCAATTTGCTATGTTGACTTAATCGCCCAGCGTGAAAATGAACGTCGCGAGTTTATTCGGCGTGCCGTAACTTTAGGCGAATGCTTTGTCGCCATCGTGGGCGAAAGAATTATCGGTTACGGTGTATTAAACTACAGTTTTTATCACAGCGGTTTTATTGAAATGGTTTACATCCGCTCGGACTATCGGCGAAGCAGTGCGGGGGCGGCGTTGGTGAAGCATTTCGAATCGCTTTGCCAAACTCCGAAAATTTTCACTTCCACCAACCTTTCAAATTTGCCGATGCAATCATTGCTTGCAAAACTCGGCTACGCATTGAGCGGAGTGATTCACAACTTGGACGAAGATGACCCGGAAATTGTATATTTCAAGCGGCTTCGTTGAAATGAACGGAATGGAGGAAAAGGCTGCGGAGTTTAAGTCAACGGGAAGCGAAATTTATCCCGGGAATTTGCCTGATGTTGCGAAAGAACATCATTAAGTTAAAAAAAATGCTCGAACAAAAGCGAGGTTTAATTCGTAACAAGAAAATCTATGAAAAAGATTCTTGTAATTGGTTCAAGCGGTTCCGGCAAAACCACTTTCGCCAGACGTTTGGGCGAAGTGCTTAGTTTGAAAGTTGTCCATCTCGACAGTCTTTTTTGGAGTTCAGGTTGGGTAGAAACTCCGAAAGATGAATGGCGAACGAAAGTTGAAAAAGCTATACAAGGCGATTCTTGGATACTTGACGGCAATTACAGTGCGACGATGGATTTGCGGCTTCCTGTTTGCGACACTGTGATTTTTCTCGAAATACCGCGGATAATCTGTGTCTATCGCATTCTGAAAAGAGTTGCAACTTACAAAAAAGGCAGTCGTTCCGATATTCCCGAAGGTTGTGACGAAAAATTCGATTGGGATTTTGTCAAAATAGTTTGGAATTACCCAATACGCTCAAAACCTAAAGTCGAAATTTTACTTAAACAGTTTGCCAACGACAAAACCATTATTCGACTGAAATCAAATAAGGAAATTGAGAATTTCTTGACTAAAACAAAGTTTGTTGATGCGAATACAACAAAGGAATTTGCCGCAACAGGAAGCGAGATTTATCACGGAAATATGTCTGATAAAACGAAAGTGATTGATTGATTTCCACCAACAGCGAAAATATGAGACTGTTCCGGTAAACTTGGAACAGTCTTTTTTAATATTATGAATTTTGTTGAATACATCAATTCATTAGTGTCTTTGCCTGAAAATGTTGCGGACGAGCTGTTGAAAAAAAGCCGAAAGCAAAATTTGCCGAAGCATTATTGGCTGAGCGAAGCGGGCGAAATTTGCCAAAAGTTATATTTTGTCGAAAAAGGTTTGGTGCGATGGTTTTATTACAATGCGGACGGCAAAGATATTACTGACTCATTCGGCGTGGAAAATTCTTTTATTACCGCTTTCGACAGTTTTTTTCAACGAAAACCGAGCCGTTATTTTATCGAACTTTTGGAAGATTCAACCGTTTATTCGATGACCTATGCCGATTTGGAAACTTTATTTGAAAATTTTCCCGAAGTCGAGCATGTGAGCCGTTTAATTTTAATTCAAATTCTGGAACAAACGCTTGATAAAAACGCCGCTTTACAGTTTCAAAACGCTCAACAACGTTACGAATTTATCACCAAAAAACATCCCGATTTACTCCAAAGAGTCTCGCTCGGACACATTGCTTCCTATCTTGGAATCACGCAGGAAACTCTGAGTCGCATCCGAGCCAAAAAGTGATTTTTTGACATTTATCAAATGTGTTTTTGATATTGGTCAAATAATATTTTCGATTTCTGTCATATCTTTGGCGTATGAAAATTACATTTGATTCTCTGATTCTAACCAATGCCGGTCTGCAAATCGCTCAAATCAAATTTGGAAAACTAAAGTATTTTGTCGTTTCAGCCTTTCCGCTTGCTGCCTTTGTTGCTTTTACGACAAGCGGTTTTCTGACGCTTTCACCCGCGATTTTGATTTTCGGGATAGTACCGGTTTTAGAACTTTTTTTACCCGCCGACAACACCAATTTTAATATCGAAGAAAAAACCATTCGGACAAATGCCGTGTTTTTTGACCGGTTTTTGTATTGGACGGTTCCGGTTTTGGTTGGTGTTTCGGGGTTATTTCTGTTCACGATTTCGGATAAAAATCTGACAAATTTCGATTTTTTCGGCAGAATTTTTTCGATGGGAGTTGTGGGCGGAATCGCCATCAATCTCGGACACGAATTAGGACATCGAACGAGCCGTTTTGAACAATTTTTAGGCGAAATTTCGTTGCTTATTTCGTTGGAAAATCATTTTTTGCCGTATCATAATTTAGGGCATCATAAAAACGCCGCGACTCCGAACGATCCTGCCACAGCCCGCCGAAATGAATGTGTTTATACCTTTTGGATTCGCTCGCAATTCGGCAGTTATCGCCAAGCGTGGCAGTTTGAAACTGAAAAACAACGTCGCAATAAACGAAGTATTTTTTCGCTTCACAATCGAATGGTCAGTTACACGATTGCCCAAATCGTTCTGCTTTTGACTATTTTGCTGGCGTTTGGTCTGACAACAATGTTGGCTTTTATTGCTTCGGCAATCGTCGGAAAACTGATTTTGGAAACCGTTAATTACATTGAACACTATGGTTTAGTCAGAAAAATGAAAGACGACGGAAAGTACGAAAGAGTTTTACCGCAACATTCGTGGAATTCCGACCATGTTTTGGGACGGGCAATTCTCTTTGAACTGTCCCGACATTCCGATCATCATTTTAAGGCAAGCAAACCTTACCAAATTTTGGATTCGCTTCCCCAAAGTCCGCAAATGCCGACAGGTTATCCCGGAATGATGATTTTTTCGCTCTTTTCGCCAATTTGGTTTTGGTATATGAACAAGCGAATTGACGAAATCGAAGAAAAATCATTGGCAGTCGGACGGGCGAAAAGGCTTGTAAATTTTACGGGGAAATCTTAAGGTTTACAGTCTCTTTATCATTTCAAACTGGGAAACCGCTTCGCTGAAACCTCTCTTTCTAAGGAACTCAAAAGCCGTTTCTATCTCAACGTCAAGGTTCAATACGCTGATGGTTTTGTCTTTCCCGATATATTTTTGCAGTTCGGTCAAAAGTGCCGAACCAACACCTTTGCGGCGATGTTCCGGGTCAACCGCAAACTGTGCAATCACACCTTTGGCGGCAGAAAAAGCCGTGTATCCGACACATTTTTTATCCGAAAAAGCAGCCAGATAAGTTTTACGCGGAATCGTTGCCGCAATCGATTCGACGGAATTTTGCCACGTTGGTTTTCCGTCCCAAAATGCGGGTAATAAATTCCAATCAGGTTCGCTTATTTCATATACTTCGAGGCTTTTCGGAATCGGTAAATTGCTCTCAAATATATTTTCCGACTTTATCAGAGAGACTTTTCGCGTTGTTTCAAAACCGAGTTTTTTATAAAGTTTGAAAGCCTTTTCATTTTCCGTGATAACCTCCAAAAGATATTGCCTGATACCTTGTTTTTGAAAATACGGAATCATAAATTCAAACATTTTCTCGGCAATTTTTTGGCGGCGAAAACTTGGCAGTACGCCTGTGCCGATGTCGTAAACCGTTTCCGCATTGTTCCACAGACCAAAACCGTTGACCGTAAACCCAATCATTTCATCGTTTGCGAAAACACCAAGCGAACGTTTGAGGTCAACATGCCGCTGAATAAACAAATTATTCAGTTCTCGTTCGGTGAGTTTTACCGGCACGACATAATCCGAAAAGGCAAGATTAAAAACCTTGGTAACTTCCGAGAAATCCGCATCGGATAAAAAACGATAAATCATATATTTGTATGGGATAAGATACTGTAAATTATTTATTTTGTAAAAATTACAAAATAATAATAACACTAAATTAAAAGTTCACTAACTATTCGTTTGCAGAAGTAAAATCGGATTCGGTGATTTTAGAAATACAAAAACAGAACCGCTGTCCGGAAAATTGGCGCAAATATTTGTAAATAAAACAATTACAGCATTTTCAAAGTCAAAGTTTTGCTTTCATTTTTAATCGGTTATAATCAATGCAATGCTCGAATTAGTCTTAGCAAATTTACGAACTCGTCCGTTTCGCACATTTATCAGTATTGTCGGCGTGGCTCTCGGCGTGGTGTTGGTCGTCCTTTTTACGGGGTTGGCTCGCGGAATGTCGAACGATATGGTCAAACGCGCATCGAATTGGAAAGCCGAAATAGTTTTCACAAAACCCGGCGGAATGGATATTAACAGTTCCAATACGCCGATTGATGTTCGGTACGGTCCGAAACTGCTGGAAATCGACGGCGTTGAATCGGTCGTGCCGATTATCCGCGATTTGATTACAAATAACACGGCGCGTTGGGGCTTACAGCAAATCGACGGCGTTGATTGGGAACCGTTTGCAAAAATGAACGATATGCAAATTGTTGACGGAAAACCTGCCGCCGAAAACGGTGAAATCGTTGTTGACCAACGCCAACTGATAAATGACAACAAAAAAATCGGCGATACAATTAAACTTTACGGAGAAAAAGAGTTCAAAATTGTCGGCGTATTTTCTCCGCCTTCGGGGGCAAGAATAAAAATGTCGCTTGCGGCAATGCAAGAAATTCGGACAGCCCAAAGTAAATGTTCGTATATTTTGATAAAGCTGAAAGAAGGAGCAAATGTCGATGAAGTTGCGAAACGAATAGACACCGCGTATCCGGGAAATAAAATCAATTTAACCCGTGATTTGGTCGCAGACGCACAGGAAAGAATTCCCGCATTGAACACATTTTTGAAAGTTTTAGTCGGACTCGGCGCGTTCGTGAGCATAATTTTCGTGTTGCTTTCGATGTACACAACCATCACCGAACGCAAAAAAGAAATCGGGATTTTAAAATCACTCGGAGCATCTAAGTCGTTTATTATCAAAGTGATAGAAGGCGAAGCCTTGATGGTCGGAGTTCTCGGCGTACTGCTTGGTTTTGCCGTTTCGTTCCTGACTGCGTTTATAATTTCAAATCTGGTCGAACTTGTTTTCGAGTTCAGTTGGGGTTGGATTTTAACCGCGATTGCGATTGCCGTCGGCGGAAGTTTATTCGGCGCTTTATATCCCGCGTGGAAGGCTTCGGACATCGATCCGGTTTTGGTGCTGACAAATGAATGATTGCCTGAAAAATAACTTTTTAGTTACAGTTTCTTTGCGGACAAAGTTACGGCACAGCCATTTGAGTGTTCGGGATTGTTTTCTATGGTTGTTTACCAAAACACGCAACTGTAGTTTCTCTTCTTGGTTACGGGAAAAGTAGTTTATAGTCGTGGGTTGTAGGAAACAATTCGGATACACAAAATTTCCGCACTTTCTAATCTGAGTTCACGTCAACGCCGCAATAAATAAAAGATATTGTCAAGCTGTTTTTTTGTATTCTATAACTCTTTTATTAATGCTCTAAAACCCGACTTAGCGTTTATTTCCTTGATACGATATAATTTGCTGATGGCTGACGAACAATTAGTTTTAGGTGCGGTTCAAAACGAAAAAACAACGACTAAACAAGGTATTTTGCAGAAAATGTTTGCCGTTTGGTTTGATGCGTTTGTCTATAATCAAATTTGGGAAGATCCGCGAGTTGATTTGCAAGCCTTAAATCTCGATGAGAATTCGCGTGTGCTGACAATTTCTTCGGGCGGTTGCAATGCCTTGAATTATTTGATCGAATCACCGCAAACCGTGACCGCCGTTGATCTTAACCGACATCATATTTATCTGCTCCGATTAAAAAAAGCCGCGATTGAAACGCTGCCGAGTTACGATGCTTTTTTCGCGTTCTTCGGTTTCGGCAAACACAACCGTAACGTCAAAAACTACCAAGATTTTATTCGTCCGAATTTAGACGATGCAACCCGTGCATTTTGGGACAAAAACATAAAAATCTTCAAATTCGGCGGACTTTACGAACATTCACGGAATGGTTATTTTCTGCGTTTTTTTCATCGTTTCGCCGGTTTAATCGGTTGCGAACCCGACAAAATTCTACTCGCAAAATCGCCCGCAGAACAGGAAAAACTTTACGAAAAACATCTTTCGCCGTTCTTTGACAGTTTTATTATTCAAACGCTCGGAAAATTACCGATAACAATGTTCGGACTCGGGATTCCGCCGCAACAATATGCAGAACTGAAAAAAGATTTGAGCGAAGGCACCGGCGTTATCGATATTTACCGCGAACGGGCAAAACGTCTCGCTGTCGATTATCCGATTAACGAGAATTATTTTGCGTGGCAGGCATTCTCACGCAAGTACGATACGGAAAACCGCAAAGCGCTTCCCGAATATCTGAAAGCCGATAATTACAAAACATTACGCGTAAATATCAGACGATTAAATACCGAAACAGGTTCGATTACCGATAAAATTAAACAGTCGCCGAAAGATACTTTTAACCGGTTCGTTTTTCTTGACGCGCAAGATTGGATGAATGCCGAAGTTATGTCCGATTTGTGGCAGGCAATCACGGATTTCGGCGAAAAAGGAAGTCGAATTATTTTCAGAACCGCAGGAGCAAGCTCGCCGATTGAAGTAAATCTGCCGAAAGAATTACGGGCTAAATTCAACTACGACAAAGACTTATCGCTCGAATTGTTTAAACAAGATCGCGCGTCGATTTACGGCGGTTTTCATCTTTATAATTTACTTTAATTTATGTCGGAAGCCTTTCAAAATATGGATAAAATGTATCGTCGTCAGCGATACTTTTACGATTTGACGCGGAAATACTATTTGCTCGGACGCGATAAATTGATTGCGGAAATGTGCGTTGAAACAGACGAAAATGTTTTGGAAGTCGGTTGCGGAACGGCGCGAAATTTAAAGATTTTGGCGAAAAAATACCCGAACACAAACTTTTTCGGACTTGACGCATCATCTGAAATGCTCAAAACTGCGGAAGAGAAAACCGCGATCTTAAAAAATATCAATCTGAAAGTCGCGCTTGCCGATAATTTCAACTATAAGCAAACATTTGATTTAGATAAGCCGTTCGACATAATTTATTTTTCATACTCAATCTCGATGATTCCGCCGTGGAAAGAATCGATCGCAAATGCGTTGGATAATTTGAAAAAGGGCGGAAGTTTTTACATCGTTGATTTTTACGATCAAAAAGATTTACCGGATTTCTTTCAAAAACTTTTGCAAGGTTGGCTGCGGCAATTTCACGTCCAATTTTGGGGCGATTTAATGCCGCATCTCAAATTGTTGGAAACCCAAGAATTAGGAAAATTAAAAATTACACCACTTTACAAAAGATATTCGTTTATCGCGGAATTCAAGAAAATTTAGCAGAGCCTTGTGAACAAAAAATTACTCGTAATTATCTATAATTTTACGACAAAAGAAAAGTTTTCCCGTTTACTTTTTCAACGGTTTACTTGGTCGTATTTCAACCTTGCTCGGCAAACTTCTCGCATCGCTTTTCAGTAAATCAACAACAACTTCGGCAACGTCTTCGGGCTTTAATTGCCACGCTTTTTCGTCAGTAACCTTTTCGTTTGCAAAGGTTGTGTTGACCGAACCCGGACAAACCAAACTCACTTTTATATTGTCTTGGCGAACTTCTTGCATCATTGCTTCGGTAAAACCGTTCAATGCGAATTTTGAGGCGTTATACGATGACATTCGCGGATGCGCGTTTTGTCCGGCGAGCGAAGAAATGTTGATAATATGACCTTCGCCACGTTCGCGAATGAGCGGGATTGCTCGTTTACAAGCGTAAAAAACTCCGAAAAGATTTGTTTCCAACACGAATTTAAATTCGTTAAGTGTTGTTTCTTCAACGGTTTTACCCATTATTGCAACTCCCGCATTGTTAATTAAAACGTCAACGCCGCCGAAAACACGCAAACATTCGTTGAACATTACTTCGATTTCCTCATCGCTCCGAATATCGCAAATTTCACCGTCAACTTCGCCGAAACCGCTCAAAATTTCCAGACTTCGCTTTAACTGAAATTTGTCACGTCCGCAGATAAAAACTTTCGCGTTTTGTTTTAATAATTTTTCCGCAATCGCAAACCCGATGCCTTTTGAACCGCCCGTAACGATGACAACTTTGTTTTCTAAATTCATATCTTCATTTTAACATCGATTCATTTGTTCACTGAATCATTGACGTTATTTTTTGCAAAAATTAAGCGATATTATGTTAAAATTCTGCATCAAACATTTTTGCAAAATGGAGTGAAAGTTTATGAAACATCGAATTTTATTGATTATATGTATTTTGCTTGCGACAAATTCCGTGCTTGCGCAACGGAAAAATATTACGAACGCAAGTTTGGAAAAATACCGTCTGGAACGTTTGAAAAACGAAGCCGATTATCGTGCCAATTATAAAAAACGCGGCTTGCCTTCGCCCGCAGAATTGGCATTGCGTGAAGCCGAAGAGCGAAAAAATTTGGACGAATACACGGAAAAATCAAGAGTTCAGCGACAACAAACCGAAGCGAATTTTCAAGTTCGAATGAACGCAATCAGGGCGGAAATTGCCGCGACCGATGCCGAAATAAATTATCTTCGCGGACAAATTTTGCGGATGCCGAAGCGGCAAACCTATATTTCGCTCGCATATCCGATTTTTAATTATGTTCAGCCGAATACGATTTATGTTGCCGGCAATAACAGTTATGCCGGACAAACTACGAACGTTCGGACCACGCCGAATGTCCGAATTTATCAAAATTATTTGAATGGAAATTACGCGAACATAAATGTCGGAATCGGTTATAAAAATTGGTACGGAAATGTCAATGTAAATTACGGAAGCCCTTATTATTACGGTGGTTATGCGTTTCCGTATCGGGTTGAACAACAAAACTACGAACGTCAAGAACTCGTTTTGCGGCTTAGTTCGCTCGAACAACAGCGGGCGGGATTGTTTGTTCGCCGGAATTTATTGGACGAAGAAGTGAGGCGCGCAGACGCGAGGATTTATTAAAATCCGGTGTTCAAGCGTATTTAACCGATTTTAAAGCAATGCCGTAACGCTGAAACCTGTCATTATCACAATTACGAGCCAGCCGGAAATTTGCAACCATAACGGATGTTTGTAATCTTTGACGATGTTTGTTTTGCGTGAGGCGACTAAAATTAACGCCAACGCAATCGGCAAAATAAAGCCGTTTAAGGTTCCTGCCCAAACTAAAACTTGCACGGGTTTTCCGATTGTCAGAAAGATTAAAGTTGAAATTACGATAAACGCCACGATGATGTATTTGTTGTAATCATTGATTTTAGCGTGAAAGGTTTTGATAAATGAAACCGACGTATAAGCTGCTCCGACAACCGAAGTTATCGCCGCACACCACATAATCACGCCGAAAATCTTGTAACCGAAATCGCCCGCAATCTGTTGAAAAACCGAAGCCGGCGGATTTGCGTCATCAATCGTCAAACCTAAACTTACTACGCCGAGCGATGCCAAAAACAAGGCGAATCTAATTATTGCGGTAAGTAAAATCCCCGTTGTTGCACCTTTGTTTGCTTCGCCGATGTGTTCGACTCCGCGAATTCCCGCGTCAAGCAAACGATGTCCGCCGGCGAAGGTGATATAGCCGCCGACAGTTCCGCCGACCAGCGTTACAACCGCAAACGGCGAAATAGTTTCAGGCAAAATTGTGCGATAAAGTGCCTCGCCAATCGGCGGATTCGCTTTAACAACGACATACAAAATCAACGCGATCATCACAAAACCCAGAATCTTTGCAAACCAATCCAACGCCGCCCCAAATTCCTTCACCAGGAAAATAACTATTGCAATAACTGCACTTATCAACGCACCTTGTTCAACGCCGATGCCGAAAAGTATGTTTAACCCGAGTCCGCAACCCGCAATATTTCCGATATTAAACGCCAAACCGCCAAACGCAATCAGCACTGCCAAAACATAACCGCTCCCGAAAAAAGTTTCGTTCGCCACATCTTGAGCGTGTTTTTCGCTGACGACCAAAACTCGCCAAATGTTCAGTTGAGCGAAAATATCCAAGACGATAGACAGCAAAATTACGAAGCCGAAACTAGCCGCAAGTTGTTTGGTGAAAACGGTCGTTTGCGTCAAAAATCCGGGTCCGACGGCTGATGTCGCCATTAAAAACGCCGCTCCGAGAATTGTTGATGAAATTGATTTATTTTTCATTTAAGAATGTTGTCCGCGAAGTAACATGAAGTAAAAGCAAAGCAAAAACTTCGTAGTTTATATTTTTTTATTCAACAAAGTTCTGTAAATCGCCTTGGCAAATTCAACCGCGTTTTCGCCGTCGCCGTGAATGCAGATTGTTTCGGCTTTCAGGTTTACAATTTCGCCGGTTGTTGCCGTAACAGTTTGTGTTTCAAGCATTTGCAAAACTTGCTTAATTGCTTCTTCAACGTTTCTAATCAACGCATTCGGCATATTTCTAGGCGTTAAACTGCCGTCGGTTCGATAAGTTCTGTCGGCGAAAACTTCGCTTTTTGTTTGCAGACCGATTTTCTCGGCTTCGGAAATCAGACAACTTCCCGAAAGTCCGTAAAGTATCAAATTTGCATCAAGTTTTTTGACCGCTTTGGCGATTGCTTCGGCGAGATTTTTATCTTTTGCGGCTTGATTATACAACGCTCCGTGCGGTTTAACGTGGCTAAGTTTTGCCCCGAATGCCTCGCAAATTCCTTTTAACGCCGAAATTTGATACAAAACTATGTCGAAAACTTCTTGTGCGGAAACATCCATTTCGCTTCGACCGAAATTTGCTAAATCTGAAAAACTCGGATGTGAACCGATTTTAACTCCTTTATTTACTGCAAGTTCAACCGTTTTACGCATTATGGTCGCGTTGCCCGCGTGAAAGCCGCACGCGATGTTGATTGACGAAACACAGTTCATCAACTCGGCATCATTGCCGCAGCCTTCGCCCATATCGCAGTTTATATCAATCATTGTTGACCGGTTTTTTACGCAAAGTTCGCAAAGTTTAGCCAAGAAACTATTTACAGATAGTGAGCAAACTTAACGATTTAATAAAAATCATTGCGTTCTTCGCGTAACCTTTCCGTTCTTTGCGTTATTGTATTTCTCGTTGACTGAATTTTACGCCGATTTTCAGCAAATTCAAATCACGTTCGTTTTGCAGCAAAATTTCTTCGGCGTGTTCGTGTGAAATTAAGTGAAACGCAACTTTATCGTTTGGATTTAATTGAGCGAGAAGCGGCAGATCGGACGAAATTATATGTGCGATTCGCGGATAACCGCCGGTTGTTTGATGATCCGCCATCAAAATTATCATTTGTCCGTTTGGTAATAGTTGGATTGTGCCGAAGTTTACGGCGGATGAGATAAGTTCTTGTGAGTCAAGCAGATAAAGCGATTGACCTTCGAGCCTGAGACCCATTCTGTCCGATTGATTAGAAATCCCGAACGATTTTTTCAGTAAATTTTGTTCGCTTAAAGCCGTCAAATTTTCAAATTCCGCACCTGCGACAATACGAACGGTCGGGAATTTTGAATAGTAAGGCAACAAAGAATTTGAAAGTTTCCGGTTTATAATTTTTAATGTTGAATTCTTAATTTTGAATTGAAAGGCATCGCCTTTTTGCAACTTATGTCCGATATTTGCGGTTAGATTTGTACTCGCACTTCCGAGCCAATTTTCTGTTTCAAAACCGCCTTTAACGGATAAATAACATCTTGCGCCAAAGTTTCTGTCTGTAAATTCAAGCAAACTCCCTTTTTCAACCGACACACAACGCCAATTTTCAATCGGTTTATCGTTTACTTTCGCACCAAAATCAGCACCGCCGAGAGCAATGATTGCGTCTTGTTCAAACCGAATTTCAGGAGCAGGGAAATGAAGTTCGATAACCGCTTCATTCTCGTTATTTCCAAGCAAAATATTGATTAAACGTGCCGCTTGTTTATCCGTCGTACCGTTCGGATTTACACCAAATGAACGAAAACCGTTCCGACCTAAGTCTTGAACGGTTGTCATAATTCCGCTTGTTTCCAACAAAATACTCATCAATTCAGCATAACTTTTGTTGAAATTATCGGCAAAGTTATTTTGGCGTTTTTTGTTTATCCGATTCGCCGACAATATAGCCGGTGCGTGAGCGAACGACTAAATCGGGACGGTTTACGCGAACTTTTACTTGTTTGCGTTGTCCTTGCGTTCCTTCGACGGTCGGGTAATAAACGACGCTGTATTGTTGGCGAAGTTCATCGGCGATGTTTGCAAACGACGCTTCCAGATTTGTGTAAGTGCCTGCGAGTAAACTTCTTCCGCCTGTCGCTTCGGCTAAATCTTCGAGATACATTCTGCCTTTGTCGTAATCCTGTTTGCTTGTTCCGTTGTTTCCGCTGCCGACCGAAACTCCGCCTCTAACTATGGCGCCGACGATTGCTCCGAGTAATCCGCCGCCCGAACTTTTTCCGCCGCCGGTTGAGCCGCCGTTGCGGGCTTTATTTTCGGCGTATGTGTCATAACGGATTGCATAAATCGGCGAATCGGATTCTTCTGCGTCGTGAACGCTGCTTTCGTAGGTTGCGCGGTTGGATTGTGTGTCAACGCCGTCGGTAAAGATGACGATTGCTTTGCGACCTTCAACCTTGCGAAATCTGTCAATCGAAAATTTAATTGAATCGTAAAGCCCTGTTCCACTGCCGAATTTAGCTTGCTGAATCGCGTTTCGCATCACATTTCGATTATTTGTCGGCTCGCACAAAACGTGAATATCGCGATCAAACGAAACAACCATCAATTTGTCGTTCGCCCGCAAACGATTCGTAAAACTTATCGCCGAATTTTGAATTTCTTCGATTTTGAATTCCGTCGAAGGACTGACATCAATCAATAAAATAATCGTAAAAGGCGATTCTACGTTGGCAAAATACTCGATTTGCTGTTGTTGTCCGTCTTCAAAAATCTGAAAATCCGATTGCTGCAAACCCGAAATAAATCTGCCGTTGCGGTCAATTACCGAAACCGGAAGTGTTACCAAATCAGTTTTAACCTGAATAATTTCATTGTCTTCGACTACTGTTCCGTCGTCGGTAACAGGCGGAGTCGGGGTCGGCGAATTTTTATCGCCGATTAAAACCGGCGGGGTTTTCGGCGTTTGATTTTTCGATGATGTGTCGCCGATTAAAACCGGTGCTTGTCTCGGTGTCGCTCCGTCTGATACAGTCGAATCTGCAATTTCCGCAGGTTGACTCGGCGAGGCTGTCGGAACATTCGGCGTAACAACAATTCGCGGACGAGTTCCGCGACCCGATTGGGCGAAATTCACCACGCTGAAGACCAACCCGAACAACGCAAAAGCAACAATTTTTTTCATCGTATTTTCCTCCGCAACTTCCTGAAAATGTAGGACGATAATTTTAACCGAAAAGATGCCAAAATTTTTATCGAATCATTTTTTATCGGTTTATTAAACGATTATCTGCCGATTTTCCGCGACCAAAAGAATCAATCAAAAAAATGTTTTTACCAATCCCAATACTCCGCCGCCGATAACAATCCACAAAACATCGACTTTGAAGCGAAACAGAACAATCAGCGAAAGCGCGCTTAATCCGAATGCAAACCAACTAACTTGGTTATTATGATAAATTACCGCGAACCCGAACGCCAACGCCAAGTTCAAAATCACGCCGACAACCGCCGCTGTTACGCCCGAAAGCGCCGCTTTCAATTTTTGGTTATTTTCAAATCTTTCGATGATCGGGGCAAACGCAAAGATGAAGAAAAATGACGGCAAAAATGTCGCAAATGTTGTCAGTAACGCGCACAAAACGGCATACGAAGTCGGATTAAAACCGTCGATATTATTCCAACCTGCCATAAATCCGATGAACTGCAAAACTATAATCAGCGGTCCGGGCGTTGTTTCCGCCAACCCGAAACCGTCAATCGCCTGTTGTGCCGTTATCCAACCTAATTGATTTACCGCATATTGATTGACATACGCCAATACCGAATATGCGCCGCCGAATGTAACAAACGCCGCTTGCGAGAAAAACAAGTAAATTTTCATCGGCAAACTCTTCCAACCGAGCGTGAAAAGTATCGATAAAAAAGGAATTAACCATAGTGCGAGGCACGCTGAAAACGTTTTGGCGATGGCGGAATAAGGTTTGCGGTTTGCGGAACTTTCCGCCGAACCGGGAATCTTTAAGTTGGAATTCGGAATCAAAAGCCCGATGACTGCGGCACATAAAACAATCAGCGGAAACGGAACGCGCAGAAAATAAATCGATATAAACGAAGCAATCGCAACGGCGATATGCCAATTCTTCTTAAATGCTTTTTTGCCGATTTTCCAAACCGCTTCGATGACAATCGCGACGACCACGGCTTTTATTCCGTCCAAAATACCCGAAACTTCGCGGACATCGCCAAACCTTGCGTAAATATACGAAATTGCCAACAAAATAAAAATCGACGGTAAAATAAACAACACGCCCGAAACGATTCCGCCTTTTACGCCGTGCATCAGCCAGCCGTTGTATGTCGCCAGTTGTTGTGCTTCGGGTCCGGGCAAAAGCATGCAAAAACTGAGTGCGTGCGAAAATTTTTCGTCCGAAATCCATTTGCGTTTTTCCACTAATTCGCGGTGCATCATCGCAATTTGTCCGGCAGGTCCGCCGAATGAAATAAAGCCGAGTTTGAGCCAATACAGCATGGCTTCGCGGAATGTGGGTTTATTTTCCATGTAATTGCTCCGTCGCGAGTTCGTGAAATGCCCGCCGCACCGAATTTATGTTTACAAACGGAATTTCGTGCGCGTGTGTGCGATTAGTGAGCAAGATAAAAATTCGTTCCGTGTCGGGTTCAATCCACAGCGAAGTTCCCGCAAAACCGAGATGCCCGAAACTGTCTTTTGCCAAAGATTCGCTCGCCGTTGATTGGTCGGTCGCGGCAAGTTGAAACGCAATCGAACGCGCTTCGTTCAAATCGGGCGTAAAATTCGTGCGAAAAAGTTCGCAGGTTTCAGGTTTGAGAAGTTTTGTTTGATTCGCTAAAAATTGTTGTGCGATTTTGAAAGTTTCTTCGGCGGTCGAGAATAAACCTGCGTGTCCGGAAACGCCGTTCATAAAATAACAGTTGCCGTCGTGAACTTCGCCCCAAATTTGATAATTGCGAAAGCCGGAAGGCGGAAACCGGTCGGTAAAATCTCTTTCTAGGCAAATTTGTTTTTCATATTCATTGCCGAATTCGGATGCGGCGATTCTCTTTTGCAAAGTTTGCGGCGGATTATAAAAAGTGTTTTTTAGCTTTAACGGCGTAAAAATTTCATTGTGTGCAATTTCATCAAGCCGTTTTCCGTAAAGTTTTTCGAGCAAAAAAGTAAGCGCAAGAAAATTTAAATCGCTGTAAATTATTGATTGATTAGGTTTAGCGTCGGCAGATTCGTTTACAATCAAATCTAAAATCGCAAATCGCAAATCGCAAATCAAATAAAACGGTTTCCACGCCGGCAGTCCCGAAGTATGGGTCAATAAATTTTTAATCGTAGTTCCGGCATTAAATTTCGGAAAGAATTTCGCAACTTTATTTGCCAAATTCAGCGTGCCGTTTTCAATCGATTTCGCGCACAGCAAACCTGTTACGAGCGGTTTGGTGAGACTTGCCAAATCGTAAATCGTCTCAATTTTCGCTTCAATTTTTTCGGGTTCGACAACCGCAAAACCAAGTGCATCTCGATAAATTATCTCACCTTTTTCCGCAACCAAATAAACGCACGACGGAAAATCGTTTGCCTCGATTCGAGATTGCAGAAATGTTGAGATTGCGTTTGATTTCATTTGTTTCGACTAATAAGAATATACCAAATTTAATTAAACCTGTAAGAAATTATCGAACTGCTCTGCAATGTCGCGCAACTTTTATAAAACCGGTCAAACGATACTGATCAGAAAAGCCTCGACAAAATACTGTGTTTTATTCGCAGGTAGAAATCGTTTTGTTTTGGGTTGGAAAGGCTTTGGTTTCCTTTTACCGAAACAAGCGCTTTGCAAATCAAATCTATTTCGTAACGCTGAACTTGGTCGTTTAAATTGATTGTTTCGTTCGGCGTTTGGTTTGTTTTGGCGGGCGAAATTTCCGCCAATGATTCTACTTCGTACAGCAAAAGTTTAGTCAAAGTTTTTAAGGCTTCGATTCTGCCGGCAACGGGGTTTTGTCCTTTAAAGTTTTCTAAAATAAGTTCCATAATGCTTAAAATCTTTTGGTGGTCAGGCAACCGTTTACCGAGTTGCCTCATCTTTATTTGGTACAGCTAAATTAAAAACAACGATCGCAGACAAACCAGCGGTGTTTCGGGTTTCAGGCAACGATAATGAATGTGCTTTTTATCAATCAGCGAATAAATGGTTTTTGTGTCTTGAAAAACCATTAACGCGGCTTCGGCGGGCGAAACCATATTGACTTCGCGGTTGCAATCTTTGCACCAAACTTTGACGTAAATCCGTTTTTGTTTGATAACGCAGATTTCGCGGGTTTCGATAAACATTTCCGTTCGTATTTTTGTCATTTATTTAATGGTTTGCGAAAATTCGGCACGCCTTGAAATTTTTAATAATTGCAATCCGCGTTCCTTGTCGCATCCGTATTTACTTTAGAAAAGTTTTATTTTGAAAGTCTTGAAAGCCGGTTGAAATTTTACTTGAATTATTTTTGAAAGAGTTATAAAAGCTGATATGAGCAACAAAACATTGACTTTATATAAATTCGACAATTTCTGTTTGGATACAAACCGGCGGTGTCTTTTGTATGCGGACGCTCCTGTTTCACTCACTCCGAAGGCATATCAAACGCTGCTTGTTTTGCTTCGGCATCGCGGAGAAATAGTCGATAAAGAGTTTTTGCTGAACGAGGTTTGGGCAGATACTTTTGTCGAAGAAACAACTTTGTCGCAAAATATTTTGACGTTGCGAAAAACTCTCCGCGCGTTTCAAAAAGAAAAAGAATTTATTGTTACTTTTCCGCGTCGCGGTTTTCGTTTTGTGGCGGAGGTCGAAGAAAGTGTTGCCGCCGATGATGTCATTGTCATCGAAAAACACACGCGAACTCATATTGTCGCCGACCGAGAAATCCACGATTCCGCAGCTACCGAAACGGTCGAAACCGCTATGAATCAGAGCGGTAAATCGATTGCAAACAGTTTTTTTAACGCCCGAACTTTCGTCTTTGGTTTGTCGGTGATTATTTTTTCGGCAGTCGGATATTTCGGGCTGACATATTTCGGGCTGAGTTTTGCCGCCTCGACGGCTCAAAAATCTCAATCCAAAACCTTGCTTTCGGATACGGATATCAGGAACGCGGTTTTGTCGCCAAACGGAAAATATCTTGCCGTCGTCGAAGTTAAAGATGAGCGGCAATCGCTTTCTTTGCGGCAAATCGAAAACGGAAACACGCTCGAAATTGTGCCGAAATTGACCGGCGTTGCGCTTGGCGTTACTTTTTCGCCCGATAACGAATATATATTTTATGCGGTTGACACAAAATCCGAATTGAACAAAACTTCGGCGGGAATGCTCTACAAAGTTCCGATCTTTGGCGGCGCGTCGCAGAAAATTTCGGACAATATTGCAAGTTCGGCGGCTCTTTCGCCCGATAACAAACAGCTCGCTTTTATCCGACAAAACCCCGAAAGCAATGAAACGGCGTTGATAATTGCCGATATTGACGGCAAAAACGAGCGGATTTCGACAATTCGCAAATCGGACGAAGGTTTTACAAGTTCGGGCGCGGCATGGTCGCCGGACGGAAAATTTATTTCCGCTGCGGTAAATCTGCTCAAAGACAATAAAAAAACGATGCAAATTGCGGTTATAAACACCGACACGGGCGAGCAAAAAATTTTGACTCATCAAGCGTGGAGCCGAGCAGGTCAAACCGCGTGGCTCAAAAACGGCACGGGAATCGCGGTTACGGTTTATCGGGAATCGTCGCCGACTCTAAGCGATGAATTGTGGCTTGTTTCGACTGCGGACGGCTCCGCGCGTTATCTGACCAATGCGATAAAAGGCGCGGCAGGGTTCAGTTTGAATGAAAAAACAAACTCGATAGTCGCCGTCAAAACCGACAAACTCACTTGTTTTTTATCCGCATCGCTCGATAATTTTCGTAAATCGAACCATATTTCGACCAGAATCGGCGATGCTTGTTTGGTGGCGGTCGGAGCCGATTGGACGAATGACGGAAAAATTGTTTATTCGACGATGGAAGGCGGAAACGCGGATATTTGGACAACCAACGAAGACGGCAGCGGTAAAAAACAGCTGACTTCCGATGCCGGCGCGGAGATTTTTCCGCAAATATCAAAGGACGGACAAACGTTGATATTTCTTTCAAATAGTTCGGGGAAAATGAGCGTTTGGCGGGCAAATCCCGACGGTACAAATCAAACCCGCTTGACCGAAAACGAAACTGTCAAGAGCGCAATTATCTCGCCCGCCGGCGACACGATTTTTTATGTTGCTCAAAATGCCGAAAATACCGCCGAGATACTTTGGAAAATGTCTGTAATCGGCGAAAATAAAACTCGATTGACCGTGAAAAACACCAAAACGCCGCGACTTTCGCCCGACGGAAAAACAATTGCCTGTTATTTTCCGACCGGCGAAAATAAAATGTCGCTGACGTTACTTTCAGCCGAAACCGGCGAGGTTTTGAAATACCTTGAAACACCGCCGCACGAAGATATTCCTTTTCTCGATTGGTCAAAAAACGGCGAACATTTGTTTGTCATCGCGCGTGCCGGCAAGCCTTTCAGTCTTTGGAAAATTTCGTTGAGCAATACCGACGCGGAAAAAATGCGCGAGTGGGAAAACGACGCAATTTTTCGCTTCGTTGTTTCAAAAGACGGCGAACGAGTTTTTTACGAAGTCGGTACGGAAATTTCGAGCGTGGTGCAATTAGAAGGTTTGACGGATTGATTTCTATACCCGAAAGGAATTGGTCTGCGAAAGTACGACACGCTTCAGCTTGTCATAAACTTGAGCTTGAATGTTATTAAATGCCGCAACAAACTGAAGTTTGTTGTACTTTGCTGCAACTGTTTTCGCAAACCAATTCCCGTTTGGTATAATTCGGAACTGTCCAATCTTTTTCGGTCAAATTAAAATTGACTTTAATCGAAGAAAACTTTATTTCGATACCGGTTACTCTAATTGTAACTTTTGATTTAAACGGAATTTATTCTGCTGACATTGCGATAATCTTTGGAATAAGTTGTCTTTGAGGTTCGGAGCAACGGTAAAAAACGACTCTGATTTCCGCAACGCAAACAAACTCGTTGTCAAACTATTTTTCAATTCACGGCACTTTTTTACTTCAAATTACCGCCCCATCGCCAACCGTTGTCGCCGTCTGACTGTTCGACCAAGATCAATTTACTCTGTTTTCTGATTTCGTTTCGCACTTTTTGACTCTCGGCATCAACAAAATCGTGACTTCAAATTCTTTTTTGAAATCACTTTCAAAAGTACTTTTACAAACTCATTTCCCGCAAATCGGCGATAATTTTCGGCAGTTTTGCTGTCACAAAATCAACTTCATTTTCCGTATTAAATCTTCCGAACGAAAAACGAATCGTGCCTTTGGCGACTTCGTAAGGCGTTTCCATCGCCCGCAAAACTTCGGAGGAAACGTGCAAATTTGCGTTGCACGCCGAACCGGTGGAAACACAAACGCCGATGTCGTTGAGCTTGGCGAGAATCATTTCGCCTTCCAACCCAACAAACGAAATGCTCGCGGTGTTCGGCAAACGTTGCGTTTCATCGCCGTTAAGTTGCGTGTTTTCAATGTTTTGCAAAACAAAATTTTCAAATTTATCACGCAACTTTGCAACGGTTTCAATCGGTGAAAAATCTTTGACGAAGTTTGCCGCCGTGCCGATTCCGACAATTTGATGAACCGCTTCTGTTCCTGCGCGTCTCAAATTTTCTTGTCCGCCGCCGATAAACATTGCCGGTAAATTTACGCCGTTTCGGACATACAACGCTCCGATTCCTTTCGGGGCGTGAAATTTATGTCCCGAAATCGAGAATAAATCAACGCCGAAATTTTGCACATCACACGGGATTTTACCGACTGCATTTACGCCGTCGACGTGAAAAAGCGCGTCCGAATTTGCCTTGATAATTTCGCCGACGGCTTTAATCGGAAAAGTTACGCCGGTTTCGTTATTGGCAAGCATCACGGAAACAATCGCCGTTTCTTTTCGCAAAACGCTTTTTAATTCGGCTAAATCGAGCAAACCTTTTTCATCGACGTTGATGCGCGAAACCTCAAAACCGCGTGTTTCCAATTTATCGCAAAGTTTCCGAACGGCTTCGTGTTCAACCTTTGTTGTAATGATATGTTTTTTGCCCGGATTTATTTCAAATGCACCGAGAATCGCCCAATTATCACTTTCGGTTCCGCCCGAAGTAAAATAAATCTCGTCTGCGTTTTCGGCGTTCAGTAAACCTGCAACTTGTTCTCTCGCAAGTTTTACAGCGTGTCGCAGGTTTCGCCCGAAAGTGTGCGACGACGACGGATTGCCGTAAAATTCAGTTAAATACGGCTTCATCGCCTCAAAAACTTCGGGTGCAGTTTGCGTGGTTGCGTTGTTGTCGAAATAAATCATTTTGTTGAAATGTTTGAAAAATATCGGTCTTATTTTGCGGCTGAAATTCCCAAAGCGTGTGCCAAACGATTAACCGAAATCAATAAATGCGCGTCTTGAATTTCGTCCAAGCGGTCGAGTAAGTCGTTTATCCGAAAGAATTGCAGATCGGTTTGCGTCAAACTTTCCGCATTTAATTCAACCGCCGCCGGATAAACAACTTCGGGCGTAATTCCCGCACTCGTAAAAAACGAACCGCCAAGTTCCGTGACTTTATCAACCGAAACTTGGAAGTCTTGCGGGAATTTTTCGCGTAAAAATGGTTCAATCTCAAATTTGCGCGAAATAGTTTTCGGCAATCGCCACGCCGGCACGCAAACCAGCCGCGAACTTTCCGTAAATCGTTGCGCCGCCGGCAAATCGCGGTATTCCACCCCGACGAAAATTTCGTTGTTTGCCATAAAAAAAGGAATCGCCGCGACCGTGTTTTTGCTCAAATTATGCGGCGCCACATACTCGAATTCGTGTTCGGCTAAATTATCGCCGCGCGAATCAACTTCGACAAATTTTGCTCGTTTGAGCGATAGAAAATTATTTGTTTTCAATTCGCACGGCTCAAAAAGTCGGCGTTTTTCAAGGTTGATTTTCGTCTCGATTTTTACTTGCAAACTTTGCGATATCGGGCTGACAGCGGCTCCAATCCACGAACCCGCAGAACGATTAAGCAATCGCAAAAGTCTGTAAATGTTGATTTCTAAACGCGCGTCAAACATTCCGCCGACGTGCGAGGCTCGCAAAATCTGCAACGCATCGAGTTCACGAACGCAACCTGCGCTTGTAAACGGCGTATAATTTTCAAGCTCGAACGGCTCGCGTTCCCAAGTTTTTATTTCCACCAAAAAACTCTCGACTCGTTCGTCGATTCCGCCCGCCGATGTGAAATAAAACTGCGGTGCGCCAACTTTTATAATTTCATTTTCGGATAAATTTGCCCGCTCAAGCAAAATTTTTGCCGCTTGGCTCGTAAAATTCAACGCTTGATTTTCAACGATTGCCGAAATCGGTTCAGTCAAATAACCCGAATAATTTGCCCGGTTCAGATGTTTTTCATCGCGTTGAGCATTGATAATCGGACGCGGAAAATCCTTTTTTGCCAAGACGAAAAGCTGTCCGTTGTCGTCCGTAAACCACGGCAAAAGGTCGATGGTTTGATTCGGACGCATCGCCAGTTCGTAAATTTGATTCGTTTCTTTGTTTCGATAACCTTTGAGTTCGAGAAAAGTTGCCGAAACTGCGGTCGAAACTGCTTGTTCGGATAATTGCACACCCGAATTTTTCGCAACTTTTTCACCGACAATCAGATAATTAGTCGGCGGAAAATGAACTTGATTTTCGTCCGTATCGGTAATGTAAAACTTTGAATCGAAACGATTTGCGACAATCCACGGATTCCACAGCGGCATCGAAACCACGATTCGCAAGTTCTCTTTTTTGAAAGCGTCTTCAAAACCGGCTTGCGAAAAATAAGTATATTCTTCCAAAAGTTCGGGCGACCAATGATCGCGGTAATCTTTTCGCAAAACAAATTCCGTCGCCGTCCGCAGCGTTACGCAAAAACGCGAAAAACCTTTACGCGAACACGCCGTCTTTTCAAACTTCACGCTTTCGTTTAAGTTTACACTCGAACGAAAATCTTTCGCAAAAATTTCAAAAAGCGCGGCAGTTGAAAGTTCGTTGATCTCGCCCGAAGTCGCGCCGTCGTTGTTTGGCAAGTCCAAGAAAACAAAGGCTTCGGCGTTATGCGGCACCACAAAATCGCGGATAATCAAAACGCCGGATTGTTTGAGTTGGGCAATTTGATTCGAGAGAGTTTTGACAATTTGTTTCGTCTCAAAACCGTTAAAACTGGTAACGTGATGCAAAACGGACGAGTCTAAAATACCGTCGAGTGTTTCATCCGCAAAGATTTTTTCGGCAATATCGCCAACCTCAAAACTCAAATTCGGCAAATTATAATGATTGTTCGAGTATTCGACTGTTATCGGATTGATGTCCGTGCCGACCACCGTCAGATGTTCGTAAAGTCTTGCTAAATCAAAAGTTCCGCTTCCCGAACCGCTTCCCATATCGGCAATTTTTCCGCGCGAAGGAAAATGTGCGGTCGTCAACGCAATTTTTTGTTGCATCGAAGCATCCATTCCTGCGAAATACTCTTCGTAAGCCGAAAGATTTCCGCGATTTTGGTTGGCATAATTGTCCATAAAATAACGAACTGCTTTTTACTCGCCGGCTATCGTTTGCGACCTGGATTTGAATTATTTCGTCTGAAATCTCGGCGGTTTGAATCGCGTTTGGCGAACTGATCTATTTCGCGGTTAAAGTTTCCGTCTTGGTCGAAAAGCGGAAAAAGTTGCGTGTGCAAATTCATAAAAGCCGCTCGAAGTTCGACCGGACGCGAACCGCCGCGATCGATGATTTTGACTTTTACGCCGCGCACATCTTCCAGCCAATCTGCAAATTCTTGAGCGTTTCCGATCGTCGCGGAAAGCAGCAGCATTCTGATTCGCGGCGGCGACAAGATTATCGCTTCTTCCCAAACGTGTCCGCGTTCCTCGTCCGCCAAATAATGAGCTTCGTCCAAAATTACCAAGTCCGTCCGCACCTGTTCGCCTGTCCGCAAGGCATCAAAAAGCTGATTGCGATAAATTTCCGTGGTACCGACAATCAGCGGCGCGTTGGCGTTTTCTTTGCGGTCGCCGGTTAAAATTCCGACGTTTTCCGCTCCGAATTCAGCCGAAAATTCCGCGTATTTTGAATTTGTCAAAGCCTTGAGCGGTGTTGTGTACCACGCTCGTTTTCCGCCTGCCAAGAGACGGCGAATTTCTTCGCGAGCAATCCAAGTTTTGCCGCTTCCGGTTGGTGCCGTTACCAAAACATCTTGTGTTTCAATGGTTTGCAAAGCATCAAGCTGAAAAGTGTCAGGCACAAACGGCTTTGGCGCGGGAGTTCCGATTCCCGATAAAAGATTGTCAACCGCTCGAATCTGCTGTGGCGTTTGTTTGCGTTCGACAAAATTTTGCGAACTTTCGGGCGCAAGTTCTCGTTTGAAATTGCGTTCTCTGTTTAGTTTGGTGTTTGAACGCGCATTTTGCGGTTTTTGTCGTTTCGGCTTGCGAGATTTTTTTATTTCGGACATAAAGCAACGATATACGGAAAATGAAATGTTTTCAAATCATCAAAAAAATGATAAAATTCAAGATTGTTCGCAACGTTTTTTAACGGCGTTGCGTCTAAACTTTTAAGCAGTAAATTTAATAACGACTTTTTATAAAATTATGCGTGAACCCGAACTTTTTGAAACATATTACGAAATAAATAAACCGCACACTTCGCCGATGTTGTGGAAGGTTGTCGGTGCGACTTTAGCGATTCATTTTGTTGCCTTTATCACACTCAGCCAAGTTAATTTATTACAAACAAAGGCTTGCGACAGTCCGTATGTCGGCAAAGTTTGTGAGGTTTTAGACGCGGCGTATATCGGCAGTGTGTTCCTTGGTACAGACCGCACATCGGTAAACGAGCCTTACGAAAAAACAGAATTGGACGATGCGGACATCACCTTTGTCGATGTTTCAAGTATGGAGCCGTTTAAATATCCGGAAGGTTATTTCGAGCCTGAAATTGTTGAAAACGATTTAGCGGTTGTTGATCCGAACGGAAGTCCGATTGCAAACTCGGCTTCTCCAAACGGAATTCCGGGCTTTCCGGGCATTCCGTCAACCGTAAATCCGACAATGCCGGCTCAAAACTTTCCGAATGTGAACAGTCTCGGAAATAAAAAAGGTAGTTTGGGAGGCAATAGTTTCGGGAAAGGCGCGGTTTTGCCGACTCCGAATCCAAACGCTATTTCGGGAACAATTCCCGACTCGCCGTTCTCAAACAACGGAAAAACTAAGGTCAAAGACAATACGCCGAAAGTGATTGCGAGAGAACCTAAAAACCCGACTTTGAAAAATGAATCGCCTGAAAAATTGCCAAAAATGACGGAAGATGAAAATGCTGCGGTAAACGGTAAAAATCCGAAAGTTGAAAAAACGCCGAAACCGCAAACCAGCGATGCAGTTGCAGACGTTAAGATAAACAAAACCCCGTTGACCGATATGGCTGGGAATTTATTTGCAAAAATGTCGGCAAACGAAGTTGATTTAAGGCAGTCGTTTACCGTTCAAATGAATGGGACTTTAACTGCTGACGGTCTTTTTGACGATAGTCCTGACCCAAAAACCAAAAAGCCTAAATCTATATTTGTTATATCCGATGGCAACGAAAAGACGGTTGAAGCAGTAAAAGAAGCGATTGAAGCCTTAGGTGACAGCGGGTGGCTTGGTTATTTGCGAAATTTAGGTGTCGAAAAAGTCAGTTTCAAACTGATTCAAGATGATGAAAATCTTCGTGCAGAAATTGTTTCCGATCAACCTGACGAAGAAAAGGCAAAGAAAATTTCAAATGGTTTTAATCTTTTACTGAAATTGGCTTTGTTAAAAAAACTTGGGGCAGATGAGAAGTTGCTTCTGGAAAGTGCAAAAGTTACTCCGAACGGTAAGAGTTTTGTGCTGAATGTTATTCTTCCTAAAGATGTTGTTCAAGCATTAATCGAACAAAAAAAGAAAGAACACGAAGCAAAAGCAAAAGCGACGACAACTCCGCAATCAAACAGCGTTGCGAACGGCAAAAACTTGAATGCAAACATCGTGAAATAATCAATGTTAAAAAAAACCGGCAAACTTATAATCTTAGTTATCAGCTTAATTTGTTTAGCTGATTTGTCGGTTTTTGCTCAAACTGAAATTACAATCAATAAGCATCTGTTGCAAGATTTTGCAGAAAATGTAAAGGGCAAAGTTGACGCGAAAGAAATTGATTTGAACGCAGAGTTTTCAGTTGAACTTGAAGGCGTTTTAAGTAAAGACGGACATTTTGACATAAAACAAACCAAATTCACCAAAAGTGACGGCGACAAACAAATTGTTGACATTGCAAAAAATGCGATTGAAGCAGTCGGCGATAGCGGTTGGCTTGGTTATCTGAGAAATCTTGGCATTGAGAAAATAAAAGTTTCATTGAGCCAAGATAAACAAGACTTTCGTGCAATTATTTCATCTGAACAGCCAAATCAAAATAAGGCAAATACAATTTCAAGCAGTTTTCGTGCGTTAATTTCTTTGGCACTTTTAATGGATAAAACATCCGATAAAAAACTAGGTGCGGATGAAAAATTGCTTCTGAGCAATTCAAAAGTAACTTCGGAAGGTAATAATTTCATACTGAAAATTGAAATACCGAAAGTGTCATTCCAAGAAATGATAAGTCGAAAATTACAAGAGGTTAAATCTATCGAATAGCAAAACAACCAACAAAAATGCTATTCTAAAAGTCGTTGCAATGAGCAAAACTAAAAGTTACAACCAAATAATTTTCCTAACTACGCTGAGTGTTTATCTCGGCTTGGTGTTGGTTGGTGCATCGCCGCAAGTTTTGGCTCAAGCAGCGTTGACAAGCAAATTTGAGATTAAAGACCAAATTGAGAAGCAAGATGATTTGGATAAAAAGCCTGATGAAGGTTGTCAGCAGTTAGGCGTTAAATCTAACGAAAAACTTCAAAAATTTAGTTTCAACCGAGACTTATTTTCTGATTATGCCGGTTTCGTAAAGACATTAATTGATTTAGAAAAAGAAATTCCACAGAAATCTTATTGGTTTGAAATCAACGCGGACTATAATTTAGGGCATTTTAACGATTTTACTTTATCCTACGGCAAACCAATTTTATTCAAAAAAGAGACTAAAAAAGGATTGTTAGATAAATCTGAAACATTTTTTAATCTTCTTCCGTCAATTCAAACGAAAAAAGATTTGAATTTTAGTCTTGAGTTTGATAAGGATGAAAACCTTTCGATAAATAAAGTTAAATTTTCACAGACAAATGATTTACTTGCCAAAAATTTTTACATTGCTTACGATGCCAACTTAGATTTTTTGCGATGTATTTGTAAAGATAATGTTCAAAAACTCATCTACGAAAACACAACCGTAACCGCCGAAAATAATCAAGTTTTCATCGTTACACGCTTGCCTCGTGCAGCGATAGATTCGCTCATCAAACAATAATCCACGCACAATTTTAATTTTCTATTTCAAATTTGCGATTTGCGAATTTTACGCAATTCCGCACCTTTCCGATTGTAATTAACAATTTACAATTAACCATTAACAATTTTTATGAGCAACTTTGCAGACAAATTTTTAACCAAGATATTCGGGAGCGAAAACGATCGTTTCCTCAAGAAAATTCAGCCGATTATTGACCAGATCAACAGTTTGGAAGCCTCGGTAAAACTCCTTTCGGACGATGAACTGCGGACGAAAACCGTCAGTTTCAAACAGCGTGTCGCCGATTATACGGCAAATTCCGAAACGCCCGAAATCCGCAAACAGCGTGAGCAAGACATTTTGGACGAGATTCTGCCCGAAGCATTTGCGGTCGTCCGCGAAGGTTCGCGGCGTGTTACGGGAATGCGGCACTTTGACGTACAGCTTATCGGCGGACTTGTTCTGCATCAAGGAAACATTGCGGAAATGCGTACGGGCGAAGGAAAAACGCTTGTTTCAACTCTGCCCGCGTATCTGAATGCGTTGACAAATCGCGGCGTAAACGTGATTACGGTCAACGATTATCTGGCTTCGCGTGATGCCGAATGGATGGGCAAAATCCACACTTTTCTCGGTCTGACGGTCGGCTGTATCCAAAACGATATGGACGATTACGAACGCAAGGAAGCGTATTCGTCGGACATTACTTACGGCACAAACAACGAATTCGGCTTTGATTATCTACGCGATAATATGAAGTTTGATTTGGAATCGTGCGTTCAACGCGACCATTATTTTGCGATTATTGACGAAGTTGACTCGATTTTAATCGACGAAGCGAGAACTCCGCTCATTATTTCCGGTGCATCGGGCGAAGCGACCGAAAAATATATGATCGCCAACGAAATTATTCCGAAGCTCGTTCGCGGACACAAAGACGAAGAAACAAAAGTTACAACGGGCGATTATTTATTGGACGAAAAAAATCATTCGTCTGTTTTGACCGAAGGCGGCGTTGATAAAGCCGAAAAACTGCTCGGCGTGGGCAATTTATACGATCCGAATAATATGGAATTGCTCCATTGCGTTGAGCAGGCGTTGAAGGCACACACGCTTTACAAACGCGATCATCATTACGTTGTCCAAGAAGGCGAAGTGATTATTGTTGATGATTTTACGGGACGTTTGATGGCTGGTCGCCGTTGGTCCGACGGATTGCATCAAGCCGTTGAAGCGAAAGAAGGTGTTGCAATCGAACGCGAAAACCAAACGCTGGCAACAGTTACGCTGCAAAATTATTTCCGGATGTACGAAAAACTCGGCGGAATGACCGGAACGGCGAAAACCGAAGACGCAGAATTCGGCGAAACTTATAAACTGAGTGTTTCGGAAGTTCCGACAAATCGGGCGATGGTTCGGAAAGATCATTCTGACATTATTTATCGAACTTTACCCGAAAAATGGACAGCGGTTTGCGATGAAATCAAAGAACGCCACGCAACCGGTCAGCCTGTTTTGGTTGGTACAGTTTCGGTCGAAAATTCCGAATTGATTGCCGCGAAACTTGCTAAAATGGGCGTTCCGCACAATGTTTTGAACGCCAAATATCACGAACGCGAAGCCGAAATTATTGCTCAAGCCGGACGCAAAGGCGCGGTTACGATTGCGACAAATATGGCTGGTCGCGGAACGGATATTTTGCTCGGCGGAAATGCCGAATTTATGGCACGCGAACTGCTCAAAAAGCTCGAAATAAACCCCGATGAAGCGACCGAAGAGCAATTTAACGAACAACTTGCGAAGGCAAAACCAATCATTGAAGCCGAACATAACGAAGTTACAAAAGCCGGCGGATTATGTATTTTGGGAACCGAACGGCACGAATCACGCCGCATTGATAACCAGCTTCGCGGTCGTGCGGGACGGCAAGGCGATCCCGGCGAATCACGCTTTGTTTTGTCGTTGGAAGACGATTTGATGAGGATTTTTGCGGGCGACAAAGTTCGTTCGATGATGGAATGGCTCGGCATGGAAGAAGGCGTGGCGATTGAATCGAAAACGGTTTCCAAGCAAATCGAGCGTGCGCAAAAAGCCGTCGAAGCGCGAAATTTTGAAACTCGTAAACACGTTTTGAAATACGATGACGTGATGAATAAACAACGCGAAACAATCTACGGTTTGCGTAAACAGTTAATCGCACAATTTGAACAACGCGAATATATTATCGGCGATAACGGTGTCGCGAAAGATTTGCTCGGCGATATTACCGCGCAATTTCTGCCGCAAAAAATGGATTGGGACATCGAAACTTTTGCCGCTCAAGTCGAAAATTTGTACGCAATCGATCCGGCAGTTGATGCCGACGTTAATTACAAAACGATGAATCAAGCTCAAATTGAAGAAGCAATTTGGGCGAAAGCGAGAGCCGAATACGAGGCAAAAGAGCAGCTTTTGGGCGATGAAGCGATTCGCGGCTACGAACGCTACATTGTGCTGAACATCATCGACCAACAATGGAAAGACCATCTGCTTTCGATCGATCATTTGAAACAAGGCATCGGGTTAGTCGGCTACGGACAAAAAGATCCGCTCGTTGAATACAAAAAGCAAAGTTTCAATATGTTTCAAGGAATGCTCGATCGGATTGACCAAAATATGGTGCGGGCGTTGTTTAATCTGGAAATTGTCGTCAAAGACGAAGAAGAAGAACTTCGCCAAATTCAACAAATGGAGCAGCAACGCGCCAGAAAACAAGCGGCGGGAATGGCGTTTGCAGGTGCTTTTGAAGGCGCGGCGACGGCAGGCGAAGAAGCGAGAAAGTCTGTGCCGTTCGTCCGCGATTCGCCGAAACTGAAGCCGAACGATATGTGTCATTGCGGCAGCGGCAAGAAATTTAAGAAATGCCACGGAGCTTCGTTTTAAGTAAAAAAGTTGTTTCAAACTATTCGTAACGCTTTAAAAATAGTTTGGAATCAGGGCAACGCCGTTAAATTCAGCGGCGTTTTTTTTATTTCAAAACCGGTTTGTCATGACGGATTTTTGATGCGGCTTGCCTCATCTATTCTGACTTATTCAATGATTTTAATCACTTTTTGTCGTTCACGATTCACCGTTAATTGCAAAATATCGGGACGCGAATAATGCCCCGACGAATCAAAATTTTGTCGTTCTTCACGAACTTTTTGGTGGTCGATTACGGCAATCACAAGTTTTTCTTCATTGCAAAAAGGTTCGATTATCCATTCGCCGGTTGGCGCGGAAAGACAAGTTCCGCCATCGGCTGAAATGTCGGGTGCGTTTTCGAGAATTTTATCGAGGTGAATCGTGTCAGACGGAAAATCTTCCTTTCGCATCACATTGCAAACCGACGCGACAAACGAACGCGATTCTTTGGCGATAAATCTTGTTGTATCATCGGTATTTCGCTTGTTTCCGGGATAAACTGCGACGTGAAAATCTTCGCCTTGAGCGTAAAGCGACGTGCGGGCAAGCGGCATCCAATTTTCCCAACAATTCAAACCGCCGACCGTGAATTCCTTTAACTTATGAACCCGCAAACCGTTTCCGTCGCCGATTGACCACGCTAAACGCTCTTCGTAAGTCGGCATCATTTTACGATGAACCGAACAAATTTCGCCGTTTGTATTTATGTAAACCAATGAGCAATATAGACTTTTGCCGCCGCGATCAGTCGGGCGTTCGATAATACCGAGATACATCGCCAGTTTTCTTTGCTTTGCCAAATCGCAAAAAGGTTGTAAATCTCCGCGTTCGATACAAACGGCTTGCCGGGCATATTCAGCGAAAAAGTCCTTTTGAATTTGAGAATTAAATACTGCCGCGTTCGTCAATTCGAGCCAAAACGGATAACCCGGAATTGTCGCTTCACCGCCAAGCACAACAAGTTCACAGCCTTTTTCGCTTGCGTCCGAAGCAATCGCCAAAAGTTTCTCGATTGTTTTTTCGCGGTCAAACCAAACCGGCGTAATCTGTGCAAGCCCAACGGTCAATGTGTCCATAAGCAGATATAGTTAAGTTTTCCGACATTTTGAAATGTCTAAGCTATTGAGTTAAGATATTTTAATTCATCATTCACAATTTATCATTGCTTGTTTATTTACAATTTATAGCGAACTTTTCGGCGTTTCAATTCTGCATCTTCGTTCTCAAAATTCTGCAAACGCATCGAAGTATCGGCGGTCATCGTCATTTCCGAACGTTCGCCGCGTTCAAGATGAAAGTTTCCGGCGGCGGCAATCATCGCGGCATTATCGGTCGAAAGATGCTTGGTCGGAAAATATGCGGGGATTTTTAACCTGTCCGCAACTTGTTGCGAAGATTGACGTAAGGATTCGTTACAAGCGACACCGCCGGCAACAATCAGCGTTTTCGGATTATATTCAGCCGCTAATTTTTCGATTGATTTGGTCAAAATTTTAATCGCCGTATATTGAAAACTCGCGCATAAATCTTTGATTTCACGGCTGATTTCCGTGTTTTCAACAACGATTTGAATTTCGTTCTCGCGCACATACCGCGAGACGGCAGTTTTCAAACCGCTGAAACTGAAATCAGGTTTGCCGTCCGAAATTTTAGGCAACGTAAACTTGATTTTTCGGTCATCGCCGTCTTTCGCAATTTTTTCGATAATCGGTCCGCCCGGATAACCTAAACCTAACATTTTAGACACTTTATCAAAGGCTTCGCCCGCCGCGTCGTCGCGTGTGCGAGCAATAATTTTATACTTTCCTTCTTCGGGAACATAAAATAAATTGGAATGTCCGCCCGAAACAATCAAAGCAAACGCGGGAAATTCAACCGGCGGATTATCAAAATTAACCGAGAAAACGTGTCCTTCGATGTGATTTACGCCGATAAACGGTTTGTCGAGCGCGAACGCCAACGCTTTTGCGTAACAAACGCCGACCAAAAGTGAGCCGACAAGTCCCGGACCTTGCGTTACGGCAATCGCGTCGATGTCTTTTAATTCTACGTTTGCGGTCGCCAATGCTTCATCCAAAATTTCGTCGATTTTATTCAAATGTTCACGCGAAGCAAGTTCCGGCACCACTCCGCCCCATTTTTTGTGAATATCAATCTGCGAAGAAATAATCGACGACAAAATAACGCGACCGTCGCGGACAACCGCCGCCGCCGTTTCATCACAACTGCTTTCAATTCCTAAAACTAACATAAAATGTTTGTTCGGAGTTCAAACTTTAGTTTGCCAAACCACGAGCAAAGCAATGCGGTCTGAAACTTAATCGGCGGTAATTTATGTTTTATAAACTACGCTGAAGCGTAAGCAACAAACTGAAGTTTGAACTCTGAACTTTTAGTTTAAATCGTTCGTCAACCGGTTACAAGCCCAGAAAAAAACACTCTCAACAATTAAGCTGAAAGTGTTTTAATTTCGTATTCAAAAGTTATCGTAAAAGAATTTTACTTTTTTACTTTTGTCTGACGCGATTACCAGCGTGAACCGCCGCCACCGCCACCGCCGCCGCGACTTCCGCCACGACCACCGCCACCGCCGCCGCCGCGATTTCCACCGCCGCCACCGCCGTAACCACCGCCGCCGCCGCGATTTCCACCGCCGCCGCCGCCGTAACCACCACGTCCGCCGCCACCGCCGCCGCTGCGTTCTTCACGTGGTTTGGCTTCGTTTACATTCAAAGCGCGTCCGTTTACTTCTTTTCCGTTAAATTCAGAGATTGCGTTGTTTCCTTCTTCTGTTGAAGACATTTCAACGAAGCCGAAGCCGCGTGAACGTCCTGTTTCACGATCTTCAACAACCGATGCTGATTCTACTGTTCCGACCGAAGCGAATAATTGTTCCAAGTCATAGCTTGTGGTTTGAAACGACAAGTTTCCGACATATAATTTCATTGACATTTTATAGTTATACCTGTTCCCGAAGATTTTCTTGGGGTTAAAAGAAGTATCGAATCTGAATGGCTTCGGAGAAACGGTCTGTGCTGCGAAGAGTCGTGGTTCGGATGCTCAAATTTGTATCAAGCGACTTCTGTAATTATCATCCAACCTGCTCTCATACTATCCAAACACCGGACTAAACATAAAGCGGGCATCACCGTTGATGCACGAGAGAAGGACTAACACCTTTGATAATGCACGATAAATTGTTTATTTGCAATGAACAAAACGTCTTTGTTTGACAAGTTTGCGATTCTCGGAAATAATGATTCAAACAGCCGATCAGGTATTATTCCGATGAAAATTAATTAAACTTCGCAAAAATTCAAAGACTACGACACAACGTTTTACGTTTGCCGAACGCAAATCAACAACCGGGTGTCTTCCTTTTTCAACCGCTCTAATCAAAGCATAAAAAAGACTTTGGCACATTAAAAAGTAGTGCTGAAGCGGATATTTTATTGAAGTTTATGTCAAAACTCAAACAATTTCAAAACATTTTAGTCGAAGCGTTTCGCGGTTCAAATCGTGATTTTACCGAAGGCTCGATTGGTACGGCGGTATTTTTGTTGAGCGTTCCGATGATTATTGAGATGCTCGGTGAAAGTTTATTTGCGGTCGTCGATATTTTCTACGTCGCCAAACTTGGTGCAAATGCGGTCGCGGTTATCGGAATTACGGAAACGGTTTTAGTCTTAATTTACGCGATGGCGATTGGCTTGAGCATCGGCGCAACCGCCACAATCGCTCGCCGAATCGGTGAAAAACAACCCGAAGAAGCCGCGAAAACCGCATTTCACGTTATTATTTTGGGCTTAATTGTGTCGGCGGTAATCGGCGTAATCGGCGTAATTTTCGCACCGTATTTTCTGAAACTTATCGGTGCCGAAGCCGACGTTATCACGCTCGGAACAGTTTATGCACGAATAATGTTCGGCACAAATTTCGTCATTGTTTTTCTGTTTTTGCTCAACGCAATCTTTCGCGGGGCGGGCGATGCAACCGTCTCGATGCGAGTTTTATGGCTGGCAAATATCCTCAATATTATGCTTGCCCCGATTTTTATTTTCTACTTTGATTTCGGCGTTACGGGTGCCGCAATCGCGACGAGCATCGGACGCGGAATCGGCGTAATCTATGCGTTTGCAATGCTTTGGAGCAATCGCGGCAGAATCACAATCGAACGTAAACATTGTAAATTCGATCCGATTCTGCTGTGGAATTTAGTCAAAATTTCATCATCCGCAGTTTTGCAATTTACGATCGGCACGGCAAGTTGGATCGGTCTGATGAAAGTCGTTTCAAACTTCGGGAGCGAAGCCGTCGCGGGTTACACAATCGGCGTTCGGGTGATTGTTTTCGCCCTTTTGCCGTCAATCGGAATGAGCAACGCGGCGGCAACTTTAGTCGGACAAAACCTTGGTGCGGGAAAGCCCGAACGTGCGGAAAAATCCGTCTGGAAAGCCGCCTTTTTCAACGCAATTTTCTTGACGACAACCGGAATTTTGTTCATCATTTTCGCCCGTCAAATTGTTTCAATTTTTACAAACGAACCGAACGTCGTCAATTATGCAACCGATACTTTGCGAATCGTTTCCTACGGCTTCATTTTTTACGCGGTCGGAATGGTTTTAGAATCCGCCTTCAACGGTGCGGGCGACACTTGGACACCGACATATTTAAACTTTTTCGTCTTTTGGATGTTTGAAATCCCGCTCGCTTACGTTTTGGCAAACAATTTCGGATTAAAAACTCACGGCGTTTTGTGGGCGATAACCTGTGCGTTTTCAACACTTACGGTTGTCAGCTTGATAATTTTCAAACGCGGAAAGTGGAAGTTGAAAGTTGTTTGATTTAACGTCAGTTCGGGATTAGAAAGAATTTCACCACGGAGATACAGAGGCACAGAGTTTTAAAGATAATTTGAAAATTATTACTTTATTTCGGACAAAAAACTAATTGAAAGTGTCAAGAAACACTCAATAATTACGAGTTTTTACTTGCTTTTCTCTGTGCCTCTGTGTCTCTGTGGTAATAAATTCTTAACCCGAACTCACGTTTAATTTATTCATTTACTCATTGATTCATTGCCGAAATTTGCGATAATAGAGTTTGAATTTGTGCCGTCTTTCAATGAACAAATGAGTAAATCGCCAAATCAAACAATTATATTCCCCGACCCGAAAACGCACGAATTTGTCGAATGGATTTCCGTCGGCGATTACGTTTATAACGGACGCGATATTCTCGGTTTCGGCGGCGATTTATCAATCGAAAACCTTGTCAATGCTTATCGACACGGCATTTTCCCGTGGACGATTGACGGTTTGCCGCTGCCTTGGTTTTGTCCTGAAAATCGTGCAATTTTAGAGTTTGATAATCTGCATATTCCCAAAAGTTTGCGTAAAGAACTTGCCAAAACTACGTTTACTTTTACGATTGATAAATGCTTCGGCGAAGTAATTAAACGCTGTTCACACACACCGCGTACACACGAGAGCGGAACGTGGATTTCGCAAGATTTTATCGATGCTTATTGCAGTTTGCACGATTTCGGAATGGCACACAGCGTCGAAGTTTGGGACGAAACGGAGCTTGTCGGCGGACTTTACGGCGTTGATTCAGCCGGAGTTTTCTGTGGCGAAAGTATGTTCCACGAACGCTCGAACGCATCGAAATTCGCCTTTCTACATTTAATTGAACATCTCAAAACTCGCGGTGCAACGTGGCTCGATATTCAAGTTATGACACCGCATTTTGAAGTTTTAGGTGCTGTGGAAATTCCGCGAAACGATTTTTTAGACAAATTAGAACGAACTTTAACGAAGAATTTGAGGTTATTTTAACTATTTATGCAAAACATTATCTATTGGTTTCGCAACGATTTACGGTTGCACGACAACGAATCGCTAGTAAAAGCAACGCAACTCGGCGAAGTTGTTTCGGTTTATGTTTTCGACGAAAGACAGTTTGCCGAAACTTCGCTCGGCTTCAAAAAAACAGGTGCGTTGCGAACAAAATTTTTAATCGAATCAGTCGCGGATTTGCGTGAAAATTTGCGAAAACTCGGCTCGGATTTAATCGTAAAAACAGGCAAACCGGAAATTATTGTCGCCGAAATTGCTAAACAATTCGACGCAAAATTTGTGGTTGCCGCACAAGAAGCAACAAGCGAAGAAACAATTTGCGATCAAAAATTGCGTGAAAATTTGGCAAGATCAAACGCCGAACTTCGCTTATTTTGGCAATCGACACTTTTTCACCGCGACGATATTCCGTTTCATATCAACAATTTACCCGATATTTTCACCGAATTTCGCAAAGCTGTCGAGAAACAATCTCGCGTTCGTCCGTGCGTTTTGCGTCCGAGCAAATTTTCGCAATTCAACGATGACAGCGAGCTTCCGACCTTGAAAACTTTCGGTTTCAACGAAGACACAAAAGCCGATAACCGCAGCGTTCTGCAATTTATCGGCGGCGAAACCGAAGCCTTAAAGCGTTTGAACGCCTATATTTGGACGCAAGATTTGTTAAAGATTTACAAAGAAACTCGGAACGGTTTAATCGGGGCGGATTATTCGTCCAAATTTTCCGCGTGGCTCGGTTTGGGTTGTCTTTCACCGCGAAAAATTTACGAAGAAATTCAAAAATACGAGCGTTCCCGCGTCAAAAACCAATCAACTTACTGGTTAATTTTTGAACTTATCTGGCGAGATTATTTCCGTTTCGTCGCTCTCAAATTCGGCGATAAAATTTTCAAAATCGAAGGAATCCGCGAGGAACAAATTGATTGGAAAGCCGATAACGTCAACTTTCAGAAATGGGCGGACGGCGAAACAGGCGTTCCGTTCGTCGATGCAAATATGCGTGAATTGAAGTTGACGGGTTTTATGTCGAATCGCGGACGGCAAAATGTCGCGTCGTTTTTGACCAAAGATTTGAAGATAGATTGGCGTTGGGGAGCAAAATGGTTCGAGAGTCAACTGGTCGATTACGATGTTGCAAGTAATTGGGGAAATTGGTGTTACACCGCCGGAGTCGGCAACGATCCGCGTGAAAACCGTTATTTCAGCATTTTGAAACAGGCAAATAATTATGACGCAAACGGCGACTATGTTAAACTTTGGCTTCCCGAACTAAAAGATGTGCCGCTCAAAAATCTGCACATAACCGCCGATTTGGCAAAGATTTACGGGGTTGATTACCCGAAAGCGATTGTTAATCCGGAAAAGTGGTTGCGAAAGTTCGAGAGATAAAATTTATGCGAAAAAAAATTAAACAATTTAGCGAAGCAGAGTTGATTGATATTTTCGAGCTTAAAAGAACAAAATTCGATGCTCCGCTGCTTAAAGAATGGCTTGATGCCGAAACCGAATTAAACGCAAACGAGCAAGCCACTTTTGACCAAATTTTGCACAATACCGCCCAATTTATTGATGCTTGGGCAGAAGAAGACCTGAAAATGAACTTCATCGCGTTTGTCATTCAGCTCGCGCATTTACAAGGTAACGAAACTATTCGGACTTTTTTCGACAAGACAATCGAAGCAACCGTTGATGGTCATTTTCTAAAAACAAAGACCGATTTTATGATTGCAAAAGGTATTTTAGATTTAGCCAAAACGCCTTATTTTCACTTTCAAGGATACAAAAAAGATAAAGACCCGAACGGCGATCCGGTTGCTCAGTTAATCGAGGCATTTTTAATCGCACAGGAAAAAAACAAGAACGGCAAACCGATTTACGGCTGCTATGTAATCGGGCGTTTTTGGTATTTCGTGACGATGGAAGGCAAAAGTTACTGTGTCTCTAAATCGTTTGATTGCACCGATTACGCCGATTTGATGCACATAATTGCGGTTCTTCGCAAGTTCAAAATGATTCTGGAAACAAGACTTTTAGACTAATTTTATGCCTGAAAACTTTTTAATTTACGGAGCAAACGGCTACACCGGCGAACTGATTGTGCGGTTTGCCGCAGAACGCGGAATGAAGCCGATTTTGGCGGGCAGAAATGCCGAAAAAGTTGCGGATTTGGCGAAGAAATTTAATCTTGATTTTCGTGTTTTTGCGTTGGAAGAAACCGACAAACTTGAATCTGCGTTGCGTGAAACGGCGTTCGTTCTGCATTGTGCGGGACCGTTTTCGATTACATCGAAATTGATGGTCGAAGCGTGCCTCAGAACGGGCAAACATTACCTTGACATTACCGGTGAAATTGCTGTATTTGAAGCAATGGCACAACTTAACGAACGTGCAAAATCTTCGAATATGATGATTATGTCGGGCGTTGGCTTCGATGTTGTGCCGTCTGATTGTTTGGCGAAACATCTGAAAAATCGGCTTCCGACGGCAACAAATTTGACGCTTGCTTTTTACGGCATCGGGCGAATGTCGCACGGCACGCAAGCCACGATGATGTTGAATGTCGGCAACGGCGGTGCGATTCGCAAAAACGGCGAAATTACGAGCGTTCCGGCGGCGTTCAAAACTCGTGAAATCGATTTCGGCAACGTTAAAAAACTTGGCGTAACAATTCCGTGGGGCGATGTTTCGACCGCGTTTTATACAACCGACATCCCGAACATCGAAGTTTACACGATTGTTCCGCCGTCCGCGTTGCAACTGTTGAAAACAAGTCGTTATATCGGCTGGCTGTTGGCAACAAAACCGTTTCAAAGATTTTTACAAGCGAAAATTCCGAGCGGCGGACCAAGCGATACGGAACGCAAACAGGGTAAATCTTTATTGTGGGGCGAAGCGTCCGACGACACCGGAAGTCGTGTTCAAACGCGAATGCAAGTCGTTGAAGGTTATACACTTACGGCACTTGCGGCGTTAAAAATCGCCGAGAAAGTATTGGACGGAAATTTTCAAATCGGCTATCAAACGCCCGCAAAATGTTACGGCGCGGATTTGATTTTGGAAATCGAAGGTTCAAGTCGCCAAGATGTTTCGTAAACTTGGAATTTACTCGTTGATGTTATCTAAACCGGTAAATTTCCAACCGCTTTTTGTTTTTTCAAAATAGTAATAAATTGGTCGGTTGTCGCTTGATTCAGGCTCACTTTTAAAAGTGCAATTAACAAAATACCGCTTAGAGTTTTCTTCTTTTTCAATACTTTGTGTTTGAAAACAACGCTTTGCATCGGCTTCCATATTCAAAATTTTATCGTAGCGTTTGATAAAATCGGCTTTTGTTTTCACGGTTTTAACGCCGTAAGGCATCGAAAGCGGAAAATTTGTCATATTTGCGACCGCATTTTTGTCGCCTTTTATTACCGCACTTTTGAATTTTACCCAAAATCGATCGATGTTTTGTTGAGCGTAAATGCCGGCGGGCAAAGACATTGTAAAAATGCTTGCGATTAAGATAAACGTCAAAGTTGTTTTAAGTTTCATTATTTGTTTCATCACAAAATCAGACGTTTTTTGCACAATTTTTTGCACGAAAAAAACACGAAATATCACAAGTTATTCGTGATAAATTTCGTGTAGTTTTATTGAACTTTCCGTTAAAAACCCTTACGCGGCTGTTTCAAACAAAGCCAAAATATTTTTGCCTTCGTGCGAACGCGGATCGATGGTGCGGACGTGCTTTTGACCTTGCATTTCCCAAATCGCGGTTACAGTTCCTTCTTTTTCGACTGCGTGATACGAAATATCTTCTACAACTTCTTCGACTGCGGTTTCTACGGCTTCAACCGTTTCTGTGATTTCGGCTGTTGCCGTTGATTCTTCTGACATTTTTTTTTGGTAAACTCCTTAATAATTTACAAATAAGTAAAAAAGATTTTGACACATACAAGGCGAGTTTGTCGAGTTTGCGAGATATGTCATAATCAAAAATATGAATTCTAAACACTTTCTCTTTTTCGTTTTACTGATTTTTTCAACCGCGACTTTCGCAAGCGAGCCGACAATTTGGACGATTGATACTCGTTCGGAAATAGTTCGCGGCGATTCAAAAGGCGTTTCAATCAACGAAAACGGCACAATTTCACTTGCTCCGAAATTAACCGAAATATTCAAAACCGACCAAAGCTATATTTGGTCAAGCACGGTCGATGCGGCGGGAAATATTTTTCTCGGAACAGGCAACGACGGCAAAATTTTCAAGGTTGACGCAAGCGGGAAAGGCAATCTTTTCATCGACTTAGCCGAACTTGACGTTTCAGCTTTAGCGGTTACTAAAGACGGAAGTTTGTTTGCCGGAACTTCGCCCGACGGAAAAGTTTACAAAATTTCAGCGGACGGAAAAGCCGAAGTTTATTTTGATTGCGCCGATAAATATATTTGGTCGTTGGCGGTTTTGGCGGACGGAAATTTGATTGTCGGATCGGGCGAAAACGGCAAAATTTATCGTGTCAAAGCGGCGAATGCAAAGCCGGAAGATTCGCTGTTATTCGATTCAAGCGATTCGCACATTATTTCGCTGACGACCGATAAAAACGGAAATTTTTATGCGGGAACAGATTCAAACGGCTTGGTTTTGAAATTTTCGCCCGACGGCAAACCGTTTGCTTTGCTTGATGCTCCGTTGCGCGAAATTCACGATATTGCAGTCGGGAACGACGGCAGTGTTTATGCGTTGGCGTTAAGCGATTCGGCTTCGGCAAATAAACCGACACCGACAACCGTAACCGCGACGGACGGCACAACCGCAACCGTTACGCCGGTTGAACAACCCGAACAACCGCCAAAAAGCCGCTACGATTTATCAACTGCAAAATCCGCTGTTTTTCGCATCACGCCCGACGGAAAAAGTGAAGTAATTTGGAATTCTTCGAGCGTTACAGGCTTTTCGATTGCCGCCGATTCAACCGGCGTTTTAATCGGTACAGCGGACAAAGGCAGAGTTTATTCGGTTACGAACGACGGACGCGAAAGCCTTGTTTTGCAAACCGGCGAAGGGCAAGTTTCAACCATGAAAACTGTTGGAAACACAGTCTTTGCAACGTCGAGCAACCAAGGAAAACTCTTCAAATTCGGAGCTGAAACGGTCGCCGAAGGAACTTACGAATCGTCTGTCCGCGATGCGAAATCAACCGCGCTTTGGGGCAGAATTTGGTGGCGTTCAAGTGGAAACGTAACAATCCAAACGCGAACCGGAAATACCGAAAAAGCGGACGAAACGTGGAGCGATTGGTTGCCGACGACGGGACAAATTTCGAGCGGGAAAGCGAGATTTTTGCAATGGCGAGCGATTTTGCGAAACAACGCCGTTTTGAACGAAATCAGTATTTCGTATCTTTCCGCCAACATCGCGCCCGAAGTTTTATCGATCCAAATTTTGCCGACCAACGTCGGTTTTCAATCAAATCCGCCGATGCAAATCGACCCGAATGTCGAAATGCTCAACCTCGATCCGCAACTTTTCGGACTTCCGCCCGCCATGCCGATCCCGCCGCGCCGAGTTTATCAACGCGGTGCCAAAAGTTTGACGTGGACGGCAGAAGACCGCAACGCCGATAAACTTGTCTATGACGTTTATTACAAAGAGGTCAGCGAAATAAACTTCAAACTTTTGCGGTCGGATTTGCGTGAAAATTTCTTGACAATCGACGGTTTGGCGTTGGCTGACGGTCGATATGTTTTCAAAATTGCGGCAAAAGATTCGCTGTCGAATCCGCTTTCGCAAACGCTGACGGGCGAACGAACAGGTGAACCGATTGACGTTGATAACACCGCGCCGACTGTTTCGGCTGTCGGAAACGCCCAAATTATCGGCGATAAAGCTCGAATTATTTTTGATGCGACCGAAGCCGCGAGTTTTATCAAACGGGCGGAATTTTCGGTTGACGGCTCCGATTGGCAAACTGTTTATGCCGACGACGGAATTTCCGACAGCCGAAAAGAACGTTTCACAGTCGAAGTTTCGTTGCCGAAAGCCGGCGAATATGCGATTGCCTTGCGTGTGTTTGACGCGAACGGAAATGTCGGGAACGCGAGAGCGATTGTGAGACGGTGAGACGGAGTGATGGTGAGACAAATTGTCGCTTCGTCACACAGGCTGATTAAAAACGACCTTTTCGTATAAAAATTGCGGAAAACGTAAGTCGTAATTGTTGCATCTGAGTTTGTGCAGTCGTGAAAACGGCTTGTTTATTGGTAAAATCAGTGTTTTATAAAGTTTGGCGCCGATTTTGCTTATAAAAATTAAGAACGCTGACTCTCCGCCCGAAATTTGGCGAAAAGGAAGAATTTAGTGATGAAAAAATTATTATTTACATTCGCAATTATATTAGTTACATCGTTTGCGGCATCGGCGCAAAAAGGCGACGACAAACCGCCGCCGAAGCCGAAACCGCCTGTGATTGTCGTGCCTGAAAAGCCAAAACCCGAAAAGCCGAAACCCGAAAAACCAAGTTTTACTCTTTTCGTCAAAACCGAAAACGAATAATTTATAAACAGAAAAAGGCGACTCGCAGAAATCGAGTTGCCTTTTTTAATCTGAATTTTCCGCAAATTAAATTGCCGGATCGTCTGCTTTTGCGGGTCGGCTTTCTTCGGTTGACTTAACCGAATTAAGCGTTGAGTCAAAATAAAAATGACGTTTTCCTGTTGCAGAAAACCCGGAGTCAAGTTGTGGATCGGCGGTAATTGACCAGAACGCCGGTTTGTTTCCGGAAGGTTCGTCAACCTTCATCTCAAAAATATATCCGTTTATCACAGGCTTTGAACCTTTGAACTTTTCATCCACAGCACCTGCCTTAATCAGTTCGTCAAAATCTTTAGCAAATTTTCCTTGATGTCTTGAGGCATATTGAGCCTGAGCAGGTCGGAAAGTTTGAGTAATTGATGTCGCGGCTGCCGTCTCGTTTCCGCTTTGCACCATTGTTTGCCACGCGGGAACTCCGACTCCGATCAGCAGGGCGATAATCGCAATTACAATCATCAATTCAATCAAGTTAAAGCCAAGTTCGTTTTTTCTAATTCGGCGAAAGTTTTTCATAATTTTATCTGTTTTTCTCTCCGCATTTATTCACGCAAAATTGCGGGAAAGGTTGCAAAATTGTTTAATTCAAATATATATCATAATTTGCCGCACCGGTAAATTTAGTTTTGACATTTTTCGCGTAATCGTTCAACCTAAATCTTTATGAGCGTAATACCATTTGTCGATTTAAAAGCACAATACAATTCAATCAAAGACGAAATTGCAACGGCGATCCAGCGTGTTTTGGATAACACTTCGTTTATTATGGGCAAAGAAGTTCAGATTTTTGAAGAACAATTTGCCGAATATGTCGGGGCGAAACATTGCATTGCGGTCAACAGCGGAACGGCGGCGGTGCAAGTTGCCGTGCAATCGAGCGGCGTAACTTGCGGCGACGAAATAATTTTGCCGACAAATTCGTTTTTTGCGACCGCCGAAGGTGTTTCAACCGCCGGCGCAAAGCCCGTTTTTGTCGATTGCGACGCAACGACTTATAACATTGACGTAACGAAAATAGAAGCCGCGATCACCGAAAAAACTAAGGCGATTATGCCGGTTCATCTTTACGGACAGTCGGCGGATTTAGACCCGATTTTTGCGATTGCCGAAAAGCATAATTTGCTTGTGTTGGAAGACGCGGCACAGGCGCACGGCAGTTTGTATAAAGGAAAAAAAGTCGGCGCATTGGGCAAAGCCGGCGGGTTTTCGTTTTATCCGGGCAAAAATCTCGGCGCTTACGGCGAAGGCGGAGCCATTGTTACCAACGACGACGATGTTGCCCGCCACGCGCGTTTGCTTCGCGATCACGGTTCGATTGAAAAATATAAACACGAAATTGTCGGATATAATTTCAGATTAGAAGGTTTGCAAGGCGCGATTTTGCAGGTAAAACTGAAATATCTGGATAAATGGAACGATATGCGGCGAGCTAACGCCTTGATTTACAACGATTTGTTGGCTGATACAAATTTGATTTTGCCGACCGAATTCGATTACGCCCGACATATTTATCATCTTTACGTTGTGCAAACCGAACGCCGCGACGAACTGCAAAAACACCTTGGCGACCACGACATTCAAACCGGCATTCATTATCCGATTCCGATTCATCTGCAACCGGCTTATGAATCTTTCGGACACAAAACCGGCGATTTTCCCGAAGCCGAGCGACAGGCAAAACGACTTTTGACGTTGCCGATGTTTCCCGAATTGACAAAAGAACAGATTGAAATAACTTGCGACGCGATAGTTAAATTTTTCTAAGTTTTATAAGAATAAACTCGTCGTAAATTAAACTCGAAAAATTTGGCGGGCAACAAACCGGTGACGATTTCGCGCCCGCCGACAATCAGCGGATTTTGCCATTGACCGATTTTTCCCATCAACCGCGAACGTTGTTGAATGTGTTTGGCGCGAGTGATTCGCCGCGATTCATACAATTTCAATGCTCTTTCAATCGAATGTTCGCGTTGCAAACATTTTGCCAAAACCAACGCATCTTCAATCGCCATTCCGCCGCCTTGTCCCAAATTCGGCGTAATCGGATGTGCGGCATCGCCCAACAACGCAATTCTGCCGTTCGCCCAACGCTTTAATTGCGGTAAATCGGACGCGCTGTTTTTCATTATCAATTCATCGGCGGTGTTTGAAATTAAATGATTTATCGGATTATGCCAAGCGGCGAAAAGATTTAACAATTCGGCTTTGCGTCCGTCGGGCGAATCAACGTGATTGCGCGGATTATTTGCGGTTGCATACCAAGTAAAGCGACCTCTGCCCATGTTCAGAATGCCGAAACGTTGTCCGATTCCCCAAGTTTCGCTGCTTTCGCCGTCCGCGACCGCATCGCCGAAATAAGTCGCAATGCCGCGCCAAATTTTATAACCGCGATAAATCGGTTGGCAATCGTCGAAAATTTGTTTGCGGACAACCGACCCGATTCCGTCTGCGCCGATAACCGCATCGTGTTCGTGTATCTCGCCGTTTTCAAATTCGACGATGACTTTATCGTCTATTTGCCGGATATTTTTGAGCGTGCGCGAAAGTTTGATGATGTCGCGCGGAACTTCGTTGACCAAAATAGAAAGCAAGTCGGCGCGGCGAATGCAAAGCGACGGAACTTCAAAATCTCCGGTGGCAATGTTCATTAAAACCTTTCCGTTGCTCGAACGCACGAGGAACTGATTCATCTCGCCGCCGAAAGGTCTTATCTTTTCGGCTAAACTTAGTTCGAGAAAAACCCGCATCGCATTTGCCCACAACATCATTCCCGCGCCTGCTTCGTTAAGCGCGGCGGCACGTTCGTAAACCGTGACGCGATGTCCGAACCGACGCAAAGCAACGGCGGTTGTGATTCCGCCGATTCCGCCGCCGATGATGCCGATGTTTAATTTCATTTTGAATTATTGAACAGATCGTCAACAGATAAATAAGTTTTCCGCCGCCTTTTATTCCCGCGTCGTCGGTTTGATATTTCCAACGGTTGTTTATCCGACGTTTTTCACCTACAATTTTTATTTTAACCGCCGGTTTGAAACAAATTTTACCGCAATTATTATGACACAGAAAATTCGCAAAGCAGTTTTTCCCGCCGCAGGTTTGGGAACCCGATTTTTGCCCGCGACCAAATCATCGCCGAAAGAAATGTTGCCGTTGGTCGATAAACCTTTGATTCAATACGCCGTCGAGGAAGCCGTTGCGTCCGGCATCGAATCGGTTTTGATTGTAACCGGACGCGATAAAACTTCGATCGAAGATCATTTCGATATTTCTTTTGAGCTGGAGCATTTGCTGAAAGAAAAAGGGAAGCGCGAGATGTTTGACATGGTTCGCGGGATTGCCGAAATTACCAAAATTTATTACACGCGGCAACAACAGGCGTTGGGTTTGGGACACGCCGTTTATCAGGCGAAAGATTTTGCCGACGATGAACCTTTTGCCGTTTTGCTCGCCGATGATGTGGTTGATGCGGCAAAACCCGCGTTGTTGCAAATGATCGAGGTTTTTGAAAAATACCAAGCTCCGATTATTGCCACAATGCAAATCGAAGGCGAAGCGATTTCGCGTTTCGGCGTAATCGATGCCGAAGAAGTCGAGCCGAATGTTTTTAAGATTAACGATATGGTCGAAAAGCCGAAATTTGCCGATGCTCCGAGCGATTTGGCAATTATCGGGCGTTATATTCTCACGCCCGATGTTTTTGACGCAATCGAACGCACGCCGAAAGGCGCGGGCGGCGAAATTCAAATCACGGACGCAATGCGGTTAATGCTCAAAGAAGGCAAACCGTTTTATGCCGTAAAACTCGACGGAATCCGCCACGATGCCGGCGATAAACTCGGCTGGCTCATCGCCACCGTCGAATTCGCTTTGAAACGCGACGATTTAGGTACGGATTTCAGAAAGTACTTAAAGAGTTTAGCGTTATAAAATCAACATTAACTCAAACGTTTATAATAAACATTCGAACATTTGTAAGAAATACTCGAACATTTACGATAAATACTTGAACATTTGTAAGAAACACTCGAACGTTTACGATAAATACTCGAACATTTATAAGAAATGCTTGAGTGTTATTAACAAATGTTTGAACATTTATAATAAATACTCGAATGTTTGTAAGAAATACTCAAACATTATCAACAATTACTCGAGCGATTGTTGATAATATTCAAACAAAACTCGTTTGCAACTGTACGACACGTTTTAACTTATCAATGCAACTTTAGTTTGAATGTTATTTTAGACAACAACAAACTTGTATGTTGAAAGTTGACTACTTAACGATTATCTTGGACGCTTGATAATTGTTGGAAGAGATGAGTCTGTGAGACAAACTGAGACTTTGAGTCTGCACTTTAGATTATGACCTCTTTTCCTTTTTCTAACA
>JANPBM010000097.1:0-41791 GCA_031430435.1 Acidobacteriota bacterium
GGCGTTGGTCGGTGGTTTGGCGATGGCAGTTTATGGAAGCGACAGAAATACAAAGGACATTGATATTATCGCAAACAAACTTTTACCGTTAGAAAATAAAGGTTTATTGCGACAAGGCGGCGAGCGTTATCTGATAAAAACGATTAAAAAAGAAGTCGCAGTTGATTGGATTATTCGTAATGATGAATTTAAAAAACTGTTTCAAGTTGCTCTTGATGAAGCAGTAAAAATAAATGATGTTCCAATTCTAACTCCTGAATGGTTAGTTATTTTAAAATTCATTGCCGGACGATTTAAAGACCAAGAAGATGCGGTCTTTTTGTTAAGCCGTAAAGAATTAGTCAAACGAAGTCTGATAAAGTCGCACATAGTCAGAGTTGTCGGAGCAACAGCTTGGGGTTTGGCAAAACACGGTTATCAGCGTTGGTATGATATTGCAGACGGTAAAAGCAGGGACGAAGAACGCGATGAGAAAGACGGTTATATTGATTCATAAAATATCGCAAACCGCTGACAGTTTGGGGCGAACTTCAGTTAATCTTGGAAAAGATATTCGCACCGTTGCAAGCGGCGTTGCTTACGTTGGCGATTCGGCGGAAGTTTATGCGGTGAATACAGTATCAGTCAGCAGTTATCAGTTATCAATTAAAAGAATGATTATGTTAAAATGACAGTTAGTTTGAGGTAAAAATTATGATGACCGAAGAATTGGAAATTATTGAACAAGTTGAGGAAGTTGAAGAAATGCCGTCGTTTAATCACAGCTATATTTGTTTGCAAACTATTTTGCAACTCAATCAAAATCCTGACATTATTCCGCTTCCCGAATTAACTTTGGATGTTGATAAAGGTTTGACTCCCGATATTTCGGTTTTCCCGAAAGATAAAGTTAAGCCGAATTTCTTTGAAGACATCACGAAATATCCCGATATGCCGACTCTGGCAATCGAAATAATCTCAGCCAGCCAAAACATTCAAGATTTATTGGCGAAGGCAAAACTGCTTGTCAGAAACGGTGTTAAAGCCGTGTGGACAGTTGAGCCTTTTACTAACACAGTTTTTGTTACCGACAAAATCGGTGAAAAACGACTACATAATCAATTAATCGAAAGCGAAGGTATCAAAGTAGATTTTCGACAAATTTTTACAACAAATTAACCTTGCAGAATGTTGAATATCGCAAACCGCTGACAGTTTGGGCGAACTTTGGATAATCTTCAATAATTGTTAATTGTTAATTATTAATTTAAGTGGGATGCAACGCTTCATTAACAATTAACCATTGATAATTAACAATTAAAACAAGTTGGCGATTCGGCGGAAGTTTATGCGGTAACATTTACCAATTATCATTAAACATTTATCATTGATTTTATGACTATCCGAAAAATAAATCTTGACGTAATTGATGAAGATTCAGCTTCGCAAGCGATTGATATTGTCAGCAAAATTGCCGATGAAAATAATATCGATTGGGCTTTAGTCGGCGGTTTGGCAATGAATTTTTACGGAAGCGACAGGTTGACGAAAGATATTGATATGATTTCCAATCAACGTTTGCCGATTCCGAAAGAAAAGATTGTCGGGCAATTGAAACAAGGCGGTGAGCGTTTTCAAGCCGAAACCGATAAAAAAGTTGTCTCAATAGATTGGATTATTCGCAATGACGAATTCAAAGCACTATTTCAAGATGCGTTGGCAGAAGCGGTTAAGATTGACGATATTCCGATTCTCACGCCCGAATGGTTAGTTATTTTGAAGTTTATTGCGGGACGTTTCAAAGATCAGGAAGATGCGGTCTTTTTATTGAGCAAAAAGGGGTTGGTCAATCGTGAAATCATCAAAGAAAAGATTGTCAAACATTTTGGATTAGGTGCTTGGAGTCTGGCAAAACACGGCTATTATCGTTGGTTTGACCTTGCCGATGGCAAAACCCGCGAAGATGAACGCAACGAAAGAGACGGCTATATTGATTCTTAGCTAATTGTTACCCGTTAATTATAAATTGTTAATGGAAGAAAATCGTAATTCGGCATTAACAATTAACCGGTAACAATTAGCTTTCGGATTTACGAAATGATGAAATAATTTTTTTGACTATCGTTACCGCACCGACCGCGATCAGACCGGCGATAATTCCATAGACGGCTTCTTTGATAATCGAAGGAACTTGCGGCAGAAGATGATGGAGAAAATCTATGTTATGAGCAAAAATTCCTCCGGCGACGAGAATCAGAGCGATTGTGCCGACGACACTTAACAGACGGATAATTTTAGGCAATAGATTGACCAAAAATTGCCCGAATTTGGCGGACAATCCTTTGTTTTCGGGTGAACCGATGAGTTTAAAGCCGATGTCATCAATTCTGACAATCATCGCGACCAGTCCGTAAACGCCGACCGTCGCAATCAAAGCGACGACAGCAACAGTAAGTATTTGAATAATCAGCGGCTTGTCCAACACAGTTCCCAACGCGATGATTACTATTTCAACCGACAAAATAAAATCGGTTGAGACCGCTGATTTAATCTTTGCCTTTTCTTCCGCTTCGCCTGCTTCGGGCTGTGGTTCTGAAACGGGATGAGAATGTTCGTTGCGATGAAATATCCAATGAAGGATTTTTTCAACGCCTTCATACGCCAAATAAATTCCTCCGATGAGCAAGGCGATGATAATCGCCGGCGGAAAAATCACATTCAATACGAACGCCAAGGGAACGATGATGAGTTTGTTAATGAATGAGCCTTTGGTAATTGCCCACAAAACAGGCAGTTCACGCGAAGAAACAAAACCCGTTGCTTTTTCCGCATTGACCGCGAGATCATCACCCAATATTCCGGCTGTTTTTGTCGTGGCGATTTTGCTTGCTAAAGCAACATCATCCATTAACACAGCTATATCGTCTAAAATTGCAAAAATACCTGATGCCATAAGTTTATTAAAATTTAGGTTACAAAAATATTCGGAGATTTCCAAGCGGTTTACCAAAGAAACGTTTGATTTTAGTTTGTAACAGTGTATAAAACAAGGCGAAATTATTAAGCTGTTTTCAATTAACAATCTTTTCAGAACGTCAGATACCGAACCGAGAAATTGATAGGGCAAACTTCAGCTAATCTTGGAAAAGATATTCGCACCCTTACAATCGGCGTTGCCGGCGTTGGCGATTCGCTGATAATTGTTACCGGTTAATTATAAATTGTTAATTGAAGCGGGACGCAACTCTTCATTAACAATTAACCATTGATAATTAACAATTAAAAAAGTTGGCGATTCGGCGGAGGTCTAGGCGGTAGAAAGGTATGTTAAAATACCTGTGAAGAGGTAAAACAAAATGGCATTTACAGATTTTAAGACGATTAGCGAAGTTCAAAAAAAGTATTCGATTAAGTACACACAAGAAAACTTTGTAGCGATAAATTCATATCAAGCAAGTTCGACGTTACTTGACGAGTTGAAGTTTGCCGAAACTTACATTGATGTCCGCGTGTCGGAACCGGCGATCAGAGAAAATTTAATTTTCCCGATATTGCGTGAAATCTATCGAAAATATGCCGAGAGTTTTTCGCTGTGGAGTCATCAATACATCAAATACGACGATGTTTTGCTCGGCACGCCCGACTATTTTTTGTCAAAGCGTTCGGAACTTGGCAAGACTGTGTTGGAACCGCCTTTTCTGCTGTTTGCCGAAGCCAAGAAAAACGATTTTGACGCAGGTTGGGGACAATGTTTAGCAGAAATGTATTCGGCTCAAAAGATGAATGAACAAGAATACGGCAAATTATTGACAATCTTCGGCATTGTCACGGACGGACAAACTTGGCAATTCGGTAAACTTACGGAAAATATTTATACCTATAATTTTAAGATCTTTACGCTTGATGATTTGAACGAGCTGCTCGGCGGTTTAGACTTTATTCATCAAGAAATGTTTAATCAAATCCCAAAGAAATAATTTACCGAACACATAATTCACTAATCTGATGTTACTCGTTTGCCGAAAATAGTAAGGTTTGAAATGGCATCATCAACTAATAAACTGCGATCGTTGAAGACTAAACCTTTTGATTTTACTGAAACGTTGTAGGTTTGCCCCGATTCAACATTTTGAAAATTGAAATAACCAAATTGGTTTGTCCGACCCTGTTTCATTGTCGTTACTCCGCTTTGAAGCGTAACAGACGCATTTGCGACAGGTCTGCCGTCAAGATTGACAATTCTTCCGGATATTCCGACGTTCTGAACAGGCGATGCTGTCAAACGGAGCATCGAAAATGAGCCGTCCCGCCAAGGGTCACTAATAACGCCGGTCGCTGACAATCCGCCAATAATAACTCTTCCGCGGTTGTCCGTTGCAACCGCTGTTGCACCGTCGTGACTTGCGGGCGTGGCATCAATATCAAGAAATCCGTCATTGCTGAAACTTGTGTCAGGCGATCCGTCCGGAAGATAACGGGCTATGCGGTAGTTGATGGGGACAAAGCCATTAAAAAAATAAGTTGGGAAACCGACCACGGTGATTTTGCCGCTCGGCGTAACGACCAAATCAGATACGTCTGACCTGCCGAAGTCTCCATTCAAAGCCTCACGGGAACCGTCGCCGTCGAAACTTGTGTCAAGTGAGCCGTTAGGATTAAAACGGTAGAGAATATTTAAAAACCCCAAGGCAAGGATACGCCCGTCAGTTTGGAGTGCGATTGCTATAAATCCGCTACTATTAACCGAAGTAAAAGGTATTGTTCTGTACCCATCATCATCGAAGGTAGTATCGGGCGAGCCATCACGATTCAGGCGGGTTAGCAAGTAAGACTTGGACGGATTCGGGTCGCCCGGTAAAGTTGACAACGCACCGCCGGTCAATACCTTGCCGTCGGGTTGTAAAGCAACGGTAAATCCTCTGGTTGAATTCCCGGGAACGGTTAGTGTCGAAATTCCGTTGCTTCCGAATGAAGGGTCAGGTGTACCGTTCGTTAAATAACGGGCGACGAAATGTTGAGAATCAGGAAACGTACCAAGATAACCGACAACCAAAAACTTGCCGTCGGGCTGAATTACAAGTTTTAAAGGTCTGCCGTTAATCGGAATGATTTTAATACCGTCGGTTCCGAATGTCGAATCCGGCACTCCGTCTGATTTGTATCGCGCGAAGACAAGATGTCCTGCTGCTGATATTTTCGCAAATCCAACTGCAAGAATCTTATTGTCATTTTGAACAACGATGCTTGAACTGAAGCTTTCACTGTCTCTGTCAATACCCGGAACTCGTGTCAGCACAAAACCGAAGGTGCCGAAACTGAAGTCGCCGAAAGTGGGATCCGGCGAACCGTTATCGTTTATCCTGTAAATACAGAAGGTGAAAAAGCCATATGGAAGTTGGCTGTTGCACCCGCCCAAAGTAAGAACTTTTCCATCGGGCTGAACGGCAATATCTGCTATTGCGCCATTATTATTCAGGCGAAAACCGCCGCCGCCAAATGTCGTATCTACTTCGGGTTGTGCCGCGACATTACCGATCAGCAAAATACAGATAAATAAAAAAAGGAAAGTGAATAGTCTAGCCATAAATCCTCTAAGAATGTTCGTTTTCGTTAAATGTTCAGAAAATACCTGTGAACACACCATACATTGGATATATAAAATTTGTCAAGCCGGATTGGTGTGGCTAAGTACTGCCTCAACAAAAGGTTTTTGACGAAATTCTTTGCTTTAGAATATGGATACTTCTAAAAGAAATTAGTTTGCAAAATGTACGATATGCTTCAGCTTGTCGATAAACCTTAGTTTTTATGTTGCTAAACGGCGGCAACAAAATAAAGTATGTTGGACATTGTACGACACGCTTCAGCTTGTTGATGCAACTTTAGTTTGAATGAAGTTAGAGATTATCAACAAACTAAAGTTCGTTGTACCTTTTGCAAATCATCGCGGAAAACCTTGCCGGAACCTTTTTGAGCCTTACTTTTCAAATAAAAGCCTCGCCGAGAAGTTTTTGGGCTTAATCTTTCAAAGTATTTGTCCGCAAAGAAGTTTTTGAACATTATATTTGCAAAATAAATGCCCGCAAAGAAGTTTTTGGGCTTAACTTTTCAAAATAAACGTTCACGGAGAACTTTTTGAACCTCACATTTGTACAAATGATGTCCGCAAAGAAGTTTTTGTTCGTTTTTACTTGTAATCCTTGCCGAATAGGATTAAATTATTCGGTATTATGACCCAAATAATAAAAATTAACTCCAACGCATTAACTTCGGGTATTTATTATCAATTTATTGAAAGCATTGTGGCAATCAGCCGAACCGAACCTTTGGTGAGCGGGATTTCCGCTGATTTGGCAGCTGATGTGTCTAATCTGCAAAACTCCTTTAAGAAAGAGCAGTTAGCTGATGAAACATCTCAAATTATCGCGTGAACGCGGTGAAAAGTTTGAAACTTCTTGGCAGGAAAACGCTCCCGACAAGAAATGGTCGGAAGGAACTCTGGCTGAGTTCAAGGCAAAAAGACAAGCAATCGCGGATGTCGAAAGCGAAATAACCAACGGCGAAGCGCGTCTGAAAGCATTTATGATTCAACGCGATAATCTGAACCAAGATTTGATGAAGGAATGCGATTACATTGCCGCCGATGTTGAAGGCGACCGCAATTTCGGTCCCGACAGCGCGTTATACGGGGGCTTCGGTTACATCCGTAAATCAGATAGAAAGAAAGGCGGAAGCAAAAAGAAGCAACCATAAAGACAATCAAAGGCGGGAAGTTTCCCGCTTTTTTTATTTGTAAAAAGTTTAGTAAAACTGACTTAATGATTTGGCGCATTGACGCGGGTTATGATGAGGCGATTGAATTTGCAATGGAGAATGGTGTTAAGATTCCGATGATTAACTAACGGATGTTACGCAAATACATTTTTTAGTCCGCGTCGCGGATGTCAGCGTGCAGTCCGGTGCGTAAGCGGCGGGAATTAGCAGGTTTGAATTAAAAGCTATCGAAAAGACAGCGACAGTATCAATTCTCTGTCGCTCTTTATCACGGGCTTGAACGATATTTTTCAAACTACTCCCACAGCTCACACTACGGGCTGCGCGCTGTCGCGGGTTACAATGGCTGACAACCGACAATTTGCGTAACATCAGTTAATTATAAATCGAACTCAGTTTGCTTTTCCGCTGAGTTCGACAGTTGCAACTGCCGTGTCGCAATTTGTCGGCGCATTTATTTCACAGATTTTATAAGTCATATTATAAATCCCCGAACTTGTTCTGGCTGCGACTGAAATCAAACCTGTCGAAGTATTCAACGTAATTCCCGTAATCGGCGCGGATACTTGGGTGATACTGACTTTCGAGGCGGTTGCCGCAGTTCCGTTAAAAGTGTCGTTCGTCAGAACATTTATCGGACTGCCGGCGGTTTTGGATGAAGCTCGAACATAATCATTGACCGCATCAATCACATAACTTCGGACAGAAATCGCAACGGTCGCAGTATCGCAATTAGCAAGATTTGTTTTATCGCAAATCTTGTAAACCAACGAATAATTGCCGAAACCGACTCCGGCGGCAACATTAACGGCGCCGTTTGTCGTATTCAAACTGACTCCGCTCGGAGCTGAAACTGTTGACATCACAGCATTCGCGGTTGTTGCTTGAGTTGCGCCGAGTTTGTCGTTTGCCAAAACATTGGCAACGGCAGTTCCGCCGGTCGAAGGCGATGCCCAACCTGCGTCGTTTACGGCATCAACAACATATTGACCGACAAAAACCGAAACCTTTGCGTCATCGCAATTTGTTGCGTTTGAACTGCTGCAAATTTGATAATTAAGCGTGTAACTGCCGGACGGAGTTGCGTTTGCGACATCAACCGAACCGTCAACCGTATCAAGCGTCACGCCCGCGTGGGTCGAAGAAACTTGCGACATAAAAACGTTTGAAGCGGTTGCTCGAACTCCCGCAATCCAATCGTTTGCCAAAACATTCACGACTGCCGTTCCGCCCGACGGATTGGTAACTTGTCCGTTATCGTCGTATGCCAAAGCTCCGGGACCGGTTGCCCGCCAAAGCCATGTTCCGCGATAACCCGACACTTCGTCGGCAGTCGGTAACGGACCGACACCGATATTTCCGTCAATCGAAACATTTGTATTATCGTGACTTGCGAATCCTTGAATCGGATAACCCGCACTGTCTTTGCTTGCCGTTATGCCCGCCAGCGAAGCGCCGCAAGCGTAAGTTCCGCAAAATGAAAATGTCGGTTGAAACGCCGTGCCTGCAAGAAAGTTTTCGGCGCTAAAAAAAGCTCCGGGTCCGCCGACCGCGCGTTGTGTCTGCAAAGCCGGCTCATATTGGCTCATCAGTTGTAAAACTTGGGTGTCGGTTGCCCAAACCCAATCGGTTATTCCGCCGCCGTGGCAAGGCGTGATGCCGTCTTGCGGACAGTATTGAGCGATGATATTCCAACTTGTTCGCGGCGACGAAGTGATTTGCAACCATTCTTTGCCGGTTGCATCTATTACGTTCGGACGAATCTGAGCATACAAACTCGTTGAAAAACTAAACGCTGTCAACAGTAGGGCGATGCTGAAAAGCCCGATTCCGGGCAAAGAAAGTTGTGATTTGCAATGGTTAAAGCACATATATTTTCTCCTGTGAATGAAGACGGACGAATCTTCATTATTGAAATTTTGGATTTAAAGACCACAAAGTTTGTTTGCTTTTACGCAGTTAATTAAGTGGCTTAATCTGACAGTGCATTTTCAAGCGGATAAAATACAAAATACGGCAAATTTAAGTGAGCGAGAGAGATTTGATTTCAAAAGAGACGATTCTGACCTGTTTTTACTTCGAGCAACACCTTTTCTATATCGTTTATTTCTTGGTGCTTCATTCGTTCAAGCACGTCTTCTTTTTCTTCGCGGGTAAAGTGCGACCAAAGTTCCGTTAATCTTCGGTCGTTTTTTATATGATAAATTACTTTGTTTGGTCGCATTTACGATTCAGTCTGATTGTCGTCAGGTTCTGCCCGACAACTAAATTAGTTTTCGCTCAGCACAATAATAAAATCTTCTCGGCTGAAGACCACGCTTTTCGACTTATCGGGGTTTATAGTTACCCCGAAACGCTGTTCGCTGTTGCTGCTTTCGGATGAAATTCGATAACCGACGGCGGTTTCGTTTAATTCGGCGGCTGAGGCTAACACGGTATAAAAATCTACGGCTTGTCCGGGTTTAACGTAACGGCTGACGGGTTTCAAGTAAATTTCCGAACCTGCGGCTTCAAAAAGTATGTCGTAAACCTTTTTTAACTCTTTGTTTTCGGAAAGTTGGCTCAACAACAAACTGACTAAATTATCGCTGACGACAAAATCATCGGCTTTCGCCACAACACCCAATTCGCGGTTCCGCAAATCCAACATTTCGGTCACAATCGAATAATCTTTCTTTGCCTTTTCGCTCAAATTTCGTAAATGAAGCAAACAAATCAAGGTTTTTGCATCGCTTTCCTGAATGTCGATTTCGGGATTGCTGAGAACAATAATGTGATCGTAAATCTCTGTTTGCAGATTGACCAACGTGGTTTTGTCGGCAATATCGCCGATCTCCGCAATCAATGTTTGATTCTCTAATTCTAACTGAAGTTTCAAAACCTCATCTTTCAACGTATCGTTTTCGGCAACAATTTTTACTTGCGAACCTTTCGCCACATAATTATCGAGTTCGGCAATTATCCGCGTTGCTTTATCGTTCCAACCCAAAATCAAAGTTTTTTCGATTGTTTCCTTGTTTTCAGGCTCGCGGTTAAATAAATTCGTCTGAATCGTCGGATTGTTTTTGCCGTTTATAACTACCGTGTCATCGTCTTCGGAAATGGCGATGACGGAATCGCCCGCGTTAAATTTGGTCGTCATCGGCGGATTGATGACAACGGTTTTAGCGGCGGTAAAAATACCGATAATCGTTGAATCTTCGTAACCGAACAAAATATCGCGGAAAGTTTTACCGACCAGCGAATCGGCTTTGGCAAAATATATTTCATCGCCTTCAAATTGCAATATCTCCGAATAAACCACGCTTAACCCCGATTGCCGACAAGTTTGAGCCATAATTCTGGAGATTAAATCATCCGAAAGCACATAAATCGCTTCATTGCCGCCGACCAAACTTGCGGCTTCCATATTTTTTTCGTCTTTAATTTCCGCGACGATATGAAACGGTTCGGCTTTACGGTTTTTGCGATTCGTCAAGCCCAAAACAACTTTGATAACCTGCGTATCGGCGTTGCCCGTTTCAGGCGACAAAACAATAATCGAACGCGCGCGATTCACGCCGACACCTTCGATACTGGTTGATTCCAACGGATTGCCGTTTCTGACAACCAGTTTCGTGTTCTTAAAATCTGCTATTTTATCGCGTATTTCGTCTTCGGCTTCAACCTTGTCTTTGTCCGATAAAATAACGATGACCGGTTTTGGTTGATTCTCGTTTGCCTCGATTACTTCCGAAATAACCGCAAATATCTTGCTTGACCAACCCAAAATCAAAGTATGATTGCTTTCTAATACCTTTGAACGACCTTTTTTCAATTCTTCTATTTTTTCGTCGATGCCCGATGAAATTGTCGCAATCAAAATAGAAATTACAAAGATTCCGACCAGCGTTGCCAATAATCGGACGAGGCGAAAATCCCAACCGTCGTCGCCGCCCATTGTTCCCGGATCGAGTGTTGCCATCAAACTCTTCCACGTTCCTTCAATAAATCCGAGCGGTTGAGATTCGTCTTCGGTCGATCCGCTGATGCCGAATATCAAAATAATCAAGCCTAAAACCAAAACGGAGGCGGCGGAAACGATGCCCAACCATTTAATCACGCCAAGCGGTCCGGCAGATATTGTGTTTTCAAAGTAATACTGAAGTTTTTCTCGTGTTGTGTAATTGTTCATTGTAATTGGTTTGGTTCAAACAAAAAGCCGCGATTTTTACTCGCAGCCTTTTATTGTAACCAAGTTTTTCTTAAACTCAAGCGACTCGAACGAATGTTTGGGCAAAATCAACCAAATACGCCTAAAAGAAAACACAGATTGTGCAGATTATCAGTTCCCCGATCGCCGGAAATAACAGCCGAATTAAAGTAACAGTTTACTTGTCGGTCGCATAAACGAAAAACCGCAAACTTTGTTCGCGGCTTTAATCGATTTTACTTTTTGCGCAAGGTCAAATGTTCTATTTCATCATCCAACCGTCGTTTGATTCGTCCGCGTCCATATAAATTCCGTTTTCTATTTTTACGGACTTAACTTTTTTGCTTGTCGGAAGTTCTATCGCAGTCGAGCGTTGGTTTTTGCTCCAAATTTTCGGCGATTTTGATATGTTCTCCGTCTTTCCGTCTTCGTAAGTTACGGCAAAAGTTACGGGAACAGCGAAACCGCCGATGTTTTTCAGATTAACAGTCAAACCTTTGTCGGTTTTGGCAACGTTTTCGATTGCCACATCAATATAATTGTGGCTGAAAAACCAATTTTGGAAAAACCAATTCAAGTTTTTGCCCGAAGCGTCATTAAACGAGTTAAACATATCCCACGGAAGCGGATGTTTTCCGTTCCAACGGTTCATAAATTCGTGCAGACAACGCTTAAATTCGGCATCGCCGAGCAGGTCTTTCAATGCCAGATATGCCAACGCGGCTTTTCCGTACTGGTTGTGTCCGAGTGCCGCGCCCGACAACTGATCGCCCGGCGTAATGATCGGCAAATCAGACGACGACGACGAATCCAAAGCCCAACCGCCGACTCTGAATTGTTGAAAAAGTTTGGTTGCCGTTTCTTCGCCCAAATCTTCTTTACCGATTAAATTTTCAAACGCGGTTGTCCAACCTTCGTCCATAAATCCGTAACGCTGTTCGTTGATTCCCATATAAAACGGAAACCAAGAGTGCAGAACTTCGTGTTCGGCAACGAATTTGCTGAACATCGGATTCGGGAACGAACTGTCGTTAATCATCATCGGATATTCCATATCGGCAACACCGCGAAACGCCGTGCTTTTGCTGAACGGATACGGAACGCCCGGATAATTGTTTGAACACCAATCGAGAGCGTGTTTCACAAATCCGACCATTTCTCGATAATCTTCGGCTTCAACGTTATAGGCGGCTTGGACACTTGCTCGCCGCCCGTTTTTTTTGTCAACCACAACGCTTCCCGCATCCCAAATATAGTTATTACTGACGGCACAGGCGACATCGGTGATATTGTCGGCTTTCCATTTCCAAGTCAGTAAATCTTTTTGAACAGTAACTGTCTTGCTTTTTATTTCATTGATGGAAGCAATGTTGGTGACTTTATCGCTTGTGTATGATTCTTTCAAACGAGCGGCAAACTTCGGTTGCAAAACTTCGTCCGGATTTTGCAAATCGCCCGTTGACCACACAATATAATCCTTGGGTGCGGTAACTTCCAGCACATAATTATTGAAATCATGGTAAAACTCGTGTCCTTCGGTAAACGGGGTCGTGTCCCAACCGTCAATGTCGTCGAAAACCGCAACTCGCGGATAAAAATAGGCGATAAAAAATGAGGTCGGCTCCGTTGCTCCTTCGCGTCCGCTCTCTTTTGAAAGCGTGTAATGCCAAGTAAAAGAGAGTTTTACGGTTTCGCCCGGACTCAGTTTTTTAGTTAATTTGAATCCTTGCAAGGTTTCGATCCCGGGTTTCCACGCCTTTATCGCGCCGTTTTCCCTAAATTCGTCAATCGTTATTCCGGTCGAAAGATAATCATCGGAAACAGAACCTTCGCGTCCGATGCCGGGGCGATGAATGTTCATTGTCAGCCGAATAATCGGATTTACAAGCGGTTCGGGACTGTTGTTTTTATACACGATTTCCTCCGCTCCGCTGACCACGCGAGTTTCGGGATTGACCGCGATTTTTATGTTGTAGTTCCCCGAATTTTGCCAATAATTTTTGCCGGGTTTGCCGTCGGCGGAACGAGTTCCGGTTTTATATGCTTGGGCAACATTTCGCGGCATATAAAGGTCTTGGGCAAACAAATTTACACAAGAAAACGATAAAATAAACAGTAATGACAGTTTTTTCATATTTTTGAAAGTTTTTTGAAAACCGGAATTTAGAACGCAACTTTTGAAAGGATTGTTTCAGAATATTGCAAAAAAGCCGCGAAGTTGATTTCGCGACTTTTCAATTAGAAGTAAGTTGTTAAGGTTTTAAGCGGTTTTGCTCAAAGTTCCCATATCTTTTTTCCATCTTAGGACAGGTTTTCTCGCCGCCGTTGCTTCGTCAAGTCTTCCGATTCGCGTGGTGTGCGGCGCATCAATTACGAGTTGCGGATTTTCTTCCGATTCTTTGGCGATTGATTTCATCGCATCAATAAATGCGTCCAAATCTTGTCTGCCGACTGATTCGGTTGGTTCGATAAGCATCGCGCCTTCAACAATTAACGGAAAATAAACCGTCATCGGATGGAAACCGTAATCAATCAGCCGCTTTCCAATATCAAGCGTGTGAACACCTTTTCGAGTCTGTTTTTTGTGCGAAAAAATCGCTTCGTGCATACAATCGGCTTCAAACGGTTTGTCGAATTCTTCGGCAAGCGAATGTGAAACGTAACGCGCATTCAAAACGGCGGATTCGGTCGCTTCACGCAAACCGCTCGCGCCGTGCGTGTAAATATATGCCAACGCGCGCACGAACATTCCGAAGTTACCGAAAAAGGCTTTGACGCGACCGATTGAATCGGGGCGGTTATATTCGAACCTGTAATTTTCGCCGTCCTTGACGATTCTCGGCGTTGGCAAAAACGGCTCCAGTTCCGCCGAACAACAACACGGACCGCAACCCGGACCGCCGCCGCCGTGCGGTGTCGAAAATGTTTTGTGCAAGTTCAAATGGATTACGTCAACGCCCATATCGCCCGGACGAGCCACGCCGACAAGCGCGTTCATATTCGCGCCGTCCATATAAACCAATCCGCCGGCGGTGTGGATTAAACTGCAAATTTCTTTGATGTTTATCTCAAAAAGTCCGACCGTACTTGGGTTTGTGAGCATCAATCCGGCAATTCCGCCTTCCGCGCAAAGTTCTTTCAAATGCTCCAGATCGGTAAATCCTTCGGGCGTTGAACGAATAGTTTTAACGGTAAATCCTGCCATATTAGCCGAGGCGGGGTTTGTGCCGTGCGCCGAATCGGGAACCAACATAACGCGGCGTTCCTTTGACGCTTCGCCGTCGCGTTTATCCAAAAATGCGCGAATCAGCATTACGCCCGTCATTTCGCCGTGCGCTCCGGCGGCAGGTTGCAACGTAACACCTTTCAAACCGGTGATTTCCGACAAATCTTCTTGTAATTGATACGCCAACGCCAACGCGCCTTGCGATTCCTCGACAGGCGCGAGCGGATGAAGATTGGTAAAACCGGGGATGCGGGCAACCTTTTCGTTGAGCCGCGAATTATATTTCATCGTGCAACTGCCGAGCGGATACATTCCCAAATCAATCGAAAAGTTCCACGTTGACATTCGCGTAAAGTGTCGAATAATATCGACTTCCGAAACTTCCGGAACACCTTCAAGATCGTCTGTCCGGCGAAGTTCGCTTGGCAGGAAATCGTCCAAATTTGTTTCTTCGATGTCCAATTTCGGCAACATATAGCCGACTCGTCCGGCTTGCGAACGCTCAAAAATCAACGCTTCATTCTGCGTCGGATGCGATGTAACTTGTTTAATGCTCATTATTTTGAAACCTCTTTGATTCCTTCAACCAAATCGTCGATTTGCTTCTTTGTGTTCAACTCCGTGACACAAACCAAGATGTCGTGCGGATTATCCGCATAGTATTTCGATACAGCCAAGCCGCCGACAATTCCTTTTTCGGTTCGTAACTTTTCCAGTAATTCAGCCGCGTCTCGATTGGTGCGGATTACGAATTCGTTGAACGTCGGGGTTGAAAAGGGAACTGAAAAGCCTTCGATTTTCGCCAGTTCTTTTTTGGCGTAATTGGCTTTTTGGGCGTTTTGCATCGCTACTTCTTGCAATCCCTTTTTGCCCATTGTTTCCATATAAACCGTGGCGGCTAAAGCGATTAAACCTTGATTTGTACAGATGTTCGAGGTGGCTTTTTCGCGGCGAATATGTTGTTCGCGGGTTGCCAACGTCAATACAAATCCGCGATTTCCTTTTTTATCGTAAGCAATTCCCGCCAATCTGCCCGGCATACTGCGAACATATTTTTCTTTGCAGGCAAACAGCCCGACGTGCGGTCCGCCGTAGCTCATCGGAATCCCGAAACTTTGTCCTTCGGCAACGACAATATCTGCTCCGCATTCGCCCGGCGTTTTCAGCATTCCGAACGAAATTGCTTCGGAGACAACCACGATGAATAATGCTCCGACGGCGTGGGCTTTCTCGGCAAGCGTTTGTAAATCTTCGATACAGCCGAAAAAGTTCGGCGATTGGACAACCAACGCTGCCGTTTTATTGTCTAATTTGCTCAAATCTTCGGTTAAAAGTCTGCCCGATTCTTGATCGAAACGGACGGTTTCCAAACTTAAATCGCCGTGTTGCGTGTAAGTTTTGGCAACTTCCAAGTATTCGGGATGAACAGTTTGAGCGATGACGATTTTATCTTTTTTGGTAACTCGTTGAGCCATCAAAAACGCTTCCGCCATCGAAGTCGAGCCGTCGTACATTGATGCGTTGGCGACTTCCATTCCGGTTAATTGGCAAACAAGCGTTTGAAATTCAAAGATATATTGCAACGTTCCTTGCGTAACTTCGGGCTGATACGGCGTGTAGCTGGTGAAAAATTCGCTGCGTTGAATCAAATAATCAACGACGGTCGGCGAATAATGCGAATAAACGCCGGCACCGAGAAAACTCGGCTTGGTTGCGCCGGAATTTCTGCTCGCAAATGCTTCCATTGCCGCGATTACTTCGGTTTCCGCCAGCGGTTCGGTTACTTTCAACGCTCTATTTAATTGAACGTCGTTCGGAATCGAGCGAAAAAGTTCGTCGGCAGATTTTAAGCCGACAATATTTAACATTTCCGCAATCTCTTGCGGTGAATTTGGTATATATCTCATTTTAATGGTTAATGGTTAATTATAAGTTGTTAATTAAAAGCCCGAATAAGCGATTAACAATCAACAGTTAAGAATTAGAAATAAATTCTTCGTATTCAACCGCATTGAGCATTGCGTCGGTTTCGCCCGCGTTGTTCATTTTGATTTTGAACATCCAACCGTCGCCGTAGCAATCGCTGTTGATGTTTTCGGGCGTGTCGTTTACGCTTTCGTTTATTTCGACAATTTCGCCGCCGACGGGTGTAAAGATTTCCGAAACCGCCTTCACCGATTCAACCGAACCGATCGGATCGTGAGCGGTAAATGAATCGCCGACACGCGGAAAGTCAACATACACAACATCGCCGAGCGATTCTTGCGCATAATCCGTGATGCCGACGGTGGCGACATCTCCTTCGATCAAAACCCATTCGTGGTCTTTGCTGTAACGTAAGTTTTCTAAAATGTTTGACATAAATTTATCTTAATTCAGTTGGCAGAAATCATCTGCCATAAAATTCCCAGTATTTTTTCGGGCGTTTCAATCGAGTATTCGATTGCATCAACTTCAATTTTATCGTTGACATAACGCATAAATTGCCAACTGCTGCCGGTTGTCACGATTCCGTAAATTTCTTTGAGCGGCTTATTTGCCCGTTCATTAAAGATTCTTGCCGCCAACATCTCGGCGATACATTGCGGCAATCCAAGCTGTAAATCGTTCTTTTTGGCTTCGACCAACGCAATTACCGGAGCTTCAATATAAAAATGCTTTGGCGAAAGAGAGATTAAAAAATCACAAATACCGTTTAAGCCTCTTTCTGCATCGACCGTAAAATCAACACCTGAAAATAAACTGATTTTTTCCTTCGCTTGGCTGTAAATCTCGATTAAAATCGGCGTTACAAGCATTTCCGAGCGGGCTTTTTCAGTATTTATGCCGACTGCCAACGATGTGTTTTTCTGCAAAGTTTCCCGAAGCCAATCGCTCATCTCTTTTGGCGGAACATCTTTGAACAAATCAAAGTGCAAACTGATGATGACATCAAAGTTTGCCTCGATTTCCGCCATTGTGAAATTTGAATACGCCATAAACTGATCCGCAACTAATCCGCAGAAATCATCTGCCATAAAATTCCCAGTATCTTTTCGGGCGATTCAATCGAATACTCGCGTGAATCAATCTCGATTTTATCATCGATGTAACGCATAAACTGCCAACTGCTGCCGGTTGTGGCAACGCCGAAAATTGTTTTGATATTGTTGCCTTTGCGGTCATTAAAGATTCGCGCGGCAATCATTTCTGCCGAACATTGCGGATATGCCAACGATAAATCTTGCTTTTTTGCCTCGACTAAGGCAATCACCGCCGATTCGATATAAAGTTGTTGCGGAGATTTTGAAATTAAAAAATCACAAATTCCGTTCAAACCTTGCTCGATGTCAACCGTAAAATCAACGCCCGAAAATAAACTCATCTGTTTGTTCAACTGTTCACGGAGTTCGACTAATACGGGCATCACAATCAATTCAGAGCGAGCTTTTTCAGTATTTATGGCATACGCCAAATTTTCATTTATCTCTAATGTCTGTTTCAACCAACTGCTGATTTCACGCGGTTCGGCATCTGAAAACATCTCAAGTTTCGCTTCAATCTTTACTTGAAACTTTTCGGCAATCTCTGAAAGCGTGAAACTTGAATACGACATAATTACTTTGCTCGTTTATAAAACGGTGTCGGCACTATTTCCGCAGATAACATTCTGCCTCTTACATCAATCTTAATTTCTTGACCGAGAATTGCAAACTCCGCCGGCACAAAAGCCAACCCGATGTTCTTTTTCAGAAACGGAGCGGGCGAACCCGATGTTACATATCCGACCTTTTCATCGTTGATATAAACATCGAAACCGTCGCGGGCGATGCCTTTATCGGTAACTTCAAAACCGACGAGCTTTCGCGTTAAACCGTCTGCTTTAAGTTTGACCAACGCATCTTTGCCGATGAAATTTTCTTTGTTAAGTTTGCAAATCCAACCGAGATTTGCTTCGAGCGGCATTATTTCGTCGCTGATTTCGTGTCCGTAAAGCGACATTGCCGATTCTAATCGCAAAGTGTTTCGTGCCGCTAATCCGCACGGCAAGATTCCGAAAGGTTCGCCTGCCGAAAGCATTTTATTCCACAACTGAACGGCTTTCGATGCGTCTGCATAAACTTCAAAACCGTCTTCGCCCGTGTAGCCCGTGCGGGAAATTATCGACGCAACGCCGTCAACTTCGCCGGTTGTAAAGTGATAGTATTTGATGGCGGATAAATCCGCGCCGGTTAGTGTTTGCAGTATTTCGGTTGCCTTCGGACCTTGAATCGCAATTTGGCAATACTCGGTCGAAGCGTGGCGAAGATCAACGTCAAAGCCTTCGCGGTGTTCGATTATCCACGCCCAATCTTTATCTTGCGTTCCCGCATTGACGACTAAAAACAATTTGTCGGCGGCGAATCGATAGACCAATAAATCATCGACAACCGTGCCGTTTTCATATAAAAGAGCCGAGTAATGAGCTTGTCCGTCAACCAATTTCGTGACATCGTTGGTGGTCAGCGAATCAATGAATTTCACCGCGTCTTTGCCGTCAACGTGGATTTCGCCCATGTGCGAAACGTCAAACAGCCCGACACCTTGGCGGGTCGCCAGATGTTCGGCAATCACGCCGGCTTTGTATTGCACGGGCATGTCCCAACCGCCGAAATCGACCATTTTTCCGTCAAGTTTGCGATGTTCGTCGTTGAGCGGTGTTTTCTTTAGATTTTCCATAAAATATGAAGCTATCACGCCGGTATTCAAGCGTCAAGAATGAAGTGATTAGAAAAACTTTCTTGACCTTTTCATTAAACTAATTTGCGAGTTCCTCTTATAACCGATGTTACGCAAAAATAATTTCCGAGGTTGCCGTCAACGCCGCAATCACAACTCGAATAACCTCAACCGAGAAGGATTGATTGAAAATCTCGCCGTTTGCAAAGGAATTAACCTTGATTGGTAATGCCCCAATAAAAAGTTAGAAAAATAATGTTTAGCAAATGTACAACAAATGTACAACATACTTCAGTATGTTGCCGTTGTTTAGCCGCATTCAAACTGAGGTTTTATCGACAAGCTGAAGCATGTCGTACATTTTGCAAACTATTTTTTTAGCTATTTCCGTTTTCTTTGGCAAACAATTACGTCAAAAACTTTATTGGGGCATTACCTTGATTGCAAAGGAATCAGACTTGATTGCAAAGCAATGTCTTCACTACCGGTTTCTGCCTGCCGACTTCTGCCTGCTGACCTAAGTTTTCCCGATCCAATCATCGTCCGCGACTTCGCGCCAGCGGTTGCGAACGGCTTCAAACTCGGCGGTTGAAAGATTTCCTTCCGCAACGTATCGAGCGTTTTCCTGCCATCGATCCGGTTTGGTGGTGCCGACAATCGCGGTGGAAATTCCGTCAATCGAAAGCGTGAACCGCAACGCAATCGAGATTGATTCCTCAAGCGATTTTTGCAAAAACTCAAACTTCAGCTTTTGAATGCGATCCCAATACGGATGATGATAAGCGTCGGCGGGCTTTTCGGCATTCCGCCAAACGGCGTTGGCAATCGGACGTTTGGCGATAATGCCCAAACCTTTTTCTTTCGCAAGTTTGATATTGCCGTCGATCGGCGATTGGTCGGCGACGGAAACCGATGTTTGCAGCGTGTCGAAAATACCGGTTTCAATCGCAACCTTCGCGCTTTCGTTGTCGCCCGAATATCCGATGTAACGGGTGTAACCTTTTTCGACCGCCCGCTGCAAACCTTCGATGCAGTCGCCTTGACGCAGAATTTCGGCACTGCAACTGTGCAACTGGGCAATGTCTAAATAATCGGTTTTCAAATCTCGCAAACTTGTTTCAATCGCTTCCAAGATTCCTTTCTTTGACCAATCAGACCGCGTAAATCCGTCTAATTCGCCGCATTTCGAAATGAGATAAAACTCTTTGCGACGATGACCGACAGCTTCGCCGATCATTCTCTCGCTTTCCAAATATCCGGCGGCAGTATCGATTAAATTCAAACCCGAATCAAGCGCGGAATTGAGCAATGCGTCAACATCGACTTGCTTGATATTCGGTACAAAGCCGAGTTCCGCGCCGCCGAAACCGAGCCGCGACACTTCCAAATCTGTTTTTCCCAGTTTATTTTTTTGCATAGTTTTGTTGTCGGTTAAAAGGCGGAAATGCGAAAATCGGCAGAAGAAAAGCTCACCGATTTCCGCTTCGTTCGAGACTTTTTGCTTTCAGCTTCCGGTTTCTGCCGTCAGTTTAGCCGAAATTCTTTCGTCGTCGGGTTTTACGTCGGGTGCGATTCGCGAAATAATTTCGCCGTCTTTACCGATTAAAAACTTCTCGAAATTCCAGAGAATATCGCTCGCCTTGTCGCGTGTTTGCCCGAAGCCTTTCAGTTTTTCTTCAAAAGCATCACCGTTTGAAATATCGGCGGTTGCGGCAGTTTCGGTCAGATATTTGTAAAGCGGATGTTGGTCGTCGCCCTTTGCCGAAATTTTCGAGAACATCGGAAACGTAACGCTGTAATTAGTCGAACAAAAATCTTTTATTTCGGCATCCGTTCCCGGTTCTTGACCGAGAAAGTTGTTTGCGGGAAAGCCCAAAACCGTAAAATCTTTATCTTTGTTCGCCGCGTAAAGAGCCTGCAAACCTTCGTATTGCGGAGTCAACCCGCATTTGCCGGCAACGTTGACGATGAGCAAAGTTTTGCCTTTGTATTCGCTCAAATTTGTTTCTGTACCGTCGATGGTTTTGACGGGAATTTCGTAAATTGACATAAATTTCTCCTGTTTAATCGATTCAATCAGTATCGGGTAAACTTATTCGACGTTTGCCGACCCAACGGCTTCGGCGCGACAAACAAATTTAACTTTGTCTGAATTATACCAAACAAAAAACGGTTCGAGTAAGCCGCAAATTTACTTTTTTAATTTAAGTTGTCGAAGGTTGGAAATTATTTAATCCGGCAACCGCCCGCAATGTGTCAAGAATTGCTTCCGGCGGCAGATGCGGCAAATTCCACGTTATTCCGCAACCGTCGCCGAATGAACTTATAAACTCAAAGGCGTTTAAGTTTTCGGTAATCGCGGTTAAATGCTCGACATTATTTGATTCGGCGGGAATAAACAAAATGCCGTCCCAACGAAAATCGCTTGTACCGACGATTCGCCGAAAATCATTGCTGCTCAAGTGTTCGGTGAAAGCACAGAGATGAAGTTCATTATGAACCGTAATTTCACACTCGAAAAAAGTTTTATCAAGATACCACCAGTAGGAAGCTTTCCCTTCTTCGGTTACAATCCAAAGGTGTTTATCGGCAAAACAGATGCTCAAAAATTCGGCGACAAGATTTTCCCAATCAGTTTGAGCGGCATTCGATAAAAAAGGGAAAGGCGGACTAAAAGATAATCCGCCAAATTCGTCTATTTCGATTTTAAGTTCGGTCATTATTATCTTGTAGCACGATCTGCGGCTTGTTCTCCCGCCCACGAACCAAGAAACGCTCCACCAATTCCGCCGACAAATCCGCCGATAATTCCGCCGGCAGCAATTCCTAACGGACCTCCTATTGTGCCGAATGCAGCACCTACTTGTGCTCCGCCCCAAGCTCCCGCTGCGGCTCCGCCCCAACCTCCGGCAACACTTCCGCCGGTACGAATCGTGTTTCTGCCAATTCTGTTGCCGTCTTGATTATATGCGTTTGCTAATCTGGCACCATCAACAACAACCGCGACAGGTCGTGCAACTCTTCCGGCAAACTCTAAACCTCTTCCTACTCTCCCTACATTACTTAGTGTTCTCGGTGAAATTCTAGTGTGCGGATCGGGTGCTCCGTTCCTATAATTAGGATTGATATTAATATGAGGATGATTAGTGCCTCTGTCTGCTCGGTCAAATCTGATTATAGGTTCACCGGGAAGTCTTGGCGGGTTTCCGCGAGGTCTTCCTGCTTGTGTGTCGCGAATCCCTGTAACAGTTGCTCCTCGATTCGGCTCTAAACCATAACGTTGGAATGTTCTGTTCATGTCATAACCTCTGGCAGTATTACTGACGACATTTCCGACTGTTTCTGCGTTTCGTTGAATTTGTTGTCTTCTTTGCGAACCGTAGTTTGCTAACTCGCCGCGTCTCGCATTAGCTGAATTACTTCTGACCGATTGCGGCGTTTGCCTTGGAGCAGGCGTTGTTTGAGCAACTCGCGTTGGTCTTGGCGTTGTAACTTGGGCGACTCTTGGTTGACTTCCGATTCTTGGCGGCATAATAATTCTCCGTAAAATAAAATTCCAATTATAAGTTATCGGTGAATTTGAAAAAAAGTTTCCTCTTTTTTTCAAATTCGGTCTCGCTTCTTTCTAATCGACATCAAACCGTTGCGAACGGCTGAAAGTATATTTGTAGCACGGTCTGCGGCGAGAGAGAGAAAAGCAGTTTTGCTCTCGATTTTACTTTCCGATATTATTCTCGCCTAAATTTCAATCGTAATTTTGCCGAAATGCGAACCGCTTTCCATCGTTTTTAACGCTTCTTGCACGTCTTCAAAGGCAAAAGTTTTATCGACAATCGGCTTTAGTTTATTTTCCGAAATACAATTATTCATTGTCTCGAACATTTCCCGCGAACCGACAAAAATGCCGTGCAGTTTCAACGCTTTCATCAAAATTGTGGTCGGATTAAATTCGCCTTTGCCCGATAAAACACCGATTACCGCAATGTGTCCGCCGAGTTTCGCCGCGTTCAAACTTCGTTGCAACGTTCCCGCGCCGCCGACTTCGACAACGTGATCGACACCGCGTTTGTCGGTGATTTCCATCACGGCTTTGTCCCAATCTTCACGCTCTTTGTAATTGATCGTAAAATCTGCGCCGAGTTGTTTGGCACGCTCCAGTTTTTCGTCCGATGAACTTGTGATGATAACTTTTGCACCGTGAATTTTGGCGAATTGCAAGGCGAAGATTGAAACTCCGCCCGTGCCTTGAAGCAACACGAAATCGTCGCGTTTGAGTTTGCCCGAAACGATTAAAGCATTCCACGCCGTAACCGCCGCACACGGCAAAGTTGCCGCTTCGGCAAACGTCAGATGCGGAGGAATATGAACCAAAGCGTTTTCGTCGAATGCTCCGAACTCGCGCAAACAACCGTCGGCATCGCCGCCTGACGCACCGCGAGATTTGGTTGAATCGATTTCGCCGGCAAACCAATTTTGCATAAAGATCGGACACACGCGGTCGCCGATTTTGAATCGCGTTACATTTTCGCCAATCGAAATAACTTCGCCCGCACCATCGGAAAACGGCACCAACGGCATTTTTAAACGCGGATTATACCAACCTTTAATCATCATCAAATCTCGATAATTTAACGACGCGGCGTGAAACTTTATCAACACTTCTTTCGCGTCCGGTGTCGGTATTTCGCGTTCCGTCAAAGCTAATTCATTGATTCCGAACTGCCTGATTTCGTAACTTTTCATATCTTTACAACCAAGTTACACGCAACAAAACAGAGAACGCAAGCCGAGTTTGTTTTATTTAATCCGACAACGTAAAATTTGATTATATGAAAGCAATCAGAGTTCACGAATTAGGCGGCGTTGATAAATTGACGCTCGAAGAAATCGACAAACCAACGATTAACGCGGACGAAGTTTTAATCAAAGTCGCGGCAGCGGGAATCAATTATGCGGATACGATGATGCGTTCGGGTAACTATTTGACCAAGCCCGAATTACCGTTCACGCTCGGTTATGAAGCCGCCGGAACGATTGAAGCGATTGGCGAAGATGTCAAGCATTTGAAAATCGGGCAGAGAGTTTTAGCAACGACAATCAGCGGCGGTTATGCCGAATTTGCCTCGGCAAAAGCATTGGCGGCAATGCCGATTCCCGACGAATTGGGTTTCGGCGAATCGACCGCGTTGCTCGTCCAAGGTTTGACGGCTTTAGGTTTACTCAATCCAACCAAATCGGGCGAAACAATTTTGATTCACGCGGCGGCGGGCGGAGTCGGAACATTGCTCGTGCAACTGGCGAAACACAAAGGTTTGAAGGTCATCGGAACGGCTTCGAGTTCGGCGAAACTCGAAACTGTCGCCAAACTCGGAGCCGATGTTTGCATCAATTACAGCGAAGATGATTGGGTTGAACAAGTCTTGCAAGCGACTGACGGCAAAGGAGTTAATTGGCTGATTGAAATGGTCGGCGGCGATATTGTCGCCAAAAATCTGAAGGTTTTAGCCAAACACGGCACGATGTGGATTTACGGTTCGGCAAGCGGTCAAGATTTCAACGTTTCGGTGCTGAGTCTGATGCACAAAAACCATAAAATCTGCGGATATTGGCTGATGAATGAACCGCTCGAAAACCGATTCGCGTTTACAAAAGAACTGCTCGGACACATCAACGCAGGTCGTTTGCAGATTCAAGTTACAGAATTTCCATTAGAGAAAGCAAAGGAAGCGCACGAGGCGATTGAGGGCAGAAAAACGACGGGGAAAGTGGTTTTAACCGTGAACTGAAAGGAGAGAAACGGGCGAAAATCTTATGGCAAAAGGACATAAAAGAAAACGCGAAGAACATTTTCGCAAAACGGGCGATGCGAGTTTGTTGCTTCCCGGTGATTTAGGTTACGACGAAGCGCAAGCCGCCGAAAAACTTGCCGACGAATTGCTCGACGGACAGGAAATTACGGACGAAGACGACGATTGGCGAAATGACCCGAATGTCGCTCAATATTTAGTTTCCAAAGAAAAATGATCTATGCACTCTTTTCGTGTCCTTTCGTGTTTGTTCGCGGCTAAAATCTTATGAAAATCAAAGACAAAATAATCCTCGTTACAGGCGGAGCAAACGGCATCGGCAAAGGTTTGTGCGAACGCTTTCACGCGGAAGGCGCGGAGAAAATAATCGTTACGGATATTGACGAAACAAACGCAAATGTTGTCGCTAATGAAATTAACGGCGTTGCTTATAAATTAAATGTCGCAAACGAAAGCGAAGTTCAAACTGTTGTCGCTGATGTTATTGAAAAGTTTGGACGCATTGATGTTGTTATTTCAAACGCCGGAATCGGTGGTGAGGCAGGTTGTTTGGAAGTTTCAAACGAAAGCTGGCAAAACATCTGGGAAATCAATGTTCTATCGCATCTTTATCTCAGCCGAGCAGTTTTTCCTTCGATGTTGAGTCGCGGCGAAGGCAGTTTTTTAATCACCGCGTCAGCCGCCGGTTTGCTCACATATCCGACCGCCGCACCTTATTCCGTTACGAAACACGCCGCCGTCGCGTTCGCCGAATATCTTGCGTATTCGTATGGGATTGCAGGGATTAAAGTTTCGTGCTTGTGTCCGCAAGGTGTCAAAACGAACTTGATTGCCACGCCCGAAGGCGAACCCGAAAGTTTTTTGATGGCGGAAGCGATTGAGGTTGAAGATTGTGCGGAAGCGGTTGTGAAAGCATTGGAAGCCGAAACATTTTTAATTTTGCCGCATAAAAAAGTCGCGGAATTTATTGTCGGCAAAGCGAGTAATTACGACCAATGGCTGAGTTGGATGAGCAAATTACGGCAGAGAATTTTGGCGGAAAGATAGGATGGCAAAATCGGCGGCGTTTGCCCGAATTAAGAAAGAAGTTTTGGCGCTTGTCGAAGCAATTCCGTGCGGAAAAATTTCAACGTATAAAGCAATCGGCGAATCTTTAGACGTAATGCCGCGACACGTTGCGTATATTTTGACAACACTTTCGGGAGTTGAAAGCGAACAAATTCCGTACCATCGAGTTGTCAGCGATGGCGGAAAAATTACAGCACCGAAATTGTTTGAGGAGCAAGTTTTGCGTCTGAAAACCGAAAATATTCTGTGTGAAAACGGCAAGGTTTTGCATTTTGAAAATCGTTTTATTTCACCAACTGATTGTTAGTTATCATTCAGGTATTTAAATGAAAGATGAGAATCAAAGTTTGATATTTAAAAAGCTTGGTAAAAGTGATCAGATTCCTTATGATCTCTTACTGCTTGCAGACCCTTCAAAATTGTTGGTTGACCTGTATTTACAAACGTCAAGCGTATTTATTGCGAGTATAAATGATGAAACGATTGGGGTTATTGTGTTATTTCCACTTACCACTGAAATCGTTGAAATCAAAAATATTGCTGTAAAACCGGAGTATCAAGGACGTGGAATTGGTAGTTATTTGATAGAGAATGTTATTAAGATTGCCGCCACTAACAAACAAAAAGAAATTCGTATCGGGACGGCAAACTCAAGTTTAGGTCAGCTTTATTTGTATCAGAAGTTTGGTTTTGAGATAACTGAAATAAAAAAAGATTTTTTTACAGACAGTTATACCGAATTGATTTACGAAAATGGAATTCAGGCTAAACATATGTTGGTGCTTACAAAATCATTGAATTACGAAAGTGAAACCGGTCAAATAAATGCCTGAATTTCTAACACTTGGCAATATGGCGGCGGTGTCTTTGAAACTTATAGTGCTAAAAATTTACCGCATCGCCAAACGACCTGTAATTATCTATGGCAAAGATTGATGAATTCGAAGATTTTCATCCGCTTACACGGCAAGAATGGCGAGATTGGTTAGCGGAAAATTACGATAAATCAGAAGGTGTTTGGTTTGTCTATTTCAAGAAACATACGAAAAAGCCATTTGTAAGTTATGACGAAGCAGTTGAAGAAGCGTTGTGTTTCGGTTGGATAGACAGTTTGCCGCGAAAGTTTGACGAAGAACGCTCGAAGTTACTTTTTACACCACGCAAGCCGAAAAGTGTTTGGTCAAAGCTCAACAAATCGAGAGTTGAAAAGTTGCTTGAAAATGGTTTAATGACCGAAATTGGTTTCGCAAAAATCGAATCCGCGAAGAAAGATGGTTCGTGGGATTTGCTCAATGCAAGCGATAATCTTGAAATCGCGGAAGATTTACAAAAGGCTTTTGATGCAAATAAATTGGCTGAAACGAACTTCAATGCTTTTACGGATGGTGTGAAGAAAGCGATTTTGCAATGGTTAAATTCGGCAAAGCGTTTGGAAACTCGCAATGCGAGAATTGAAAAATTAGTCGCAATGGCGGTGAAAAATAAAAGAATAAATTTCGATAAGGAGTAAAAAATATGAACGAAAAAAGGGTAGCTTTAATTTCGGGAGCCAATAAAGGGCTTGGTTTTGAAACGGCGAGACAACTTGGAAAGCAAGGAATCACGGTCTTGATTGGTGCGAGAAGCGAGGAACGCGGGCAAGAAGCCGTGGCAAAACTGAAAGGTGAAGGCATTGATGCACGATTTGTTCACCTTGATGTGGATGATGATAAAACGCACGAAACCACGTCGAAATTTATCGAGGAAAATTTCGGCAAGTTAGACATTTTGGTTAATAACGCAGGAGTCAATTTTGAGTTTTCTTCAACTTCAATGCCTTCGCCCGCGAGTGAAACGACGCTTGAAATGTTTCGTAAAACCTTTGAAACAAACTTCTTTAGCCAGATCGCATTGACGCAAAAATTGATGCCGTTGGTTAAGAAAAGCGATGCCGGCAGAATCGTCAATGTGTCGAGTGCGTTGGGTTCAAACGGCTATCACAGCGATCCGACTTCAGACTATTATCAGTTCAAAATTCCGGCTTATAACGCTTCCAAAACTGCCTTAAACGCCTACACAGTTCATCTTGCATTTGAATTAAAAGACACGAAAATTAAGGTCAACGCGGCTCATCCGGGCTGGGTGAAAACCGATTTGGGGACTGAAAACGCACCGATGGAAGTTGAAGACGGAGCGAAAACTTCGGTGCAACTGGCAACTCTCGGAGCAGACGGAATTACGGGCGGATTTGTTCATTTGGGCGAACATTTGCCTTGGTGAAATTATGTTTCTACAACAAAAATTAGATGAACGCCGCGAAGCCGGAAAGGCGAAATACGGCGACGAAATTGCCGAATTGATGGCTCGCGGAAATCGTAATTTGCGAGATTCGGGAATCATGAAAACTGCACTGAACGTCGGCGATATTGCACCAAGTTTCAGTTTACAAAACCAAGTCGGCGACATCGTTGACTCAACCAAATTGCTCGCCAAAGGCACGTTGGTTTTGACGTTTTATCGCGGCTTTTGGTGACCGTATTGTAATCTGGAGCTGGAAGCTCTGCAAGACGTATATGAAGAAATACAAAGACTTGGAGCGGAACTGGTTGCAGTTTGTCCGCAACGCCGAGAGCATCTGACAGCGATTGTCAATAAAAATAATTTGACCTTTGATATTGTTCACGATGCCGGAAATAATCTCGCCGAAGCCTTTGGTTTGAAATTCAAATTGCCCGATTATATCGCCGAACTTTACAAAGGTTTCGGCATTGATTTGCCTCGCGTAAACGGCGATGATTCGCTGACTTTGGCGATGCCCGCGAGGTTTGTAATCGGTCAAAACGGCGTAATTTTTGCGGCGGATTTCGACCCCGATTATACGATTCGACCTGAGCCGAGCAAAACGATTGAGGATTTGAAACGATTGTTAAAATGAGCCGATTATCGACAAACGACATCGAAAAAGCCTGTGAAATTATTGACGAAGTTTTCCTGAATTCGCCGCAATACGAGTGCGAACCTTTGGGCGAAAGTTTGGGTTGTAAATTGATTTTGAAGGTTGAAACGAACAATCCGATTCGCAGTTTCAAAGGTCGCGGCGGAGATTTGCTTTGCTCGAATGCGACTGAAAAATCGCTGGTTTGCGCGAGTGCAGGTAATTTCGGGCAAGCTGTTGCTTACGGCTGCCGCAAACAAAATATCGCTTTGACAATTTTCGCCGCCGAATCTGCAAATCCTTATAAGATTCAGCGAATGCAAGATTTAGGTGCGAATGTGATTCTAAAAGGCGAAGATTTTGACGCGGCAAAATCTCACGCAAAACAGTTTGGCGAAGAAAATAATGTTCGATTTGTGGTTGACAGCTTAGACATCGAAACTGTCATCGGTGCGGGAACAATCGGGTTGGAGTTGGCGAAATTTCCCGAAACGCTCGATTATTTGCTCATTCCGCTTGGCAACGGCGCGTTGTTCAACGGTATTGCGACTTATTTCAAGGCGAAAAGCCCAAACACAAAACTCATTGCAATTCAAGCAAAAGGCGCGTCGGCAATGGTTGATTCGTGGCGCGAAAAACGTTTGATTGCACACAAAGTTGTCAATACAATCGCGGACGGAATCGGCGTTCGCCTTCCGGTTCAAGAAGCTCTCGACGATATGGAAAACTTGATTGACGATTGTCTTTTAGTCGAAGAAAATTCGATTATCGAGGCGATGAAAACGCTTCATTTACAGGCAGGTTTAGTCGTTGAACCGGCGGGAGCAGTCGGCGTTTCGGCAATTTTGGAAAACCGCGAAATGTTTGCAAATAAAACAGTTTCGACGATTATCTGCGGCAGTAATTTAACGGAAAAACAAATCATAGAATGGTTATAGGCGAGGAGAAAATGATCTCAAATATTCTTGGCGAATTAAATCGAGATAAAGACATAGAAGAGTGGTTAAAGTCAGAAGAGTTTGAAGTTCCATTTTTTGATAACGGGAAACTTACCTTTATTTTTAAGAAGAATGACTTGGATTTTGTAAATGAATCAGACTCGGCGATTCGTAATTTTCTGAGTTTGGGAAATGCTGAAAGGTTGCAAATTTCAGATTCGGTTCACAAAAATTGCATGGATTTTTTAGAAGAAATCGGTTACGACGAATTTGATAAATCGCTGTGGGAAATCAAAGATAAAAATGAAATTTGGAATTTTGTTAATCCAACCAGTATTTACATTTCAAAACGGTTTCGACGAGATTGCGACATTTATATTGAAATTGCTTGCGAATGTGCTTGGGAACAGGAACACGGGTTGCAGTTGGTTTTTCGGCAAGGAAAAAAACTTACGCGAATCAGCGACCAAGACGGTCATTTAACCGAAGCCGATGCTTTCGACAAACCCGACGAGCAAGATAAATTGCTTTCGGAGTTTTAAGTTCGCGAGTTAATCGGCAAAGATTCCAAATAATTTTTTAATAGATTGTTCGTTCCTAAAGTCTGTTTACGGCGGTTTGCGAGATAAGATTGAGGCGTAAATTATGATGAAACCTGACATATTAGTCAGTGCGTGTTTGCTCGGCAACAAAGTTCGTTATGATGCAAACGATGTTCCGACCGAGAGCAGTTTGCTGGACGATTGGAAAAATGAGGGACGTTTGATTTCGTTTTGTCCCGAAGTTGCGGGCGGATTGTCTGTGCCGCGATTGCCTGCGGAAATCATCGGAACGGACGGAAATGCAGTTTTAGACGGCACGGCGAAAGTTGTCGATAATCAAGGCAATGACGTTTCCCGATTCTTTATAAACGGTGCAACCAAGGCACTTGAAGCCGCACAAAGTAATAATGTAAAAGTCGCAATTCTCAAATCTAAAAGTCCTTCGTGCGGAAGTTCGTTTATTTACGACGGCACATCTTCGTCCGTTCAAAAGGTCGGTCAAGGCGTTACGACCGCTTTATTTGAACGCAATGGAATCAAGGTTTTCAGCGATTTAGAGATTGAAAAAGCGGCTGAATTTCTCAAAAATTTAACATAATCGTAACTACAAGATTTTTCGCTAAATGCTAGTCTGTCCTTTTATATTTACTTTTTTAAGAGGAGTTATAAATGGAAACAGTATTGGGTTTAATTGGCGGAATCGTTCTTTTCCTCTATGCCATCAGCAAATTATCAGAGCATATCCGCGAATGGGCAGACGATAAAATGAAAGATTTTATTGCCAAATTTACGCGGAATATTTTTACCGCAATTATTACAGGCATTGTAGTTACGGTGCTTTTGAAGTCCAGTTCAGCCGCAATCATCATCACAATTATTTTGGTCGGAGCAGGTGTCGTAACCTTTCGCCAATCGCTCGGAATTGTTTTGGGTGCAAATATCGGCACGACTGTTTCGAGCCAAATTATGGCGTTGGATGTTGCCGAATATGCGGCGATTCCGCTGGCTTTGGGGTTTGTCGTTTTGATGATCGCCAAACAGATTGCCTTGTTGAGAATCGGGACGATTGTTTTTTATTTCGGAATGATTTTCTTCGGGCTTTTGACGATGGAAAACGCGGTTGAGCCGCTCAAAGCTCATCAATCTTTCAAAGATTTGATTGCCGGTTTTGAAAATCCGATTCAAGGCGCGTTGGCAGGTGCGGGAATTGCGGCGGTAATCCAAAGTTCATCCGCGACTGTCGCACTCGCCATAACTTTAGCCAAACAATCTTTGATAACTTTGCCCGCGGCGATTGCCGTAATGATCGGAGCAGAACTTGGAACTTGTGCAGACACACTACTTGCAACGACTCGTTCAAATCGTCAAGCGTTAAAAACCGGACTCTTTCACCTGTCATTTAACATTTTGACAATCATCGTCGGCTTGGTTTTATTCGTCCCGTTTGTCGCCTTTGTCGAATGGATTTCGGGCGGTGCGACGATCAAAACCCAAATCGCCAACGCACATTTGATTTTCAATGTTTTAGGCGTAATCGGCTTTGTCGGATTCATTCCGTTGGTCGAAAAATTGTTGAATTATTTGTTGCCGAACCAACCTGAAATCGGTGCAGAACTGCAACCGGCGTAAATGACAATCATCGAAATCGTCTGAAAACAGCCTGTTAATCACAGGCTGTTTTGTTTTTGAATTTAACCGGTTATAATCGAAATGAGCGATAAGTTTGCGAAGTAAATTGAAGTGCCGGCAGCTGTCTATTTTATGAAAGAATTTTTACAACCGACGGAATTTTTGAATTTCGACGATGAAAGTGTCCGCGATTTTGCGTTGCGAAACGCGACCGGAGATTCGGATATCGAGAAAGCCAAAAGCCTGTATTTGGCTGTCCGCGATGGGTTTCAATACAATCCGTATATTTTGGATTTGCGAAAAAAAGGCTTGCAAGCGAGTGATTTGCTCAAGCGAAATTATGGTTATTGCGTCGAAAAAGCGGTTTTGCTTGCGGCAACCGCGAGAGCTGTCGGCATTCCGAGTCGTCTGAGTTTTTACATCGTCAAAAACCATATTGCGACCGAAAAATTGGAGATGATTTTGAAGAGCGACGAACTCGTTTTTCACGGCGCATCCGAGATGTTTTTGGCAGGGAAATGGGTCAAAGCAACTCCGGCTTTTAACAAAAATTTGTGCCGAATGTTGGACGTTGAACCGCTCGAATTCGATGGTAAAACCGATTCCGTTTTTCAGGAATACGATAAAAAAGGCAATACTTTTATGAAGTATTTGCGCGACTACGGAGCGTTCGCGGATTTGCCGTATGACCTTTATTTAGCAGAGTTACAACAACATTATCCGCATATTTTTGAGAACGAAAAATATACTAAAGACGATTTAATTTACGATTTCAGGTAAAAATTATGAAATATCGAAAACTCAGAAACTTGGAAGTTTCGGCAATCGGTTTGGGCTGTATGGGAATGTCGGAATTTTACGGCGAAACGAACGATGCGGAATCAATCGCGGTCATTCATCGAGCGTTGGAAATCGGCGTAAATTTGCTCGACACGGCTGATATGTATGGACCGTATATCAACGAAGAATTAGTCGGAAATGCCATCAAAGGAATTCGTGATAAGTTTGTCATTGCGACTAAATGCGGAATCGTCCGCGATGCCGCAAACCCATTATTTCGCGGACTTAACGGTAAACCCGAATATATCAAACAGTCGTGCGAAGCGAGTTTGAAGCGTCTGAAAATTGACGAAATCGACCTTTATTATTTGCATCGCGTTGACCCGGAAACGCCGATTGAAGATTCGGTCGGAGCATTGGCGAGATTAGTTGAAGAAGGCAAAATCCGTTATATCGGTCTGTCCGAAGCGAACGCCGAAACGATCAAACGTGCTTCAAAAGTTCACGAAATCGAGGCATTACAGAGCGAATATTCCTTGTGGACACGCGAACCCGAAGACGAAATTTTGCAAACTTGTCGCGAACTCGGCATCGGATTCGTACCATTTTCACCACTCGGACGCGGATTTTTATCGGGCGAAATTAAGAAGTTTGAAGATTTGGAAGCGGACGATTACCGCCGAATGTCGCCAAGATTTATGGGAGAAAACTTTGCCAAAAACCTCGAAGTCGTCAAAAAAGTCGAAGAAATCGCCAACGAAAAAGGCTGTCTGCCGGCACAACTCGCACTTGCTTGGGTAATGGCTCAAGGCGAAAATGTCGTCCCGATTCCGGGAACAAAACGCCTTAAATATCTCGAACAAAACTCGGAATCGGTAAATATAGAATTATCGGCAGACGATTTGCAACGAATCGACGAAATTGCCCCGAAAGGTTTTGCTTCGGGCGAACGTTATCCGCCAATTTACGCGGCGAATACAAACAAGTAAGAGAGTTTCAAACCTAATAATTTGAGACATATTCGGTTATATAAACCTGTGCAAATCAAACAAATCAAACGCTGAAAAGACGCATCAATCTCAGAAAAACGGATTGTGATTTTGTGTCTTTGTCGTGATTTTGGCAAGATATATTTATGAAAAAAACAAAAGCATTTGCAGCATCAGAGCCGAAAGGAAAGTTTCAGTCGTTTGAGTTTGAAACAGGCGAACTCGGCGATGAACAGGTTGAAATCAAGGTGCATTCGTGCGGGATTTGCCACTCGGATTTGTCGATGGTCAATAACGAATGGGGAATTACGGCGTATCCGTTTGTCGGCGGACACGAAGCGGTCGGCGAAATTACGGCGCTCGGCAGAAACGCGAAAGGTTTGAAAATCGGCGATGTCGTCGGGGTTGGTTGGAACGCCGAAACTTGCGGATATTGCGAGCAATGTATTTCGGGTTTTCAAATAAACTGCCCGACGTTGGTTGGCACAATCGTCAACCGACACGGTGGTTTTGCCGATAAAGTTCGATGTAATTGGAATTGGGCAATCAAGTTGCCGGACGCAATGGACGCATCAAAAGCCGGACCGTTATTTTGCGGCGGAATCACGGTTTTTAATCCGTTTGTGCAAAATAATATCAGCCCGACGGATAAAGTCGGCGTGGTTGGAATCGGCGGTTTGGGACATCTCGCGTTGCAGTTTGCCGATAAATGGGGCTGCGAAGTTACGGCGTTTACATCCGATGCGTCGAAAACCGATGAACTCAAAAAACTCGGCGCTGACTATGTTGTAAATTCACGCAGCGACGAAGACTTGGCGAAACTCGCGGGCAAGTTCGATATGATAATTGTTACCGCAAACGTAACTCTAAATTGGGATTTGTTCATCAACGCGCTCGCTCCGAAAGGAAAATTGCATATGGTCGGAGCAGTTTTGGAACCGATGGCGATTGGCGCGTTTTCGCTGATTATGAAGCAAAAAAGCGTAACGGGAACGGCAACCGGAAGCCCGCAAGTGGTCGCCAAAATGCTCGAATTTTGTGCCAGACACAACATCGAAACCGTGACGGAAAAATTTCCGATGTCGAAAATTAACGATGCTTTTGCACATCTCGAAAGCGGCAAAGCAAGATACAGAATTGTCTTGGAAAATGATTTTTAAGGAGAAATTAAATGAGCGATGAAAAAATTGTGTTGGTGGCGCGAATAAAAGTTAAAAAAGAAATGCTCGCCGAAGCTAAAAAAGCCGCGTTGGCGATTGTCGCGGATTCGCGGAGTGAAGCGGGTTGTTTGAATTACGACATTCACCAAGCGACAGAGGATGAAACGGTTTTGGTTTGGCACGAAACTTGGGCAAATCAAGCGGCACTGGACGAACATTTTGCGAAACCTTATTTTACTTCGTTTTTTGCGAGAGTCGATGAATTTACCGATGAACCGCCGCAGATAACTTTGACAAAAATGATTTCGTAAAAGCTCGGTCAAGTTTAATTGCTAACTGTAACAAACTATGTTACAGTTCAAAAGCAGTAGCGAAGTTTTAATAAAATTATTCGTTAAGTTATAATTCTATAAATTATTTTCAGGAGATAAAAATGGGAGCATTTACAAAAGAAGCGACAGATACAAATTGGCAAGCAGACGTTTTGGGTTCGGACAAACCTGTTTTGGTGGATTTTTGGGCAGAATGGTGCGGACCGTGTCGGGCGATTGCCCCGGCAATCGAAGCCGTAGCGGAGCAATATGCCGATAAAGCAACCATCGTTAAAATGAACGTGGACGAAAATATGAACGTGCCGCAACAATACGGAATTCGCGGAATTCCAACCTTGATTTTGTTCAAAGGCGGACAGGAACAAGAGCGTGTCGTCGGTTCGGTTTCAAAAGATGCGATTGCGAAATTAGTCGAAAAATACGTTTAATAATTTGGACTGCGGGCTTTATTTTTACGAAACTAAAGCCCGCATTTTATTTTTATGATTGCCGAAACAACAAGCTATCTTCAATCGGTTCAACATTTACCGCCCAACGGGACTTTGCTTTTGCACAATGTTCCGTGGCAGGAATATGAGCGTGTGCTGCGTGAATTTGAAAATAAATCTGCCTGTCGCGTTTATTACAACAACGGTATTTTGAAAATTATGAGTCCTGGATTTGACCACGAATTTCCGAAAGATGTGGCGTTAAAGTTAGTTACAATTTACGCTGATGAAAAGTTAGTTACAATTTACGCTGATGAATTTGATATTGATTTTGACAGCTACGGCTAAACTGCTTGGCGGCAGAAAAAGAAGGCGAAAGGCGCGGAAGCCGACACTTCTTTTTATGTGAAAAATGCGGCAAAAGTTCGCGGTGTCAAAGATTTTGATTTGAACTTGGAAATTCCGCCGGAAATTGTCGTTGAAGTTGATACGAGCAACGAATCTTGGGACAAATTCGAGATTTATGCGGCTTTAGGCGTTGAGGAAATTTGGCGTTGCGACGGCAACACGTTTCAAATTTACCGGTTGACGGAAGGCAAATACGAAGCCGTTGAAGGCAGTGAAAATCTGCCGAAAATTACGGGAAAACTTCTCACGGAGTTTTTGCAAATCGGACGCGAAATCGGTCAAACGGCGATGGCAAAAGAATTTAGAAAAACAATCAAGGAACTGAAATAGTTTCGGTCAAAAAAAAGATTAAACGGCGTAGGGAAGGAAACTTTTCTGCGTCGTTCTTTTTGGAAACTTTCTTTAAATTACTTGCGTAAAAAGTTGCAGACATTATTAAACCCAATTTTTCAGGAGAAATCTATGCGTAAAACGTTATTCGGAATATGTATCGTCTTATTTTTGACGATGAGTGTTTCAGCTCAAACAGCGGACGAAATAATTGCCAAATATGTAAAAGCAATCGGCGGAATCGACAAAATTAAAGCCGTCAAAACTATTCGCAAAACCGGCAAATTTCTCGGCGGCGGAGGTTTTGAAGCAAAAATTGTCGAAGAAAACCGACGCGCGAGTTTTATTCGACAAGAATTTGCCTTGCAAGGAATGGTTCAAATTGTTGCCTTTGACGGAAAAAACGGTTGGAAAATCGATCCGTTCGGCGGAAAAAAAGACGTTGAATCATTGAGCGAAGAAGAGTTGAAAGGCGTGGTCGAAGGCGCAGATTTTGACGGTCCGCTGATTGATTACAAAGAAAAAGGCAACAAAATCGAGTATTCGGGCATTGACCAAGTTGACGGCGACGATGCTTACAAAATAAAAGTTACGCTCAAAAACCGCGACGTTCGCACCTTTTATTTTGATACGGATTATTATGTGCCGATAAAACTTGACTCGAAGACATTTGTTCGCGGACAGGAGTTTGATTCGGAAACAATTTTCGGAGATTACAAACAAGTTGAAGGTGTTTATTATGCGTTTTCAACTGAAACAGGAGCAAAAGGAAGTCCCGGTAAAGCCCAAATTATCTATGAGAAAATCGAGGTAAATTTGAATTTAGACGACACCAGATTTAATAAACCGAGTGAACCGGTCAAAGCGGCGATGCCGAAATAAAAACGGGAGAATTTACAAATATGAGACTCAAAATAAAACTTTTTTCGGCAGTAATTTCAGCTTTAATTTTAACTTTTACGGCATCGGCGCAAGAACTTCAGGGTGTGAAAATCGATTCCGACACTATTTCGGGATTGGGTGCGAGAAACATCGGATCGGCGGCGATGAGCGGACGTATTTCCGCGCTTGACGCAGTTCAGGAAGGTAATCGAATTACCGTTTACGCGGCAGCGGCAAGCGGCGGCGTGTGGAAATCGCTCAACGGCGGAACAACTTTCAAACCTGTTTTTGACAAACAACCCGTGCAATCGATCGGGGCAATCACTATCGATCCGAAAGACCCGAAAGTTATTTGGGTCGGAACCGGCGAAACTTGGATGCGGAACAGCGTTTCAGTCGGCGACGGTGTTTATAAATCGATTGACGGCGGCGAAAATTGGACAAACGTCGGCTTAAAAGACAGCGAACGAATCGCCAAAATTTTGGTTGATCCGACCGATTCAAACACGGTTTATACTTGCGCGACGGGCAAACTGTGGAGCGACGGCGATGAACGCGGTGTTTATAAAACCACGGACGGCGGCAAAAATTGGACAAAGATTTTGAAAGGCGCGAATGCTTCGACAGGTTGCGGAATGATGTCGTTGGACAAAAAAAATCCGAAGAACTTGTACGTCGGAATGTGGGATTTTCGCCGTCAAGGTTGGACGTTTCGTTCGGGCGGCGAAGACGCAAATTCACCGAGTGCGAGCGGTTTATTCAAATCGACGGACGGCGGCGTAACGTGGAGCGATTTGGGCGAAACAAAAGGTTTGCCCGCGAAACCGTGGGGCAGAATCGCGGTTACGTCCGCGCCGTCGAAACCCGAAGTCGTTTATGCTTTTATCGAAGCCGAACCGCCGAGAAACGGGCTTTATCGTTCCGACGACGGCGGACAAAGTTGGAAATTGACCGATCGCGGCTCGGCAATGATTGGTCGTCCGTTTTATTTCGCCCATTTAGTTGTTGATCCGAAGAACGAAAACCGCGTTTTCAAAATGGGTTTTTCGATGATTATGAGTACGGACGGCGGGCAAACTTTCAGTAATGCTTCGGGCGGAACTCACGGCGATTTACACGATGTTTGGATAAATCCGAGCAACACCGATCAGCTTATTGCTGCCGACGACGGCGGAGTTTGGTATTCCTACGACGGCGGAAATCGTTGGTGGAAAGGCGATAACTTGCCTGTTTCGCAGTTTTATCACGTTTCGGCAGACAACGAAATGCCGTATAAAGTTTACGGCGGGTTGCAAGACAACAGTTCGTGGGTCGGCGATTCGTCGTATCCGGGCGGAATTACCAACAGTCGTTGGGAAAATATGAACGGCGGCGACGGCTTTTGGATGTTTGCCGATCCTTCGGATCACGATTATATTTATGCCGAATCGCAGGGCGGTTACATCAATCGGATTAACCGAAAAACGCTCGAATCACGAAATATTCAGCCGTTGCCGAATTACAAAGAAGGTAAACTTCGGTTTAATTGGAGTTCGCCGATTCATTTGAGTCCGAACGAAAAAGGTACGCTGTATCTCGGTTCGCAATTTCTGCATCGCACCCGCGATCACGGTCAAACGTGGGAGCGAATTTCGCCCGATTTAACGACCAACGATCCGTCGAAACAGAAGCAGGAACAATCGGGCGGAATCAATCCCGATAATTCGTCCGCCGAAACTCATTGCACGATTTATGCGATTGCCGAATCGCCGAAAAACGTCAAAACAATTTGGGCGGGAACTGACGACGGCAATTTGCAAATTACTCGCGACGGCGGAAAAACGTGGAAAAACGTGGTCGGAAACATTCAAGGTTTACCGAAAAATGCGTGGGTTTCTTCGCTCGAATCGGGACATTTCGACGAAGGAACGGTTTACGCCACGTTTGATTTACACACCTTCGGCGATTTGAAACCATATATTTATAAAACAACCGATTTCGGCGCGACGTGGACGAATTTGACCGGTTCAACGATGCGCGGCTATGCTCACGTTGTCAAAGAAGATTCGGTCAACCAAGATTTATTGTTTGTCGGGACGGAATTCGGTTTGTGGATTTCGCTTGACGGCGGCAGAAAATGGTCGCAATATAAAGGCGGCGATTTTCCGAATGTCGCGGTGCGCGATGTTGTGATTCAACCGCGAGAAAACGATTTAATCATCGCCACGCACGGTCGCGGAATTTGGATTATCGACGATATTTCACCGCTTCGTTCGCTGACGGCGGAAACTCTGACGAAAGAAGCCGCGTTTTTACAGGCAATACCGACACAACAAAGATTTCCGGCTTCGGGCGGTTGGGTCAACGGCGATGCGGCGTTTGTCGGAAATAATCCTTCCGATGAAGCCGTGATTACTTATTATCAGAAAAAACGACACATTTTCGGCGATTTGAAAATTGAAGTTTTTGATGCGACGGGGAAACTTATTACCAAACTTCCCGCCGGAAAACGTCGCGGCTTGAATCGAATTTCGTGGTCAATGCGGCTTCCGCAACCGAAAGTTCCGCCGGCGGCAAGTTTGGCAGGCGCGGCAACCGCAGGACCGAGAGTTTTGCCCGGCATTTATACCGTCAGAATGTCGAAAGACAAAAATGTGTATGAAACAAAATTGCAGGTTTTGCCTGATGCTCGCGCGAAATACACCGCCGAAGACCGCAAAGCGCAGTTTGATTTATCGTTAAAATTGATTGATTCGCTTGGTGATATGACGTTTGCGGTCGAGCGTTTGAACAGCGTCAAGTCGAATTTATCCGCGCGAATGTCCAAACTTGCGGCTGACGATATATTGGCGAAACAACTGCAAACCGCGTCTGCCCAAGTTGACCTTTTGCGGATGAAAATTGTTGCCACCAAAGAAGGCGGAATGATTACGGGCGAAGAGCGTTTGCGCGAAGAAATGGCGAATCTGTACGGCAGCGTTGTCTTTTACGAAGGTCGTCCGTCGGAAACGCAAACTCAGCGCGCCGATGCTCTGACGAACGAAGTTGCGGATGTCATGAAAGATTTCGATAAATGGTTGGCAACAGAATTAAAAACCATTAACTCGAATCTGACAAAACGTAAATTGGAACCAATCTCGCCGTTGACACGCGAAATGTGGGAAAAATCCGGCGAGCAGTAAAAAGCAGAAAGGCAGTCGGCAAACAGCAGAGGTTTTTTTGCGAACTGCCGACCGCAACTATATTATGAAAGCTGTAATTGTCAGAGAATTCGGTTTGCCCGAAGTGATGAAAATTGAAGAAGTCTCGATGCCGAAAGTCGAGGCTTCCCAAGTTTTGGTGCGGGTTAAAGCCGCCGGCGTAAATCCGGTTGATGCGTATATTCGTTCGGGAAATTATCCGTCCGCGCCTAAATTACCGTACACTTGCGGCAAAGACGCGGCGGGAATCGTCGAACAAATCGGCGAAAACATCACGAAAGTAAAAGTCGGCGACCGCGTTTATACCGCTGATTCGGTTTCGGGAACGTATGCCGAATATGTTGTTTGCAACGAAAATCAAGTCGGATTGTTGCCTGAAAATGTTTCGTTTGAACAAGGTGCGGGCGTTTTCGTGCCGTATGCGACTTCGTTTCGGGCGTTATTTCAAAAGGCAAACGCGAAACGCGGCGAAACTGTTTTGATTCACGGAGCATCCGGCGGTGTCGGCATTGCCGCGATTCAATGGGCGAAAAATGCAGGTTTGAAAGTAATCGGGACGGCAAGTTCGGCGAAAGGTTTGGCTTTGATAAAGGCGCAAGGTTGCGATGTTGTCCGCGATCATTCGCAGCCCGATTATTTGCAATCCGTTGAAGCCGAAATAATTCTCGAAATGCTGGCAAACGTCAATTTGGTCAAAGATTTCGAGGCGTTGAAAAAATTCGGGCGAATTGTGGTTATCGGAAATCGCGGAAGCATCGATTTTAACCCGCGTTTGACGATGGGCAAAGACGCAACGATTTACGGAATGTCGTTATTTAATTTTTCCGCCGCCGACGAAACCGAAATTCACCGCGAAATTTACAAAGGTTTGACGGAAGGTTATCTGAAACCGATTGTCGGAAAGAGTTTTCCGCTGGCGGACGCACCGTCGGCACACACCGAAGTTATTGAATCGAAAGCATTCGGGAAGATTATTTTGATTCCTTAAAGGCTCGGAATTCGCCGTCGCATTTGTATAAATATGCCCGTTAGGAATTGGTTTGCGAATGTCCGACACGCTTCAGCTTTTCGGTAAACCTTAGTTTGAATGCAGTCAGAGATTATAAACAGACTTAAATGTGCGGCAATTATTTTTCGCAAACCAATCCCCGTTGGGACATTACAGGAGTAACTCATCTGTTTTTCGGTAGTTGCATTAAACATTAAAAAGCCGAGTTGTCGTCAAACAACTCGGCTTTCTTTTTAATGTTCAGAGTTCAAACTTCAGTTTGATAACCGTGCTTTAGTGCAGTTATCACGATGAATCGTGAACTCTGAACGGTTGACTATTGTCCCGTCAAAACTAATCCGTCCAAGTCTTCGGTCAAAGTAAATGACTGACTATTGAACAGATAGCGTTTGCTGTTGACGTTGATAACGTAAAAGTTGCCTGTCGGTAAATCTTGGATGTTAAAATATCCGAGAGTTGTCGTGCGGGCATACCGAGTTTCGCCTGTATTGGTGTTGGTCAAAATAACGAAAGCGTTCATTAAACCT
>JANPBM010000098.1:0-7880 GCA_031430435.1 Acidobacteriota bacterium
CGCCGATTAAAGATATTTCGGATTTTGGCAGAGCGTTACCGAAATCGGAGAAAACGACTCGGACTCAGATTTAATCTAATTTCAGGCATCTACAACTATGAACTCAAGGCTATCAAAATTTAATTTCGCAAGAGGTCTAATCGAAATTACGCGGATGACTATCCTCAAAACATCGTTTTCAGGAAAAAGTGAGGCTTTGATTTTCAGTTTTCACTTAATCGACTTTTGAAACTAATTTCCATTTATTCGCGTAAAAGTTTATCTTTCCCCAAATTATACAAAAAAAGTTCTATGAAAAAAATAATTAAACTTTCCGTGATTGCGGTTCTGTGTTTGAGTTTTATGGTGCCGACTTTGGCGCAGAAAACCGGGATGAAACCAAAAACTACGGCTCCAAATTCGACGGCGCTTCCGCCGATTCCGCTTGAACAATATACGTTGCCGAACGGGTTACGGGTTGTTCTCAGTCAAGACAACAGCGTGCCGGTCGTGTCGGTCGCGGTTTATTACGATGTCGGTTCACGCAACGAACAAAAGGGTCGCACAGGTTTTGCGCACCTGTTTGAACATATGATGTTTCAAGGTTCGGAAAATATCAAAAAAAGCGAGTATTTTCAATATGTTGAAAAAAATGGCGGCGATTCCAACGCTACAACTTCAACTGAACGAACAAATTATTTTGAATCTGTTCCCGCAAATCAGTTACCGCTTGCTTTGTGGCTTGAAAGCGACAGAATGAGGTCATTGAAAATTACGAAGGAAAATTTAGATAACCAACGCGAAGCCGTCAAGGAAGAAAAACGACTTCGCCGCGACAATCAGCCGTATGGTCAGATTGGTGATTTAATCAATGAAATGACTTTTAAAAACTTCGCCAATTCGCATTCGACAATCGGTTCGATGGATGATTTGAATGCCGCCTCAGTTGAAGATGTCGCCGAATTTTTCCGCATTTATTACGCCCCGAACAATGCCGTTTTGGTCATCTGCGGTTCGTTTGAAACCAAAGAAGCAAAAGAGTTAATTGCCAAGTATTTTGCAACAATTCCTTCGCAACCGAAACCTGCGGCGGTTGATGTCGGCGAACCTGCGGAGGTTTCGGAAAAGTCAAAAACTTTTGTCGATAAACTCGCGCCGTTTCCGGCATTTATTATGAGTTGGAAACTTCCCGCCTCTAACACGTCCGAATTCAAGGCTTTAACGCTTGGCGGAAAACTTTTGTACGAGGGTGAAAGTTCGCGTCTGTATCAAAAATTAGTAAAAGGCGAAGAATCGGTTTTACAGCTTTTCGGCACTACAAGCAGTCGTCGCGGACCTTCTTCGGCATTTATGGGAGCGATTCCGAAACCCGGCAAGGATGTCAAACAAATTCGTCAGACAATGTTGGACGAAATAAAAAATATGGCAACAACCGGTCCGACTGCCGATGAAATGCAAAAACTTCGCAATCAATTATTGAATTCAGAAGTGCAAAGCAGACAGACTTCGCTGTTTCGGGCAATGCAAATTGCCGAAGCAACGCTTTACGAAGGCGATCCGAATTTAGTTAATTCGGAACTTGACGAGCTTTTGAAAATCACGCCCGAACAAATTAAAGCTGCCGTAAACAAATATCTGAACACGGATAATCGTGCGAATTTAGATATTGTTACCGCGAAAGACGCTGACAAAGGAGGTCAAAAATAATGACTAAATTTATTTCCAAACTAACTTCAGGTATATTCGTTCTTACTTTGTTGACAAGTGTTTTCGGTCAAACAAACGAAGATTTTCGTAAAATCGCTCCGGCACCGCTTGCTCCGCGTCCGTTTGTCTTGCCGATGCCTTTTGAAACTGTTTTACCAAACGGGCTGAAAGTTGTCGTGATTGAAGATAAACGTTTACCGTTGGTCAATTTTCAACTCGCAATTCCCGGCGGCGGAAGTCGGGAACCGCGAGAATCGATCGGAATTACTTCGATGGCGACGGGTTTGCTGAAAGAAGGCACCAAAACCCGTTCAAGTAAGCAGATTGCCCAAGAAATCGAGAACATCGGCGGTTCGGTTTTTGCGTTTTCGAACGATGATAATACGGTTGTTTCCGCGTCGGCTTTATCAAAATATGCAAGCGATGTTTTAAAGTTAATGGCGGATGTTACGCTCAATCCTTCGTTTCCCGAAAATGAAGTTAAACTGTTTAAGAACAGTCTTTTACAAGGCTTAGAAGCACAGCGGGCAGCGCCGTCGTTTTTGGCAAACGAAGCCAAAGCCAAAGTTTTGTGGGGCGATCATCCGTACGGAATTGTTTCGCCGACCAAAGAAACAATTTCATCGATTGACCGCGATAAAATCGCCGCTTATCACAAACAGGCGATGATTCCGAACAATGCCGTGTTGGTGATTGTCGGAAACGTTGACAAAGTGAAAATCACGGCTGAAATGAAAGCGTTGTTCGGAAGTTGGAAAAAAGGTGAAAATCCGGTGACTAAATTTGCTGCTCCGCCGGTTCGCACCGAAAGAACTTTGACGATTATCGATCGTCCGGGTTCTTCGCAATCAACCGTCACGATGGGAAATATCGCCATCGAACGAAATAATTCTGATTATTTTCCGATGTTGGTACTCAATCAAATTTACGGTTCGGGTGCTTCCTCAAGATTATTTACAAATATCCGTGAGAAAAAAGGCTACACATACGGCGCATATTCGGATTTTGATACTCGCCGTTTAGCCGGTTCATTCGGAGCAGGCGCCGATGTCCGAAACGAAGTAACGGGCGCGTCGCTCAAAGAGTTTTTCTTTGAGATGGAAAGAATCCGCAAAGAAACCGTGCCGACCAAAGAATTATCTGATGCAAAAGGTTATTTAACCGGTATTTTTCCGCTCCAAGTGGAAACTCAAAACGGTTTGCTCGGTCAATTTATAAACATTCAGTTAAATAAATTGCCGGCAAATTATCTGCAAACCTATCGCGATAAAATCAACGCGGTAACGTCTGCCGATATTCAACGGGTCGCCAATAAATATATTCAGCCCGATAAAATCGCGTTGGTGATTGTCGGCGATACGAGCGAGATTTTGAATCAGGTTAAACCTTATTCGTCAAAGATAGATATTTTTGACGCGAACGGCAAAAAACTCGATGTTGCTTCATTTAACCAACCTGTAACCGGCGGTTCGCCCGCGAATGCAAACGGCAAATGGGATTTAAAAATGAACGCAATGGGACAAAATCTTGATGTTGTGCTTGATTTGAAGCAAGAAGGCGACAAAGTTTCGGGCGAGATGAATTCGATGCTCGGAAAAGGTACGGTCGAAGGCGGAAAAATCAGCGGAAACAAATTAACGGCGACCGCTAAAACTACCTTTCAAGGTCAAGCATTAAACTTGAAAATCAGCGGAACAATTGACGGCGATAATATGAAAGGCAGTATTGATTCCGGTTTTCCGGGTGCTCCGGCGTTTAGTTTTGCCGGAAAAAGATCAGGCGGAGAAATGCCGAAAACTATGCCGACACCGACAACTCAACCGACTGCTTCAACTTCAAATGATTTAACGGGTAATTGGACAATTGAAACAAATGCCCAAGGTTCGCCTGTTACGATTGAGATCAAGTTGAAACAAGACGGCGAAAAACTGTCAGGCGATTTAGCTTCGGCGGTCGGGAACGGAAAAGTTACGTCGGGAACTTTCAAGGACGGAAAAATCGAAGCAGTCTTGACGATTGATTTTCAAGGAAATCCGGTCGAGGTAAAACTCAGCGGAACAGTTGAAAACGGCAATAAAATGAAAGGAAATCTGGCACCGCAAGGCTTAGGAATCGGAGATTTGCCGTTTACCGCCACGAAAGCAAATTAACTTAACCGCAGTTTTATTAAATCACGCAAAGTTCGCAGTTCTTGTGGTCTTTGCGTGTTTTTTTAAGTTTTAATTCTTAACAATTATGAATAAACGAAAATTATCCGAAGCACATCAACCGAGTTTGATTAAAAAATTACTGCCGTATATCGGTTTAATTGTGATGACGGCTTTTACTCTCGGTTCGATTTTTTTCGGCTTTATGAGTTTAAAGGTTGATTGCACACGTCCGAATGCGGAAACTTTACCGAATTGCGAGATTAACGAATCACGATTTTTTGGAGTTTATTCTCGTTCTGCATCGGTCGAAAAAGTCAGTAAAATCGATTACAAAGTTTCTTCCGGCAACAAAAATATGCTGCAAAGTACGTTAGTTTTAATCGGTGAAAATGTTGAAGTTCCGCTTTCTGAGGTTTCAACAAACTTCGGCAGTTGGAAAAAAGAAGTGTTAGGTCTAGTTGAAAACTATCTGAACAATAAAACTGAAACATCTTTAAAAATTGATTATTTCGATTGGAATATTGCCGGTTTAATCGGTGTAGCGATGTTTTTAATCTTTGCCGCAAGCATTCTGTATTATGTAAAAAATCTTTTATTCAAATAATTTGTTCGCAAACTCTTATCGTTTTCTTACAATAAAAAGCCCTCGCACTCCCACACACAAGGGCTTTCGCATCATAGATTGTTCATTATTTTTCACCCCTAAAAAATAACACCAACGAATTGTCGAAGTCCACAAAGTTTCAGTAATTCGTTGTATTTCTCTATGAATTTCTTGGCTTGAGTCGGCGATATTTGGATTGAAGCGACTGTTACGCCAACCTGTTTCACTCTCGCTTTCTTGGTTGAATAAACCGGTAAATATCTAATTTGCGATTTCTGAACTCCCGTCGTGGTCTAAAATAACCTTACCTTTTTTATCGATCATGCCTTGACCGTCAAACATTATGCCGTCAAACATTTCCATTAGTTTATAAATAAAAGTTGCTCTTTCATCGGTTTCCGTAAAGTTTGAATCTGCCACTATTCCTATTGCTGTTTCACATTCAGAAATACGATTTATCAGTTCTTTTTTCTGCTTATCGTAGTTAGTTTCTATGTTTCTCAAAAAATTCCAAGTTCCCAAAATCATCATAGAAAAACTGTCTCCTCCTTCAATTCGCTTTTTAATTGAAACTTGCAAATTTCCTTCTTTGTAATTAGTCTCAAAAGTTTTTACATCGGAATCTTTGACCTCAGTTAGTTTCAGAGTTTCTAAATAATTTAGTATTTCATCGTAGTTTTTACTTGAAAAGATTGTTCTGTATTGGTTCATTTTAATATCTCCTGAATTTTACTATGGTCTTCCGCCTGTGTTTTTACGTCCACCATCGTGTGCTGTTTTACGGTGAATATCTCTGTTAACCAATTGAACCCTAACACCGTCTTGATGGTGATGCCAAGTTAGTCCACTAATTTTATCTTTTTCAGCCGCAATATCGTCTAATTGTTCTTTCGTGAAATTGAGTTTTAATGATGGGTTTGCTTCAAGATCAGCTTTCAACTGCTTTGTTGCTTCCTTGAACTGTTTATAATCAGAAACTGAATTTCCTCTTAAATTACTTGGCAATTGTGCATCAAACTCTGAGTCAAAAACAGGATAGCCGTTTCTGTCAAAATATACATCTGTTATCGGGTGTCTTTTGCCTGCCAGTTCAATGTTTCTTATTCCTTTCGGCGGGTCAAGAATCGCATCGGGAATCTGTTTGATTTTATTCAGTTTGGTGCTTTTTATTCCAGCTTCATCAATTTTATCGGCAAGATTCAACTCAATCATTTGCTCGCGGTAAAGTTTTTCAACGTATGGTTTTACCCTATCGCCAAACTCATCAACCATCTTTTTGGAAAACTCACCAAACTTTACGGCACCGTTACCGATTCTGTTACCTGCCACAACTGCATAATCTTTCAAAAGTTCCGCACCTGCTACGCCGTTGTAAAGTGCCGGATTTTGTAATGACTGTTTAATTCTCTGACTTGCTAAACTTGCCGCTTCGTCCGAAAATTTCTCTGCAATTTTCGCCTTTGTCAGCAGTTGCAAATCATCGACTTTGCTCAATAAACCTTTGATTGCCGTAATTTCTTTGATACCTTTCAAAACAACTCCGACACCTTTTGCCGTGATAATTTCCGCAACTGCCGTGCCGACGACATAGCCCGCTTTGTGCGGAATGCTGTTGATTCCTTCTTTTGTAGTCGCCAGTTTGACGATTTCATCTTTCAGTTAAACTTTGATGTTTTCTAAATCGTTTAAGCCTTAGCACTCATTTAGAAAGTCTTTAGCCAAATTCATACCTTCTATATCACTTTCTTCTTCTGCTATTATTAAAAATTTTTTCCAAACTTCTGCCAGCTTCGACTTATCTTCTTTCTCATTCAGAAGGTTTATATAATTTAAGTAAACTGTTGACAGTTGACTTTTACTTACCGATTTTGAGTCCGCTTCACTTAATTTAACTATTTCTTTATAGGCTTCAAGTTCTTCGATTTTTGGCAGTTTTTTGTCATTATAAATATCAAGCAACTTTTGTCTCTCAAAAGTTATTCTGTCTTCTGATGAAATACTTAACTGCAAATTATTAACTGATATGCCCTTATCCTTTAAATATTCGCTTATTAAAAAATGTAGATTAACTGTTTTTGCTAACCACGAAATTCTTAACTCTCTATCCCAAACAATTTCAGATGATTTTATTAGTGGGGTTTCTTTAGAAAGTTCATCTGTAAAAAGCCTGATAATATTTGTTATATCAAGCAATATGTCATTTTTAGTGTGACAATCTTTATTTATTGAAAACGCTCTTGCTCCATCAACAAATTTTAATTGCTGTTGTAAAAAGCTAACCGTTTTATCTAATAATTCAGTTTGAGGCAATTTCTTACTTTGTTCAATAAAAATAAGAAATAAATCCTTTGTAGCACCATTTGAAAAATGAACTGTAAAACTTTTGCCGCAAAAACGTTCTGCCATATAATTAAGGTTAGAGTTGGACTATCTATCTAACGTATCTTACTTGATTGTTACCTTTTGGTCTTTTTAACTCAATTTCGGATTTTAAAGCCTTGAAATTGGCTTCGCTCATTCCTCTTGCATCCACTATTACGTTTTCTCCGTCTTTCAGAGCATTTATTATTTTATCGGCTCCGCCGGCGGCATCTTTCATATCCCATTCGATACCATTTTTATCAATATAATCTGCTCCTCTCGATTTTCCATCATCAAAGATTCCGCGTTTTGTCGGACTTTCAATCACACCTTGTTTTTCTGCTTCTGTTATTGCTCTTGCTTCATTAACTTTGAATGATTTTGTATCCGGATCAAAGGCTAATTCCTTGCGTCTGGGGTCTTGATTCAGCCAATTGTAGTCATCAATATTTTGTCCTTTTATTTTTTGTAAAGCACCATTTTTTTCAGCATCTTTAATACCGTCGAACAGTTTTTGTCTTGCTGCCGTTGTTTCTTTTTGAAACTGATATTTTGTTAATTTCGATGTTTTATCAATTTCCAGTTCAACTATGTCGTTGCCAAAACCCAGTTTTTGCATTGCTTGCCGATAACCTTGAGCTAGTTCATCGGCTTTTCCTTTGATGTTGCTTCCATATTCTTTAACTGAAAGTTCTACAAATTCTTTGAATGGTATCACTCCGTTTTTCATTTTGTTTCCGGCAAACACGGCAAAATCACCAATTAATTCTCCACCTGCAAAACCGCTGTAAAGAGTTGGGTTTCTTAAACTCTGCTTAATTCTTTGACTTGCCAAAGCCGCCGCTTCATCCGAAAACTTTTCGGCAACTTTAGCCGTTACCGCAACCGCCGTATTTTCTGCTTTGGCAAGCAATGCCGCTCCTGTTTTGGTTTTTGCCAATATTCCCGCCGCTTTGCCTATGCCTTTTCCAATCAGAAATTCGGTTACTGCTCCGCCAACCAATTCACCGATCATATTTGCTTTTTTTGATGAATCCGCGTTCTTAAATTCGTCCCAAGTTTCACCTAGTTCTTTGTAC
>JANPBM010000099.1:0-83776 GCA_031430435.1 Acidobacteriota bacterium
TGTTGTCCCGCAATCATTGCGGCAAGCATTTGACCTTCGGGGTCTTGTTTGTCGCCCTTACTTTTTTTGAATTCCTGCATAAAAAAGTACGGCTTTTCAGGAGTCGTAAACCCATAAACCGACGAAACCATACAATCTGTAATCACGCTGATTTTGCCTGAATCAAATTCGGCAGAGATTGGGCGTTCAAAGAATACTCCGATTTTTTCAGTCTCTTTAAGTCTTGAAAGAATCAAAATAGGTGAAAGTAAATTCATTTTCAACTCTTCCTCAAACCAGCCGTCAATCTCTGTTTCGATATACGGCTCAATTTGCTTAAGAATAATTTCACTGTCGTTATCAAGAATGCTCGAATCACTTTCTAACCAAGATTGAAGCAACTCAGATTTACTCGTTTGACGTTTTAATTGAAAACATTCGAGCAGTGTATCTAATTCGGCTTTTATTTTGGTTTTTTGCATAACTTCACCTAATCAATAAACTTTTGAAACCACAATTCTAACATTAAAAGTGTCCAAAGTTTGGGCGCGTGGTCAAATTCTCCGGTAATGTGTTCGCCGACCAACTTTTGATAAAGTTCGGGTTTGAGAATTCCGCGTTTCAAACATTTTTCCGAAAGCAAAACTTCTTGCGCAAAACTTTTCATTTCACCGCGAAACCAATTTCCCAACGGAACTCCGAAACCCATTTTCTTTCGATAAATAACTTCGCTCGGAACCAATTTCGCCGCAACTTTTTTCAGCAAATACTTCGGCGTAAGTTTGTTCATTTTCAGATGTTCGGGCAAACTCGCCGCAAATTCGATAACTTTGTGATCCAAAAACGGCGAACGTGCTTCGAGCGAAACTGCCATCGAAGCAATATCGACTTTCGGCAATAAATCGTTCGGCAAATAAGTTTGCTGATCAACGAACAATAATTTATCGATTGTGCCGAGGTTTTCGGCTTTGTCGAAATAGCGTTTCAAAAAGCCCGAAGCATTGTTTCCGTTCAGTTTCGCCTTAAACTCGGCGGTATAAAATTCGGCTTTCATTTCGGGCTGAATCGCGCACATCCAACTGAAATAACGCTCGACTTCCGACTTTTCGGCAGAATTCACAAAACGTTTCAAATCTCTCGCTCGACTTCGTTTCAATTCCGAACTCGGCAACGCATTTATCAACGGATTTACCAATGCTTTGCGAAAAACATTCGGTATTTTATGATAATTTTCCGCCAAACGCATTGCCGCATAACGTTCGTAACCCGAAAAACTTTCATCGCCGCCATCGCCGTTTAAGGCAACCGTCACGAAATTTCGCGTTTCTTTTGAAACATAATACGTCGGAATTGCCGAAGAATCCGCGTAAGGTTCGCCGTAATGTTCAACCAACAGCGGCAAAACTTCCAACGCATTCGGCTTCACCACAAATTCGTTATATTCGGCTCCGACGTGATTTGCGACGATTTTCGCATATTTCAATTCGCTGTAATCTTGTTCTTCAAACCCGATCGAAAAAGTTTTAACCGGATTGTCGCTCAACTCTGCCATTAGTGCGACAACTATCGACGAATCAACTCCGCCGCTCAAAAATGCGCCGAGCGGAACTTCCGCAATCATTCGCAATTTGACTGATTCACGCAAAATTCGCGTGGTTTCGTCGATTGCGTCTGCTTCGGAAATCTTAATTTTTTTGGAAAAATCGGGCAGCCAATAACGTTCGATTTTTATTTCGCCGTTTTTCCACATCAGCCAATGTCCGGGTTCAAGTTTGCGAATTGCCTTGAACGCGGTCAAAGGCGCGGGAACGCACGACAGATTCAAATACGCATCAATCGCTTCGTAATCGACTTCGCGCGAAACATTCGGATGTTGCAAAAGCGCTTTAAATTCCGACCCGAAAATCAAATCGCCGTTTGATTGATGCGAATAAAGCAAAGGTTTTTTGCCGATTCTGTCTCGCGCGATAAACAAACTTTGCTCGGTTTCGTCCCAAATTGCAAAGGCAAACATTCCGCGTAAATGTTGCAAACAATCGGCTCCGTAAAGCTGATACAGATTGACAATCGCTTCGGTGTCGGAATTTGTATAAAAAACAACACCTTTTTCTTCGAGGTTTTTGCGAAGTTCCCGATAATTATAAATCTCGCCGTTGAACACAATCGACTTTGTTTTATCTTGGCTGAAAATCGGTTGTTTGCCGCTCGCCAAATCGATAATCGACAGCCGACGCATCGCCAAGCCGACATTTTCTTTGATAAAAAAACCGTCTTGGTCGGGACCGCGATGAATAATCGCCGCGTTCATTTTTTCTAAAATCGATTGGTCAATCTTTAATTTATCGGTGTTGACGAACCCTGTAATTCCGCACATTTATATTCAGGCAACGTTTTTAACTTGGAATCTTTTTCTTCCGGCATTAGCGAGAAGCCTTTTATTTTCGTACTTTTCGCGGGCTACTTCAACCCCGACGGCAATAAACATAAACATAAACACTTGAATTTGCGTTCTTTGCCTGTAAGCTGTTCCGACGTTTCCTTGAAAAATAGAATAAAACAAAGAAAGTGTCAAAACGAATATCAAAATAGCAACGTTTTCTTTTAACTTACTCTTTACGGCAAACATAATTCCGCTAATCATAAACGGAATCGAAAGCCACCAAATAACTGTGTCGGGAAGCGTTAAAGCCGCTCGCAAACTTGTAATTTCCCATGGAAACGGTGCCAGCAATAAATATGTAAAACCAATCGGCAAAGCTCCCACAGCGCCTTGAAAAGTAGAAACGTCGATATCTCTGCCAAAGCCCGAATCACCGCTCTGAGCAAGATCAGAGCGACTGTTCTGTAATTTTTCGGCACTTCCGTATGTTGTTACATTTTGTTGAACAAGAGCCGTAACGCCAAAATATGACAACACTACGCCCAAAAACACAGTCGTTAAAATCCGACTCATAAGAGAGCGAACGGAATTTTGTGTTCCAATAACCAGACTCGCAAAAATACCCAAGGCAATGACGGGGAAAATATAAAACCGTAAACCGACTATCATAACAAGTGAAATAATAATCAGCCCGACGTGAAAATAAGAAAAACTTTTTTGCAGTCGAGACAGCGAGAAAACCGTCAAAACCAGAAAAAACATCATTAACCCGTCTTTCAGCAAAAATGAAGACCAAACGACGAAAGCGGGAAAAAAAGCAATCGAAAAAGCCGCATATTTTGCCGCATTCCGATTTGAATATATTCCGTATGTGCAATAATACACCAACGGCACGGTAGCCGCCCCGACTACTCCGCAAAACAAACTTGCGGCTAAAGGATTTCTCTCTGTAATCAGATAAATTACCGCCACCAAATAATACATGGCACTGCCGATACTCGCGGAGTCGAATATATAGTATCTTGAAATTTCGCTGATTGTTGAAGCGCTTCCGATCCAATAACTGTAAAGTTCAAAACCGCGACTTTCGTAAACCACATAATCACTCGCCAAATATATTTGAAAATCAAAGCCGAACGCGGTAATACACAGAACCAATCTGACTATCAAGGCACCTAGAAAGAGCCGTGTCAAGAATAGTTTTTCATCTTCATCGCTATATCTTCTGAGAATAAAAATTACGCCGAGTGAAACAATGGAACTAAACGCTGTCGCAACAAAGCCGTCCGTGCCGAGCAATCCGACGGCAAGCATAAAAACTATTCCACACAGTAATCCCAACAAAAGGTTCATTTCTTAAATGTCATCCGGCAAATCCGGTCTGGTTTTATAAGTAATCAATAACTTACCGTCTTCACCGAGGTCTTTTATAATCTTTGCCGGAACTCCGGCAATCAAAGTATTTTCAGTCTCAAACTTTTTTGTAATAACCGAACCGATTCCGACCACGCATTTCGCCGGAATTTCACCGCCCGGAGCAATTCTGATTTCCGAACCGAGATAGGCATAATCGCCAATTTTTATCTGTTCGGTACTTTGCCGGTTGTGTGTCCAGAGCGAAGAATTTCTGCCGCCTAAAATAACACATTTCCCAAATTCGACTTTGTCTGAAAAATCAATTTTATGCGAAGCCGCAATGACGCTTCCGTTTCCGAGAATAAATCTTTGATCGACCGGATTCGAGGCAATCGGATTCGGAATGGCATTGATTTCATTGAGCCGAAGAATTTCACAAAAGCGACCCAAAATAACTTCTTCGCCGCCGCGTATGATGTTTAGATGTCCGATTCGAGCATTATCGCCAATCATCAGTTTTTTTGTTTGAACAAAAAGATTGAGATGTCCGATTCGCACATCATCGTCAATCGCACATTCTTTTGCATCAATTACGGAAAAACCGATTTTGACCCGTTTACCGATTTTATAACCAAACAAAAGACGATACAGCGGACGTTTCGCAAACGAAGGCAAAATCGCAATTCCCAATAAAAATAATAATCTTAACTTATTCATTTTAATTGATTATCCGTATATTTTCTGAAAGCCGGAACTTATTTAATCTTACAATTATTTTCATATACATCTGTTTTAAGAATGTTTTTAACTGATATTAATGCTCCAAAGTAGATTACTACGCTTTGAAATAAAGCCGAAATTAAAAAAGCATATCCGGCGCCGACCAAATTGTATTGTCGAATTGTAAAATAATAAATCGCCAAGTTGAAAATCAAGATGACAACAGCGAGAAACATCCCTGTTTTTTGTTTTTTTATGATTGTAAAAACCATCCCCAAACAACTTGCGACAAACATAAAAGGAATTGCCGCAGACATAATCGGATACAAACTGTTATCAACATTCAAGCCAAACACATTCACCATTATCTGTACGCAAACTAAATAAGCCGCCAAAAACAACAAACCGATTATCACGAAAAATATAATTGTTTGGTGAAGCCGCAGTAAAAAACCGTCTCTGTTATCGACAAATATTTTGCTTAACCGCCCGAAAAATACTATTGCAAGCGTATTTGCCACACCTGCAAAAACACTTACAGTTATAAGAACGAGCGAAAATATGCCTAAATTCTTATCGCCGAGCATATCGAATATTAAAAGATTATTCGCTCTTAAACCTAATTGAAAAACTAAGGCGTTTATTATCAGCGGATATGATTCCACCACCAAAAACTTATAGCTTACTTTTTGCAGTTTTTTGTCTTCGGCTGAATTCTGCAAGTTTTTCGCCTTACGCCAAAAGCAGAAATTTATTGTAAAAATAAGCGTCGCGCAAATTAACTGACTCCAATATAAATAACCAATATCAAACTTGTTAAGACACACAATCACCGATATAAAAACAAAACTTGTCGCATTCAGAATTTTGAAAAAACTATATTCTTTGATTCTGTTAAGGGTTTGATATGCCGTATAGTATGATTCGCTCAAAGAGTCAAAACCTTTGGCTCCAACCATTAAAAGAATAAACAGTAAATTGTCAAAAAGCAGTTGGTAAAATAGCACAATGAAAACAGTCGAAAAAAACAAAACTGCCAATAAATTACCGAATCTCAAAAGCTGTACTTTAAATAAATAGTCTCTGCAATCGTATTCGTTTATGCCTAAATCTCTTCGCATAAGCAACGAAAAGGCACTTCCGATTCCGAGTATTCCAATCTGTGCAATCGAATACGAAAGAAAATAAACTCCGACAACTTGCGTTCCGTAATAACGGCTAATCAGGAAATTTACCAGAACAAAACCGCCCAACATCAAGTATTCGGTGATACCGACAACGATTCCCTCAACTAAAATGCTTTTGGCATTTAAAAAGTTGATGTTATATTTCTTAAGAATATTTAACAACATCTCGAAAAAAAGAATTGTTTTGCGAAAATCGGAGAGTCCGGTTTAGTTTTTAAGCCGATTTCGCTCAACAGTTTTTTCATAAACTTCTTTCAAAATCGCAATATGCGTTTCAATGACGTGATTTTGCTCATTCCACTTGAAAATAAAATCGTAGCCGGCTTGTTTCATCCTATTTATTTCCTCCGAAGACATTTTGCCGAGTTGCAATAAGCAGTTATATATTTCTTCTTCGGAAAAGGCATTCAAGATCGGCGGAGTTTCTCCGTTATAGAATTCTTGGTCATTAAACGACGTAATCAGCAAACTTTTTGATGAAAGCGATTCGACTGCACCTAACCCGAAACCGGTTCTCATATCATTCCTGTCTCCGGCATATCGTTCGTACCACTTGTCGTGCCAAAAACTATCGACCATCACAATATTCGGCATTGCTTGATACTTCTTTAACTGATACCTCGGCATATTATCTACCCATTCGACATACGCTTCAATATCTAATTCTTTGACTAAAGCCTTACTTGCCGCCAGGTCAATGCCTTTATTTGCCATCAACAAAAGCACGTTAGGCGATTTTTCTTTTACAAATCGGGCAAATGAACGAATGAATTTATCGTTTCCTTTCATATCGTTCCAAACCGATTTCCATGATTGTCTGGCAACCATAAAAAATACAAAATCGTATTGTTTGTATTGATTACTCAGCTCATCATCAACGCCGGTTGTGTAATTAACAATATCTTTGGGATAGGTTAATTTAACGGTTTTGTCTTGAAGTCCGTGATTGATAATGAACGGGCGATATTGATAACCCATATAACAGATGATTCTGTCGGCGGCTGATTTAAGAGCTTTTGCCTGCATTCGCCCGAAAGTCAGTATTTTAATAAACTTTTTTATTTTTAGCTTAAGTGAGTATGTGTTAAATAATAAAGCCTTAAAATCGTCCTTAAAGTCAATCATATTGAGATCGCTTCCGACGCTGTAAAAAACGAACGGAATTTTCGACTTCATCGCAATTATAGGTCCGTAACTGCACACCAAAGCCACATCGCCTTTGGAAAAATCCTCAATCATCTGCTTGGTTTGCCCTGTCGGATAAATAAAATTAGGAAATATCGGATAATAATGAACCCACGCCGGAAGATTATCGGGCGAAAGCGATTTGTCGTCCCACCACGGAAAATCTTGTTCAAGCGGGGACGATCTGTCTAAAAATAACTCGGCATCAATCCCTTTTTGTCTTAAAATTTTAGTTAAATCGTATCCGCAATTCAATGTATTGCCATATAAATAAACCTTCATATTATTTGATTTCCAATGCTTGCTCAACTTCCGAAGTGTCGATAAACGAGGCTTCCAGACCACGCAACATCAGCCCTTCTCGGTAAGCAAATGAAGGTTCTATCGATTCATTGAGCAGATGTTTTCTGATTAAAACATCGGGTTCGTTGTATCCCGCCAAGGCACGCATCGAAGTTGTGCCGGAAAATCTCGGATTTATTTCAAAGACATATATCTTGTCTTGAAAATATCTGCATTGGATATTGATAGCACCCGTGCATCCTAATTTCAGAGCAATTTCCTCACATTTTTTTGTTACATGCGGATATTTGCCGATCCAACCTTGCGAAATACCGCTGCTGATAACCAATGTCTCGCCGAGTTCTTTTCGGTGAGTTCGGTTAAGAGCTTTGATTTTATTGCCGAAAGAGTATGAAATTATGCGTTTCAGGGCAATCGAATTAATCAGATTACCGTTCATATCACACAATACTCCGACCGTATATTCGGAATCCGCATCGCCGATATATTCTTGAATAATAAATTCGCTGTAATTTTGCAGTAAATATCTGCCGAAACTGATTAACTCGTTTTTATTCTGAGCAATCATCAAATTGGCTGAACCGCCGCCGCCGATAGAAGGTTTTAAGACAACGGGGAAAAAATCTATCGCGGCTAAATCTTCTTCGCTTTTGACGCTGACCCATTTCGGCACATCAAACCCGTTTTCCTTCAAAAGTTCGGCGGTTAAATTTTTGTCTAAACATTTATCTATCAAACTTTTTGGATTTAACGGAAGAAAAATTCCCATTTTTTCAAAAAGCTCGCGGTTGTCGGAAAACTTTTTCAATTCGGGTTCCGACCCGTAAAAAAGCGCTTGGATCCGATGTTTTCGGCAGATTTTTTCAACGGCATCGATATAAAGAGGCGAAGATGCGGCGGGCAACAAATAAGAATCGTCGCCCAACCTTAAACCTTTGCTGTCAACCGAAGTATCGGCTGTCACGATGTTATATTCGTTCTCCGAATTCCTTAAAGCCGTCAGAATTTGATAGCCGACACCGCTCGCCCCGACTCCTGTAATCAATACGTTTATTTTGTTTATTTCCACGCTTCTATCCTGAAATACTTGAATAAATTGTCTGACATAGGACGTGCTTTCAACAAATAATCTTCAATTGTCTTGGCTGCCTCAAAAGAAATGTTGTGCATCACAAAACCTTGTCCCAAATACCAATACGGTTCTACTTTAACTTTTGAAAAACCGATTTTCAGCAACAAGTCGTTCAATAAACTCATGCTCATCCCGCCTTTCACCATTTTTTGATATTCCGATTTGGCAAGAGTTTCAAACATCTCTTTGTCGTCTTTGAACTGCGACATTTCAAATTCTTCTAATTTAACATTTTCAATTTCTCGCTTCACAATATCCGAGTATTCTTGCGAATCGGGGTTTAATTCTTTCATTCCGTCCCAAAAAAGTCGGTTCGGATCTTCTTCGCTGTAAAAAACTCCGCCGTCTTTCAATAATCGGTAGGCTTCGCGAAGTGTTGCTTCGTAATCAAATAAATGATGCAGAAAACTGTTTGACGTAACGACGTTTGAAATTCCGTCTTCAAGCGGCACGGCATCGGTCGGAGCAGCAATAACCTTAACTTTACCGCTGTCCGTTTTTACTAATGCCAACATATTCGGACTAATATCGACACCGTAGATTTGTTCAAAATAAGGCACCGAAAGCTCAGTTACAAAACCTGTTCCGCAACCTAAATCGACCAAGACCGAATTTCCTGCGGTTTCACTCAGCATTTTCAGTTTGCTGCTGAAAAGCTCTTTATTCTCAGGACTGAAATGTGGTTGTTCGGCATCGTATTCGTTTGCCGTCAATTCGTAAATCTTTAAATTAGCTTCTAAAATTTCCTCTGCACTATATTCATTTTTCATCTGTTACTTTTCTCCTGCTCAAAATATTTATTACATTAATATCCCAGTTCATTTTTCGTAATCTGTCTTGAAATTCCGTTACCGCATAACTGACTCTTCGGAATTCAACTTCTTGGTTGAAGGTGTCAATAATGGCGTAGCTCGCATCGGGATTCCAATCTCGCGGCTGACCGACGGAACCCGGATTGACGATCAATCCTTGTCCGGCTTTGATTTTCATCGGATGATGAGTGTGTCCGAAAAAAACTATTTCATTTTCTTTTAAATCGATTTGGTCAAATTCCGGCGAATCGGGATACAAATACTTTTCTTCGTCAAAAAAATTCGCGTGTCGCACCGTTATCAGCAATTCATCGAAACTGAATTTCAATTCAACGGGCAAGCAATTCAGCCATCTATAATTGTCGGAACTCAAAGTTTCCCGCGTCCAGTCCGATTTATAGGCTTCGGCTCTGTCGGGTCGCGGAACCAAATGCTTTGTTACATAAGCATCGTGATTACCTCTGACGGCTTGCACGCCGAGCTTTCGTACTTCGTCGCAAACTTCGTTGACATCGGGATAATAGCCGACAAAATCGCCGCAACATATAATTCCGTCAATCGAAGGCAAATCTTTCAAGACAGCGGTTAATGCCGGAAAGTTAGCGTGTAAATCAGATATTACTGCGAATTTCATTACTTTCTCTCAAAAACTCAAGCAGTTCCGCGATGCCTTTTTCTAAACTTATTTCCGGATTCCAATCAAATATGTCGGTAATTTTATTCATTTTGTATAAAGCCTTAAAGTCTTCCTGCGAATCTTGAGTCTCGCTGTAAACAATTTTTCGACCGGTTTTTGCCAACTTGATGACTGTCTCGGCAACTTCTTTCATCGAAACGGGCGAACCTGAACAAACATTGTATATTCCCGAATGTATTTCCGGCTTTTCGATAATCAGCCGAATTAAATTCGCAATGTCCCGCGTATTGATAAAGTCTTGACATCTGGAACCTGTGCCGTAGAGAGTTATGTCGCGGTTACCAAGTATTATTTTGCAAAAAGTACTCAAAACACCTTGATACTTGGTTGAATTACCATAAGGTGCGGTTATCCGCAAAATGTAATACTCATTCAGATTTTGTTTTATCCAAAGCTCGCTGCTCAGTTTTTGCTTCGCATAATCGATTTCAGGAAAACACGGCAAACTTTCTTCCATTAAAGTCCGTTGATTTTTCGATCCGTAAACGCTCGCACTTGAGGCGTAAATCAACGGTGTTTTTCTTTCCGCGATAAAATTAAATATATTTTCGTCGATTTTTTGGTTAACCGAATGAACATCAATATTATCGCTTCTCGGTATTTGAGCCGCCAAATGAACAACAAAATCAAAATTGTTTTCAAGCTCTTTGCTCAGTAAATCAACGGATAAGTCAAAGTTTGAGACAACATTTTCAGCACTCGTCCCAACTGTGACGACTTCATAATTTGTGGCGTTCAACATTTCCGCAATCGGCTGACCAATCAACCCGCTTGAACCTGTCAGTAAAATTTTTCGAGACATTTTATAGTTATGTTTTTATTCGAGTTCCAACAATACTTTCGTGATATGTTTTATGTGGTCAGGCGTAAGTTTTTCATAAATCGGCAACGCCAAACCTTTTTGGAAAGCACGCAACGCATTCGGAAATTCTTGCTCGCAATCCAACCCGTATTTTTCTCGATAAAATGTTTGAAACGGAATACATTGAGCGCCGTAATTTGAACCGACTCCATTTAAATTCAGCTTTTTAATCATTTCATCGCGGTCAATGTCCTCGCCGACAACCGTATGAAAAGTCTGCCAATTGTGCCGTTTTCCTTGCGGAACCGTCGGAAGTTGAAGGTGTTTCGAGTTTTTCAACTCCTCGAAATATATTTCCGCTAAAGTGTTTCGAGCCGCGATTCCTTTTTCGATTTCGGAAAATTGTCCGCGCACCAAAGCCGCTTGAAAATCGGTCATTCGATAATTAAAACCCGCTTCGACAAAATCCATTTTGCCGTTGTTCATCTTAACTCCGTGGTTTCGCAAGATACGAAATTTTTCCGCCAATTCATCGTCGTCAGTAGTTATAATGCCGCCTTCGCCTGAGGTTACGGCTTTTCTCGGATGTAATGAAAACGAAGCCGCTCGCCCGAATGTACCTGTAAATTTATTGTTTTCGGTCGAACCCAAAGCACACGCGGCATCTTCGATCACCAACAAATTATGTTTTTCGGCAATTTTTAAGATTTCCGAAATATCGCAAGCCAACCCGAATTCGTGAACAGGGATTATAGCCTTTGTCTTCGGCGTAACGGCTGCCTCTATTTTTGCAACGTCGATATTAAAAGTATCTCGCTCAATATCGACAAAGATACATTTTGCACCGACAATTTCAACCACGTTGGCGGTTGCGACATACGAAAACGCCGGCACAATCACTTCATCGCCGACACCAACGCCGAGAGCAACCAGAGCAAGGTGCATGGTTGCTGTTCCATTTGAAACAGCTACGGCGTTTTTTACTTGTAAATAATCGGCAACTTCATTTTCCAGATCGGCAACATTTTTTCCTTGCACCAATAATCCTGACCGTAAAACTTCGGTTACGGCGGAAATGTCGCGTTCGGAAATATTCGGCGAAGCTAACGGAATATAGTTCATGCGGCTACTTCCATTTGGGCTTTGAAGTATTCGGCAGTTTTCAAAATGCCTTCGTCAAGGTCAATTTTCGCTTTGAAACCCAACAATTCTCTGGTTTTTTCGACCGACGGAATACGCAATTCGATGTCGGCGGAAAGTTGATCTCTGAACAATATGTTTGATTTTGATCCCAAAACACGACACACGGCTTGAGCCAAACCAAGCGTGGTAATGACAGCTCTCGCATTTCCTAAATTAAAACTCTCGCCTACGGCTTTCGGTTCTTCGAGACAACGCATCAAACAATCGACAAAATCATCGACATAGCACCAAGCCCGAATTTGAGAGCCATCGCCATTGATGAAAATGTCTTCGTTTCTGATAGCTTTTTTAATAAAAATTTGAATCGCACCTTCGCCGGTTTGTCCCGGACCATAAACATTAAAAGGACGAACCGTGACCGTCGGCAAATTGTATTGTTTGAAATATGCGTGCGTCAAATGTTCGCCGGCTAATTTACTGACGGCGTAAACCCAACGAGCTTCGCCTGCCGAACCTGCGACTGTATTGCTGTCTTCGGTTGATTTATATGCCATTGAGCCGAAAATTTCCGAAGTGGAAAAATCGATAAACCTGTCTTTGACACCGTTTACTTTTGCCGCTTCCAAAGCATTTGCCGTTCCGATCATATTCACCTGCATTGTTCTGACAGGATTTTTAATAACCGTATCGATTCCGGCAATTCCTGCCGCGTGAATGACGATGTCGGAACCTGCCATTGATTTGGTCAATAAATCCGCGTCTAACACATCGCCTTTAACCACCGTTAAATTTTGGTGGTCAGAAAATCCGCTCGATGTCAGAGTGTCTCGATGAAAATTATCGAAAACAGTAATTTTGTTGTTATCAATTAAATTTTTAATTAATGAATTGGCAATAAATCCGGCACCGCCGGTGATAAAAATGTTTTTATTAGTAATCATATATTCTTTATAAAGTTGTTTTTGCAATCGCTTCTTTCAAAAACTCCGAGTTGATTCGGCGATCGCTGTTTCTGATTTCGTGAACTATCTCGATAGCTTTTTTTGTGTCTTCTAATCCGAAACCTTGATTATTGAAGATATCTTCGTAGCATTTCGTATGCAAATCAGTAAAACCGTCGCTGAATTCAAAGACGTTTCCGTCAATCAATGTCGAACGAAATGTCCGTTTTCCTTGCTCTTTGGCTTCATTCGGCAAATCGTTTTCGTCAATGCTGAGTTGCCATTTAACGTTTGCCCGTTCCAGTTTCAAAAACCCGGCGGCTTTGTCCGCTTTGTGATAAGAAATGTTGTTTTCCGATACGCCGCCGAAAACCCAAGTCAGCATATCAAAAAAATGAACCCCGATATTTGTGGCAATTCCGCCTGATTTATGAATATCGCCTTTCCAAGAAATTTGATACCAATGTCCGCGAGAAGTAATGTATTGCAAATCAACGTCAAAAATCTTGTCTTTCGGCGAAGCATCTACTTTTGCTTTCAGTTCAATAACTTTCGGATGTAACCGAAGTTGCAGAATTGTATAAACTTTACGTTGAGTTTCCTTTTCAATTTCAATTAATGCATCGATATTCCAAGGATTCAATACAATCGGTTTTTCGCAAATCACATCGGCACCGTGCCGTAAACCGAAGCGGATATGAGCGTCGTGTAAATAATTCGGCGAACAAACCGTGACATAATCGAGATTGATGCCTTGTCGTTTGATTTTTTCGATGTGCCGGTCAAATCTCTCGAACTCGACAAAAAAATCGGCATTCGGAAAATAGCTGTCCATTACGCCGACCGAATCAAACGGGTCAAACGCCGCAATCAAATTATTGCCGGTGTCTTTTATCGCTTTTAAATGTCGCGGAGCAATGTAACCGGCAACGCCGATAAATGCAAAATTCTTCATAACTAATCGCCGACTTTTCTTACTTTGCCGTTTTCTAAAATATATTTTTCGTTGCTTTCGGAACAAGTCGCGGTGCCGTTTTCGTCAAACGTCAGACGGCTTCCGAATTCACTCATCCAACCAATTTGTTTCGACGGATTTCCGACGACCAAAGCATACGCAGAAATTTCTTTGGTAATAACCGCGCCTGCTCCGATGAAGGCAAATTCACCGATGTCGTTACCGCACACGATGGTTGCATTGGCGCCGATTGTCGCGCCGCGTCCGACGCGCGTTTTCAGATATTCGTCTTTTCTGTTTACCGCGCTTCGCGGATTAATGACATTTGTAAAAACCATCGAAGGTCCGAGAAAAACGTCATCGGCGCAGATTACGCCCGTGTAAATCGAAACATTGTTTTGAACTTTGACGTTTTTCCCTAAAATCACATCGGGCGAAACAACTACGTTTTGACCGATATTACAACCCGCGCCGATTTTACAGTCGGGCATAATATGTGAAAAGTGCCAAATTTTTACACCTTCGGCAATTTCACAACCTTCGTCGATGACCGCCGTTTCATGTGCGAAGTATTTTTTTTCAGACATAAAAATTTTTAACTTGATCAACTATAAATTGTTGCAATTCCTCAGTCATTTCTGTATGCACGGGTAAGGAAATCACCGAATCGCAAAGTTTTTCAGTAACCGGCAACGAAAAACTTTCGGTTACATATTGCTTAAAAGCATCTTGTCTGTAAAGCGGAACAGGATAATAAATCATTGACGGAACGCCCGCATTTGCAAGATGTTGTTGTAATTCATTTCGTCTGCCGTCTTTTACTTGCAACGTATATTGATGAAAAACGTGCGTTGAATTTCCCGAACGCTCAGGCGTTTGCAATTCTTCAATCTCGGCAAAACCTTTGTCGTAAAAGTCCGCCGCTTTCCGCCGCGCGTGACAATACTCGTCTAAACGCTGCAATTTGATATTTAAAATTGCCGCTTGAACCGAATCGAGTCGTGAATTTACGCCGATTACCGAATGATAGTATTTCTTTTCTTGTCCGTGATTGGCAATCATTCGCAGTTTGAGTGCAAGTTCGTCGTCGTTTGTAAAAATTGCCCCGCCGTCGCCGTAGCAGCCAAGATTTTTCGACGGAAAAAATGATGTGCAACCGATATGTCCGATTGTTCCCGCTTTTTTCTTTGTTCCGTCCGTAAAAGTGTAATCCGATCCGATTGCCTGAGCGTTGTCTTCGATAACGGGAAGATTATATTTTTCGGCGACTTTCATAATCGCTTCCATATCGCAGGTTTGTCCGAAAAGGTGAACGGGAACAATCGCTTTCGTCAGCGGCGTAATCGCGTTTTCGATAATTTCCGCCGTCACATTAAAAGTATTTTCGTTGACATCGACCATAACAGGTTTCAGTTTCAACAAACCGATAACTTCTGCGGTGGCAACGTATGTAAATGTCGGTACGATTACTTCGTCCCCGATTTGCAAATCCAATACCATTAAAGCAATCTGTAACGCATCGGTTCCGTTCGCACACGGAATAACGTGTTTTACGCCAAGATATTGTTCCAAATTACTTTGAAAAATGTTTACTTGGGAACCGTTAATAAACTGAGTCGATTCAATACAATCGATTACTGCCACGTCGATTTCTTTCTTAATCTTTTGATATTGACTCTTTAAGTCAACCATCTCAATTTTCGTCATAACTACCTCAATACTTATATTTAACTCTCTTTCTCTGCAATATGAGAGTTTTGTCCGCGGTCTGCAAACCAGTTATTATATGTTTATTTACGGCGGAATTCAAATATCGTAAAACTCAAGGCTTTTTCCTTTTTTTAACTTGAGCAAGCAAAAACTTCGCGGCTTATCGGTTTTTCGGCAAACCGATAAAGTCAATAAACATCATAATTTGAAGTAATTCTTAGCCTTTTACTTTTTACGGTTGTCGTTCCTTATTTATTTGATCGTCAAGCTGTTTCATTTGGTCGTCAACTTGTTTTTGCATTTCGTCCGCAAATTTTTCTTTGGCGATTTTCCAGTTGCCGTCTTCTTTGATAAACGGAATTCTGTCCCAAATCCCAAACTGATTTTTTACTTCGATGGTTGCCTCTTCGTCCGTTTTCGATTCGTTTTTATATTCGACCGTTGAAACATTTTCGGGAAATAATGTGTCGTTTAAAAATACTTCGTCAAGCGGACGATTCTGCGCTTTGGCATCGTCTTCCGCCATTTTCAGCGAGCCTTTCGACAAAAAACTTTTCATTGTCGGCACATCTTTTTTCTTGCGGGCGACCGAATAAAGTTTGAGAGCTTCGAGCGGTGTCGTCGCTTTTGGCGAACCCGCGCACGCCAAAAGAGCGCAGGCTGAGATAGAAATAAAAATAATTCGCAACAGTTTCATCGTTTTATCACAAAATCGTTATAATCAAACTCTGCATTATATCGCAAGGAGATAAATAAGTGGAACGGAAAAAACTAACTGCCGAAGAAATTTTGGAAAAATTAGCCGATTTAGATTATTGGAAAGTTGTCGATCACAAACTTTTAAAGCGTTTTACGTTCGCCGATTTTGCCGAAAGTCTGATATTTGTCAATAGATTGGGCGAAATTGCCGAAGCCGGCGACCATCATCCCGACATCACATTCGGTTGGGGTTACGCCGAAATTTTTATCACTACGCACGACGCGGGCGGAATCACGCCGAAAGATTTTGCGTTGGCAAAAGAAATCGACGGTTTGAAGTAACTTGACGATTTTTGCCTCCAAACCTTGATTTCGTTATAAAATCAAGGTTTGCAGAGACGCAATCCACCGCGTCGCCGGCTTGTTTACAGTTGAAAAAGTCTCAAGTTTCGGCGTTCTCAAATTCCGTCCACAATCTCATTCAGCGTCGCCGAAGGTCGCATTGCCGCGTCAGCCTTTTCGGAAATCGGCTGATAATAACCGCCGACATCTTGCGGTTTTCCTTGGGCGGCAATCAATTCTTCGTTAATTTTTGCTTCGTTTTCATTAAATGATTTTGCAATCGGTGCGAATTTTGCGGCAATTTCAGCATCTGTTGTTTGATTTCCCAACGCTTCCGCCCAATACATTGCCAGATAGAAATGCGAACCGCGATTATCGATTTGCCCGACTTTTCTTGCCGGACTTTTGTCGGTTGCCAGAAATTTCGCGTTAGCTTCGTCCAGAGCATCTGCTAAAACTTGAGCTTTTTTGTTGTTTTGAGTTTGTGCCAAATGCTCCAAACTTGCTTGCAAAGCCAAAAATTCACCAAGCGAATCCCAACGCAAATAACCTTCTTTTACAAATTGCTCGACGTGCTTCGGAGCAGAACCGCCCGCACCGGTTTCAAACAAACCGCCGCCGTTCATCAAAGGAACGATGGAAAGCATTTTCGCCGACGTTCCGAGTTCCAAAATCGGGAACATATCAGTCAAATAGTCTCGCAAAACATTACCCGAAACCGAAATCGTATCTTTGCCTTCTCTCGCCCGTTTGAGCGTTTCGAGCATCGCGTCTTTGACATCTAAAACTCTGATATCGAGACCGCTTAAATCATAATTTTGCAGATATTTTTCTACCTTTTTGATGATTTGCGCGTCGTGATTTCTGCCTTTGTCGAGCCAGAATATCGCCGGTGTATCGGAAAGTTTCGCACGGTTGACCGCCAATTTTACCCAATCTTGAATCGGAGCATCTTTGGTTTGGCACATTCTGAAAATATCGTCTTTGTTCACTTTTTGTTCCAACAAAACATTGCCGTTTTCGTCTTCAACTTTCACCGTTCCTTCGGCTGAAAGTTGGAAAGTTTTATCGTGCGAGCCGTATTCTTCGGCTTTTTGAGCCATCAAACCGACATTTGGAACCGAGCCGAAAGTCTTCGGGTCAATCGCTCCGTTTTGCTTCATATCCTGAATGATCGCATCGTAAAAACCGGCGTAAGTTCGGTCGGGAATGATGCAAACGGTGTCTTCTTCGGTGCCTTCGGTATTCCACATTTTCCCGCCGCCGCGAACCAATGCCGCCATCGAAGCATCCACAATCACGTCAGAAGAAACGTGGAAATTGGTGATTCCTTTGTCCGAATTGACCATTGCAATTTTCGCCCCGTTTTCGATAGTTTTGGCGATGTCCGCTTTGATTTCGGTTTCTTGCGAATGACCGGAGATTTTTTCGTAAAGTGTTGCTAAACCGAAGTTTGGGTTAATATCTAAAGCGTCAAAAGTCTCTTTATATTTTTCAAAAACGTCTTTGAAATATGTTTCGACAATCGCCCCGAAAACAATCGGGTCAGAAACCTTCATCATCGTCGCCTTCAAATGTGCGGAAAGCAGAACATTTTTCGATTTTGCTTCATCAATCGCGTCTTGAACAAAAGATTTCAAAGCCGAAAGATTCATCACCGAAGAATCAATCACTTCGCCCGCTTTTAAAGGAGAAAAATCTTTCAAAACCTGCTCAGAACTATCATTTCCGTAGAAAACAATTCTGAACTTTCCTTCGTTTTCGACTGTCATCGAATTTTCCGTGCCGTAAAAATCTCCGGTGTTCATATGTGCGATCGAAGTTTGAGAATCGCCGCTCCAAACGCCCATCCGATGCGGGTTTGCTTTTACATAATTCTTGACGGCTTTTGGTGCGCGTCTGTCAGAATTCCCTTCCCGCAGCACCGGATTTACTGCACTCCCAAGAGCCTTCGCATACTTTTTGTTGATTGCTTTTTCGTCATCATTTTTGGGTTCGACAGGATAATTCGGCAATGCAAAACCTTGTTTCTGCAATTCGGTAATTGCATCTTCGAGCTGCGGAACAGACGCGGAAACGTTCGGTAACTTTATGATATTAGCTTCAGGCTTGGTCGCCAATTCGCCCAATTCCGCAAGTGCGTCGAGAACTTTTTGATCGTCCGTCAGACATTCGGGAAAGTTGGCTAAAATTCGTCCCGCAAGCGAAATATCCGGAACTTCAATTTCAATATTCGCAGATTTTGTAAAGGCTTTGACAATCGGTAAAAACGAAAAGGTCGCCAGCATCGGAGCTTCATCGGTTAAAGTGTAATAGATTTTTGACATTTTATTGTTTGATTTTAGTTTAACTTTTTATGTTTATTATTCTAATCGGCTTTGGGTGAAAACGTAAATTAGGAAGTTGAAAATTTTCAGCGGTTTTATTATTCAATTCCCAAACCATTCGGGCGTAAGGCTATTCGGCATAAAATCAGCCGCCAAAAGATAACAAGTTATTTGAGTTTTCTCCGGCGGTTAATCGCAAATCGGTTGAGGTTGCAGGCTAATTTATCCGCTTATCAACTGCTTTATTTTCAGTTTTTAACTTTAATTAGGCAAAACAATAGAATTGATTCCGTCTGTTTCAATAGCGGGCTTTTGAACAAGAAAAACTATACTTGTGATGACAATTATAGTAATTTGCAGAAAAATTTGACTAAAATGGCGAATACAAAAAATCAAGATTTCAAGAAAATAAAGCGTATGATTTTCGGTATTATCGGAATAATAATAGTCATCACAGCAGGCATCTGGGGTTGGACAATCCGTGAATTTGTGAATCACAGCGAGACGGCAAAAGGAATTGTTACAAAGTTAAATTCCGGAGGTTCTCATCCTGAAATAAAAATTACAACCAAAGACGGAAAAGAAATTGAATATCCGCAAGGCGGTTTAATTTTCGGTTATCAAGTTGGCGATGAGGTAAGCGTCTATTATGATCCCCAAAACCCGAAAAACTGTGTCCTAAACTCATTCGGCGCATTATGGGGTTTTCCACTTTTGGCTTTTACTTTGGGCATCTGTTTTATTTGCGCGACTCTTTTAACGTCTAAAAGCGCCTTATGATAACGGAGAAACCATAACCGATTAAAATTATCCGTTGTCGATAATTAGCGCAACGCGGTGTAACTATTTTAGTTTTATTACTAATTAAACAAAATATACAGTATTAAAGGAGTGCTATAATATGGGATTAACAGCGTCAAACGTAAATAAAAAGAGCGCATGGCAATTTGTAACCTTCGGAAGCGGAGGGATAGGTGTTGCATTTGTGGTTGGAGGCGGAGGGCAAGTTGTCTTGGCTGACCCGTCGGGAATAAATCATACATTTACCTATGGTGGAATCGGAGTCGGATTGTCAGCCGGATTAAAGATACCCAAGTTAGGTAAGATTCAAATTCCAACCCCTAAAGGACCCGCAACCGGAGCCGTTGGTCCAATGGCTTTTCCGTCAACGGGTACAGTTTTTTGTGATGGAAGTTTACCGGGCGGAGATTTAACAAAATCCGATATCCAAGGTTTATGTATGTTTGCCGAAGTCGGCGGCGGATTAATTGCAGGGGCTTCCGGCACATCGCTGTTTGTCGGACTCAATCCGTTACTGTTACCAACCTTGAGTATTCCCGGAGTTTCGCAACTCTTCATTAATTCGGCTAGAGGAATGATTTTGATGGCTGGAGCAAATGTCGGTATTCAAGCTCAAATAGGAGCGTCGGTTTCTTTGGGTTATCTTAATTAAAAGTATCAGCCGCCAACAAAGACGAAAAAGTTGTTTATGGTTCAACGCAAAAGGATGAGGTTTCGGCTTCGTCCTTTTTTGTTTCTTGATTGTGCGGGTCAAATGGCTTAAACTGGTTTCACGCCTCAACCGAGGTGCGTATTTCCCTATCCGATCGGTCAGCAACTTTGACCAAAACTACCCTAAAAGTGGAACCTGAAAACCACTATAAAAAACATATCTGCCCAAAAATATGAAAATGACAAATATTTCGCGGTTAGAAATAACTAACCCGAATCAGTGGACAAAAGACGAGCTTTACACCAATTTACAAGCAGCGGTTGATGTCGAACTTTGGACAATTCCGCTTTATTTAACGGCGCTTTATTCAATTCAAAATCTGAATTCCGGCAATCAGCAAAATTATCCGGTTGCCGCAAAGTTAATTGAAAGCGTTGTGATTGAAGAAATGCTGCATCTGCAATTAGCAAGCAATGTTTGCAACGCTTTAGGTTATTCCCCGCAAATGAACTTCCCTGTTTACGACGCGGCAGAAGGAATTCCTTTTTTGAAAGTAACCGTTCCGCCGCAGTATCAAGGCTACCAAGTACAGTTAGGCGGTTTAGACTTAAATCAACTGAAATTATTTTGTGTAATCGAACTGCCGGAACCGCAAACAACGCCTGATTGGGAAACCCAAACTAAATATAATTCAATCGGCGAATTGTATCAGGCACTTGAAATTGCCGTTACAAATCTGTGGTCAAGTTTATATGTCGGCGATGCGGATAACATCAAACAACAGGCAAATTTTACCGATTATTTGGCGAAATTTAAACAAGGCGACGGTTTCAGTCAGATTGTAAATACTTTGGATACGGCTTTGGGCGCGATGCAGGCAATCGTCGGGCAAGGCGAAGGAAATCCGAGCGGAAACGAAATTCCCGATCCGGATCAACCGCCTGCCGAACCAGCCGATCCGAGCGGTTACGACCCAAGCGATTACGATCCGAGCGACAGCCATTACGTTAAATTCAACACGATTTTTAACGACATCGTTGCCGGTGCAAATGTTCCGCCCGTTTATCCGCTTATCCCAAATCCCGATAAACAACAACTTGCCGAACAAGCTAATGCAATGATTCAACTCAAACAAAGTTACGAGAGTTTTTTGCAACAGTTGGAAAGCGGTTTTAATACGCCGCAGGCTAATAATCAGATGCCGGGTTCATTTTATTCGAATATGTTCAATCTGCAAAATATGATTACAACCGTTTGGCAAACAGGCGCCGTTCCGAGTTTTCCGACTCAATAGCGTGTCGATTCCGGATTGAATCGGTGAGGATGAAGTTTCGGCTTCATCCTTTTTCCGTTTTCGGTTAAGATTATTTATAAAATATGTCGGCGCAACGCAGAAAATCGACTTTGGAATCGGTCGTTGCAATTCCGGTTTTACTCGGATAATTACTAAATTATGGCAATCGTCAACATTCCCGATAAAAATTTAACGCTTCGCGGGACAACTGAAATTACGGATTATTTGTCGAAAATCGGTATCGATTACGAACGTTGGCAAGCAACTCGCGCAGTTTCGTCGGATGCTTCGGAAACTGAAATTTTGGCGGCGTATGCGACCGAAATCGAACGGCTCAAAGCAAGCGGCGGTTATTCGACGGCGGACGTTGTCAATCTTGCGCCGACCACGCCGAATCTTGAAATAATGCTCGACAAATTTAACCGCGAACATTGGCACGACGAAGACGAAGTTCGCTTTATCGTCAACGGACACGGGCTTTTTCATATCGCGCCAAATAATGCGGACGTTATTTCAATCGAAATGGAAGCGGGCGATTTAATCAGGGTTCCGCGCGGGACGCTTCATTGGTTTAATCTTTGCAATGATAAAACCGTGCGGGCAATTCGCCTCTTTGAAGACGTTTCCGGCTGGACACCACATTACACGAAAAGTGAAATCGACGCGAAATATCAGCCGCTTTGTTTCAGCGAAACGGTTGATTGATTGATTTTCGGCGTTCTTACTGCCGACCTCCCGCTGATTCCACGTCGCCGAATCGGCGTTCGCGTTTTTGAAATTCGATAATCGATTCGAATATTTGCGGTCGTCTGAAATCGGGGAAAAGTGTTTCGGTAACATAAATTTCGCTGTATGCGATTTGCCACAGCAAAAAGTTGGAAATTCGCATCTCGCCGCTGGTTCTGATAAGTAAATCGACTTCGGGCAAGTTGTGTGTGTAAAGGTTTTGTTCTATTTCAAGCTCGGTTAAATCATCGACTTTCCCGCCGTTTTTCAACAACTTTTCAACGGCGCTTTTCGCTGCTTCGATAATCTCCGCGCGTCCGCCGTAATTTAACGCAATGCTCAGAACCGTGCCGGTGTTGAAAGCAGTTTTTTCTTCGGCTTTGGCAATTTCACGCCGAACTGTTTCGCTCAAACCTTTGATGTTTCCGATGGCTTGAAACTTGATGTTTTGGCGATGAAGTTCGGTAACTTCTTTTTTCAGAAAATGCACCAACATTTCAAATAACGCTCCGACTTCATCTTCGGGACGCTTCCAATTTTCGGTCGAAAAAGCGTAAAGCGTAACGGCTTTCAAGCCTAATCTGGCAGACGTATCGACAATCGAACGCACGCTTTCGACACCTGCCCGATGCCCGAAAATTCGCGGCTGACGGCGTTGTTTCGCCCATCGACCGTTGCCGTCCATAATGATTGCGACGTGGTGCGGCAAACGCGAAAAATCGACCGCCGCCAGCAATTTTGCCTCGTCGGAATTCGGTTTAATAATTTCGGTAAAGTTTGACAACACAATAAGTTTGAAGGCTGTTTCGATAATTGTAGCCGAATGACGGCAGGTTAGGCAATAACTCTTTTGGAAATTACATATTTTTTGAAATGTCCGCATAATTGCGTTAAAAACCTTTTAATTCATCGTTCGTCTTTTAAAATTTCACATTATCCGGCGGAGTTTTAACGCCGACATTTCTGTTCTTGCGCCGAACCTTCTTCAAAAATATGACGTTTTGTGTTACAACTGTTTGCAAGGTTTGTTAATCAAATCGTTTTTAAAAGTGTATGTCAGAATTTATCGGAAAAGTATTGGCGGACAAATATCGGGTTGAATCGGTGATGCGGGAAAGCGGCATGGGAACTATTTTTCGCGGCTCGCATTTGTTGATGGATAAACCTGTGGCGATTAAAATTTTGTCGCCCGCGTTGGCGGTTGACGACAACATCGTGCAACGTTTTTCGGTTGAAGCCCGCACGGTTTCGCGTTTGACGCACCCGAATGTTTTGAATATTACCGATTACGGCACGGATAAAAACAACGTGGTTTTTATCGTTATGGAATACGCGGAAGGCGAAACGCTCAGACACGCGATTGCCGAAGACGGTAAATTTTCGCTCGAACGCGCCGGCAATATCATCAATCAAATCGCTTCCGCGCTTTCAACCGCGCATTCGCAAGGCATCATTCATCGTAATTTAAATAGCGAAAATGTTTTGCTGACCAAAACGCCGACCGAAAAAGATATTGTTAAAATTTTAGATTTCGGCACCGTGCGAATTGACGAAAGCGATATTTCCGACCGCAAACCCGAATATCTTTCGCCCGAACAATGCAGCGAATCTTCTGAGGCAGACGAACGTTCCGATATTTATTCGCTCGGCGTGATTTTATATGAAATGTTGGCTGGCGAAGTTCCGTTCGTTGCCGATTCGCCGACCGACATAATGCTCAAGCACGTCCAAGAACCGCCGCCGCCGATTCTGTCCGTGCGAAACGATTTACCGACCGAAGTTGAAAATATCGTCCAACGCGCATTGTCAAAACAACCTGTTCAGCGGTTTCAATCCGCGACCGATTTATCTGATGCGTTAAAACGAATCGGCGCAAATAATTTTCACGAAGTTGAACAAGAAACGGTTGTTAATCCCAAAATCGAAGAAATTCCGCCGCCGCAAATTGTCGCCAAACCTTTTCCGCAACCGCAAAATAATCTGTGGAAAACCGCGTTTATCGTGCTTGCCGGAATTTGCGCGTTGGGTGCGGGATTGGTTTTTATGACCAACGGCAAACGCACGAATCCGGAATTGCAAACCGATGTTAATGCCATTCCGCTCCAACCTTTGAATCCCGCGACAGGTTCGACCGAACAGGATTTGGCAAACTATAATTCCGCAACCGGACAATACGGAGCGAACGGGACGAATATGCAAGGAGTTCAAGTTATCGGCACTGATGCAGGTAGCGGCGATTGGGGAAGAGGCGGACGACCGCCTGCGGGAGCGCCTGTTGGCGGAGTTCCGTATCCTGTTGTTCCGCAATCGGGAGTTACGCAACAAACCTATCAGGCAAACGGAATGCCGACCGTTGACGCAAACAGTCAATTTACAACGGATTATGAACTGCGAGCGGTAAATGCGAATACAAATGCTAAAGTCATCAAAAACGCAAATGTAAACGTCAAAGCAAATGCAAATATTCAGATTAAACCGAATGCAAATGCAAACGTTAAAACGCCGCCGCCGACTGCAAACACAACCATTACAAATACAGTTCCGCCGACACCGGATTCGACAAAACCGACAAAACCTTTAAAGGGAAAACAACCGCCGATTAAGGTAATTCTGCCGCCGGAAAAACCTGTCGAAGCGCCGCCAAAGGAAACAAAGCCGGAGAAACCGCCGACTTCAATCAAAACAACGCCGAGCGGCAAACAGAGCGATTCCGAATAATCCGAAAATTGAAATAACGATATGAATTCAATCACAGCAACCGAACTGAAACAACGACTCGACAACGGCGACGACATTCAAATTATTGATGTCCGCGAACAAAACGAATTTGATTTTTGTCGAATTCCGAACACAACTTTGATTCCGCTCGGACAAGTCTCGGCTCGAATGAGCGAAATCGACTCGAATCGAACAACCGTAGTGCATTGCAAAATGGGCGGACGAAGCGCGAAAGCGATTGAAAATCTGCAAGCCGCAGGTTTTACGGGCGAACTGATAAACCTGCAAGGCGGAATTACGGCGTGGTCAAATGAAGTTGATTCAAGCGTACCGAAATATTAAATTTCAGCCGCAGAATTACCGGAGTAAGACGAGCTGAAAAAGTTTTTCTCGGCATTCTTCGCTGATTCTGCGGCAAATAAAAGTAATATTAACACACAAAAACTCGAACTTTTACGCGAAGCTCTTCCCTATATTCAACGATTTAAGGGCAAAACTTTTGTCGTCAAATTTTCGGGCAAAGTTACCGAAAACAAAGAGAACCTTGCTTCGTTGGCAGAAGAATTGGCATTGATTCATCAGGTCGGAATCAAACTTTGCGTAATTCACGGCGGCGGCAAACAGCTTTCCGAACTCGCGCGAAAACTCGGTGTTGTCCAAACCGTAATCGACGGTCGGCGCGTTACGGACGATGACACGCTCGAACTTGCAAAAATGATTTTTGCGGGCAAAATCAACATCGAAATTCTCGCGGCTTTGCGTCAACGCGGGACAGCGGCGGTCGGACTTTCGGGCATTGACGGCGATGTGATTTCGGCAGTCAAACGTCCGCCGAAAGAGGTTTTTAATCGTGAAACAGGCGAGACGAAAACCGTCGATTTCGGCAATGTCGGCGATGTTGTCAAAATTAACGAAAAGTTGCTGAGTTTGCTTTTGGACGCGGATTATTTGCCGGTTATTTCATCGCTCGGAGCAAATTCCGCCGGTCAAATTTTCAACATCAACGCCGATACGGTTGCCGCCGAAATTGCCATAAAATTGAAAGCGGAAAAGTTGGTTTTACTCTCGGACATAAACGGTATTTATCTTGATCCGAACGATGAAACGACCAAACTTTCGCGTGTCAACCTCAGCCAAGCCGAAGAAATGATTGCAAACGGAACGGCAACCGGCGGAATGATTCCGAAACTGCAAAACCTCGTTTCATTGCTTAACCAAGGCGTAAAATCTGCTCACATTATCAGCGGAAATGAACGAAATGCTCTGCTTGCCGAAGTTTTTACGGACGAAGGAACAGGCACGATGATAAGTAAAGAGTGAGGATTCGAGATAATTTTCACGCCGCCGAACAAATAAAAAGAAACTGCAAAACTCTCTGCAATTTCTTTTTTTTCTGCCGACTGCTTTACTGTTCCGCCTGTTTTTTTGCTTGCACAATATAAGAACGATAGGTCGGAACGTCGTTACTTGCAGGGAAAAGTTTAATAAATTCTTCGTAAACGGCGATTGCTTCCTTGAATTTATTCATTTTCTCGAAAATACTGCCGAGAATTTCATAAAATGTCGGCTCACTTCCCGAAAGTTGTGAAATCGCCAGTTTCATTTCGTCGGCGGCAAGCTGATAAGTTTCAATTTCAAGGTCGAAATCGCCGTTGCTTTTATAACGTTCGGCTTTTTCTTTGTAAAGCAATGCCAAACCTGTGTGAGCTTCGGGTTGGAAAGTTTTTCCTTCTTTGATTGCGCGTTTGAATGAGGCGATTGCTTTCGCTTCTTGGTCGTCATTTTTGTAAATTCTGCCTTCAACCGCCGATGCTTCCGCATAAACCGGACGCAATTTGCGGGCGTTCGCAATCGCTTTCAACGCACCTTCGGCATCTTCCAAACTGCTTAAAACTCTCGCCATTCCGACAAAGGCTTCGGCGTATTTCGGACGAAGTTTGATTGCTTTTTCGTAAAGTTCGACGGCTTTTTCTTTATCGGTTTCGGCTTCGGCTTTTTGGAAAGCAAGTTCGGCTTCATCGGTTGTTTTAACGAGAGGAATTTTTACTTCGCCGGTTTGCGCGGCAGTCAGGGTTTGCGAAATTTCTTTGAAACCGTTCGCCCGCAGACGCAGTTTACGCACGCCCGAAGCAACCGGTTTAATACTTAATTTTCCGTTTGCATCGGTTATTCCGCGTTTTACGTCGTCAATCCAAACTATTGCGTTCGGCTGAGTTACAACCGTTATCGAACGATATGTCGCGGCTTTTTGGGCAAAAACTGAAAGTGCGAAACTTGTAATTAAAATCGAGTAAATAATTATTTTTTTCATAAATTTAACCTCACGCTTTTTGATGAAAGATTCAAGTTAATCGGTTGCAAAACTAATCGTAAAAATTGACGAATTGCTTATCGCATCATTTTATCCCAAGTTTGAAAGTTTTTCTTTCGGCAAAATTCCACCCGCGTCATCATCGTCAATTTTACTGTGAAATGCGTCTTCGTTTGAAAATGCAAGTTTGATAAACGGCGGAGCGATTAAGGTTGTGGCGATTGCCATAAACAAAACCGCCGCGAAAAACGGCGAACTGATAACACCCAAACTCAAACCGATTTGAGCAACCACAATTCCGACTTCGCCGCGCGGAACCATTCCAACGCCAATCTGCGCCGATCTTCGCCAGCCAACACCGTAGGAACCGATTCCGCAACCTATAAGTTTTGTGATTACCGCAAAAAACGTCAAAATAATTGCCAGCCACACCGTCGAAATTTCTTTGAAAACTTGTAAATCAAGCTGCATTCCGATATTTACAAGGAAAAACGGTACGAGAAATTCCATCACACCGCTTGTTTGTTTGTGCATCGAAGAATTATTTTCGCTTGCCTCAGCCAACGCCATTCCCGCCAAAAAGGCGCCTATAATCGCCGCCACGCCGATAAACGCCGCGAGATACGAAAGTCCCAAACACAGCACTAAACCCGCGATATAAAGCGGTTCGCCAACTTTCAAACGCTCGATTTTCGGAGCAATTTTCGTAATCAGTTTCGCTCCGATTGTCGCCACGAATATCGTAAAAATGATCGATAATCCGGAAGTTTTTATCAGTTCAAAATAATCAACACTGCCTTTGCTCAAACTTGACACAACCGACAAAATCAACAAACCCAAAATGTCGTCAATCACCGCCGCGCCAAGAATTATTCTCGCCGTCGGTGCGTCTAATAAACCCAGATTCGACAAAACTCGCGCCGTAATTCCGACCGACGTGGCGACCAACGCCGCACCGACGAACATTGCTTCAATCCTTGACCCGTTCCATGCGTACGCAATCGCATAACCTGCAATAAACGGAACAATTACGCCGGCAACCGCGACCACAAAAGCACGTTTGCCAACCCGTAAAATGGCACTCGGTTTTGTTTCTAATCCGACCGTAAACAGTAAAAAAATAACGCCGATTTCCGCCAAAGTTGAAATTATTTCGTTCGGTTTGACTAACGCCAAAACACTCGGACCAATCAAAATTCCGGCTAAAATTTCACCGACTACGGCAGGTTGATTCAAACGCTCGAAAATTTCCGCCAAAAGTTTGGCAAATATCAGCATTATCACCAAACTTAATAAAATTTCCGGCGTATTTCCGACCGATGCAAGCAATATTGTCATAAAAATCCGGTTAATTATTCACACTGTTTGAGTTATCAGAACTTCATTTGTTTTATAGTTAATGTAAAGTTCTTTATCTTCTAAAAGTGCTGTTCCCAAAAGAAAATCTTCACCTTCGTTGATTAGAAATTCTATGTTCGATAATTTTTTGTTGCACCAAAAAACATCAACTTTTCCTACTTCTAAAATTTCTGTATGGTTCCCGATTCCATAAATAAAAGTTGATGTTACAGCTCGAAGATTCAGTTCCTCCATCGCACTTCTCGGCAAACAGAGATGTCCGTCAAATCCTGTATCGATTAAAAATTAGACTTTTGTTCCGTTTTCAAACTCAGTAAAAACACAGGCTTCATGTCTTTCGTTTACGCTACCTCTTTCTTCGCCCATGAAATCCTCCGATTTTGTATGCGGCTTCAAAACCGATTTTTGCCAAAAAAAGTTTTTTTTCAGGCAATTTCTCATTACCTTTGTGAATAGCTTCTCCGCCTGTTTTTCCAATAAAGTATTGACCTGTTTCAAAATCAATTGTTACAAATTCTCCGTTATGTTCCGGTTCTAAAATGTTTTTCAGATGTTCGTCATAGTAATTTTTACCTAAAACAGCTACTTGATTTTCCACTTTAACACACTCCTTTTCTTCAAAATATTATCAATTATTGGTTTGAGATTGCTTTCCGGCTAACCAACAATCATAAATTGATTTTACCGGTTTTGCGTTTTTTCCGCCTAGTCGTTATAATCAAACGTTCGCGGCAGGGTAGCTCAGATGGTTAGAGCGTTGGATTCATAACCCAAAGGTCGCGGGTTCGATCCCCGCCCTCGCCACCATAACTTTCAAATAAGTTTTCAGGAAGAGCATTACTGCTTTTCTCTTCGGTCATAGTGTTCTTTGCGATGACAGTTTGCACATAAAACTCTGCATTTTTCTATCTCGGATTTTAAGGCTTTCCAACTCATAAAATCATTAATTCTTCCTATCGAAAACTTTTTTTCTTTTGGATTAATATGGTGAAAATCCAAACAAGCAGGATGATTTTCTTCACAGTATTCGCACTTTAAAGTCTGCTTATATTCTTTTAACCAATTTTTTATTTTTTTGTCTCTGTTTCTAACATAACCAATATGTTTTGTCTTATTTTTTTTATACCATTCACGCATATATTCACGTTGGTATTCTCGTCTTTTCTCTTCATCTTTATACGGCATTTTTCAAGTTTACAAAACAAGGCTTCATAAATCAATATAAAATATAAAACCCTTTAAACTTTTGTTTTCTGCAAAAAACCTGTATTTTATTGATATGAAAAGAGTTCTGCCCGGCTTATTTTTTATTTTTTTACACTTATCAATTATGAACGCACAGTCGCCGAAGGAATTTGCCGAAATTTGGACAAAATCGCACGTTACCGGTATTTTACCGTCGAATACACGACACAAAGATTTGCTTGTTTATCTGGGAAAACTCAAAAAACTCGGCATAAAAGTCAGCGAAGTCGGGAAATCTTACGGCGGACGCGAGATTTTTCAAGCTGAATGGGGAAAAGGTCAGTTGAAGATTTTTATGTGGTCGCAGATGCACGGCGATGAACCGACGGCGACACCCGCGTTGATTGATTTGCTGGCGTTTTTGCAAACTTCAAGACTCGCGTGGGTAAAAAAATTGTCGCAAACTATTACGATTCACGCGGTTCCGATGCTCAACCCCGACGGCACGGAACTTTTTCAGCGTCGAAATTTGCAGTTTATCGACATTAACCGCGATGCTCGCCGATTGGAAACGCCCGAAGGTCAGTTATTGAAAAAACTGTGCGACGACTGGAAGCCGAATTTGGGATTTAACTTGCATAATCAAAACAGTTTAACGACTGTCGGCAGCACAAAAAAACAAGCGACAATTTCGCTCCTCGCGGTTTCGGGCGACAAAGAAGGCAAATCTAACGATGGTCATTTATTAACCCGCAGACTTTGTTCGGTGATGGTTAAATCGTTGGAAACATTCATCAAAGGAAACATCGGACGTTATGACGACGAATATAACGAACGAGCTTTCGGCGACAATATTTCGGCGTGGGGAACGCCCGTAATTTTGGTCGAAACAGGTGCGATGCACGGAAAAAGCGAGATGTTTTTGGTCAAACTGAATTTTGTCGCATATCTTTCGGCGTTGCAATCGATTGTTGACGGCACCGAAAAACAAACTTCGATGAGCGTTTACGACAATCTTCCGTTTAATTCGACGGGCGATATTTACAATTTTATTTTTCGCAAAGCCACGATTGTCGGCGACAAAGGCGAGCCGTATTCGGCTGATGTCGGCGTAAATTCCGAACGGCGGCGAGCAAACGAATATCCACCTGCATTCGTACAGGAAATCGGCGATTTATCGGTTTACGCGGGTTTAGAAGAATTTGACGTAAAAGATTATTATCTTGTTCCGAAAGGCGATTTTCTGCACATCGGTTCAAACGCGGAGTTTTCTTTTTACAAAAAATCAAGCGTCAAAGATTTGAAAAAACTGCCCGAACCGGACGCGATTTTCTTAAACGGCAAGTGGAAAAAACCTTTGCCGTAAACCGGTTTTTAGTTAAGCGGAACTGCTTTTTCGACGCAAGCGGACGAACAATAAAATGTTTGTTTTCTTAAATTTAAGGCGTTTGATTGCGGAATCCATTTGCCGCATTTGGCACATCGCACCAACGCTTCGTTTTCAACTTTTTCGCGTTTCGGAATTTGTTTTTCTATCGGTTGATTCGCTTGTTTAATTTGCTTGAACATTCGCCAAATTTGCAATGCCGCTTTGATTTGCGGACGAAAACGCAACGCGATTAAGCCGACTGCCAAGATCAATAAAACCAGTAAAATCAACCACTTCATTTATTTTTAAGTTGCGACATCTGCGTTTGTAAATCGTTAAGACTGCCGTTGTTCGGGTTTATTTCCTTCAATTTTGCGAGCGAATCTTCGGCTTCTTTCAATTTATTTTGCAACAAATTTACTTGTGCGATTGTCTGCCAAGTCTTCTCGTGTTTCGGGTTTAATTGCAAAGATTTTTGTAATTCCGACATCGCTTTTTCTGTGTTCGACGGAGTTTCAAGCAAATAGGTTGTCGCTAAATCTGTTTGAATTTCGACATCTTTCGGGCTTAACGTCAATGCTTTTTGATAAAATTCGCGTGATTCGGCAAGATTTGCGTTGTCGTTTTTCGATTGCCCGATGTCGAAAAGAACGTTTCCAAGCGTTCGCGTAACTTCGATATTTTTTTCGTCTTTTGCATAAACGCGACGCAAAAGCCGCAACACATCAGGCAATAAATTCACGTCTTGCTTTGTGTTTGCATACGCATACAGAGCAAACGCAAGTTTTTTTTGAAACTCCGAATTGTCGGGATTTTTGTCGGCTTCGGCAATTCTGGCTTGAATTTCATCGCCCGACAAAGTTTTTTCCGAATCGTCTTTTTGATTCTTTTGCAAACTTGCAATTTCGCTCCGCAAATCATTTAACTCTTTGCGATTAAAAGAATTAGCGACAAAAAAACCGCCGACAAAACTTGCGATTGCAATGATAATTGTAATAATAATCGAGACTTTTTTCATTCGTGCATCAAATGTATTAAACTGACAAAATGAACTCAACTTGTATTATCGCATCGGACGTAATATTGGGCAATGATGTAAAAATCTATAATTTTGTAAATCTTTACGGTTGCGAAATCGGCGACGGGACGAAAATCGGAACGTTTGTGGAAATTCAAAAAGGCGCCAAAATCGGTAAAAACTGCAAGATTTCGAGCCATTCGTTTATTTGCGAAGGCGTAGAAATCGACGACAATGTTTTCATCGGACACGGCGTGATGTTTATCAACGATCGTTTTCCGCGCGCGACCAACGACGACGGTTCGATGCAAACCGAAGAAGATTGGAAGTTGGAAACGACGCACATTAAAAAGGGCGCTTCGATCGGCTCGAACGCCACCATTTTATGCGGCGTAACAATCGGCGAAAAAGCCGTTATCGGAGCAGGCGCAGTGGTTACGAAAGATGTGCCGAACGGCGGAATCGCTTACGGTAATCCGGCGATTTTGCGGTAAATTACAAGACAATAATTTCGACCGAATCGCAAATCAAATCGACGTTTGTTCAAAATTCGATCCGACTCAGAGTGAGTTTTTTACTTGTTACAAATCAATTCCGCCGCCATTTTGCCGGATAATAAAACCAACGGCATTCCGCCGCCGGGATGCGTAACGCCGCCGACGAAATATAAATTTTCGACATCGGTTGCCTTGTTCGGCACGCGCATAAACGCCGAGAAAATTCCGTTTGATGAAATGCCGTAAATCGAACCTTTGTTTGCCCGATATTTGCTTTCAAAATCTGCGGGCGTAATAATTTTTTCAAACTCGATTGAACTTTCTAAACCTTCTAAACCACACTTTTCCAACATTTTAACGATTAAATCTCGATATGGTTTTGCTTTGATTTGCCAATCGACTTTCGCGTTTGTATAAGGCGCGTTGATTAAAATAAACAGGTTTTCACAATTTTCGGGCGCTTGCGTTGCGTCCGTGCGTGAAGTCGCGCAAACATAAATTGTCGGATTATCAGCCGGCGTTTTATGTTTGAAAATCGCCTCGAATTCGGCTTTGTAATCGTCGGAAAAAAAGATATTATGATGCGAAAGTCGATTAAATTTTTTGCGTACGCCGAGCAAAATGACGAATCCGCTGCACGAAGGTTCACGTTTTTGATAACGCTTTTTCGGCAACAAATTTCGATAAGTTTCGATTGCGTCCGCGTTTGAAATCACAAAATCGGCGCGTAAAATTTCACCGTTTTTCTGCAACACACCGACTGCTTTTCCTGCTTCGACAATAATTTTTTCAACCTCGCAATTCAGTCTCAATTTCACGCCGAGTTCTTCGGCGAGTTTTGCTAAAGCCTTGGGAATATTGTAAATACCGCCACGCACCGCCCACGCTCCAAGCCCGAATTCAACGTATGGAATTAACGCGAACGTTGCCGGAATTTTGTAAGGCGAACTGCCGTTGTAAGTGGCGAAGCGGTTGAAAAGTTGTTGTAATTTCGGCGATTTGAAATAATGATTGTTGTGTTTGGCAAGCGTGTTGAGCGTCGAAATTTTGAGCAAATCGGGCAAATAGCTAGGACGCAAAAGTTTCGGCAAATCATTCAGACTTTTGGCAAGAAATGTTCGTTCGGAAATTTCGTATTTTTGTTTGGAATCGGCAAGAAATTTGCGAAAACCCGACACATCTTGCGGCTCGATTTCGGCAATTTCGGCTTCGGTTTTTTGCAAATCTTGCGAGGCGTTGAAAATCGTGCCGTCCGACCATTGATAACGGCAAATTGTTTCCAGCGGAACAATGTCCAAATAATCTTCGATTCGTTTTCCGCAAAACTCAAACAGTTCGTCGAAAATATGTTTCATCGTTACCAGACTGGCACCCGTGTCAAACTTGTAACCATTTGATTCGACAAGGTTTACCTTTCCGCCAAGCGTTTCATTTTTCTCTAAAACCGTCACGCTGAAACCGCTTTTCGCCAGCCGACAAGCTGCCGCAAGTCCGCCCAAACCCGCACCGACAATGACGGCGGAATTAGGATTACGGGCGGCGGAATTTTTATTTGCAAATGTCATCGGATTAACAACCGACTTTTGATATTCGGTAAAATTCTCACTTTTCTTAACGTTCGTTGTGGCAAAAAATTCTTAAATGACATAAATTTTATATTCGGTCATTCAAAATTGTAACCGGAAATTTGCCATGAACCAAACTGCCGAAGCCCAAACCGAACTTCAACGCCTTCTCCGCGAACTGCGGAAAGGCACGCGAATAATTAGTTTGAGCGGTGTAACTTCAATTTCCGCAAAGTCTTACGTCTTAACAACACTCCAAAATGAAGTAAAAAAAACATTTGTTGTCGTAACGGATTCAAACAACGAACTTGAAGTTTTTGAAAACGATATTAGTTTTTTCAATTCACAGTTCACAATTCACAATTCACAATTAAGCATTCTTCCGTCGTTTGAAATTGATATTTATTCGTCGATTTCGCCGCACGCCGAGACTTTGGAACGTCGGGCGTTGGCGTTGTGGAATTTGACAATTTCGCAACCTTCATTTTTACTGATTTCCGCTAAATCATTACTTACAAAGATTTTATCGCCGACTGAAACTAAAAATCTGGGTGCAAATCTGCAACGAGACAAAGATTTTCCACCCGAAAGTTTGATTGAAAAACTCGAATCGTGCGGATATGTACGAGAAGAGCCGCTCAAAAATGTCGGCGAGTTTTCAGTTCGCGGCGGAATTATCGACGTTTGGTCACCCGACGCGGAAAATCCTGTCCGCATCGAATTTTTTGGCGATACGGTTGATTCAATCCGCGAATTTAATGCGGAAACACAACTTTCAATTCAACAATTAAAAGAAATTTCACTTGCTCCGATGCGGGAATTTTCCGCAAATTCACAGGATTTTAAAGATTGGTCATTTTTTGCCAAAGAAAGATTTGCGGACGAAAGGTTTGCCAGAAACTTAAAAGACAGAACGCAATTTGCCGTTGAAGGCGAAAGTTTCGCAGGTTGGGAATTTTTGATAAGTCTTGTCAAACCAAGAACTTCGAGCATTTTTGATTATTTACAAGATTGCATTTTGGTAATCGACGAACCGACAAACATTGAACATCACTTGGGCGAATTTTACGAAAACATAGCCCGCAGGTTTGCCGAAACAGACGAACGCGACGAAATCGGATTGGAACCGCGTGAACTGTTTTTGTCGGCTGAAGAATTGCGTGAAAAATTATCGAAATTGCAACGCCTTGAACTTCGCGCATTGGGAAGTTCGGCAAGTAAAATTGATGAAGAATTTGCGGTTTAAGAAATGTTGAGCTTTTCTTCAATTTTTTGTCTGACATAACGCATCATTTTAAAAATTTGAAAAATATCTTCGGAACTTGCTGTCAACGCATCACTGACGGCGTATTCTTTGCCGATTAAGGCAACAAAAAAGTGTAATCTGCCAACTACATAGCAACCGTAAATCGGAAAAGTTTCTTGATTGTCGTGTTGGGCAACCAGCATTTCGGCTAAAAGTTGTCCGAGCGGATCGTTGTCGCGGCGTTTTTCTTGTTTATATTCGTGCAGAAAAAAATACGGCTCGCGCGGTGTTTGAATTCCTTTTGAAATAAAAAAATCCGCAATGCCCGAAACTTCCCAATCACCGATAATTGCGGATAATTTTCGTTGTGTAAAAGGCTTGTAATACTCGCTTGTAAAATCAACTAAATGAATTAACGGACCTAGAAAGAAAAATTTCAACTCGTCTTCATTCCACGTTTCGGCGTTGTGAAACAAACTTTTTGCGAACTTTTGCAAAGATATTTTTTCGGATTCGGTTATCGGATTTTCCGCTAAAAGCCAGTTTTCCAATAACTTAAAACCTTCGTAATGACGCTTATAACCAAATTCGATGTTAATTTGCTCAAACTGCCAGTCTTTGAAATCTCGCTTTTTCATAATGCTATTTTATCACCGATTAACCGATTTTCAATCAATTTTCATAAACAAAAGTCAGTTTGCGTTGACAACCGCTAAATGCTTCTGTCCGAACGACATTTCGCCTTCCGAATGATCAAAAACCGCATCAAGTTCTTTTTCGATGTTGCCGTGTCCGCCCGGAATTCGTTTGATAATCGGCTCAAAGTTTTTGAAATCGTAAAGTTCCGGATCGAGTAAATGCGAACCTGTTACGTTTGATAACGCGGTCATCATCGAACTGCGGACGTGCGGAATTTCTTTTTCCAATTCGTTGACCAATTTTTTCACGCGCGCGCGTTTCATATTCGGCTGTGAACCGCACAGATTACACGGAATTATCGGAAACTGTTTTTCCGCCGAAAATTTTTCAATATCGGTTTCGCGGCAATACGCCAACGGACGGATGACCGTGTTTGTACCTGCGTCCGAACGCAAAACCGGCGGCATTGCTTTCAGTTGTCCGACAAAGAAAAAGTTTAATAAAAATGTCGCGATAACATCATCGGCGTGATGTCCGAGAGCGATTTTCGTGCAACCTTCTTCGATCGCCGTGGTGTATAAAATTCCGCGTCTGAGCCTTGAACAAAGCGAACAAAACGTTTTTCCTTCGGGAATCAAACCTGTTACGACCGAATATGTATCTTCTTCGACAATGCGATAATTTACGCCGAGTTTTTCTAAATAATCAGGCAAAACTTCTTCGGGAAAGTCAGGCTGTTTTTGGTCAAGATTGACCGCCAACAGTTCAAACTTCACGGGCGAACGTTTTTGCACATCAAGTAATAAATCGAGCATTGTGTAGCTGTCTTTTCCGCCGGAAAGACACACCATTATTTTGTCGCCTTCGACAATCATCGAAAAATCTTCGATGGCACGTCCCATTTGCTTGAGTAATTTTGTTTTAATTTTGCTTTCTACAAACAACTTTTTTGTCTCCTTTTCAACCTCAAAGTTTGACACGAGAAAATAAAAATAACAAATGCGCAAGAATTTCCGGACACACTTGTTAAAAGTTTTGTATCATAGAAAGTGGATTGGAAAAATTCAGCAGTTAGTCATTTCCTATAAACGTCATTAAAAATTTAATGCTTAATTTCGGGTCGGCTTTTTTGTCCGATCAAAGGTCAAGCAGTCATAAAATATCGAGGTGCAAAAAATCTATGATTAGAATGGGCAGAAGTTCAAAAACAGACACGACAACCGAATTACCGCAAATAGCCGACAATTTTACAAACCCGTTACCGAATACTTATCATTACGTTTCGGAAAACGCGGCTTCATCGACGCGGGCAATCAGCGAAAGCGAATCGATGGCGCGCGACATCAAAGAAGGTCGTTTAAGCGGTTTTGTCGGCAGCGGAACTGTCTTGACCGGCGAAACAACTTTCCAAGCGATGTTGCGGGTCGACGGACATTTGACGGGTCGCGTCAGTTCCGAAGCAGGAACGTTGGTCATCGGCGGAACAGGCAGAGTCGATGCCAATATTTTGGTCGCGGCGGCGGTTATTAACGGCACGGTCAACGGCGATATTGTCGCCCAAGACAGAGTTGAATTAGGCAGAACGGCGCGAGTTGTCGGCAACATTCAATCGCCGCGGTTGATGATTGAAGACGGCGCGGTTTTTGAAGGAACGTGCAGTATGGTCAAATCGAAAGAAGCGCACGATAAACGAATCGCCGCCGTCCAAGCGCCTTTAATTACCAATGAATTGAGTCTTGAAGTCCCTGAAAAGATGAAAGAACTTGAACAAATAGAGCAAGAATTAGAGTCTGAAATTCAATAATTCAAGCCGGAAAAGGTAAGCGAATATTTTACCTTTTACCTTTTGTTTTTATCGTTTCGGCAACGTTCCGAACAGTATTTCACTTCGTCCCAAACTTTTTCCCAACGTTTTCGCCACGCAAAAGGTCGTTCACAGACGAGGCATATTTTGGTCGGCAAAGTGGATTTAGTGTATTTTTGTATGTTTGAACCTGATTTTTTGCTCATCAATGAAGAGTTTTTCACATTTGAAGTAACACCGCAAGAAATGGACTTTCTGCTTGCCGAAGGTTGGCGTAACTTCGGCACGCATTTTTTTCGGCACAATGTCGGAATGTTTCGCGGAGATTTCCGCCGTGTGCTTCCGCTCAGAATTCGGCTTTCCAATTTTGTTTTATCCAAAACTCAACGTCGGAACTTAGCCAAAAACAAAGATTTACAAGTAATTGTTCGTCCTGTTTTAATCGACGAAGAAAAACAACTTCTCTTTGACCGCCACAAAACGCGGTTTGAAGAAGGCATTCCCGAATCGATTTACACTTTTATTTCCGAAATGCCCGCAACCGTGCCGAGTGAATCTTTGGAACTTTGCGTTTACGACGGCGAAAAATTACTTGCCGTGAGTTTTTTCAACGTCGGAATCGAAGCAACTTCGGGAATTTACGCAATGTTTGAACCAACTGAAACAAAACGCGGACTCGGAATTTTCACAATGCTGCTTGAAATATATTATGCGGTGAATAACGGTAAGTCTTTTTATTATCAGGGTTACGCCTACGAAGGAAACTCTTTTTACGATTACAAAAAACGTTTCAGCTCGCTCGAAATGTACGATTGGAAGGGAAGTTGGATAAATTTTGCGGAGTGAAGATAAATTTTGCGGGGATGAAAAGGATAAAAAAGGATACGAATTAAGATAAAGTTGTTTTGTTTCTTATCCTGTATTTATCCGCTTTTATCCCTGTAAATTACTGCTTTACAAATTTTGCCACGTGACCTTTTTCGCCGACTGCCCAAGTTACTTTTCTGCCTTTTGACTGCACCGAATTATAACTTTCTTTATCAAGATTTTTCCAAGTTTTTCCGCCGTCGAATGTAATATCCGAACCGCTTGAACCAACGACAATAATCGTTTTTTTATCGAGATAAGCCACGCCCGAACGATAGCCCGCAAAGCCTTTTGATTCTTTCCAAGTTTTTCCGCCGTCGCTCGTAAACGCAAGATTCGCAACAACTTCAGTCGGTTTGGCATAATCTCCGCCGACAATTACGCCGCGTTTCGCATCAAACATCGCAATCGAAAAAATTCCTTGCGAATCTGCTCCGCTGGCGATTGGAGAATCGGAAACCAGCCATTCATAACCACTCGAATTCGAGCGAAAAACTCTCGCCGATTTTCCGCCGGAAACAAGGAAGACATTTTTCTTTCCCTGCGTAACGATGCAAGTTCCGCTTGCCGCAAATGCCGCTTCGCCCGTATTTGCAGGAAACATTTTTTCGTTGCTGACCGGAAACCAATTTTCGCCGCCGTCGTTTGTTTGGAGCAAATAATAATAACCGTCAACCGGATCGCCCATCGCAATTCCGTGTTTTTCGTCAAAAAATGCGAACGCGTCGAGGAAAATTTTCTCGTTATTTGCTTTAAACTGCATTTTCCAAGTTTTTCCGCCGTCAATCGTCTTGTAAATCCGCGAGGTTTCGCCGTTTCCGATGCTCAAAAGATATGCGGTGTTTTCGTCAAATGCTTCAATGTCGCGGAAATCGAGTTTTTCGGCATCGGGAACTTTGCCGACAGTCCAATTTTTTCCGCCGTCAATCGTGCGTACAAACGTTCCGCCTGTTCCCGAAGCCCAAATTACGTTTTGGTTTACGACCGATAACCCGCGAAAACTCGCTTTTGTATCAACGGTTTGCGGAATCCATTGAGCATTTGCAGTTGATAAAAACATAAGAAAAATGCACGCGAAAAGGTTGATAAATTTCATAGTAAAACTTTCGCACAGAAAGTTGAAAATATGAAATTTCGGGCAATTAAACATTTACAAACAATGCAACTTTTTGATATTTGGCTTAGACTGTTATTCGAGATTTGACGAAAATGAGAAAATTTTTAACCGCAAAATGGCAAGATTTAGTGATGGCAAACTATAAAGTCAATCCGAATTTACTGACTGATTTTCTTCCGAAAAACACAACTTTAGATTTTCACGAAGGAGATTGTTATGTCAGTTTGGTTGCCTTTAAGTTTTTGGACACAAAGGTTTTAGGCATTTCTGTTCCGTTTCATACAAATTTTGAAGAAGTAAATTTGCGGTTTTACGTCAAACGCGAAACAAAGGGCGAAGTTCGACGCGGTGTGGTTTTTGTCAAAGAAATTGTCCCGAAAGCCGCGATTTCGTTTGTCGCCAAAACTGTTTACGGCGAACCGTATGAAACTTGGCAGATGAAGAGCGAAAAAGGCGACGGCGAGCTTGGTTATTTTTGGTCAAAAGATAACGTGAAAAACCGCGTAAATGTTGAGTATAAAGAGAATCTCGGAATTCCGCCGACGGGATCGCACCGCGAATTTATCATCGAACATTATTGGGGTTACACAAAACGCAACGCAAATCGGACGGACGAATACAAAGTTGAACATCCGAAATGGGAAGTTTTTAATGTAAATTACGCGGAAATTGAAGTGGATTTCGGCAAAACTTACGGTGAAAGATTCGCGTTTTTGTCCGACGTGGAACCGAACACGATATTTTTGGCAAAAGGTTCGCAAGTTTCGGTTTTTAAAGGCGAAAAAATCGGCTGAGAATCAGATTTTTCAACGCGGATAAAATAAAACTTGCCTAGTTTGAAAAAATTGTGCATAATCGAATCGTTTTCACTCTCAAGTGTCTGCGTAGATGCGTCCGTTCAAGTAAAGTGTAGGGCGACGGTTTTGGTTCGGGAGAGAGTTTTGGTTTCGTGTTTTTTTGGAGCATTCTGTTATTTTAAGAAAAAGTCGGGCTTGTCGCTTTTTTGATTAGATTTTTAAGTTTCTTTTCTGCCTGTCTCGCTTCATTGTCAGTAAAAATTAAATATAAAAATGAGTACAAAACTTTATGTCGGAAACTTGTCGTGGCGAGTTTCGAGTGATGATTTATTTGAGCATTTCGGTCAAGCGGGAACGGTTGAATCGGCAAATGTTGTGCAAGACCGTGAAACAGGACGCTCACGCGGTTTCGGTTTCGTCGAAATGGCTTCAAGCGATGCGGCAGCCGCAGCAATCGAACAATTTAACGGAACAGACTTTGACGGACGCAATATGATTGTCAACGAAGCTCGTCCGCGTGAAGAAGGCGGTGGCGGCGGACGCGGAGGTTACGGCGGCGGTGGAAATCGCGGCGGCGGAGGCGGCGGACGCGGAGATTACGGCGACCGTTGGTAAACAAAACAATTAAAATAGAAAAAGGCGACTCGGTTTGAATCGCCTTTTTCTATTTTACCTTCAATGTAAGTTTGAAATTCCCTTTCCAAGGATCGGCTTTTTGGCATTCGACAACTTCGATTTTGTAGTCGCCCGCAACCGTCGGCGAAATATCCGCTGTGCCGTTACAGTTCGCCGCTCTGTCCATGACATCTTCGCCGTTTGGGGCAAAAACCGAAAGCGTGATGTATTTGTTTCCGCTAATTTGCAAGCGTTGACCTGCCCGCAGACGAATTACATATTTTTCTAAACCTTTGTAACCGTTAAGTTTACCGTTGACGACAGCTTTTGTCGCACCTTTCGCAAACTTGATGCGGGTTGTAGGTTTTGCAAAAACCGACAAGCTCAAAATAATTAATATCGAAACAACTGCAATAAGTTTTTTCATAGATTTCTCCAAAATTTGATGTTTACTTGCCAAACAATTGCCGTTTAATTTATCGGGAAAACGGCTTTTTGCTCGGTCGGCGGTTTATCGTTCGGGTAACAAACTTTTTCTAAAAATAAACCCGACGGCGGAGCAGTTAATTTGGCGGGAATTGCCGTTGGTTTCAGCAAAAAAGTTGACATCGAATTCGGCGAAAGTTTTCCGCGTCCGATTTCCGCCAATGTTCCGACCAATCTTCGCACCATTTTCCACAAAAAATGATTCGCCGTAACGCGGAAACAAATCACGTCGCCGTCAACAAAAACTTCGGCACTGCGAACGATGGCGATTGTCGGTTCGCGTTCGTCTTCAACCTCGCAAAACGAGCGAAAATTATGTTTTCCGATGATTGATTCCGTCGCTTGGCTCATCAAACTCGGACTTAATTGGTCTTTAATCCACCACACATAATTTTTGCCGAAAGCCGTTCGCCGTTGCGAAATTTGATAAATATAAGTCCGCGAAACGGCATCGTGCCGAGCGTGAAATTCGTTGGTCGCATTTTGGATTCGCTTAACGTTGATGTTGTGCGGAAGCCTGTCGTTTAATGCAAATTGAAGCTGTTTCGGACGAAAATCTTCTTCGGAATCTCTGACGCGAAGATGTGCAACTTGATGAATTGCGTGAACGCCCGCATCTGTGCGACCCGCACCCGAAAGTTCGACTCGTTGCTCAAAAACTGCTTCCGCCGCGTTCAATAATTCGCCTTGCACCGAACGTGCGTTCCGCTGCATTTGCCAACCGCGATACGCCGTTCCGTCATATTCAATATCTATTTTCCAAGTTTGCATTAGGTTTTAGAATGAAGAAATTTTGCCTTTGTTTACTGTCCGTCGTTGCCGATTGCCTCAACCGGACAAGCGTCCATTGCTTCTTCGCAAAGTTCAAATTCTTCGGCGGTTTCGGGTTGTTTATGGACAAACGAATAGCCGTTTTCATCAAAACGAGTGAAGTTTTTAGGCGAAGTATCGCGGCACACATCGCAATCGATGCATTGATTATCAACGTAGTATTTGCCTTTCGCGTTTTCCGGTAATTTATCTGTAATTTCTGCCATCAATTTTAGTTTTCAGAGTTGTAGAGTTACGGAGTTGCAGAGTTATTCAACTTACTCTGCAACTCCGTAACTCTGAAAACTCAATACTTTTTCTCGGTTAAATCTATCATTCTTTGCAACGCAATGTTTGCAAAATGTTTGGTTTCATCGTCAACAATAATTTCGTTGACCACGTTTCCGTCCAATAGATTTTCCATTGCCCAACACAAATTTTGCGGGGCGATTCGATACATTGTCGCACACATACACAAATCGGGTGCAAGCAGTTGAATATGCTTATCGGGAAATTTTTTCGCCAACCGATTAACCAAATTTACTTCTGTGCCGACTGCCCACTTTGTGCCGCTTTCGGCTTTCTCGATTGTGTTGATGATGAACGATGTTGAGCCGTTAAGATCTGATTTTTCAACAACTTCAATCGGACATTCAGGATGCACAATGACGTTAATTTCTGCAACATCTGCACGAACTTTATCAACGTGCCACGCTTTGAATCTGCCGTGAACCGAGCAATGTCCTTTCCACAAAATAACCTTAGCGTTGTGTAAGTCTTCTTCCGAATTTCCGCCAAGTTCTTCGTGCGGATTCCACAAAACCATTTTTTCAAGCGGAATTCCGAATTTTGCACCTGTGTTTCTGCCAAGATGCTGATCGGGAAAAAAGAGCATTTTGTCGAATTCTTTCAAGTAATGATCGAACAACGGAATTGCGTTCGACGAAGTGCAGACAACACCGTCGTTTCGCCCGCAAAACGCTTTAATCGCGGCGGTCGAATTCATATAGGTTATCGGAGCAACTTTGTTTTTTAACACGCCGATTTCACGCAGTTGTTCCCAACAATCTTCAACTTGGTCAACGTTCGCCATATCAGCCATCGAACAGCCTGCACCAAGATCGGGCAAAATAACGTGCTGCAAATCTTTGCCGACAATATCCGCCGATTCCGCCATAAAATGCACACCGCAAAAAACGATATATTCGGCATCGGTTTGGCTCGCCATTACCGAAAGCTGATAAGAATCGCCCGTTAAATCTGCGTGTTTGATAACGTCGTCGCGTTGGTAATGATGACCGAGAATGACGACCCGTTTGCCTAATTCGGCACGAGCGAACTCGATGCGTTCGGCAAGTTCGGTGTCGTCCATTACCAAATAATCTTCAATTTGTCTGATTTCTTCTAAAACGGCTGACATAGTTTTAAACTGCAAATTATTTCAAACTTTGCAAAGAAAATGATGGCATTTTAAGAAACTTATCGCAAGCAAAAAATTAACAGGATAAACAAGATTTTCAGGATAAATCATATTATCCAAATCCTGTTCATCCTGTGTATCTTGTTAAAATTACCCATTAAACGTCCAAGTTTTTCACGTCTAAAGCGTTGTCTTCAATAAACTTACGACGCGGTTCAACTTGGTCGCCCATCAAAATTGTGAAAATTGCATCGGTTTCAATTGCGTCTTCAATTTGAACTTGTAACAGCGTTCGTTTTTCCGGATCCATCGTTGTTTCCCAAAGTTGTTCGGGGTTCATTTCGCCCAAACCTTTGTAACGCTGAATCGTCAAATCTTTTTTCGCCGTGATTAAAACTTTTTCGAGCAAATCTTCACGCGTCGCAATTTCTTCTTCTTTGTCGCCTTCCGTTACCAAAAACGGAGCCGGAAACTCGTGTTCAAACATCAAACGAAGTTCAAGCGCTTTATTGAATTCGACATAACTTGCCGTGTTCCAATCAAACAAAATCGAATGTCCGACAACAGGCGTGATTTCGATTTCCAAAAGCCCGTGTTCTTCGTCCGTCAAAAGCTCGGTTTTGTAACCGATTTCCGCAAGTTTTCCTTCGATTCTGAGCATTAACTCTTCGTTTTCAAAAACTTTGCGAAGTTTGCGTTTGTCGGTCATCAAAATTCCTTCTTTACCGCTAAATGCTTCAATCAAAGCATTTAACAATCTTGAATCATTGCCCAAACGACGCGAAAATCGTTCGCAATAACGTTTATATTCGGTAACTTGTTCAAGCAATTTCGACAACTTTGCACCTTCGACCGATTTTCCCGTTGAAACGGATTTAACCGCAATATCGCCCGAAGATTGCCGCATCATATATCGCAACATTGATTTTTCGTCTTTGATATACTCTTCTTTTTTACCGCGTTTCACTTTGTAAAGCGGCGGCTGCGAAATGTAAATATATCCGTTTTCAACCAATTCGGGCATTTGACGATAGAAAAATGTCAGCAACAAAGTTCTGATGTGGCTTCCGTCAACATCAGCGTCCGTCATGAGACATATTTTGTGATAACGCAATTTCGTAACATCAAAATCTTCGCGTCCGATGCCTGTGCCAAGTGCGGTGATCAACGCTTTGATTTCGCCGTGTCCGAGCATTTTGTCGAAACGCGATTTTTCAACGTTCAAAATTTTACCTTTTAACGGCAAAACTGCTTGGTTTTTGCGGTCGCGTCCTTGCTTTGCCGAACCGCCGGCGGAATCTCCTTCGACGATATAAATTTCAGATAAAGCGGGATCTTTTTCTTGGCAATCGGCAAGTTTTCCGGGCAGAGTTGAACCGCCGAGAATGCTTTTGCGGACGATTTCGCGGGCTTTTCTCGCCGCTTCTCTGGCACGAGCCGCGTCAACTGCTTTGCCGACAATTTTCTTCGCTACGATCGGATTTTGCTCAAAGAATTCGCCTAATTTTTCGTTCAAAAATGATTCTACTGCACCTTTTACATCGGAATTAAGTTTGCCTTTGGTTTGTCCTTCAAATTGCGGTTGCGGCAGTTTTACCGAAATAATAGCGACTAAACCTTCGCGGACATCGTCGCCCGAAAGCGAAGTTTTGAAGTTTTTGGATAAACCCGAACTGTTTGCGTAAGCGTTAATTGTGCGGGTAATTGCTCCGCGAAAACCTGCTAAGTGAGTTCCGCCGTCAACCGTGTTGATGTTATTGGCGAACGAATAGACTTTTTCATCGTACGAATCGTTGTACTGCATCGCAATTTCGATTGAAAGAGCGTCGCTGATTTGTTCAAAATAGAGCGGTTCATCGTGAACGGCAGATTTATTTTTGTTCAAATGGTTGACAAATTCCGAGATTCCGCCTTTGTAATAAAATTCGTGCTTTTTCTCGGTTTCTTCGCGTTCGTCGGTAATGTTGATGCGAATTCCTTTATTCAAAAAGGCTTTTTCACGCAGACGTTCGGATAATTTATCAAAACTGTATTCGCTTACGTCAAAAATTGTTGAATCGGGTTTGAAAGTGATTTTCGTGCCGCGTTTGGTCGTTTTGCCGGTTTCAACCAATTTGCTGTTCGAAATTCCGGTCGTAAATTCCATTTCGTGCGTTTTTCCGTCTCGCCAAATTTCAACTTTCAGCCATTCGGACAAAAAGTTTACGCACGATACGCCGACACCGTGCAATCCGCCCGAAACTTTGTACGAATTTGAATCGAATTTTCCGCCCGCGTGAAGAACCGTTAAGACGACTTCGGCGGCTGAAATTCCGAATTGTTCGATGATTCCGGTCGGAATTCCGCGTCCGTTATCAACCACGGTAATCGAATTATCCATGTGAATCATCACGTCAATCGTGTCGCAATGTCCCGCCAGTGCTTCGTCAACCGAATTATCCACAACCTCATAAACCAAATGGTGTAAACCAATCTCGCTGGTTGAGCCGATATACATTGCCGGTCTGAGGCGAACGGCTTCGCGTCCTTCTAACGCGGTAATCGAATCTTCGTCGTATTCTTTTTTTGCTTCTGCCAATTTAGTAACCTCTTTATCAAATATTTTCGTTAAACAGGCATTTATTTTAGCATATTTTTATTGATTTTTACAGCGTGGAAGCTGTGTCCGCAACGTATTCAAGCGGCGATTAACTTATTTGTTTTTTTATATTTACAAACAACTATTTTACTAATTTGATCTGACTCTGAATCAATGAAAAATAACTCTGATTCTGGTAGCGTGAAGATACTCGCTCAAAATTGAAGTTTATCTAAAATTTTGAACTGTGTTTTACAAGTCCGGATTCTCTGATAATTTATTTAATGTTTCTTGAAGTTTGTGAGTATTAAATTTTTTGTAAATATCATCAACTTGGGATTTTATTGTCGCAAGTGATGTACTTAAATCATCAGCAATCATTTGTTGTGTCATATCGTCCAATAACATTTTCAGTATTCTAATTTGGTATGGAGTTAGATTTGAGTGTTTTTCAATTAAACTTTTATCAATTCTTCCAAATAGATAGATATGTTCTCTTGAAATTTCACTGTTCAGTTTATCCTGAATATGTTTAAGATAACTTTTGACTGTGTTTTCAGTTAATCCAAGTGCCTTAGCGATTTCACTTCGTTTATAACCTTGACAACGTAAATCAAATACTTGTAATTGTTGTTGTGAGAAAGGTTTGTCAGTTTGATTTTGCCACCAAACTTGTCTCATTTGCAAAATCTGCTCACCAACTGCATTTAACATTAACTTTTCTCTTGAATTAAAAGGTTTCTGACCAATAAATTTTCGCAAACAGAAACACCAAAAATCATTTTTATCAATTTGTAGCCATAAAAAACTAAGTTCGTCTATTTTAGCAAATCGAGCTAAAACTCCAATTATATTTCTAGTGATTATTTCCTTATCAAGGAGTTCATCTATTGTTACAAACCCAAATTTTTGGTTTGAGTACTTTTCATATATTGCTTGTTCTATTTTAGAAGAAGAGCTGTTTATATGTTTTGCCCACCTTTTCTTTAGTCGTTCAGGCGGATCTTCGTTATGAATGAAGCTATAAACTTTTCCTTTTTCACCCTTACGATTTGTGATAGAAAAGAAACGATTCATCCAAAGTACTGTCGAATAACCATTGACAGAAAATGTTTCAACAATTTCTTTTAAGGCAATTTTACGGAAAAGGTAAGGATTACTAATCTTACTCAATTTATCTAATAATTCGTTGACTATTAGATACTCTTCTTCTGTAAGTTTTTGAATAATGTCTGAGTTCATGGCAAAAAAAACTTAAAAGCAACTTTAGGGTGTATTTTTAATACTTTACTTAAATTATCTTTTTATAAGTAAAGAACGAGATTTAATTTTTAATATGGTAAACAAATTAGCATATTTACAATAACAAAACAACGCTTTGTTGAAACATTATATTTCGTCTTTTATGTTTTGATTAAAATTGTAAGGGAGAATAAAAAAATGAAAATGAGTAAATTAATTTTGGGTTTGCTGAATTTGTCAGTAATCTTTGCTTCGTTGGCGTTTATTGCAAAAGCCTCAACACCTGTCGAGATTACTAATAATTCAACAACTCGTAGCGAAAACTTGCAGACAACAAATACGTTCATTCCGTTTGAGTCCGCTAATATTCAAATTAGGCGAACTAGAGATGGAGTTAGAGTTGCTCCTGCAAGTTCAGGGCAAAATAATGATCGTGTAAAACGCGGAGAATTCTATTCTGTCGAAGTTTTTCACAATACCGACTTTTTTTGTATTCCTGTCGGAGGAATAGTCTGTAGTCAGCAGATTAGAGAAATTAAAGTTCTTACCTTAGTTAATGGCAGCATTAAAGCAACCAGAAAATTTACTTTGTATGGCTTTAGTAGTTTTTTCAGTTGGAAAGACATTGTTACAAACGATCCGGCTTTTAGTAACGTGTATTTTGAAGTTTATGGAGAATATGGAATTTTTCTAAAATCCATTAGACTTCCGATAGGCAGTTATTAAAATTAAGTTGTAAAAAATGATACCTCTTAGTCAACTGACTTTTATTAAAAAGACGATTCTGAATTGAGTCGTCTTTTTTTGGAAGAATCAGTTTTTAACTTTCCGCAAACTTCCGCTAAACTTATCCGTAATGATACTTGCGTTAGACATCGGAACATCGAGCGTGCGTGCGGCAATTTACGATTTTGCGGGAAATGTGTTGCCTGAAACGGTGGTGAAAAATTCACGGACAGTTAATTTTACGGCTGACGGCGGTGCGGAACTTGTTGCCGAAGAAGCGTTTGCCGAAGTTATAACCGCCGTGGACGATGTTTTGGCGAAAAGTCCGCATAATGTCTCGGCGGTGGCAATTTCAACGTTTTGGCACAGTTTGGTCGGCGTTGATTCAGACGGAAATGCGACCACGCCGATTTACACTTGGGCGGAAACTCGTCCGGCAAAATATGTTCAAAAATTGCGTAACGATTTAGACGAAAAAGCGGTTCATAACCGAACAGGTTGCAGATTTCATTCAAGCTATTGGACGGCGAAATTATTGTGGCTCAAAGCCGAACACGCCGATATTTTCGATAAAACTGCAAAGTGGCTTTCGTTCAGTGATTTTTTGTCGCTCAAATTATTCGACAAAGCTGAAACGAGCGTTTCAATGGCGAGCGGAACCGGAATTTTCGATATTCGCAAATGCAGTTGGGACAACGAGTTAATCGATTATTTACAAATTAAACAGGTAAATCTGCCGAAAATTGCGGATGATAATCAGACTTTTCAAACTGAATATTGGGAACGTTTGAAAGACGCGAAATGGTTTTTGGCAATCGGCGACGGTGCGGCAAATAATATCGGCGCAGGTTGTTTGACGCTTGAAAAAGGTGCGTTGATGATCGGAACTTCGGGAGCAATGCGAGTCGCGTTCAAAGGCGAAATTCCGGCTGAAATTCCAAACGGTCTTTGGTGTTATCGCATTGATAAAACACGGGTTATTGTCGGCGGTGCGTTGTCTGACGGCGGCGGTTTGTATTTTTGGCTGAAAGAAACTTTGAAGATTGCCGAAGTTGACGACGAAGTTGAAGCGGAAATCGGCAAACGTGAACCCGATTCGCACGGTTTGACGTTTCTGCCGTTCCTCGCGGGCGAACGCAGTACGGGTTACAACGAAAATGCGACAGGTGCGATTTTAGGATTGACGCAACACACAAACGCGGTTGAAATTACGCAAGCCGCAATGGAAAGCGTTGCGTTTCGGTTCGCCGCAATTGTTGATGAACTAAGCAAATTTACGAAGTTGGAAACAATTATCGCATCGGGCGGAGCATTGCGTGAATCGCCTGTTTGGACGCAAATAATCGCCGATGTGCTGGCGAAAAATCTTAGTTTGCCCGACACCCGCGAAGCATCGAGTCGCGGAGTTGTTTTGCTCGCGCTTGAAGCAATCGGAAAAATTGACAACATTGAAAACATAGAAACGCCCGCAGGTTTAAGGTTTACGTTCGACAAAAAACGGCATGAAGTTTATCGAAACGCAAGACAACGGCACGAAAAATTTTATAAAATGTTAATCTGAAAAAGTCTGCAAATTCAACCGCAACTAAAAAATCTAAAGCAAAATAAATTAAAATGAACTTTATCGGCATTGATTTCGGCACGTCAAATTCGCTTGCGTCGCTGTTTGAAAACAACAAATTCGAGTTTGTTAAATTTCCCGACGACAACATAAGCAACCCGACAATTTTGTACTTTCCCGCTAAGGAAAAACAGTATTACATCGGCAATTCGGGCATTGAACGTTATTTGTTTCATCTCGAAAATAATGAAACTGCGGGACGCTTAATGCTGAGCATAAAGAGTTTACTGCCCGATTCAAGTTTTGATTACACGGTTGTAACGGGTTACGGTCGGCAAACCGCCGAAGATTTGGTCGCCAAATTTTTGGTTAAGTTAAAAGAACTTGCCGAATCGCAATTTTCCCGAACATTTGACGGCGTTGTGTTGGGAAGACCTGTGCATTTTACCGAACTTGCCATCGGCAGACTGCAAGACGCGGCACAAACGGCAGGTTTTAAAGAGATTATTTTTTGGCTTGAACCTGTCGCCGCCGCACTCGCGTATGAAACAACTTTAACCAAAGACGAACTTGTTTGCGTAGTGGATATTGGCGGCGGAACAAGCGATATTTGCGTCATCGAGACATCGCAAAACCGTTCACTTTTACCTGATCGGCTCAACGATATAAAAGCTGTCAGCGGTGTTTATCAAGCCGGCGACGAACTGAGTTCGCAAATTATGCGGCAAAAACTCGCCCCGAAATTCGGTGCAGGTTCAACTTTTACATCGCTCGGAAAAGTTCTGCCGTTTCCGATTCATATCATCAACAAACTTTCGAAATGGCATAAAATTAATTTGCTCAGAAACGTTGACGATCTTTCGACAGTTTCAAGCATTTACCGCACTTCAAGCTGTCCCGAAGACCTTGAAAGATTACAAACTTTAGTCAAAAACCATTTTGGTTTCGAGTTATTCGGGGCAATCGATTCGGCAAAACAGCGTCTTTCGGAGATTGATTTAACGACTGTAAAATTTCGTCAATTAAGTTTGGCGGAAGAAATTACGCTTGCCGAATTTGAAAATATTATCGGCGAAACGGTCAAGCAAATTGAAGATTCGATTTTAGAATGTCTGAACTCGGCATCCGTCAAACCTGCGGACATTAACCGCGTACTTTTAACCGGCGGAAGTTCGCAAGTTCCGATTTTAAATCAAACGGTTGTCAACATTTTCGGTGAAGATAAGATTATGCGTCCCGGATTTTTCAGTTCGGTCGCCACAGGTTTGGGACATATCGCGTCTTTGTTTAAATAACAGCGGTTTGATTCAAGGTTTCAGACGAATTGGCGGACATTTGAATCGTCGTATTCAGTATTTGACACGTTTCGGTTTGTCGGTGAACTTTGGGTTGAATGAAGTTAAACGCCGCAACAGATTAAAATATGTCGTACTTTTCCAACATCATCTTTGTAACTTGATTCTTATCAATTATTGATGACCTAACAACGTTACTGGATGACTTAGCAATACTGTTGAATGACCTGACAACGTTATTGAATGACTTAGCAACGTTATTGAATGACTTAGCAATGCTGTTGAATGACCTAATAACGTTATTGAATGACTTAACAACGTTACTGAAAAACCTAATAACGTTATTAGATGACTTAACAACGTTACTGAACAACCCGGTAATGTTATTGAATGACCTAACAACGCTATTGGATGACTTAGCAGCGTTATTAGATGACCTAACAATGTTATTGGCGGTATTTTACTGACTCTTTTTACTGTTTTAAGTTTGTGTTTACGGCATCGGCAACATCGGCAACGGTAACGGAAGCGGACACGGGTTGATATTCATAACCGCGCAAACAGCATCAACCCGTTGAGTTTTAATCTCAAGTATGCGGTTCGGTATTCGCGCGGAGTCATTGTAACGAACATCGATACCGGTCTCTTTTACTTGTTCGGCAAGCTGATCGGGCGTTAGATTCGGCGATCGGGCTTTGACTAATGCCGCCACACCCGAAACAACCGGAGCAGCCATCGAAGTTCCGCTCCACACACCGTACCGCCCGCCCGGAATTGCACTCACAATGTTTTCACCCGGAGCAAGTAAATCAACCCATTCACCGCCGCTTGCCTGCGGATCGCTGAAGCTCGAAAACGCCGTCAGTTTGTCGTATCGCGTGCTTGCCGCAACGGATAACATTCCGTCCAACCGTTCGGCTGCCGGATAAATTTTGATTAAATGTCGCAGAGCATCGATTGTACCTCCGCTGTTTCCGGCGGCGGCAACCACCAAGAAGCGATTTTCTCCGATTTGCGGCATCGTCGTTCCGTCGTCGCCGTCAACCCCGTCGTCAGCACTGTCAATCAATCTTTTCAAAAGTCCGGACTTTTCTCTGTAACCGAAACTCAAATTAACCACGTTTGCACCCTGGTTAGCCGCGTAAATCATCGCCGCCGTAACTCGCCAGCTTTCGCCCACTCCGTTTGAATCCAAAACACGAATCGGAATAATTTTCGCGTCCGGAGCAACCATCGTAATAATTCCGGCGACGTGCGTGCCGTGTCCGTAAGCTCCTTGTCGCAATGTGCCGACTTCGCTCGGATCGTCGTCGTTATCGACAAAATCGTAGCCGGGCAACAATTTTCCCGCAAACGCGGGGTGCGTTAAATCGATGCCTGTATCCAACACCGCAATTTTTACGCCCGCGCCTTTGGAAACTTCTTGGGCGGCGGCAAGTCTGACTGATCGGGCGAACCAATTTCGTTGATAACCTCGCACGCTTCCACCGATGCTCCACGATTGTCCGATGCTCCACGATTGTCCGAGTGTTTCCGGATAAATCATACAACGATTCGGTTCGATAAAAGTAATTCGAGCATCGCCCGCAGTTGCCGCCGTAATTTGTTGCGGAGTTTGTCCGCCGGTGATTTGCAAAAGATAAATCGGCGGTGTGCCGACTTGTCCGACGGGCGTTGAATTTAATCCGTACTGACCCGCAACGGCAGGCAAAGTTGCGGCGGAACTCAGCCCGACAATTATTTGATTCGGAACAAAACACTCGCCGGCTCCGGTTGTTTGAGCTTTGCTTTCAACGCTCGAACCTATTGCAACCAAAACAAATATAATTACTTTCCACAAAATTTTATTCATACGAAACCTCTTGAACAAATCGCAATTTTTACTGTGACCCGATAACACAGTGCGTTGAATATATCAAAAAATACACTTAAAAACATTATTTTTACGGTTTTCCGATTAAAACAAACGGCGACCAAAAATACGGGTGAAGTCCGCGTTCGATAAATTTGCGTTGGGCGGTTCGCAATGATGCGGCGGACGATTTTCCTTTTTGCAGTTCGGTATAAAAACTTTTCATCAATTCGCCCGCAGCTTCATCGTTGACCGTCCACAGCGATAACAGCAGCGAACTTGCTCCCGCAGACAAAAACCCGCGCGACAATCCGAGCAATTCATCGCCCGCAAAAACCGAATTCAAACCTGTTTCGCAAGCGCTGAGCGTCACAATTTCCGCGCTTAACTTCATCGCGCACGCATCCCGCACCGTGATTGATCCGTCCGCCAACCGCAACGAAGAAAACATCGGATTATCACGGCGAAATTGTCCGTGGCAGGCGATGTGCAAAATGTCGAACTTCTCCGCGTGTTGTTTGAAATTTGCAAAATTCGCGGCTTCGTTTATCAACGAAACATTGTCGCCGAAAATTTCGCCGATCGTTTCAATCTCCGCATTTACGAGCGGAATTTTCTCGTCGGCAAACCCGATTAAGAGAGCGTTCTCTATTTTCCGGTTTGGTTTACCGAGACAAAATTGTAAAACCGCAGCGCTCGGAGCAAACGAAACTTCCCTGTTTTCAACGACATAACTCTCGCCGTTGTGCAAAGCCTGAAACGGAACATAATGCAGACCGTGAAACGGAACAATAATTAAATTACGGTTTTCAATTTCGGTTTCAAACGGTTTCAGCAGCTTTGCATATAGTTTTTGCAGATAATTGTCGGCGCGTTTTTTCAGTTCGACAATAAAGTTACCAAGATTTTTGGCACCGTAACGCAATGCTCCGAACTGAAATTGCAAGCCTTCGGACAACGCGGCTATTTCAACTTCGGCGGCTAAATTTTCGGTAAATATAATCCGGGAATCGGTTACGACAAACGCGGAAATTTCACCGGCGAACCCGACAAATTCGATTAAAATTTTATCTGCGCCGAGTTGCGTTTGCAGTTTTTTCAAATCGAACAAGCCTTGAGTTTGCGACAGGTTTCCGTTTTTGCCGGTCAACTTGCGATAAACTCCGGCAATCTCGCGTTCACGTTTTTGAATCTCGGTTTGCAGTTTTTCGACTTCCGATTCGTTTGCCCGATTCAAACGGCTGTAAAACCAGTTTAATTCTTCGCGTAAATCGTCGATTCGGCGTTGCCGTTTGATCGAATGTTCATCGGTAAACACAGGTTTCGCTTCAAACTCAAGGCTTTCCGCCAACGACCGCGACCGCGAATGTTGCACATACATAAAGGCTTCGGCAAGCCTGTTTTCACGAATACAAATTTTCGCAAGTTCTTGATACGGAACGAGTTTGTCGGCTAAAAAAGCCATCCGAAATTCTTCCGCAGGCAATGGCGAACGAAGCGTTTCAATTAATTCGACGGCTTTTTTGAAATGTTTTTCGGCTTGCGAAACATTGCTTTCGGCGTTCGCCAATTTGCCGAGTGAAATTTGCGCGGTTTGGGCAATTTGTCCGTTTTCTTGGGCGATTGCATCGGTAAAAGTTTTTTCGAGCAGAGTTTTTGCCGCCGAAAACTCGCCTGAATGCTTCAAACATTCGGCTTTAATCAAATTTACAATCAGCTTGTATCGTAAATTTGAGGTTTTATCTAAAAGTGTTTCGGCTTCAATCGCCGATTTTAACGCTTTTTCAAAATTATTTTCCGATAATTCAAGCTGTGCTTCACTCAATTTTACGGCTGCCGCGCCGACCGCGTTATTTTCCGCGAGATAAAGTTTCGCCGCTTTCGCCAGTTGTTTGCGAGCCGCTTTATTGTCTTTCAAAAGGATTGCCGAACGCCCGAAGTTTGCCCGCGAACGCGCTTCTTCGCCTTGCATTTTAAGTTTAGAGAAAGTTTTCGACACTTTCGCATAAATTTCAAAGGCTTCGCCGACCAGATTTAATTCCAAATAAATATCGGCAATTTCCAGTTCCGAAAAGGCATTTTGATGCGGCATTTTCAGTTCTTCGTATTTTTGCGCGGCAAGTTCCAAAAACTCCAAAGCCCGCTCGAACTTTCCGCGACACATGGCAAGATTTCCGATATTGCTTTCAATTTCGGCTTGCGTTACAAACATTTTTGCTTTTTTCGCCTGCGTGAGAGATTTTTCATACATTTTCTCGGACTTGCGAAAGTCGTTGCGAGCCGCGTAAGTTGTCGCCAAAACATTTTCGCACATCGCCAGTTCGGCATAGTTTTTCAATTTTATGAAACGTTTTCGAGCCTTGAGAAAGAAGATTTCCGCTTGCGAGTGATTTTCTTGGCGAGCGAGAACGTTACCGATATTTTTTTCGACTTTTCCCGCTGAAAGATTGTCGCCGAATTTTTCAAAAACCTTTAACGCTTTTTTTCCGCATAAAACCGCATCATCATATTTTCCGAGCAAAGCGAGTGCGTAAAGTTTACCGATTTGCGTTTGAGCAGGTTCGTATTCTTTATCGATTAAGCGAAAAGTGTCAGCTGATTTATCGAGCTTTTCAACCGCCGATTCAAGGTTTCCGCGTGTGATTTCCGCAATGCCGGAACCCCATAACGACAACGCTTTTATCTCGTCGAGCGGATTTAATTCGACCAAGTTTTGCAAAGCGAGTTCGGCATTTTGCACCTTTGCGGGGTTAGTCAGCCAGGACGTGTAATAAGTTTCTTTGAGTTCGTAAGCAAGTTTGAGAGCGTCGAAACCGGCAAAGTCGGTGAGAAGTTGTTTACGTTCGGCGTTTGTTTCGGCTGAGATAAGTTGTTCGGCGATTTTCGCATAAGACACATCAAGCATCGTTTGATTATACAAAAAAAGAGCGAAAAGAATTAACTCCTTTCGCTCTTTTATATTTGTTTACCTTCCCGAATACTTGTTTTACGAAATACTCAAATGTTCGATAACAACTTCTTTTTCAACCGTCTGAAGCGTCAAACTGTATTCACCGCTCGGAATTTGGTCAAAACCGAATTCCGCCGAATCGTTTGCGGTTGTTTCAAAATCGCCGAGTTTAATTGTTGCCGCCGCAAAATTTTCGCCTAAAATTTGTCCTTTCAACGAAAATCCGGTTGCCGTTTTTGAAACTCTTAAATCGATTGCCGCATCGTCTGTTTGAAAAAGCATTTGGCGGATTGCCGAAGATGCCGAACGTTCGCCGAAAACCGGTTTATTTGCCGACAAATCGATTTGCAAAACTGCCATAAATCTTTTCACGATCGATTGTTTCGGGACTCGGAACTGCGTGCGAAAAATATTTTTCGCCCAAGTAACCGATTCAACCGGAGCATCAAAAGACTTATCCGATTTCATCAAAGCCGTAATTTTGTCGAGAAATTGTTCGTTATTCATCGTGTTTGTCATCTCTTTCATCCGCCTCACAAATTAACAGTGCAATTTATCGGACAAAAAAGACAAAGTTTTTTAATTTTTCAAAATTTTCGCCAATTTATCGAGACATCGTGTGCGGAGCGGGCTGACGCTTGATTCGCCGACTCCGATGCCGGCGGCAACTTCCGCATAAGTTGCGGCAACATTTCGCAAATAAATCATGGCAAGGATGTTTTGACACCGTTCGTCCATTTTATTTAACGCCGCACGGATTAAATGTTGTTGTTCGAGTTCAATCAGGACTTCGTCGGCAAGCGGCGAATTATCGGACAAATTCGCCATTTCGGCTTCCATTGATTCTTCGGTTTCCGGCGAATGAATGTTTTTTTGACCGCGAATAATCCCCCACGTTTTGAACTTTGCGGTTGTTACCAACCACGCCCGAAGTTTTTCGGGTTGCTCTATTTCGTGCATTTTTTGAAACAATGTCAAAAAAACTTCTTGGAAAACATCGGCGGTTTGGTCTTCGCTCAAACCTGCTCGACGCGGAATTGTGGCAATCAGCCGTTGATACCGCTCGACTAATTTGTTCCACGCAGATTCATCGCCGTTTTTGCACGCGCGTAGTAAATCAGCATCCGATTTTTCTGAATTTTTGCCTGTGATTTCAAGATTCACCTTGGAATTGTGGAATATCCTCGAACAATTAGCAACCGGCGGAAATAAATTATTGTTTTTTGCGAGCATTTCTGTAATTAGGATTGCAATTAAACAAACGCGCAACTAAAATAAAACGTCAAAGTATCCTTAAAAATTTAATGCAGGAGTAATAGTTATGAGAAAATCGCTCTTAAAAGTTCAGTTTCTGTTGGTTTTTGCCGCTTTAACAGGTTTAATGTCGGTAAGTCCGCTTTCGATATTTGCCCAGCAAACACGTAAGGCAACAATGAAACGTAAAATAAAAAGCATCAAAACCAAGCCGAGTGTCAGGACAACTTCGTCCGAAACAATTCCGTGGGAAGGTGAAGCAGGTGTCAGCCGCACAATGGCAGATATAATGCAAGAACAATCTCTGATCGGTAAATCTACCGACATTCGCCAAACTAAACCGAAAAAGAAAATTGGTCCGAATCGGCGTGAATTACCGCAGAATGAAGATTCGCCGGCGGTTGAAAAACTGCCGATCGATTCGACCACCAAAGCGGTGCGCGAAGTTAATGAGCAAACATCATTTTTCGCCCCGCAAACTATCGGGCTGAACTTTAACGGCGGCACACTTTTTGACACACTTTCGTTTCCGCCGGACACGATGGGCGAGGTCGGTCCGTCCCAATTTATTATGACGGTCAACGGTTGGATTCGGTCATTCAGTAAAACAACCGGTGTGGCGGACGGCGTGATGAACGTTGATATGGATGTCTTTTTCAATTCTGTCAGAGGCGGTATTTCGACCAGCGATCCGCGAATTCGGTACGATCGAATTTCGCAGCGTTGGATTATTATAATTATCAATGTTGCCAGTACCAACAATCGTGTTTTGATTGCCACGAGCGACACGCAAAACATTACGGCGGCAACGGTTTGGACATATTACTTTTTCCAGCAAAACTTGGTTGCGCCTGCCGGCGACGCGGGTTGTTTGGCAGATTATCCGACACTCGGCGTTGATGCCAATGCGCTTTATATCGGCGTAAATAACTTTTGTCCGAGTACATTCGGCGGAACAACGGCTTTTGTCGTCCGCAAGAGTTCGATTTTGAGCGGCGGTCCGATTGTCGCCACGGCTTTTCGCGGATTGATTCCCGCACCTCCCGGCGGAGCAGGTTTATACACACCGCAAGGAGTTGATAATTACGATCCGGCTTCGACCGACGGTTATTTAATCGGCGTTGACAATGCGACTTTCGGGACGTTGAAAATAAGAAGAATCAGCACACCCGGCGGGACTCCGACAATTTCGGGAGACATTAATATCACGGTTCCGGCAACGGCATTTCCGGTTTCGGTCCCGCATTTGGGCAATACAGCGGGTACCAACGGCAACCTTGACGGCAACGATGATCGTTTATATAACGCTTATATTCGCAACGGAAGTATTTGGACAGTTCACGGCATTCAGGTCGGCGCAACCGGGACGGCAAGTCCGGCGGGCGGAAGAAACGGAAGTCGGTGGTATCAAATCAGCAATCTTGCGACCACACCGACGGTAACGCAAGCGGGTACTTTGTTTGATTCGGCGGCAACTTCGCCGCGAAGTTATTTGGTTCCGTCGATTTCGGTTTCGGGGCAAGGACACGTTGCCATCGGAGCTTCGTCGGCGGGTGCAACCGAACGCATCAATGCCGCCACGGTCGGACGTTTATCGACCGATGCTCTCGGCACACTTCAATCTCCGGCGACAATCACGGCTTCGACGACGGCATATAATCCGGCGGGCGACACCGGCGGTCCAAACGGTCGGCGGTTCGGCGATTATTCATACACCACCGTCGATCCCGAAGACGATATGACGATGTGGACGATTCAAGAATGGAATCACGCGACGAATTCGTATGCGATGCGGGCAACCAAATTGATTGCTCCGCCGCCCGCTACGCCCGCAAGCGCTTCGCCGGCTACGGTTAATTCGGGACAATCTTCGGTTAATGTAACAATTACGGGAACACAAATCGCGGGTTCGGGCTTTTTCGATCCGGGCGCGGCGTTTGCCAAACGTATTGCCGCCACGGTTTCGGGCGTAACGGTCAACAGCGTAACTTATACGAATCCGACTCAAATCACGCTTAATCTTTCGACGGTTGCCGCCACGGCGGGTGCGAAAGACGTTACGATTACCAATCCCGACGGACAATCGATTACCGCCGCAGGGTTGATTACGATTGCGGCAGCGCCTGCTTCGAGCGTTAAAATTCCTTCGGATTTCGACGGCGACGGTAAAACGGATTTATCTGTTTGGCGACCGAGCAATGTTGACGGCGTAGCGGATTTTTATGTCTTTAACAGTATGACCAATACGGTCAGCGCAATAGCGTTCGGATCTGTCGGCGATGTTATTGCTCCGGGAGATTTTGACGGCGACAATAAAACCGATTACAGCGTTTATCGTAACGGCACTTGGTATATTTTGCGAAGTTCCGGCGGTTTCCAGATAACCCAATTCGGGTTGGCGGGCGACAAACCGACTCCCGGCGACTTCGACGGCGACAATAAAGCGGATATTTCCGTTTTCCGTCCTTCGAACGGTGTTTGGTACACCATTCGCAGTTCGGATAATGCGATTACCATAACTCAATTCGGGTTGAACGGCGACATTCCGGTTTTTGGCAGATACGACAGCGATAACAGAGATGATATTGCGGTCTTCCGGTCAAATACTTGGTACGTTTTGCAAAGTTCAAACGCAGGTGTGGCGATTGTTCAATTCGGGTTGGCGGGCGATATTCCGACCGCCGGCGATTACGACGGCGACGGCAGATATGATTACGCCGTCTTCCGACCTTCGGACGGCGTTTGGTATAATCTGCAAAGTTCCAACGGAGCTTTCAGAGCTTTGCGATGGGGATCAAACGGCGATGTACCGGCTCCGGGCGACTACGACGGCGACTCTAAATTCGATTCGGCGGTCTTTAGAACAAGTGTGTGGTATGTTTTACGCACCAATAACGGATCGTCTTTCGCTTCGCAATTCGGTTTGGCGACCGATAAACCTGTGCCGTCCGCATATATCCAATAATCTCTGCGGGTCAAAGCGGTATGCGACAATCGCGTACTGCTTTGACATCGCAGTATTTTACAATGCTTGATCGGCTGTGCGAAAAAAGTTTTTGCGTTATATTTCGCTTAAATTCATCATCGTACTTTCTTTCCATTCTCTTATTTTATAAATAGGAGATTTTTTTTCTTTACTTTTAAGCGAAACAACTGTTTGCCGATATAAGTTTGGTAAAAATCCGAGATTCAATTACTATCGAAACTGAAGAGTTTCTGAAACTTCGGCGGTTAAATTTTCGTAAACCGGCATCAAAGAACATGGAGGTTTTTAATCTAAAATGAATACAACTTTTGAAAATTCGTATGGTCAATCGGTTGCCGAATCTTCGGCAGAGGTTCGCGCGTCGTTTATTCGTAAAACTTATGCGCATCTGGCGTTGGCGCTTTTTGCGTTTGTCGTCCTCGAAGCAGGTTTATTGAGTTCGCCGTTGGCAGAAACCATTACCGCGACAATGCTTGGCGGAAAATGGTCGTGGCTGATTGTGATGGCAGCGTTTATGGGCGTTTCGTCGTTGGCGAATTGGTGGGCAAGTTCGCAAACTTCGTCCGCAATGCAATATGTCGGCTTGGTACTTTATGTGGTTGCCGAGGCTTTTATTTTCTTGCCGCTGATGTTTATTTCGGCACGTTCTTTTGGTCCGAGTGTTTTCGTAACCGCCGGCGGATTGACATTGTTTTTGTTTGTCGCGTTGAGTGCGGTTGTTTTATTGACGAAAAAAGACTTTTCGTTTTTGGCTCCGATTTTGGTAATCGGCGGAATTCTCTCGCTTGGGTTCATCGTTGTGAGCGTAATTTTCGGCTTTAGTTTGGGCGGATTATTTTCTTTGGCGATGGTCGTTTTTGCGGCAGGTTCGATTTTATATAACACCTCGAACGTGCTTCATACTTATAATACGAATCAACATGTGGCGGCTTCGTTGACATTATTTGCGGGAATCGCTTTGATGTTTTGGTATATTTTGCGAATCTTTACCGGCTCAAGAAATTAACGCGACAAACAATCTTAAAGTTGAAAAGGCGATTCAAACCGAGTCGCCTTTTTTATTATCGCAAAATTTGTTCGATGGCATCACACGCTGTTTTTGTGCCATTTTCACCGCCTACAACTCGTTTTGCCTCAGTTGCATTTTTTTTGTAACTTTCATCCGACAACAGTTTACGCAGTTTTTCCGCCACCAATTCAGCCTTATAATTATTTCTGCTGATTACTTCGCCAACGCCCGAACGTTTGCAACGCGCCGCATTATCGGGCTGATCGTGCGAATACGGCATAACTAACATTGGCACGCCGGCACGCAAAACTTGCGAAGTTGTCCCGACTCCGCCTTGATGCACGACCGCCCGCGACCGCGAAAAAAGTTCGCCGTACGGAGCGTAATCAAACGCCACTCTGTCAGCGTCCAAACCTTTCGGCGGATTGTTAAAAATACCGTAAAGCATTACTGCTCTTTGGTTTAAGAGTTTTGCGGCGGCAATGCTTTGTTCGTAAAAATCGCGCGCGTCCATCACGGCGGCACTTCCCAGAGTAAAAACAATCGGCGGTTCGCCCGCATCCAAAAATTTCCGTAAATCTCCGGACATAGTTCCTAAATCTTGGTTGCCGTCATAGAAACAAAAACCTGTTTGCAACGTTGATTTCGCCCAATCGGATTGCGGTTTTGCGAGTACTTTTGAAAACATTGCAAGGTGCAAAAGGTTTGAGTATTTATCGCCGAACATCGGATTATGATTTTCGTCCAAACCGAGTTCGCGGCGAAATTCTTTGTAAGGTTCAAACCAATTCAACGCGGTTTTTTTCGCGTAATTCAGCACAAACCGATGAAAAAACGGCGGCATGAAACGCAATGTTTCCAAAAATTCCGCCGACGGATAAACGCTTGGGTCTTCGGTTGAAAGAAACGAAATCGGCGCCAACGAAGTCGAAACCCATTTGATCTTAGTTTTTTCAACCACGGATTTTATCGGCAAAACAATCTCGCCCGATATGATAACATCTGCGTTTTCAACGGCTTGCAAAATATCTTCGTACATCGGACGCAGATTTGGCACCATCAATTCTTTGAAAATAAGTTCGGGTCCGGTTTTTGTGTCCATCAAACGACGGGCAAGTTCTTTGTCTTCGGGATCAAGATTCGGGCGAAGCGGCGAAATTTCAAAACCGAGCGTTTCAAACTTTTCACGAAACGCTTCCATGACGTTAAAAACAACTTCGTGTCCGCGATTTCTGAGTTCCAAACCAAGCGCAATTTTCGGATGAACATCGCCGAGCGAGCCGAACGTCGATAAAACAATTTTCGCCATAGTTAAATATCTAAACGTTTAGGTCAAAACATATTCCGTTTAGCTTTTTACCCTAAACGTTTAGGTTAAAAGGCTAAAGTTTTAGGTATCAGACCTAAAGTTTTAGGTGTCGAACCTAAACGGAATATGTTTGAGGCTAAACGGAACACCTTTTGACCTAAAGTTTTAGGCGCTGAACCTAAACGGGATACCTTTTGACCTAAACGGAATATGTTTGAGGCTAAACGGAACACCTTTTGACCTAAAAATATAACCTTTTTATAATTTGAAAACCTAGCCGATTTTCGTCAAACCGTTCATATAAGGTTGCAAAACTTCGGGAATCAAAATGCTTCCGTCGGCTTGCTGATAATTTTCAAGTATCGCAATCCACGTTCGCCCGACGGCTAAACCCGAACCGTTAAGTGTATGCGGAAATTCGGTTTTCGCGTTTCCCACACGCTTGAAACGCATATTCATCCGCCGTGATTGAAAGTCTCCGCAATTTGAACAACTTGAAATTTCACGATAAGTTTTCTGACTCGGCAGCCAAACTTCGATGTCGTAAGTTTTGGTTGCCCCAAAACCCATATCGCCGGTTGATAAAACCATCGTTCGATACGGCAAACCGAGCTTTTGCAAAATAGTTTCGGCGTTTGCGGTTAGTTTTTCGTGTTCTTCGCCGGAGTTTTCAGGCAGACAAACTTTCACTAATTCAACTTTTTCAAACTGATGCTGACGAATCAACCCGCGTGTATCGCGTCCGTAACTGCCCGCTTCCGAACGGAAACAGGGCGTGTAAGCGGTGTAGTATTTCGGCAAATCTTTCGCGTCCAACATCTCTTCGGAATGATAATTTGTAACGGGAACTTCGGCGGTCGGAATGAGCGCAAAACCGCGTTCGTCTTTGATGTGAAACAAATCATCTTCAAATTTCGGCAGTTGATTTGTGCCGAAAAGCGATTTTCGGTTGACCAAAAACGGCGGCAAAGTTTCGGTGTAACCGTGTTCGACTGTGTGAACATCAAGCATAAAATTGATTAACGCACGGCTCAATTTTGCACCTGCACCGTTGAGAATCGCAAAACGTGAACCCGCAATTTTGGTCGCCCGCTCAAAATCTAAAATGCCGAGTTTTTCGCCTAAATCAACGTGATCTTGCGGTTCAAAATCAAACTCTCTAATTTCGCCAACTCGTCTGATTTCAACATTTGCGGCTTCGTCTTTACCAATCGGACAAGATTTATCGGGCAAATTCGGCAAGTGCGAAAGCAATTCTTTCATCGCGTTTTCTGCTTCGTCGCGTTGTTTGTCAAGATTGGTTTGCTTGTCTTTCAAACCCGCGACTTCGGCTTTTTTCGCTTCGGCTTCTGTAACGTTACCGCTTTGCATCAAACCGCCGATTTCTTTGCTCGCGGCATTTCGCAACTGATTTATCGAATCTGATTCGCTGATAACGCGGCGGCGTTCTATGTCTAAATCCGCAAATTTATCCAACAAATCGGTCGGGAAATTGCGGGTTTCAAGGGCAGTTTTGACGGCTTCCAAATTTTCTCTGACGTAATGTAAATCTAACATAAGAAGCTAGTTTAGCGTTTTCTTGCGGTTTGCACAAAAAAGGCTTTGTGTTTCGGCACGCACATTAGCAGATATTTGAAGAATTTAACCTGCTTTTTTGTTATCATAATCAGCGGAGGTAAAAGATGAGCCAAACTCTAGAAGCAGTATTTGACGGCGTAGTTTTTCGTCCCGATAAAACTGTTGAATTACAACCGAATACGCGTGTGCAAATTGTCGTAACGGCTAAATCTGCCGAAAAAAACGTCAGTCGCCGGGCGAATTGATTGATGATTGCTTCAAAGATGTGCCGTCCGAAGTGATGGACAAACTGCCCGCAGATGCTTCAATTAACCTTGACCGGTATCTTTACAAAGCACCGAAAAAATGAACCGGAATTTTAAACAGACATCTTTCATAAGTCCGTTTGCGGACGATAGAGTTAAGCTGCGGGTGAAGCACAGCGAAACCTGTAGTTCATTGATAAGGAAAGATTTTGAGTCCGTTTGCGGACGACAGAGTTTCTGCCGCCTGCAAACAGGCTGGTTTATTATTCGCTTAAGTTCTACACGCTCACGCGTATAGCTAAATTCTCTCGTCCGCAAACGGACTCAAGTTCGCCTGTAAATTCGGTATCGGGTAGTTAGAAAAATGTCTAGTCAAATCTATCTTGATTCGCGTGATTTGCGGGCAAAATTATTCCAATTTCAGATTTGTTTAACTCATTTGTTTCTTGCGGTTTGCACAAAATCAATCAGTTCGGGAAAAAGGATTGCGAAGTCTTTGGGAATTTAAGAAAAAAGGTTGAAAATAAAGGAGCAAAACAAGGTAATTTTTGACCTGTAATTTCCACCTTAAGCAAGTGAGTTTCATGTCTCGACTTTGGGGTTCACTTTAACCATTTAGTTTTTCAAACAACTGTTTTTTTATCGAAAATTTGTAAAAAATCTGCATCAAAGCTAAACTTATTTCATATTTGCAACTAATTTGTTCAGAGGAAAATTATGTCGAAACTAAAACTTTTATCTATCGTTACATTTGCCTTATTGTTTGCGTTTGCGTGCGGAAACAAATCTTCGGAATTGTCTTCAAGTTCAATTACGCCAACGGTTCAAGCCGAACCGACTCCGCCGAAATCAACCAATAAAGAGCCGATTACGATTGCCGCCGCCGGCGATGTGATGCTCGGTTCGACTTTCCCGAACGAAACACGAATGCCGCCGAACGACGGCGTGGATTTACTTAAACCCGTTACACCGATTTTTCAAGCCGCCGATATTGCGTTTGCAAATCTTGAAGGTCCGATGGCTGACAGCGGAATTTCCGTCAAATGCGGAAATCGTCCGAATTGTTTCGCGTTTCGGGTGCCGACCAGATACGGTAAATACTTGAAAGACGCAGGTTTAGACATTATGAGCCTTGCCAATAATCACGCCGGAGATTTTGGCGATGCGGCACGTACCAGCACACGCAAGACTTTGGACGATTTAGGAATTAAACACGCGGGAAGCGACCGCGAACAGTTTTCGACCGCATATTTAGACGTAAAAGGCAAAAAGGTTGCCTTCATCGGTTTTGCCCATAACAGTATTTCGCCGAACGTCAACGAATTGGACTTTGCCCGTCAGATTGTCACCGATACCGTAAAAAAAGCCGATATAGTCGTTGTTTCATTTCACGGCGGAGCAGAAGGTGCGGCAAATACTCGTGTCCCGAATAAAACCGAGATATTTTTCGGCGAAGCTCGCGGAAATCTTCCTCTGTTCGCAAAAACTGTGATTGATGCGGGAGCCGATTTAGTACTCGGACACGGACCGCACGTTTTACGCGGAATGGAAATGTATAAAGATCGTTTAGTTGTATATTCGATGGGAAATTTTGCAACTTACGGCTGGTTTCAACTCGCGGGTGCAACCGCTGAAACAATGGTTTTAGAAGTGAAAATTGATGCGGAAGGAAAATTTATCGGCGGAAAAATCAATCCGTTTGTTTTGCGTGACCGAGGAATTTTGACGAAAGATTCGACAAACTCGGCAACTTCGACGCTTCAACGTTTATCGCAATTGGATTTTCCGACGACAATGCCGAAAATTGCCGGCGACGGAACAATTACACCGAAATAATTTTCAAAATATGACAGAAAAATATGTAAATCCGTTTACCGATTTCGGCTTCAAAAAACTGTTCGGAGAAGAACCGAATAAAGATTTGTTGATTGATTTTCTCAACGAACTTCTCCGCGAAGAACAAGGCGAAATCAAAAGTTTAACCTATTTAAAAGGCGAACATCTAAGCAACACCGACCTTGACCGAAAAGCGATTTTTGACCTGTATTGCGAGAACGAACGCGGCGAAAAATTTATTGTCGAATTGCAAAAAACCAAACAGAAATTTTTCAAAGATCGAACACTTTATTACTCGACCTTTCCGATTCAGCAACAAGCTGAACGCGGCGAGTGGAATTTTGAACTGAAAGCTGTTTACACAATCGCAATTCTGGATTTTGTTTTTGACGAAGATGAATCAGAGCCAAACAAATATCGGTATGACGTAAAACTTAAAGATAACCAAACAAACAAGATATTCTATGACAAACTGACGTTTATCTATTTGGAAATGCCGAAGTTCAACAAAACTTTGGACGAACTTGAAACACATTTCGAGAAATGGATGTATGTCATCAGAAACCTGAATCGTCTGGAAAGATTGCCCGAAAAACTGCGAACTCGCATCTTCGAGAAACTTTTTGAGGTCGCGGAAATTGCCAAATTCACGCCCGAACAACATCTCGGCTACGAAGACAGTTTGAAATATTACCGCGATTTGAAAAATTCATTGGATACCGCAAATGAATTAGGCAGAGAAGAAGGCATAATTCAAGGCAGAATCGAGGGAATAATCGAAGGAATAATCGAAGGTAAAATTCAAGGTAAACTTGAAGGCGTAATCGAAGGTAAACTTGAAGGTAAAATCGAAATTGCCAAACAGATGAAAGCAAAAGGTTATGATTTAAGTTTGATTAAAGAATTAACCGGATTGAGCGAAGACGCGATTGCAAAAGTTTGATTGCCGTAAAATTATTTTATTGTTTTGTAAAAAATAACGTGTTTGAGGTTTACTCGGCACGTTTTTTTCTTTGATATTTTCCGCAAATTTGATATGTTTGTTGTAAAGTAAAACAAAGTTTCAAGGATTAAAGTATGAAAATCAAGTTTCCAAAATTCATTTTATTGTCGTTACTTCTCTTGTTTTCAACAGTTAGCATGTTTTCTGCCGGAAACGATAACAACGTTGAATGGGACGGGCTTTATCACAATTCGTTTAATAATTTTTATCGAACGCCGTTTGGCGCAGTAACAACAGGTACAAACGTCAATCTTAAATTCCGCTCGTATCGTTTTGATTTAACGGCAGTTACGTTGCGGGTTTATATTCTTGATCCGATTACAAACATCACGACAGGTCCGATTGATTCGCCTTTCAGCTACGTTTCAAACGATGGAACTTATGATTACTGGCAAATAAATTATACTGTGCCTAATGTGCCTCGGCTTGTTTACTACAAAATCAAAGCGACCGACGGCACTTCAAATGCTTGGTATTCCGATGCTTATAACGGCGATCACGACAATCTCGGACAAGGCGGCGAAGGTCTTGTAACAAGCGGCGAACCTTTTCCGTCATTTCAATTGACTACTTATAAAGCGGATTTTTCAACGCCGAATTGGCTGCATAATTCTGCCGTTTATCAAATTTTCCCTGATAGATTCCGCAACGGCGACATCACCAACGACTGGTGCCGAAGCGGAAATACGACAGGTTGCCCGAGTCTTTATGGTGCCGGAACTACCGCTAATATAATTCACACAACTTGGAATGAAGCGATGCGTGATCCGCGTCAATCACCTGTCAATAACGATGCTTACGGTTCGCAATTTTACGGCGGAGATTTGAAAGGCGTTGAAGATAAACTGGATTACATAAAGAATTTGGGTTTTGATACGATTTACTTCACGCCGATTTTTGCCGGACGTTCAAATCACGGCTATGATGCCGATAATTTTTTGCAAATTGCTCCGCAACTTGGCGGTGATGCGGCGTTTCAATCGCTCGTAACAGCCGCAAATTCACGCAATATGAAAATTATCGCGGACGGCGTTTGGAACCACACGTCTCAAGACAGCATTTATATGGATTATTACAACCGATATCCGACGCAAGGCGGTTGTGAAAGTTTTACCTCGCCGTATCGAAGTTGGTTTACTTGGAACGCAAATCCGCAAACTACTCCGTGTTTATTCAGTCAATATAACGGTTGGTTCGGTTTTGGCGGGTTGCCTGAAATGACTGAAAATCCCGAAGTCAGAGATTTCTTTTATCGCACGCCGACAACAAATGTTACACAACATTGGCTTGATCGAGGCGTAAGCGGTTGGCGTTTCGACGTTGCCGACAATATCTCGCACGATTGGTGGGCAGATTATCGCGGCTACGCAAAATCTTATAACGCAAATGCTCCGTTAATCGGCGAAGTTTGGCAGGATGCAAGCAGTTTTCTGCTCGGAAATCAGCTTGATTCCGTGATGAATTACCGTTTCCGCAAAAATACTTTGGGTTTTGCCGGAAGTTTTGATTGGACAGATAACGACAACCAAGGTGGCGAGCGAATTATCGGTTTAACGCCGAGTCAATTTAATCGGGCAATGCTCGCAGTTCGTGAAGATTATCCGTTGCCTGCTCAGTATGCGATGCTTAATCTGCTTGATTCGCACGACACGAACAGAGCTTTGTATGCGTTGAAAAACACAAGCGAATCGCAAGCCGACGCAAAAGAGCGTTTGAAACTTGCGGCAATCTTTCAGTTTACATATATTGGTTCGCCGATGGTTTATTACGGTGATGAAGCCGGAGTTAATTCGCCGTCGTTGGCAAATAACGGAAGCGGTTTGCCCGAAGACGATCCATATAATCGCGCTCCGTATCCGTGGTCGGATGAATCGGGAAGCACAAGTGTTTACGGTCCGACGGATAACAGTTTGATTAGTTTTTACACGATTTTGGGCGGAATTCGCAGATCGCATTCAGCGTTGCGAACAGGTAGTTTTCAAGAACTTTTAATGGGCGATATTACCGCAAGTTCAACCGATAACAACACTTATGCGTTTATCCGCACAAACGGAACGGACAAAGTTTTGGTGGCAATGAACAACGGAACAACCGCAAACACGGTAACAATTCCGGTCAGTTCATATTTTACCGACGGGAAAGTTTTGCAGGATTTATTGAATACGGCTTCATTTAATCGAACGCCGACAGCAAATTTTATCGTTTCAGGCGGAAATATCACGCTGACTTTGCCTGCCCGAAGCGGTGCGATTCTCGGCGAATTGGCACCAACCGCCGCCGCTGTTACTGTGAGCGGGCGAATAACTTTCGCCACCGGATTCGGCGCAAGACGAGTTTGGGTAGAACTCCAAAATACTTCGACGGGTCAAATTTATCGGGTAAGAACGAATGGCGACGGTTATTATTCGCAAAGTGATTTGACCGCAGGTTCGATTTACACAATCACGCCGTCATTGCGAAATAATACGTTTAATCCTGTAAACGCAACGGTTACGGCGGATGAGAATATAAATAATTTGTCTTTTACGGCAAACCGGATAAGATAAAAATGAGGAAAACTCCGAGTAAAAAGTTGCCTAATATCAAACTTAGGCAACTTTTTTACTTTTTGGGTTTCTCGATTTTTTCGATGATTTTTTTCAGACGATTTCTGCCGATAAGCGGAACTCGCTCATCATTCGATAAATCTTTGAGCATCGGCAACATTTGGTTCGGGTCGGAAATTTCGCCGCGTTGATACATCGAATCAAACGCTTCTATCAATTTCGGAGTTTCCAGCGGCTGATTTTCTTTCGCTACGTTCATATCAAAAATCCAAACATATTGATCGGCAAGTTTGCGGTACTCGTCAACCAACGCTTTTGCGTTCGGATTTTGCGTCCAATCAAGCGTAACTTCGCGTGACTTTCCATCGCGTTTCAACTTGATTTTCATCACGCCCATGTGTGCGTAGTGCCGTTCGGTTTGATAATCTTCGGTTGAATCGAGAAAATTTAACGCCGTAAACCAACCTTTTAATTTGTTCATCGAAAATTCTGAAATTTGAATCGGATCAGTAATCGGTTCGCCGAAATCTCGATTTTCAAACGTAATTTGTCCTTTTCCCTGTTCATCGTGGGAAAGATTTATTTTGGTAATAACAAATTGCGGTTGCGAAAATTCGTAAAAATAATTCGGCTTCAGCTCGTCTTGTTTTTGCGGAACGGGACGCGAATCAGATTTTTCGCTGACGGCTTGATTATCGGGTTGCGGACGCTGATTAGCTTTTGTCGGCTCAATTTTATTGGGCGTTTCAACCTTTTCAACTTGGATAATCTTTTTCGGCGTAACTTTCGGTTTCGGATTTTTCTTTGTTTGAGCAAAAACCAAAAGCGTTAAAAATAACGATAAAATTACAGTCAATATTTTCATTTTATTTCATTTAACCGTTGCCGAAAACTTTTTAACGCAAAGGTTTGTCCTTTTGTTTCGCTCAAATTCAAAAATTCCGACAAGGTTTCGGATGAAAGCGAATTTAGAGCAATGCTGTTTGAAATTTGATTATATTTTTCGCCTTCAAGTTGGTAGAAAAAAACTTTTTCGCCGTCAAAAACCCAAACTTCGGGAACTTGCAACGCCGCATAAATCGGAAATTTGTCGAGCGAATCGGTTGAAACGTCAACTTCAACCGCAATATCAGGCATCGGATAATCTTTATGAGCAAACTTTTTTCCGATAACTTTTTCGGCACTTTGAATGTAAAAACACTCGTCCGGCTCAACGCCTTTGTTAAGAAACATTCGTCGAAAAGTGGTTGAACCTGCACCTTGCATATCCAAATCAAAGTGTTCGCAATACGCTAAAACAAAAAGTGAAAAAGAAAAACTAAAGGTTTCGTGTGCTTGTGTCGGCGGCATAATTTCTAACTTTCCTGTGTTGTAGGCTAAACGCCAGCCTGATTTTTCCTCAAAATCTTCGAGAAACATTTCGTATTCCTGCCACGAAATATCGTTGAGCAAAATTGTTCGTCCGCTTCCGTTCGTCAAAAAATCAACGGCGGTAAATTTGTTCAAAACTATATTTTCTTGTGTTGCAAAGCTCATTTTTCTACCTCACAAAACATTTTAGTTTCCAACCGCAATAACGGCAAGTTAAAACGCTTGTTTCATCACTCAAACCTGACGCTGACAACCTTTGAAACGCCTGCTTCCTGCATCGTTACGCCGTAAAGCGCTTTGGCGGCTTCCATCGTACGCTTGTTATGCGTGATGACGATAAACTGTGTGTTTGCAGACATTTGCTCGATTTTTGCGACGAACCTGCCGACGTTCGCTTCGTCAAGCGGTGCGTCAACTTCGTCCAACAGACAAAACGGCGACGGACGATATTGGAAAATTGCCATCACCAGTGCGATTGCCGTCATCGCCTTTTCTCCGCCCGATAAAAGAAGTAAATTTTGCAGACGTTTTCCCGGCGGTTGAGCGACAATTTCAATTCCCGCTTCCAAAATATCTTCGGCTTCCAAAAGCGACATTTCACCGCGACCGCCGCCGAAAAGTTCTTGGAAAAACACGCTGAAATGTTTATTTATCGCTTCAAACGCTTCGCGGAAACGTTCACGCGAACGCACCTTTATTTCCCGCAATGCTTCTTCCGCCAATCCGATGCTGTCCACAATGTCGCGGCGTTGTGAGGTTAAAAACAGCAAACGTTCTTCCGTTTCGGATAATTCTTCCAACGCTAACATATTGATAGCACCAAAGTTATCCAGTTTTTCGCGTAAATCTTCGATTCGTATTTTCCCTTCGGACAAATCAAAATCGGCATTGCTTTCGGTTGTTTCCAACAACTCGATCAGCGATAAATTTAATTCGTTTGAGCAACTTTCGTTCAAGTTTTGCAACCGAGTTACAGATTCTGCTTGTTGAACTTCCACGCCTGCCCGCGAGTTTCGTGCCTCGCCTGAAAGTTTGTTTAGTTCGGTTAATTCCGCTGAAAATTCGTCCGCTCGCTTTCTGGATAAATTCAAACGCTCGGTTGCGTTTACAAGTTCGTTCGATTCATTGTTTTTCTCTGCTTCAACCGATTCGTGTTTTGCCGTAAGTTCTTTGATTGATTGAGTTAATTCATTTAATTTTGCCTCAACTTCGATTATTTCAAGATTTTGATTCGCCAAACGATTTTCAAGTTCGCGTTGTTCAGATTCAACTCGGCGAAGCGATGCGGAAACCGAACGGCGACGCTCGATTGATGCTGCCGAAGCTGCACGTTTTTCACTTAAAACCGCACCTTCACGCTCGGAAGTTTGACGCGAAATTTGCAGTTTTTCACTGATCTCCGCCAGCTTAGTTGAAGCAATAACTCGTGCGTTTTCAGCTTTTTGCGAATTTTCGTGTGCGTCCGATTGTTTGATTTTCAGTTCGGAAATTTCGTTTTCGATTTGCTTTGTTTCTTCCGCGACAACCCGTTTATGACGTTCCGCTCGTTCAGTTTCTTGTGCGAGTGATTTTGCTTGAACTTCTTTCGAGTAAATTTCGCGTTCCTGCGTTGAAATAACTTGCTGTAAACCCGATGTTTGCGTTTCTTTTTCGGTCATTTTTTCGCGGATTTTCGCAACTTCATTTTCAGTTTTTTCAACTTGATCGGCAAGATTTTTATTCGTAATTTCAAGTTCCCGCAGTTCGCGTTTGAACGCCAAAAGCGATGAATTTTTATCATTGGAAATTTGTTTTCCGCTCGTAAAAAGCATTCCGCCAAGATACAAGTCGCCACTGTGAGTTACAAAATCTTCGGTCGAATTTAACGGAATATCTTCGAGCTTTTCAACCACTTTCGCCAACATTTCACGCGGAAACAAATCAACCAAAACTTCGACAAAATTGCTTGGAACTCCTAAATGTGCAATCAGACTTTCGCCGCCGATTTTGAATTTTCTGCCTTTTCCCTGCTCGGAAATTACCGTAATTCGCCCGACATTATTTTCCGACAACCATTTTGAAACCTTAAAACCGTCAGCCGAATTTTCGACCAAAATCGCTTGTAAATTGTTGCCTAATATAGCTTCGACGGCTTTTTCAACTTTCGCGTCAACCGATAATCTGTCTGCCAAAGTTCCCGAAAATTTCACGCCGATTTGTTTTTCGGCGGCAAAAAGTTTCTGCACAGAAGGTGCGTAAATCGCTTTTTTCTCTTCAAGTTCACGCAAAGTTTCAAGCCGATGTTTTGTCCTTGAAAATTCGTCGCGGTTTGCTTTCAACTCTTTTTCGGCAGTTTGCAAAGTTTGTCTGATTTCGTTTGCCGCATCGGAAATTTTACGTTTTTCGGTTTGGATTTTTTCGAGTTCTTTTTTCGCCGTTGCTATATCTTGTTGAATTTGAACGACTTCCGCCAAATGTTCGGTGTGCGTTTGGTCGGCTCGCGTACTTTCGCGTCGCAAACCTTCAAGCCGTTCGGATAACCGCTCAAAATTATTTTCAAGCTGGCGTTTGATTCCCGCAAAACGTTCGGTCGCGGTTGTGTGTTGCAAAACTTCGCTGCGGATTTTTTCCAAATTCGCTTCAATTTCACGAACTTCACGCTGTTTTGTTTGATGTTTTTGCTCGGCTTCACGCAAGTCAAGTTCTTCTTTTTGAACAGTTTGCGAATGTTCCGTATCTTCTTTTCGCAGACGAATCGCTTCATCTGAAATAAGTTTAAAGCGTTGTTTGTTTGACGAAATATCGAATTTTAATACTTCGGAACGCTTGGTCAGGTTATTAGTTTGTTCGTTTTGATAGACTATTTCACGCTGAACTCGGTCACGTTTCAGAGCATTTTCGGCGTGAATTGCCCGCAATTCAGCTAAGTTTTCTTCGGCTTCGCGGGCAGATTTGGTGGCTGTGCGAAACGCTTCATCTTTTTGCAAAACATCCGCCGACAGTTTGCGTTCTTCATCGCTTGCACCCGATAGTTTTGCTTCAAGCTCATCAACCAAACTTGATAAACGATTTCCTTCGGCGACAAAATTTTGACGCAAAAGTTCACGGAATTCTTCGCGTAAAACCTTGTAACGTTTGGTTTTAGCGGCTTGACGGCGAAGGGCATTTTCTTGCTTTTCGACTTCGGAAACGATGTCGGAAATACGTCGCAGATTTCCTTTGGCAGATTCCAGACGAGATTCGGCGGCACGCTGGCGTGTGCGGAATTTTGAAATTCCGGCGGCTTCTTCGATTAAATTTCGTCTGTCCGAAGGTTTCGACGAGAGAATTTGCCCGATTTTTCCTTGCTCGATAATCGCGTAATTTGAGCCGGAAAGTCCTGTTCCCGAAAATAAATCGTGAATATCACGCAACCGACACGCTTTTCCGTTGAGCAAATATTCGCTTTCGCCCGATAAATAAAGTCGGCGTGTAACAGAAACCGCTTCGCCGACGGCAAAATCAAACGCCCGATTTCGCGGTCGCCAATGTCGTTTGGTTTTTATCTTGGCGGTCGTAAAACTTTCATTTTCAACGTTTCCGGTTTCAAGTTCTTCAAATTCCGCCACGTTTACGGTGTGTTCATCAAGTTCGGCAAGGCTTTCGTCAATCTCGGAAAGTTCATTCTCGTCGTAAACAATTTCATCGCGGACAAGATGCAGAACGACTTCCGCCATTCCCGAAGGTTTGCGTTTATTCGTGCCTTGAAAAATCACGTCTTTCATCTCTTCGCCACGCAAAGATTTTGCACGTTGTTCGCCTAAAACCCAAGAAATACAGTCGCTTACGTTACTTTTACCGCAACCGTTCGGACCGACGACAGCCGTAATTCCTTCGCCGGTAAAAAGAATTTCCGTGTAATCGGCGAAAGATTTGAAGCCTGTAATTTCGAGTCGTTGAAGTTTGAACATTTATGCTTAAAAGGTAACAAACAACTATATTTTGTTGTGATTATGAAGTCAAATTCGGGGAAATTTGATAATTTGCGGCTATTTTTTCTTGTTGCTTAAATCGCTGAATGAAAGGTCGTAAATCGCGTAATCTTTCCAATCTTTATAATCAAAATGCCACCATTCGTTGGCGTTGACAGTAAAACCTTCGGCTTCCATCAATTTTCGCAAAAGTTCGCGGTTTTTTATTTGCAAATCTGTCGCACCTTTATAATCGGGACTTGCTTTTTCGGTAAAATCGTCAAAATCGCTCGGCATTTCGACAAGTTTTTTCGTCTTTAAATCAAATATCGAAAGATCGATTGCACAGCCGCGATTGTGCCGTGAACCTTTGACCGGATCGGCAACGAATTTTCGTTTATCTTCGGGCGTAACTTCCCAAAAAATTTTTGTAACCGACCACGGACGATAACCGTCAAAAATTACGAGACCTAAACCTTGCTTTTTCAATAGTTTATGTACGCGTACAATTGCTTCCGCAGCCGGACGCTGCATAAACGCACGAGCTTCGGTGTAAACGGGACGACCGACAAAATTATCGCTTCGGGCATAACGAATATCAAGTTTGATAGTTTTTTCCAGTTTTGTCAGTTCAACCAAGTCAGCCTCACGTTTATTTTGTTCTTTCGGCGGCAAGTTTTGTGCGAACGCAAAGGCGGACGCGCAAATTATCAAAACAAGCAGACGCGAAATTGTCAAGAATTGTTTTTTCATCCGGTGTAAAAGGAAAAACGGCGAAAATGAGTTATCACTTCCACCGATTTTTATTGAAAATTATGGCGGAGACGACAGGATTCGAACCTGTGGTAGTGTTTAACGACTACAACGGTTTAGCAAACCGCCGCTTTCAGCCACTCAGCCACGTCTCCGCGTTTAAGAAAACGCAAACTTTATTTTAGCGGTTGAGGCAACTTTGTCAAGTTTCGCGCATCAAAAATAACAGGTGAAACGTTTGCTTGCTTGACACATCTGTTTTTAACCAACAAAATAAGGTAAAAGTGAAAACTGTCGCTTTAATCGAAGTAGTAACTAAACAGTCATTTTAATTGATTTTACTCAAAGAAGTTCTCCCCTGAATCTTCGGAGGTTTCGTTTTGATGTTTTTCGTAAATAGGAAAAAGAAAGTTTATGTGCGGGTTGGTCTGACTTTGCTGTGCGCTTTTTTTGCGTCCGTTTTTTGTGCGAGTGAAACAAACGCACAAACAAAAGCCAATAAATTAAACTACGGATTAGTTCGCGGTTTTGTCCGTGATGAGCAGGGAAACGCGATTACAAATGCGGCGGTAGCAGTTTTTCGCGTTGGCACGTCGAAACTTTTGAAGCAGGTTTACAGTTCGTCGGACGGAAGTTTTTCGACAAAAATTTTGTCTGGAACTTATACAATTTTAGCCGTAGCGCAAGGATTTAATCCTGTTACGTTGGCACAGGTTCAAGTAAATAAAGCCGCTGATTTGAATTACGGCTTCAAACTTGAACGTAGCGGAAGCGGGCGAACATTACCCGAAAAACGTGTTGACCGCGACAATTCAAAATGGCGAATTCGGGCGGCAAATTCGAAACGTTCTATCTATCAAGCCTTAGAAACCGCGAAAAACATTGACGAAAAAGAAGTTCTTGAAGATTCAATCGCCGAAAATTCCGACGAAACAACCCCGCGAAAATCGCAAACGGTCGTAGAAACTTATATTGCAAACAACGGCGAAGGCAATTATCAAGGTTTGAATTTCGCCACACAGCAATCAATCAATTCAAAAACAGATTTGGTTGTTGTCGCCCAAACAGGCACGAGCAAAAAAGCCCCGCAACGAATTGAAACTTCGATAAAATATCGCCCGAACGACAAACATAAATTAAATTTAACGACTTCGGCAACAAAAATCGGCAAAGTTGACAACAAACCGCTCGGACAATTTTCCGCCCAAGTTACCGACGAATGGCAAGTTCGCGAAGGCTTTATTGTGGTTTACGGCGTTGATTATTCAAAGTTTGTGGGTGCGGGAAAAGATTTTTCAATCAGTCCGCGAATCGGTTTTCAAGCTGACGTAAACTCTAAAACCCGCGTCAAAGGCGCTTACACAACCCAAACCGAAGAAAAAACTTGGACGAAAGCAATTGAACTCGAAGACACCCAAGTTCTTTTCCGGCAACCGATTACGACCGAAAACATAGCCGTTGAAGACAACCAACCGAAAATAAACAAAAGCAGTCGGCTTGAATTTGGCGTTGAGCGTGTTTTGGATAATAATTCGAGCGTTGAAACAACTGTATTTTTTGATGCGGTTTCGGGTCGCGGTGTCGGATTGGCAAATATGCCGATTGAATTTTTGAACAACGACGGCAACTTTGTCGCTAATCAGCAAGGCAAAGCAAGCGGCTTACGAGTCGTTTATTCACGCCGATTGAGCAAAAACTTCTCTGCTTCGGCAGGTTACGCAATCGGAAACGGACAAAAACTTTCAGCCGAAAAAATCACGAATCCGAACCAAATTTTTGATAATTCATTTTTCCAAACATTTGTCGGACAATTAAACGCAAACCTCGGTAACGGCACAAAGGTTAAGACTATTTTTCGACTTTCGCCCGATGCAACCGTCTTCGCGATTGATCCGTTTCAAGGCAGACTTACAATTTACGACCCGAGTTTGAGCATTTTAATCACGCAACCTCTGCCGAATCTCGGTTTGCCGTTTCGTGCCGAAGCAACGATAGACGCGCGAAATTTATTCGATATTCAGACAAATTCCAAAGGTGAAATGAGTTTCCGACTAAATTCGCAACAACGTGTTTTACGCGGCGGAATTATGGTTCGATTCTGATGAGACTCAAAATTTCGTCTGCCAAATTTCAAAGTTGAAAAACACTTTGATTTTTTTGTCCGAAATCTTGGATTGAATGCTAAAAAACTGAATGGTCAAGCCGTTTATTTTAAGTTTTTGCGGTCATTTTGATTGAATAAAGTGTGTAAACGGATAGGTTTAACGCAGCAATCGTTTGGAACGAAGTTTGCATCTAAATTTCCGACGCAGTTTGTCCGCACAAAATGAAAGGTAAAGTTCTGACAACTTGGAGTTTAATTTGGCTTTTGGCGACAGTTTTTTTTGTCGTCGGCACCGGGTTAAATCTTTATCAGCGAACTTTTCATAATTTACCGCCAACCGACGGAGTTGATTGGGTTCAACGTGAAAACGGAATTTTTGCCGAAAAAATCCGATCGGGTTTAGCGGCTTCGCGTTCGGGAATTTCAGTTGGCGATAAACTCATCGGCATTAGTTTGGACGACAAACAATTCGATGAAATTTCTATGCCGGCAGATGTGCAGATGTATTTAGAGCAAGCCGGAGTCGGCGGAAATCTGACATATCTTTATCAAAAAACCGCGTTTTCATTCAAAGACAATTTTTATTACGCTGATTTACGGAAAATTGACACCGAACCGCGTTGGACGGCTTCGATAGTTTTTTTGTCGATTGTCGGGTTGGTTTGGCTGACAATCGGTCTTTTCGTGTTGCTCAAACAAGGCGGACGGTCGCCGTTTATTATCCATTTTGCCTTGGTTTGTTTGACCGCATTCGTTTTTCACACCTATCGCTCGCTCGGATTAGGCGAAGATTTAGATTTGGCAATCAGTATTTTGGACGATGTTGCATTTGCCTTTTTTGCGCCGCTGTTTCTGCATTTTTGCTTGCGTTATCCGACCAGAAGCGATGTTTTCAGCGAACAACGTTGGAAAACTTACTTGCTTTATATTCCTGCAACTTTGGTTTCAAGCGGAATTTTCGCACTTTCTTTGTTGCCCGTTATTTTGCCGAAAGCCGCGAACGAAAGTTTTATCGATTTAGCCGATAATCTTAATCTTTTCGCCGTTTTCTATCAAACTAATTTTGTTCATTTTATCGCCGGAGTTTCGCTTGGGGCAACAGTTTTGGTGTGGCGATTTTTTACGAATAAGCAAACTGTTGTGCGTCAGCGTTTGAAATGGGCGATGTGGGGAACGATTTCCGCCGTCATTCCGATTATCGCATTTCAAGTTGCGAGACGATTTGTCGAACTGCCGCAAGACACTTTTAATTCGGCGATTACAACCTTGCCGTTGGCGTTGATTCCGTTCAGTTTCGGACATTCCGTCGTGCGTTATCGTTTGATGGATGTTGATGTGGTGGTGCGTCGGGCGTTGGTTTATGCGTTGACTACGGTGGCAATTGCCTTGATGATCGGAACGGTCGCATTCGCCTTTGTATTCGTCATTATCGGGGCAGATTTTTCAACCACAAATGTACTTCGCGGGTTGATGGCGATTGCGGTGATGGCAGTTTTAGTTTTATTTTCCGAACCGCTCAAGAACTTTTTGCAAGAACGCGCCGACAGATTTTTCTACGGCGAAAAGTACGACCTGCGACGCGGTTTACTTGATTTCGGCAGAACACTTTCGGCAACAACCGCACTTGAACCGTTGCTTAATGCCTTGACCGAAAGACTTCGCCAAGTGCTTGATGTAGAAAAGGTTGCAGTGTTTCTGGAGTCTGAAAATGAACCGAGCGGTTATCGAATCGCCAAATCTTTCGGCTTGAGTTCGGACTACGCAATTTCAAACGATTTTCGGCAAATGATTCGTGAAAAATCGGCGGCGAAAGGAATTGTCAGAGCCGATGAATTGGAAATCGATACCGAAACAAGCGACGGACAAACACTCGTTCGCCAAGAACTTCATTATTTTGTGCCGTGCGTTGCTCGCGGAAAAATGGTCGCGGTAATCGGCTTGGGACGCGCCGGCGACGGTTCGCTTTTATCGTCCGAAGACCTTGAAATTCTTCGCACGGTTTCAGGTTATATTGCCGTGGCGATTGAAAACAGTGTACTTTACCAAGACCAAGAAAAACGTGCCGAAGAACTTTCGCTGCTCAAAGAATTTAACGAATCAATCGTTGAATCGGTCAATGTCGGACTGCTTGCGGTTGACGAAGAAGGTCGCATAACTCGTTGTAACTCCACGTTTGAAGAAATGTTGGGAAAAAACCGCGATGAATCTGTCGGCAAACGTATCGAAGATATTTTTTCGGAAAATTTCGCCGAAACTTTGCAGAATTTGCTCGGCGCATCGCGTTGGCTGATTTCGGATTTACGCCACGCCTACAAACTTCGCACCGAAAATTCAAACGGCGAACAACTTATTTTGAATGTCGCAATTGCCCCGCTTCGGTCGTCGTCAAAAGAAAGAAAAGGTGCGATTATCGTGCTTGAAGACGTTACGTCGCGGGTAAAATTAGAAGAAACTTTGCAACAAAACGAGAAACTTTCGAGTATCGGGTTGCTCGCCGCAGGTGTCGCGCACGAGGTCAACACGCCGCTGACAGGCGTTTCAAGCTATACGCAAATGCTGCTCGGAATGATTCCCGAAACCGATCCGAAACATCAACTTTTGCTCAAAGTTCAAAAGCAGACCGAACGTGCGTCAAACATCGCGGGAAATTTATTAAACTTTTCGCGGGTCGGAAATACCGCCGAATTTACCGAAATTGACGTGAACCGAATTTTGGACGATACGCTTCAATTGCTTGAACCGCAACTGCGAAAATCAAACGTTGAAATCATCAAAAATTATTCGAATATTCCGCCGAAAGCATTTGGAAACGCGGGTAAACTTCAACAAATTTTCACTAATTTAATCTTAAATGCAAGAGACGCAATGTTTGACGGCGGCAAGATTTATTTGAACACGCAAACAACTGACAAAGAAGTAGTTATCGAAATTAAAGACAACGGACAAGGCATTGAAACCGATAATTTGAGCAAAATTTACGATCCGTTTTTTACGACCAAAGGCGTTGGCAGCGGAACAGGTTTGGGTCTCGCCGTAACGTTCGGAATCGTGCAGGAACACGCGGGAACAATCAACGTTGAAAGTGAAATCGGCACAGGCACAACCTTCAGATTAGAATTCCCGATTGCCCATAAAATCAAACGCCGAGCGGTTAGTTAAGGAAAAATAAGAAACTGCAAACTCGTTCAAATTTACAGTTTCTTAACTTTTGCCTTCTTACTGTTACTCTTTTACTTCGCGCCCGATTCTGCTCCGTAAGAAATCAATAAATCTTTAATTTCATCGTTTGAAGCTAAATCGTAAGCTGTTTCATCGTCCGAGTTTTTCAAGTTCACATTCGCCCCCGAACCAAGCAAAATTCGCGTGACTGCAACATTTTCGCTGTCTGTTGCAATCATCAAAGCCGTTTGTTTTTTGTTATTTACGGCATTTATATTGGCACCGTAAGCAATCAAAATTCGGATAGTTTCGCTTTTTCCGTATTCGGCAAAATGATGTAAAACCGTATTTTTCTCTTTATCGACCGGCGTTGTTTTTGCACCGAAACGCAACAATAAATCAATAAGTTCGGGCGTTGCATCTTCGTCGAGCATCATCAACGGCGTACGTTTTTTCGCATCGCGCATATTCGCTTTCGCGCCGTGAGTCAAAAGATATTCGGTAATTTCAACATTTCCCGTTCCGATTGCGGCGTGCAAGGCAGTTTCTCCGCTATTTTTGTCGGCGGCGTTAATCTTCGCGCCTTTTGCCGACAAAGTTTTAATTTCATCTAAATTTTCGGCGTAAGTTGCCCTGATTAAAGGTGTCGAAAAATATACGGGAAGCGCAATCAACCCCATCGTCATATTCGTAAAATTGCCGACATCCGTTATATTTATTTGCAATTCGTTCACTTGCCGAACGGAAAGTTGAAAATCTTGTTGCGCATCGGTTGCGTTGTTGATGGCAATCGTTGATTCTTTCGTCGCAAATCCGTTCGCATCAATTTTCAGCTTATAGTTTCCGTCGGAAAGTTCTTTGAATTCGTAAAAACCTTCGTTGTTCGCGTTTGCAGTTCGATATTCGTGGGTTTGCTCATTCAAAATCGTTACGAGCGCATAAGGAAAATTCGCCCCGTTTTGATCTTTGACGTAACCCGAAATGCTTCCGTTTTTATCGCCGGATTTGACGATTTGAGTAATTTCAACCTCGTTTTTCGGCGTTTCTTCAGTCGTTGTTTGCGTGTATGCAACCGACGAAAGACTCAATGCGGCAGATAAAGTTCCGGCGAGAACGCCTGTTTGCCTGATGATTTGATGAAGTTGCGGCAGAAATAATTTTTTGCCGTTCGGTTTTTGATAATAACGAATGCACAAATTTCCGTTTGAATTGCGGACAAGTTTGAACGCTTCTTTGCGCGTCATTTCCGAAATGTTGTTGACATCTTTCGCGCAATGACTGCAAAAACGCACTTTTTCGTTTCCGCTCATTTCGTCCCAACCTTCGCCGCAAGGTGATTTTATCGTAGTTTTATCGAGCAAATCTTTCATAATTTTTTATCTCCCGAATAAAAGATGCGCCGAGATTTGCTTTTGGTTGCCTTTTCGGAAAATAATTTTTTCGGATGTCTAAAAAAACCGGTAAATTTCAAACGCAACTCGAATATATTGCCGTTCGCTCGATTTTCGGATTTATCGGAATGTTTCCGCTCAAAACTTCGATGAAAATCGGCAAAACGACGGGAAATATTCTCGCTTCGCTGGTGCCGAAACTGAAAAAAACCGCGAATCGGAACTTAGACATTGCGTTGCCCGATTTGTCCGACGATAAAAAATCTGAGATTCTCGGCGGTTGTCTTGAATCACTTGGTCGTCAACTTGGTTTAGTTACGCATTTCAAAAAGTTTACGCACGAAGATATTCAAAATTTAGTTGAGCTTGACGGACGCGAGATTTTTGAGAATGCTCACGCACAAGGCAAAGGAATGTTGCTTTTTACCGGACATTTCGGCAGTTGGGAAGTTTTCAATTTGTTGCCGCTTGCATTTGGTTATCCGATGAATTTATTGGTTCGCCGAATAGACAATCCGAAAGTCGAAGCATTCGTCGATTCGTTTCGCACATTTTTCGGCGGAAAAACAATCGACAAAACCAAGTCTGCCCGAACAATGTTTCGGCTTTTGGAAAACGGCGAAATGCTCGGTGTAATGGCTGATTTAAACGCACAGGAGCGCGAAGGCGTGTTTGTTGATTTTTTCGGCGTTTCTGCTTCAACTACAACGAGCATCGCGCGTCTCGCGTTAAAAACCGATGCAATCGTGATGCCTGTTTTCGCGGTTTGGAACAAAGAAAAGCAAAAATACATTATTCATTTTGAACAGCCGATCGATTTTATCAAAGGCGAAAACAACGATGAAAACATCAAAGTCTTAACGCAAAAAATCACCGATGCGGTAGAAAAATACGTTCGCAAATATCCGGAACAATGGATGTGGATTCACAAACGCTGGAACACGCGCCCGAAAGGCGAGAAAGGTTTATATTGATTTCAAACTAAATAAAAAGGTTCTACCGACATTTTAATGGTAACAAGTTAAGTTTCCCGTAAAAGAACAAAATGGCACTTCGGAAGTTATCAAACTTTCGATAGCCTCTGCCGATTGCTTTGAGCAGTTGGATTTTACCGTTCAACCGCTCTGCCATCG
>JANPBM010000100.1:0-37381 GCA_031430435.1 Acidobacteriota bacterium
AACTCCAATGCAAATAATCTGTGCGGCAATGAGAAAACTGCTGCATATTGCTTTTGGTGTCTTAAAACACAATATGCCGTTTAACCCGAATTTGGCTTTTTTAGGTTGACTTTCAAGACAGTATCTAAAGTATGTTGTACTCTTCGCAAACCAATTCCCGGTTAGTATTAGACATTTCAAAATGTCGGAAAACTTAATTACTTATAAGGAGTAAAAAATATGCATGAAAACAGAATATCACTAGAAATAAAAGAAACAGACATCACCGAAATCAATCAGGCGATTCAAGTTTTGGCAGAAAATTACAACCGTTGCTGATTGCCTTGAGTGCTTCCGATAAGCAGGCACTTTCTAAAATGAAGGAAGCGAGCATTCCTTTTATGGATAAAATTATCCAGTATTTAGCAGAAAAACCTGAGTTTGCGGCTTCGTATCTCGATAAAGAAGAGGTCAAAAAAGATTATCGGGCGTTCACTTTACTTAATTCTTTTTTGCGTCCTTTGGCTCAAATTACTCAAAATTTAGACGATACAGCCGTACTTTGCGGCAGTGAAGCATACGCGGGCGGACGTTCGTATTACAAAACTACCGCGCACGCCGTTGAAATGAATGTGCCGGGAGCAAAAGCCGTCTATGACGATTTAAAAGTAAGGTTTGAACAGCAAAAAGCTAAGGCAAAGAAAGCCGAACCTGTAAAATAATGACAAAATCGAATCTGAAAGACAAAAAATTGCCGTTCAAACACAGGAAATAGCATCTCTGAGACGGGAAATAGTACCTCAGAGATAAGAAATCGTATCTTTTTACTAAGAAATCTAATCTTTCATATTCGACTGCCGGTTTAATCGATAAATAAAACCGCTTCGGAACTCGGAAAACCAAGTTTTGAAGCGGCTTTTTATGCAACTAAGCAGGTCAGCAGAAGTTTTCCGACATTTTGAAATGTCTAAACTATTGAGTTAAAAGATTTTAATTCATCATTCATCATTCACAATTTATCATTACCTGCTTAAACACTTCTCTTCAAAAATGTTTATTTGTAAATGTTTGCCAAATAATCACGCAACATTCGGTCGCTTGAAAATTGATAAGTCATTGTTTGCAATGACTTACATTAACCGAAGTTCGATTAAGCCTTTTCGTTCCAAAACTCTTTCAAAATCGTTAAATTTAAAAATCTTAACCGTAACTTCGCCGATTTTAGTCAAAGGAATAATAAATGCTTGATTATCTAAAGAAAAATGTTTGTTCCAAATATCTGTTCGCGGATTATAAAACCGAGTTAATTTTCCGTTGGCTTTTGAAATTGAACCCAAATCGCTTCCTTTGTTGCGGTTACAAGGTTGACAAGCTAAAGCTAAATTTTCAAAAACACTTTTCCCTTCGTGTTTTAAGCTGATAATGTGTTCGATTTCTCCGCCGAAAAATGTTTCTTTAATTGGAATCAGACAGTATTCGCAAACGCAATTTGCACGTTTCTCAATTTTCTTACGAAGATTATTGCTGACGTAACGACTCATTTTGAGAATTTACGAGCCTTGATTTTCGCCATTCGCATCAAATGTTCGATTTTCATATAATAATCGAGTTCTGAGGTTTCTTCTTGATTTAATCCGTCAAGTTTTTCGCGTTCAATTAAATCGGAGACTCTTTGTTTGGCTTCGTCCGACGGTTTGAAAACTAAAACTTTCGCGGGATTTGTTGATGCAATAAAATCTACGACTTCTTGATATGCTTTGTAATTTTGTAAAGCGTCCATAGTTTCATATTAGCACAAAACAACCGGTATTTATTTGTAAATGTTTGCCAAATAATCACGCAACATTCGGTCGCTCGAAAATCGATAAGTCATTGTTTGCAACGAATTACGCATTCTCGCAATCCATTCATGCGGCAAACCTTGCTTGTCGAGTTTATAAAAACACGGCGCAATTTCGTTTTCCAGCGTTTCGTACAATAGATTTGCGTCTTCGGTATCAATTTCTTCTTCAGTTAAATTTGCATCATTTTCGCCCAAACCGTTGATGCCGAAACCGTTAATTTTATTGTAACCTTCAATCCACCAACCGTCTAAAATCGAGAAGTTCAAACCGCCGTTCATTGCCACTTTTTGTCCGCTCGTGCCGCTTGCTTCCAACGGACGACGCGGAACATTCATCCAAACATCAACGCCTTGTACCAAATATCTGGCAACTTCCTGATCGTAATCTTCGATAAACAAAACACGGTTCGAATCAACTTCGTGCAGAAGATTTTGCAACAGTATTTTCGCATTAATGTCTTGCGGATGAGCTTTGCCGGCGAATACGAATTGAACAGGTTTTTGCACGATTTTAGCCAATCTTTCGGCATCGTGCAGAATCAAGTTCCAACGTTTATAACCTGCCACGCGGCGTGCGAAACCGATTGTTAAAACGTCTTTGTCAAACAACGGAGCGTCCGGTTTTTTCTCGCCGATAAACGCGATAAGCTGTTGTTTGACAAGCAAATGCGCGTTCCAAATTTCTGCATCGGGAATTTTGCCGACGGCTTTGAACCACGCTTTTTCGTCTTCTAAAACGCTTGTCCAATTTTGACCGATATGTTTTTCGTAGAGCGATTTGAACACCGGAGCAATCCACGTCGGAGCGTGAACACCGTTTGTAATATGCGTAATCGGAACATCTTTTGCGTCAACATTCGGGAACATTTTTTGCCACATTTCACGCGAAACCTCGCCGTGTTTTTCGCTCACGCCGTTCGTCGAACGCGACATTTTTATCGCTAACGGCGACATTCCGAACCATTCCAGTTTATCGTTCGCATCGCTTCTGCCGAAATCGAAAAATTCTTCCCGCGAAAGACCTAGCTCCTTAATATAATCCGCGCTGAACGCATCAATCAACATTTCCGGCGAAAAAACATCGTTGCCCGCAGGCACCGGCGTATGCGTAGTGAAAACGCACATTTCACGAACTTTTTTAACCGCTTTTTCAAATGAAACTTTCGATTTTGCAATAATTTCGTGGGCTAATTCCAACGTCAAAAACGACGAGTGTCCTTCGTTCAAATGATAAACCGACGGTGTAATTTCAAGTTTTCGTAATAACCGAACGCCGCCGATTCCGAGTAGTTTTTCTTGAACCACACGAGTTTCGCGGTCGCCGCCGTATAAATGTCCGGTGATAAGTTTATCCGTATCAATGTTTTGCGGGATATTTGTATCAAGCAAATAAAGCGAAATTCGTCCGATTTTGGCGAGCCAGCATTGAGCCGAAACCTCGCGTCCGCGCATGTGAACCGCGACAATTATGCGGTTTCCGTCTTTGTCTGAAACAGGCGACAACGCCGCTTCACCGTCAAATGAATCGAGATAGTTTTCGGTTTGAAAGCCGATTGCGTCTAACTTTTGCCGAAAATATCCGAACCGATACATCAAACCGACGGCGACCAACGGCACATTCATATCGCTCGCGGATTTTAAATGATCGCCCGCCAAAATTCCGAGTCCGCCCGAATAAATCGGCAGGGAATTGTGAACGCCGTATTCCGCGCAAAAATACGCGATTGGTTTTGTTGCCGAAGCTCGACCGATTTTTTGCGGTTTGACGGAAAGATATTTATTTTGGGTTGCAGCAAATTGTTGCAAACGCTCGACATAATTTGCATCACAGGCTTTTTGCCACAATCGTAATTCGCCGACTTTTGCCAACAAAGCACGCGGATTTTGTTCACATTCTTCCCAAAGATTTGCGTCTAAATCGCGGAAAAGCGAAGTTCCTTCGGTTTGCCACGACCAAAAGAAGTTTTCCGAAATTGTTTTTAACGCGGATAGATTTTCGGGTAATTGTCGATTTAACGCAAAATTTTCACGGAAATTCTGCTCTAATTTCAATCCTACGGCTTGTTGCATATCTAATAATTGCATTCTGTTTTTTCCAAATAACGGATTTTAATCTCCGCATTTGAAATTTCTGATGTTTTATAAATTTGATTATGTTTGAACGACAACAACCAACGTTCTAATTTTTTTAGAACGTCGATAAGTCGAAACTTAGTTGTTAAATCAAACAAACTCTTTTATTGTAACTGTTCAACGCGAACTTCATCAAACATAGCTTGACGTTTTAGCGATTCCGCCAACATTTTCGCCTTGCGTTCGTCTAACGGACGCGACGGTGAAGTAATCTCAAAAACTTTGTCGTCAAGCATCGCAATTTCTAAATCGCCGAGCGAAATGCCTTGTGCCGCTTCTATTTCGTCCCAATTATGAATGCGAAACTTGCCGTTTTGTTCGACAAATTCCTCGATAAAAGGCTCGCGCAAAGCGTCTTCGGCTTCGGCTTCGTCAAAATAGTTTCCTTCAACAATGATGCAGTATTCTTTTTTTGTTTCCATTTTCCGAGGGTGCAAGAAAGTTTTGCATTAAAAAACTCAGATAAATTTACCACAAAATAAGTAATTTTGAGAAGATTTTTTTTACAAAAACAGTTATTATTTGGGTTGTAAATACCTTTTTATAGAAAATAATAATAAATTTGAGTAACAAACAGCTAATCTTTGGGCTTATGGTTACTATACAACCAAACGAAATAATATGGAGTTTTTAACCAAACAACCTATAACAGAATTCTCACACTTAAACTTTGAAAGAAAGTTTACGCCTTATAAAGGTTTAGTTTCACTGCCGTTTCTTGAAAAAGACTGGAGAGAAACTAAATTTGAAAATCCAAAGGCAAGTTTAAGAGTTGGGACAATGTTTTCCGGTATAGGTGCAATTGAATACGCCTTAAAAAGGCTGAAATTAGATAGTGAAATTCTTTTTGCAAGTGATATAGATAATTTTGTTAAGCAAAGTTATTTTGCTAATTATAAAATTTCAGAGGAAAAATGGTATGACGATGTGAAGGAAATTGACGGTAAAAAATACAAAGACAGAATTGATATTTTAGTAGGTGGAAGTCCTTGTCAGTCGTTCTCGATGGTTGGTAAACGTAAAGGATTTGATGATACAAGGGGAACTTTATTTTATGAATTTGCAAGAGTTATAAAAGAAAGTCAACCTAAAGTTTTTGTATATGAAAATGTAAAAGGATTATTAAATCACGATAACGGAAATACGTTTGAAACTATAAAAGCTACTTTTAATGAGTTAGGATATAGTTGCTATTTCCAAGTTTTAAACTCAAAGAACTATGGTATTCCTCAGAACCGCGAGAGAATTTTTGTTGTTGGGTTTAAAGATAATTCAGTAGAGTTTGACTTTCCAAAAGTCATACCTTTAGAACATAAAATGCAAGATTTCCTAGAGGATTTTACTGATACTAAATATTATCTAAAAGAAAAAGGCGTTAAGTTTGTTACAAGTTCTAAAAATCGAATAAAACGGTACACTCAAATTAATGGGGATATTGCACTTTGCCAAAAAGCAAATCAGCAATTTAATTGGCATGGAGATTTTATTTTTGAGGGACAACCTGAAAATGAATTTAACGAATTTATTTTTAATGTAAATGAAGTAGAAGAAAAGTATTACCTATCTGACAAAATTCGTAACTATGTTTTAGCAAGTGGGACAAAAACTTTTAAAACATCAACCAAGACAGATTTAGAAATTGCAAGACCTTTATTGCAAACTATGCATAAAATGCACCGGGCAGGTATTGATAATTATGTAACTCACAAAGGACGGATAAGAAAACTTACTCCAAAAGAATGCCTACGTTTAATGGGGTTTCGTGATGACTTTAAACAAGTTGTTAGCGACACACAAATGTATAGACAAGCAGGTAATAGTATTGTTGTAGATGTGTTAATTGCATTACTAAAACAAATGGATATTACTAAATTTGCTTCATAAATAAGATATGGAAATAAAACTCAATAATCAAGAATTTAGGGTAATTGGTACTAAAGAGAAAATTACTATCGCCGACAGTTTTGTAGTTCGTCAAAATAAAATAGGCGGTGGAAATGGTGAAGCCAAGTTGTATATTGGGCAAGATATAAGAGAGACTAGAGAGTTTTTTGGGAATAGTGGTTTTGAAATCCCCTGTTTCTTGATGAAACAAGATTTAATTAAATACTTAGAAGAAACAAAATCAGAATACTTAAAGCCTGAGCAACCATACATAAATAGGGCAGCATTACCTGACCTTTGGAATTTAAGAAGAGCCAAAATTGAGGCATTGCCTGAAAAGATAGAATTTGCAGTTGTTGACCAAACCCAAATAGCTGGACCAAGAGTGTATGTAAATTCTAAAGACTCGGCATATACAATAATACGAGAACTTTCTTTGCCTAATATAACATACATATCAGTTATAAAACTTTTGGATGAAAGAGGAGCAACTAACTATTATTTTAGACTTTTTGCAGATTATTTTGGCGAAGTAGAGCATCCTTATATTTTTGAAAAAGAGCAAGAGCAAATTGAAGAAAATATTACCGACAACACTGAAAAAATACAGTTGTATAGAGCTAGGGTGGGACAAGGCGAGTACAGAAGAAACTTGTTAGCACTTTGCCCTTTTTGCCCAATTACATTAGTTTCAGACGATAGGATTTTAATTGCAAGTCATATTAAACCTTGGGCATCCTCAAATGACTTTGAAAAAACAGACCCATTGAATGGATTTATGTTTACTCCGACATTTGACAGACTTTTTGACCGTGGTTTTTTATCATTTACAAATAATAAAAGAACAATTCTATCGCCATTCTTGTCAAATATGACATATTCAAAACTTGGTATTTCCGATAATAGGATTATTCCTCTTCTGCCAATTGAAGGACGAGAAACTTATTTGGAATATCATAGAAATCAAATACTGAAAAAGTAATAAATTATAAAACCATTAAAACTGAAAGGAAATTTTAATAAATGATTATACCTGTAAAATGGACAGACGAAGGCGTAAATATGCTCGACCAACGTCTTTTACCGACCGCAGAAACGTGGCTGATGCTTCGCACTTACAAAGAAGTTGCCGATTCGATAACCGATATGGTTGTTCGCGGCGCACCTGCAATCGGCGTTTCGGCGGCGTACGGAATCGCTCTCGGCGTGAAACAGTTTGTCGGCACAAATCTTGTTGATTTAGAAGACGATTTCGAGTTTATTTGCGAAACTTTGCATAAAACCCGACCGACTGCCGTTAATCTTTTTTGGGCAATCGACCGGATGAAACGAGTGTTTGCGAAAGCGAAAGCAGACGGCAAAACTATCAGCGAAATTAAACAAATTTTGATTGACGATGCCAAAGCTATTCACGAAGAAGACATTGAATCGCAACGACTTATCGCCGAATTCGGCGGAGAGTTACTGACCGATAATTCGACTGTTTTGACGCATTGCAACGCCGGAGCATTGGCAACGGGCGGAGTTTGGGGAACGGCACTCGGCGTAATTCGCGGTGCGGTTAATCAAGGAAAAAACATTCACGTTATCGCCGATGAAACTCGCCCGTATCTGCAAGGTGCAAGATTAACTGCGTGGGAACTGCACGAAGATAATATTCCCGTCACGCTGATTACGGATAATATGTCGGGTTACATGATGAACAAAGGCAAAGTGCAAGCGGTCGTTGTCGGTTCGGACAGAATCGCAGCGAACGGCGATGTTGCCAACAAAATCGGGACGTATATGGTCGCGGTTTTGGCGAAACGCCACAACATTCCGTTTTATGTCGCCGCACCGCTGTCAACCGTCGATATGAATTGCCCGACCGGCGAACAAATCCCGATTGAAGAACGCGACCGCCGCGAAATTACGCATTACAAAGATTTGCAAATTGCACCGGACGGCATCGGGGTCAGCAATCCCGCATTTGATGTTACGCCGAACGATTTGGTAACGGCGATTATTACCGAAAAAGGCGTGGCAAGATTCCCGTATACCGAAAGTTTGCGGAAACAGTTTGAGGATTAAAAAGAACACAGTTTGCCGCGTGAAGTATTGCCGAAAAGTTGTTTGATGTTTCAAACTGATTTCGCAACAATTAAACGCAGGTTTGGAACTATTGCGGAAGATTGTTGAAAGTTTCCGTAACTTGGCGGAAACCTCCGCACCTTTCGGCAATGTTTCCGCAGAGGGTTTGAAACATTCAAACCCTCTCGGCAATGTTTCAAAAACAGTTTTGAAACATCACAGAATCTGCGGAATGTTTGCCGAAGGTTGCGGAATAGTCGCAGAGGTTGCGGAATGTTTGCCGAAGGTTGTTGAAGTGTTGCAGACGATTGCGGAATGTTCGCAAAAAGTTGATGAAAAGTTGCAGATAATTGCGGAATGTTCACTGAATGCCGTTGAGATGTTGCAGACAAGTACGGAATGTTTGATGCTTTGTTTTTGATGTTTCCGGCAACCTTTTGAGTCGAACAAAAAGGCTTGTCATCACGGCAAGCCTTTTGTTTATTTACATTTTCGCAAATCTGCTGTCTTTCCACCAATCAATGGTTTTTATCAAACCTTCTTCTAAACCAACTAACTTTTCATAACCGATAAGTTGCTTTGCCAGCGAATTATCCGATTGACTGTGGACAATATCGCCGTTTCTCGCGGGTTGATAATCGGCGGTAATACTCGGTTTATCGGTAATGCGTTTCAACACTTTGAGCAATTCGTTGAGCGAAATTCGTTCGCCGTTCGCGCAATTCATCACTTCGCCGATTCCTTTGGTCGTTTCGGCGGCGTTAAGATTGGCGTTGACAACATTGGCGATAAACGTAAAATCTCTCGAATGCTCGCCGTCGCCGAAAATCGTCGGCGTTTCATCTTTCATCAAAGCGTCGATAAAACGCGAAATTACGCCCGAATACTGCGAACTCGGATTTTGTCGCGGACCGAAAACATTGAAATATCGCAAACAAATTGTATCTAAACCGTAACACCGAGAGAAAATTTGACAATAATACTCGCCCATCAACTTTGCTCCCGCGTAAGGCGAAAGCGGTTCGGGACGCATGGTTTCAACCTTCGGCGAGACAATCTGATCGCCGTAAGCGGAACTCGACGCGGCATAAATAACTCGTTTCACGCCCAATTCTTTGGCGTTTGCCAACAAATTAAATGTGCCGTTGACACAGGCTTGATGCGTTTCCTGCGGATTTTCGACCGATCGCGGAACACTCGGCAAAGCGGCTTGATGAAAGACGACTTCTACGCCTTCGAGTGCGTGCCGAACCTTTTCCGTTTCGTTCAAATCGCCTTCGATAAACTCGAAATCACCCGAAAGTTCAGACAGATTTTCACGAAATCCGGTTGAAAGGTTGTCTAAAATTTTAACTTTTTCGCCCGCACCGAGCAGTTTTTCAGCAATGTTGGAGCCGATAAATCCTGCTCCGCCGGTTATTAAATATTTTGCGTTGTTCATAAATTAGAAGAAAGGAAAAGTGGAAATCGATACAATTTCCACTTTTACAGTTTAACTTATTTTGTTTAGTTTTGACAAAAACAATTTTTAACGTCCGACACCGACATATTCAAAACCGAGTTCACGCATATCGGTCGGATTATAAATATTGCGTAAGTCCGCAATTTTCGGAGCTTTCAAAAGTTTCTTGACCTTGTCCATATCCAACGCCCGAAACTGATTCCATTCGGTTACAATCACCAAAACATCCGCGTCTTTTATTGCATCATACTCATTTTCGGCGTAATCGATGTCAGGCAAATAATGTTTCGCTTCTTTCATTGCGACCGGATCGAACGCGCGAATTTTCGCCCCGCGTTTCTGCATTTCCTTGATGATATCAGTCGCCGGGGATTCGCGCATATCATCGGTTTCGGGCTTAAAAGATAAACCTAACACGCCGATTTGTTTATCTTTGAAATCGCCGACAAGTTTTTCGATCTTCGGAATCATCGCCAATCGCTGATACTCGTTTGCTTCGATAACGGCATCAACCACCGAAGTTTCAACGCCGTATTTATCGCCGACTTTGGTAAACGCCCGCGTATCTTTCGGAAAACACGAACCGCCGTAACCCGGACCCGGATGGAGAAATTTGCGTCCGATGCGGTTGTCCATTCCCATGCCTTTCGCCACGTCGTGAACATCACAACCGATTGCATCGCAAAGATTGGCGATTTCGTTGATAAACGTAATTTTAGTGGCGAGAAAAGCGTTTGCCGCATATTTGATAAGTTCGGCGGCTTCGAGCGACGTAATCACAACCGGCGTTTCAATCAAATAAAGCGGACGATAAAGGTCTTTCATAATGGCAATCGCGTCAGGTTCATTACTCCCGACGACAACACGATCGGGACGCATAAAATCATCGATTGCCGCGCCTTCGCGTAAAAATTCCGGATTTGAAGCAACGCCGAAATTAGTTTCAACCTTGAGATTTTCGTTGACAAATTCACGAAGCCATCTGCCTGTACCGACGGGAACGGTTGATTTCGTAACCAACACTTTATAACCGTTCATTGCTTCGGCAATATCTTGGGCGGCTTGTCGGTAATAGCTCATATCAGGCGAACCGTCGGGCTTTGGCGGAGTTCCGACTGCGAGAAACACAACTAACGCCTGTTCGACCGCAGTTTTAATATCGGTTGTAAAATGCAACCTTCCGGCTTTTACATTTTTTTCGACAATCGTGTCTAATCCCGGTTCGTAAATCGGCATCACGCCGCTTTTCAAGCCGGCTATTTTCTCACTGTCAACATCAACACAAGTAACTTCAACCCCGAATTCTGCAAAGCAAGCCCCTGTAACTAATCCGACATAACCTGTTCCAATAACTGCAATGTGCATATAAATTTTATCTTGTTAAATTATTCACAAACGAAAACAAAAATTGTGCGAGTCAAGTTAAATATAACCGGACTCGCACAATGAATGAACAAAACTGAGTCAAACGACTTACAGAGTGTTCGGTATTTAGCGAACAGGACTGACAACAACAACACCGCCGCCGATAGTTGTTCCGTTGCCGCTTCCGCCACCAAGAACGACACCGCCGACTACTGCACCGCCGATTCCGAGTAAAATTCCTGCTAAAGCACCGATTCCGATACCTGCGATAGGTAATGGAGCGGCTACACCGCCGGGACGAACACAAGGTTTACAGCCTGCTTGCGAAGGATTACCTGCGGTTCCGTCTGTGCCGGCTGAAATTTGTTTATCGGTTGTTCCGCTTCTCATTGTAACAAGTCCGATAAATGAATTTACATGTGTATGCGAACATTCGACCCCAACCTCAAAGTTGTTTGCTTGTCCGGCATCGGCAATTACTGCGGCATCTTTGGTCGTGATTGTGGCGGCAATTCCAATAGAATTTGAAACACGCACGTCACCTGCCGAAAGAACACCTGTAATACTGTTTTCGTTAAACTTCAACATAATTGAAGAATCCGGTGAAATTTCTACGCGACCGACTTTACCGAGACTGATTGTCGCAGTCGAGTTGGCACCTGTTGTAATTGTGCTGCCTGAAACTACACTCGAGTTTGAAACTGCATTTTGTCCGTTAACCGTAACTTGACCCGAAACCGAAATTTCACCCGACATGTCTTTCGGGGCGGCTAATGCCACCATCGAATAAACACACCAAATTGCAAGGGTTGTCATTACTGTTACAGACTTTTTAATTAATAATTTGTTGAGCATTTTATAATTCCTCCTGTAAAGTCTAATTTATCGGCTTGGGCTGACAACAGTTGTTCCGCCGCCTAATGCGACTCGATTGTTGTTACGAAGTGTTGCAAAAAGAATACCTGCAACCGCACCGCCGAAAACGAGTGTCCAAATCCACCAACCGCCTGCGGTTGCGTCGTCGCACTCAAGTTTGCCGTCTTTGTCTGTGTCAACACAGTTTCCGTTAGAATCTCTTTGGTCATCGCCGCCTTTGGCACCGCTGACAACTGATTCACCGGCGTTAATTTTGGTTGTTTTGCCGTTTGCGGTAACTGTTACGTCGTTTGCCAACGAGGTGATTTTACCTTCGACCAAATCTCCCGTAACGCCTTTGTCGGTCACATTCAAATTGAAAGTCGAATTCGGGGCAACTTCAATTTTACCGAATTTACCTAAATTTAAGGTGGCGCTTGATGTTTCCGAAGTTTTTACTAAACTCGACGAAAAAATCGTTCGACCGCTTTGGGCTGCCTCGCCGTTGACGGTAACGTTCGATTTACCCGTAACGGTTAAGTCGCCGACTGCACTTCCTTGGGCAGCTAAGGCAATCATTGAATACGTTGTCAAAATTGCAACGCTCAAACAAGCCGTAAGTCCTTTCTTAATCCATGTTTTGTTGTTCATAATTTCTCCTCTATTTTAAGCTGAATTTAATGATAATAAAAATCAGAGTCTCGTATCTTTTACACAATTTAATTGACAATGTCAAACAAAAAGCAAGTTTGACGATGCACACCAATTTTTCAGATGATGGTTTATACCATAAATCGGCGCTTGATTACAACATAAATGCGTATAAAAATAAAAAAAACTGAAAAAGGTTTTATTTTCGGGTTGAAATGAAAGAAAAAGTAAGGTTTCTATGACTTGCGCATAAATATACTTTTAATTCGTAAAACTTCAAACCTTTGAAATTCTAGCAGATAATTGTATCTAAAGGCAAGAAAATAAATAGTTTTTTTTGATAACGTGGTATTATTTCCAAATTGTTCCAATCACAAATATCCAAAAGTTATTTTTAACATGAGCCGACAAAAATTATCGAATTTTACGAAAGTAACCGTGTTCGCGGGGTTATTGTTTTTTACGCCGGCTATTTTCGGTCAATCCGAATCGTCAAATACGCCGAAAGATTGGCAGACGCTTGCCGAACAAACAAATTATCAAAAAACTTGGCGTTATGCCGAAACGATTGCATTTGCAAATAAACTGGATAAATCGTCCGATTTAATTATTTATAAATCGTTCGGCAAAAGCGGCGAAGGTCGTGATTTACCGTTGTTGATTGCTTCCGCCGACAAAAATTTTACGCCCGAACTCGCCCGAAAAAAAGGAAAAGCGATTATTTTGATTCAGGCGGGAATTCACGCGGGCGAAATTGACGGCAAGGACGCGGGACTGGCTTTGCTCCGTGATATTGCGATTACCAAAACGCGGCTCGATTTGCTTGAAAACGCGATTATTTTATTCGTCCCGATTTATAATGTTGACGGACACGAAAATTGGTCGGCGTATAATCGGATGAATCAAAACGGTCCGGCTGAGGCAGGTTTTCGGGCAAACGCGACAAATCTCAATTTAAATCGTGATTATATGAAAGCCGATGCGCCTGAAACTCGTGCTTTTCTAAGACTTTGGAACGATTGGAAGCCCGATTTTTTCTTTGATTTGCACGTTACCGACGGAGCGGATTTTCGTTACAACGTAACTTACGAATACGCTCATTTCGATGAAATCCATCCGAAAATTTCGGGTTGGATGAACGAGCATTTCGAGAAAAACGTGGTCGAAAAAATTGAGAAAGAAGGGAATTTGGTAACTCGTTATCTCGAATTCGGCGGACGCGAAGTAACGAGCGGAATTTTTACGTTTATTCCGACACCGCGTTTTGCGACAGGTTACACACCGCTCAGAAATCGTGCCGGTTTGCTGGTTGAAACACATGTTTACAAATCATATAAATCTCGTGTTCGCGGCACTTACGATCTTTTGCGACATACCGTCGATGAAATCGGACGCAATAAAACGAGTTTGTTTGAAGCGAATAAAATTGCCGACGACGAAACCGTCGAACGCGGAAAAACTTACGATCCGAACCGCAAATTTCCGCTTCGTTTGGAGTTGACCGATAAAAGCGAACCGTTTCAATTAAAAGGCGTTGAATATAAATTTGAAGACAGCGAGGTTTCAGGCAGTAAACGTTTGGTGTATGGCACAAAGCCTTTGGATATAACGATTAAGAAGTTCGATAAAGCGAAAATCGCCGCGTTTGTCGCTCCGCCGCTTTACTATATTGTGCCGCCGCAATGGTCGGAAGCAATCAAAGTTTTGCAATTTCACGGAATTAAAATTCGGCGACTGACAAAACCCCTCGAAATCGAGGTGGAAAGTTACCGCTTGACCGAACCGAAATGGGGAACTTCGTCGTTTGAAAATCGCATTACACTGGGTTTCAAAACGGTTTCGATAACCGAAAAACGTCTGTTCCCCGAAAATTCCGCAGTTGTTCAAATGTCGCAGGAAGCGGCAAACGCGGCGATTCACTTGCTCGAACCGAATTCTCCCGACTCGTTGGTTTATTGGGGCTTTTTTAATTCTATTTTTGAGCAAAAAGAATTCGGCGAAAGCTATGTTATCGAAAAATTGGCGATTGAAATGCTGGCGAAAGACGATAGTTTGCGAAATGAATTCGCGGAAAAATTGAAGGACGAGAAGTTTGCCGGAAATTCGTCTGCTCGGCTACGGTTTTTTTACGACCGTTCACCTTATGCAAAAGAGAAAATCGGTATTTATCCGGTCGGCAGAATTATCGACAAAATTGATGCAAACTTTTTGCGACAACCCGTTTTATGATACTTTATTAAGAATCGGAAATTAAATTAAAAGGAAAAAAGTGATGAAATTATTTACTAAACTATTCAGTTTATTTGTCTCGTGTTTGTTTTTGCTGACAGCTTGTCAAACGCCGGAAACTGCCAAAACACCTGCAAATACAGTCTCAAACAATGCTTCGCAATCCGCAGGCGAGAAAAAAGTTAAAATCGGCTTTTCGATGGCGACTTTGAAAGAAGAGCGTTGGGTGCGAGACAAAGTTGCGTTCGAGGCTCGTTGTCAAGAATTAAAGGTCGAGTGCGTTGTAACGGTTGCGGACGGTAAATCGGACAAACAAAACAGTGATGTCGAGAATTTACTGACGCAAGGCGTAACGGTTTTGGTAATTGCTCCGCACGACGCAACGCAAGCGGCTCAAATGGTCGAAACGGCAAAGGCGAAAGGCGTTCCCGTTATCAGTTACGACCGCTTGATTAACTCGGATAAAATTGACGTTTATATCTCGCATCAAGTTCCGGTTATCGGCAGAAAGATTGCGGAATATGCTTTGGCAAAAGTTCCTAAAGGTAATTATGTGATGGTTTACGGCGCTTCAACTGACAACAACGCCGTAATTATGAAGAAAGAAATGCTGGCAGTTTTACAGCCTTCGATCGATAAAGGCGACATCAAAATTGTTCAAGATCAGTTTACCACCGATTGGAAACCTGACGAAGCGATGAAAAACGTTGAAAATGCGTTGACTAAAAGCGGAGACAAAGTTGATTGTGTGGTTGCTTCGAACGACGGAACCGCAGGCGGCGCAATTTCTGCGCTGACGGCAAAAGGTTTGACCGGGAAAGTAATCGTTACCGGTCAAGATGCGGAAAAGGCGGCATTGCAGAGAATTGCCGAAGGAAAGCAGTCAATGACCGTTTATAAATCGATTATTCCATTGGCAAATGCGGCGGTTGACGCAGCCGTTAAACTGGTAAACAAACAACCTTTGACCGAAGCGAAACCTTTTATGAACGATACTTTGAAAAAAGAAATTCCGGCAATTTTGCTCGAAGTTACGGTGGTTGACATTGATAATTTGATGACAACGGTAATCAAAGACGGATTTGCAAAATTTGAAGACGTTTACGCAAACGTTGCTCCCGAAAAAAGACCGAAACAATAAAACAGTTAAGCGGGTAATGATAAATTATGAGTGGTGAATGATGAATTAAAATCTTGTAACTCAATGACTCAGACATTTTAAAGTGTCGCAAAATTTTTGCTTATCTGCTTAATCTCGGAAAATCTCGGAAGTTTTGAAAGGTTCAAAACCCGCTTCCGAATTTTCCGAATTTCCCGAACCTTAAAAAACTATGGAAACTTTATTGGAAATGCGTTCGATTGTCAAAGAATTTCCCGGCGTGAAAGCCTTGGACGGTGTTACGCTGAATCTTTACAAAGGTGAATTTCATTCTTTGGTCGGCGAAAACGGTGCCGGAAAATCAACCTTGATGAAAGTGTTGAGCGGTGTTTATCCGTCCGGCACATTTGACGGCGAAATCAAGGTTGAAGGAAAACCGCAACAATTCAAAACCATTCGTGATGCGGAAAATGCAGGCGTGGCGATTATTTTCCAAGAACTTTCGCTCGTCAAAGAATTAACCATCGGCGAAAACATTTATCTCGGCAAAGAACCCGCTACTTTCGGCATAATAAATTGGTCGAAACTTTACCGGCAAGCTGCCAAGTTATTGCAAGATTTGAACTTACAACTTGATCCGCGAATGCTTGTCGGCAATTTGGGAATCGGGCAACAACAACTGGTTGAAATCGCCAAAGCCTTGTCGCACGATGCGAAAATTCTAGTTTTAGACGAACCGACTGCCGCTTTGACCGAATCGGAAGTCGAAACTTTGTTCACGATTCTGCAAAAATTGAAAGATCGCGGGGTGGGAATGATTTATATTTCGCACAAACTGGACGAAGTTTTCCGAATGTCGGACCGCATTACAGTTTTGCGAGACGGCAGAACCGTCGGTACCAACGAGACTAAATTATTGAACACGAACAAGGTTATTGCCGCGATGGTCGGAAGAGAAGTCGGCAATATCTTTCCTGTTTCCAATCACGAATTCGGCGAAACGGCGTTAGAAGTCAAACATCTGAATACGTTTGACATTGATAATCCGAATAAAAAAGTAGTTGACGATTTTTCGTTCAGCGTCAGAAAAGGCGAAGTTTTAGGAATCGCGGGTTTAATGGGAGCAGGTCGGACAGAAACTTTGATGTCGATTTTCGGTGCTTGGAGCGGTAAAAATTCTTGTGAAATCGAAATTAAAGGCAAGAAAGTCGTAATTTGGACTCCGCAGGAGGCAATCAAAAACGGCATCGCTTTTGTTACCGAAGACCGCAAACGCTACGGCTTAGTTCTTGACCAAACAATTTTGGACAATCTGACACTCGCGGCGTTAAAACAGTTCAGTTCAACTTTTACGACCAATCGGACAAAAGAAACTGTTGCCGCCAACGGTTCAATGCAAGGCTTGAAAGTAAAAGCAAATTCGGCGTTGACGGTCGTCGGAACGCTGTCGGGCGGAAATCAGCAAAAAGTTGTGTTGGGCAAATGGTTGTTGACGAATCCGCAAATTTTATTTTTGGACGAACCGACGCGCGGCATTGATGTTGGCGCCAAACAGGAAATTTACGCGCATATCAATCGGCTCGCCAAATCAGGCTTGGCGATTGTTTTGGTGTCATCGGAATTACCCGAAGTATTGGGTTTGTCCGACCGTATTTTAGTTTTGCACGAAGGTAAATTGACCGGCGAGTTTTTGAAAAACGATGCAACGCCCGAAAAAGTAATGGCTTGCGCGACAGGTCAAACCGAGTATTTATCGGTTCAAACAGAAACCCGTGAACCGGAAAAAGTGAGTAACACAAATGAGTGAGTCTAAAAACACAACCGCGATTAAAACCTCGTCCGCCCGCGCTTACACGATGATTTTTGCTTTGGCAATAATTTGGCTGTATTTTCATTGGGCGACCGATTCGATTTTTCTGACGGCGGGAAATTTATCGAATCTGGCGTTGCAGACCTCGGTAACCGGAATTATTGCGGTCGGAATGTTGATGGTCATTGTTTCCGGAAACATCGATTTGTCGGTCGGTTCAATTCTCGGATTCGCGGGCGGATTTGCCGCATATTCGTTGTCAACATCCGGTTACGGCATTGTAACTTCGATTATGTTTGCAATTATAGTCGGTGTAGCAATCGGGATTTTACACGGAACGCTGACTGCATATTTCAATATTCCGGCATTTATCGTAACTTTGGGCGGATTGTTGGCGTGGCGCGGAGCGGTCAAATGGTTGCTCGGCGGAAACACCATTCCGATTTCAAACGATGCTTACAAAGTCATCGGCGGCGGATTTATCGGTTCGACCTACGGCTGGTATTTGGCGGGTTCGGCGATTTTATTTGTGCTGATAATGGCGTTTCGGCGGGCAAAAGCGGTCAAGAGTTACGGACTCGGCGAAGCGAATTACAGCAGTGAATTGTTTAAGTCGATTATTCCGATCGGAGCGATAGTCGTTTTTATTAATGTGATGAATTCAAACGAAGGAAAAGGCGTACCGATTCCTGTTTTGATACTGTTAGGGGTGGCAGTTTTCGGGTCGTTTATTACAAATTCGACGACATTCGGGCGATATTTATACGCAATCGGGGGAAATGCGGACGCGGCGAAACTGTCGGGAATAAACAACAAACGTAATGTCTTGAAGGTTTACGCGGTGCTTGGAGCTTTAACCGGGTTGGCGGCGGTGATTTCGACGGCTCGGCTCGGAAGCGCGTCGCCGGATGCGGGAACATTAAAAGAATTGGACGCAATCGCGGCGTGCGTAATCGGCGGAGCGAGTTTGGTCGGCGGACGCGGGACGATTTTCGGAGCATTGATCGGGGCATTGATTATGGCAAGTTTGGACAACGGAATGTCATTGCTGAACGTCCGAGATTATATGCAAGATATTGTCAAAGGAACAATTTTAGTGCTGGCGGTCGGGGCAGATATGACAGGCAAAAAGACTTAATACGGATTAGTATTTATTGATAAAACTTGCTTCGTTGACTTTGCTTCGGCGACAAAATAATTTTTTGATGAAAAGACAACCTTTCGCCACGGCTTCCCGTTGTGAAAGAGTCATATCGTTCAAATTGCCGAAACCTCGATTCTTTCAGCGTCGGCGGTTACTCTCAAAGTATCGGCGTTGATACCCGCAAGTATCAAGGTTCGCTCTCAAAGAGTCAGCGTTCACTCTCAAAGAGTCAGCGTTCACTCTCAAAGAGTCAGCGTTCACTCTCAAAGAGTCAGCGTTCACTCTCAAAGAGTCGGTGTTTACTCTCAAAGAGTCGGTGTTTACTCTCAAAGAGTCGGTGTTTACTCTCAAAAGTGTCAACGTTCACTCTCAAAGAGTCAGCGTTCGCTCTCAAAGTGTCAACGTTCGCTCTCAAAGAGTCAGCGTTGACACTTTCGAGTATCAAGGTTGACACTTTAGAATTCAAAATCAAAATCATCGCCGTCTTGACCGAATTGTTTATCCTCGTCTTCTTTGTCTTCTTTCAAAAAACCTTGAGCGACAAACAGTTTGACGATTGTTCGCGAATCGTTGCGTTGGAACTTGTCGGAAAGCGTGGTCATTCGGCTAAGGTCAGCTTTCCCAAGCAGTTGCATTTGTCCGATATAGCGGAAAATTAATAATCCGTCATTCCAATAACTTTGATTTACCGATAACAGCAGCTCGCCTTTTTTGAAAGTTTCGCTGCGTTTATTGTATTTGCTCAAGATGGCGGAGGCTTGCACATAGTCGTTTATCTGATCGACAATCGGATCGAAAAGCCGAAACGCTTCATTCGGATTGATAATCGCGTAGCCTTTGACAACTTCCATCAAATCGTTGAGTTCGTCCTCGTCTTCGGGAAATTCATTGACTAAACCTTTTGCGTCTTTCATCAAATTAGCGGCGGTTTCAAGGTCTTTTTCCGTCTTCTTTTTCTTGAATTCCAACGCCAACGCAACCAGTTTTTTTATTTGATTTTTCTTTTGACCGAGATTTCCGATGAGCTTTTTGGCGGCTTCCAAATTTCCAGTGTTTGCCGTTCGATCGATTTTCGCCGATTCGTACTTTTCGGTCGCGCGTTCGCGGGCTTTTTCATCGGGAATTTGTTCGATTAACTTTTTCGCCTTTGCTTCGTCTTCAACTTTGGCGATTTTTTGCCCTAGCGCATCGTATGCCCGTTCACGCATATTTTCGTCCAGTTTCGGAATTTCTGCCAGCAATTCTTCGGCAGTCGAATTCGGACTCCAAATTTTACTCATCTGCTCCCATTGCTTCATTTCGGGCGGAAGATTTTTGCTTAATTCGGCTTTGCGTTGCTTTAATAACGCCGCTTTTTCGGGCAATGTTTTTTCTAACATCGGTTGGACTCGGGAAAACATCAGCGAAGTTCCCAACGAAGTTGACGGCAACATAAACGTTGTAAACAATTTGCCGGCAATTTCTTTCGTTTGCGCATCGCTGAATTTATAGCGTTTTTGTTTGGCGCTTGCGGCGGTTTCGGGTTTTGCGGCAATTCGCAAAAGCATCATCGCGACTTCCATTTCTTCGGGCTTTTTGGTTAGATCCGTGTCAACAATTTTTTTAACTATCTCGTCTGCCAAAGTTTTGGCTTTATCGGCATCTTTTTTATTGATTTTACTGAGCAACTCAAACACGATACCGGAAACTCCTTTCGCCAAACTGTCGCGTAAAAGTTTAATCGCTTTATCGGGATTTTGTTCGGCGGCAAGCACCGCAAATTGTTGTTCCAGCCTGAGTTCCTCACGCGCCAAATAAGAAGTTTGATCGAAATTGAACATTCCGCTTTCTTCTTTTTGTTTCGGTTGAGCGGCTTTTGCCAAGGCTTCCGTGATTTTTGCCGAGCGAGTTTGGACGAGTAATTCCAACGCTAAATCGGCATCGTGTTTGGCGACCAACACTAACACAATCGACCGTGCGTTCTCAAAATCTCCGCCGTAAAACCTGTCGGGATCGTTACTTTCCTTCTTTTCTTTTTCGGCTTCCAGGTCTGAAACAATTAAATCGTTTGCCATATCGCGAAAAAGTTGACGCGAGCGTTTTTCGTCGAATTTCCAAAATAAATCACCCGCAATCCCGAAAACTATCGCCCGATTTCGAGGAAGTTTGAGCGTTGTCGCATCGCCGACAGCTTGGTCGAGCATCTGCAAGACTTGTTTTTCGAGTTCTTTTTGCTTTTTTTCCTTGTCGGACTGTGATTCAGTCGGCGACGTTTGAGCAAAAGTGATAGAAACGATCAATAAAACGACAAATAAACGTATTATTTTCATCGGGTAAACTCCTTTTGTACAGTTTTCTGAAAGCTAAAACGAGATTAGCGCAAAAATAGTTTCACGGCAATAAATACTTAGTTTTCAGTGCCGAATTCGCCGCTTTCATCGTCTTCCGCAACGGTTGAAAAACTCCCTCTGCAAAATCAATAACTGATGTTACGCAAATTGGTTTCAGTCGTCGCAGCCGACAAATTTAACCGCGTCGGGTAAAGCGAATGCTCATGAGCGAGACCCTCCGAAGCCGAAAGTGTCGAACAAATGCTGAATTGTTAGACGCGGTTTGTTGCTCACTTTCAGCGAACAAGTATTTTGCCGTTTTAACGCAGAGTTTCATTCGCTTTACTTCACCCTGTGCTATTAAAAGTGACATAGGAACATTGGTTTTGCGTAACATCAGTCAATAGTTCGACTTCATCTTCGGGGGCAGTATTTTCGGCGAAAAGTTCCGCAAAAAAAGGCAAACCGTTTCCGATTTGCCGCAAAAAGAGAAGATACTGAAAACTCCGACTATTTTTTCAACGCTTTGTCGATGGCGTTTGTGTAATCTGATTCTTTGGTGTTGTTTGATGTTTTGAAAGTAACTTTAGCGGCTTTCAAAATTGCGACGGTCGAAGTTTTGCTTTTGTTGGCGGCAAAAAATTTGGTCAAACCGTATTCTTTCGCCAATTTCATTGCTTCGGCGGCGGTTTCATCATTGGTTACATCAAACATCACAACGTTTACTTTTCCTTTGTAATTTGCCAAAACACCCGTCAAAACCGGGGCGACATTTTTGCAATAAGGACACCAATCGGCGGCGATAACGGCAACCGTCGGAAGGTTTTTATCGAATTTCATCATCATCGATTCTTCGTCTTTCATCATTGCGCCGTCTTTTTTCATCTCGTCTTTTTTCATCTCGTCTTTCTTCATCATCGCATCGTCTTTTTTCATTTCGTCTTTCTTCATCGTGTCTTGAGCAGAAACGTTAAAGACTGAAAACAAACCGATTGCGAGCGAAAACATTGCGATACTTAATAACTTTTTCATAATTTTTATACTCCTGAAACTTATAATTTTGTCGGACTGACAACTGTAAAAAGTATCGGGTGTTACAAAATTATTCCCGAAAACCATAAAATACTTTTTTATTTTTTTTGGAATAAATAATCGAATATGCGGAATTACTCACGGTAGAGAGATCACAGCATCAATCACTGAACACAAACTTGTAAATGGCTGAAACTATTATAGTTTCGGCTCGGTAGAAGTGTGTTTGGATTTAGGAAAACAAGGAGTAAAAAAATGAAAAACATATTCAGATTATTCACGGCAATTGCATTGGTAATTGTCTCAACGCAACCGTTATTCGCTCAAGACGAAAAAGCCGTCGAAATCAATGCAGGTCGTTCGTCAAATCGCGCAGTTACAATTTCGCGTCCCAGTTTTTACAGATTAGGCGACGATATAAATGTCGGAAGCGGAAATGCGATCACGATTACCGCATCAAACGTTACACTTGATTTGGGCGGGAATACGGTTTCGACAACTGCCGCCGGAACAGGAATCGGAGTTTTTGTAAACGGCGTAAGCGGTGTTGAAGTAAGAAACGGAAAAATCGGCGGATTTAACGCCAATGTAAATGTTACAAACGGTGTAAATGTTCGAGTTCGTAATTTACAAATTGTCGGTCGCAATCTTGCTCCAAACAACGGACCAAGCGAAATCGGCGTTTTGTTGATTCAAACTCGCGGCGCGTATATCGAAAACAACACGATTACCTCAACAAACTTGGGCGTTTTTGTTCGCGGCGGAAATTCAACCGGCAATCGCATTTTTGAAAATGTAATTGTCGGCGGAGCAAATCCGGCGAATAATCTGCTTGGAATTTGTTACAATCCGGCTGCAGGCGCGGGGACAGAAGGTCCGCGTGGCGATAATATTTACAACAACCACATTACGCGGTTTAATTTCGGCATCGCAATTTCAGCCGGCTCAATCAGCAACATTTTTAATGAAAATGTAACGGCTTCATTTACGGGTGGAATTCGCGGGAGCGGAGTTTTAACCACGGACGGCGGAACAAATATTTCCGAAGGTAACATTTCAGTTGTGATTCCTTCGACGGTTTTACCGTAGTTTTTATAAACAATCAGCATAAAAAAGAGGAAAGACTGACGGTTTATCCTCTTTTTTACCGGTTTGGAATAAAATTTGTTAAACTTGGTATTTATTCAATAGTATGTTTGGTTTCGGCAAATCGAAAAAGGAAAATTCGGCTGATTTTGAAATCGAAGCGTTGCCGCTCATGGCGGACGTTTATCGTGTGGCGATGTGGCTTGCGCGCGATGTAACCGAAGCCGAAGATTTGACGCAGGAAACTTTTACGCAAGCCTTCAGGTCGTTTCACAATTACGAAGCGGGAACGAATTGCAAAGCGTGGTTAATCACAATTTTGCATAACCTTAATTATAAAAGATTGCGAAAAATGAATCGGTTGCAGTTGGTCGAAGACGTGGATGAGCAAATCGCCCAAACAATCGCGTTTGAACCCGCAATTCCGCAACATTTAGACGACGAAGAAATTTTGGAAGCGTTAAAAAGAATTCCGACACAATACTCTCAAGTTGTTGTGTTGGCTGATGTTGAAGAATTTGCGTACAAAGAGATTTCGCGGATTTTAGACGTGCCGATTGGAACCGTGATGTCGCGGCTTTCGCGCGGACGAAAACTTTTGCGTGGCGAACTTGCCGTTTATGCTCAAAAATTCGGCATAAATATCGAGAAAAAAACGGGTGAAATAAGATGAACTGTCAAGATTTTAGAGAAATTTCGGATTCATATTTAAGCGACGAGCTTTTGGTTGAAACAAACCACGAGTTGATTCAGCATTTAGAAAACTGCCCGACGTGCCGGCAAGTCTTGTCGTTTCGCCGCGAACTGCGCGGGAAATTACGCCAAACGTTGAAAACTTCGCCGGAGTTTCAACCGAATTTTGCGTTTGAAACACGGCTTCGGGCAAATTTGAAAGCGGAAGCTGCGGGTGGAAAATCTTGGTTTAATCTGAGTTTTTTGGCGACTGCCATGACGGGCTTGTTGGTTGTTTTCTCGATTGGTTTCGGTCTTTTGTACTTGAATAAACAATCGGAAAATCTCAATTCGGCAAAACTTGCGTGGCAAGAAATAAGCCGCGACGCAATCGGCGATCATCAACATTGCGCCATCGACAAACTGCCGGAATTCAGATTGGAAGCAAAAGAAGTTTCGCCCGAAAAAACTAAATTCAGCGAAAAATACATCAAAGCGTTACAAGCAAATTTCTCGCCGAGCGTTGAGGTTTTAGCCTCGCATACCTGCAAATACAACGGCAGAAAGTTTACGCACACAGTTTTGCAAGACGGAAACCGCATTGTTTCCGTGATGTTGACTGAATCCGGTTCGGCTTCCGACGCGAAGACAAACTTGGCAGAGTCAATCGCTTCGGACAAAGAAAAAGGCTTTCAAATTGCGAGTTTCAAAAACGATAATCGCGCAGTTTTTGTCATCTCGGATTTACCTGAAACCGAAAATTTAAGCGTGGCGCGAACAATTTCAAATTCAATTTAAGATGGCGGAAAAAATAAAATCAAGCGAAATAACAGACGAACAAACTTATCTGAATCGGCGTAATTTTATGCGTTTGGGTTTACTTGGCGGCACAACTGCGGCAACGGGTTTGGCGTATCGTTATTTTAACGGGCAACCGCCGAAAATTGTTGAAACCGCCAAAATTGAAACCGTTGTCAAACAACCCGAAATTGTTTTGTCCGATGGCGATAAACCCAATACTTTCAAAGAGATAACCAATTATAACAATTATTACGAATTTTCAACGAACAAAGAATCTGCGGCGGAATACGCGAAAGATTTCGTCACCCGACCGTGGACGGTGGAAGTCGGCGGATTGGCGCAAAAACCGCAAACTTTTGACATTGAAGACTTATTGAAATTTGAACAACAAGAACGAATTTACCGTCATCGGTGCGTCGAAGGTTGGTCAATGGTGATTCCGTGGGTCGGTTTTTCGCTGAAAACTTTGCTCGATAAAGTTGAACCGCTCGGCGCCGCAAAATTTGTCGCGTTTGAAACATATTTCGACAAAAAGCAAATGCCGAATTGGCGTTACGCGGGAATCGATTTGCCCTATGTCGAAGGTTTGCGAATCGATGAAGCGATGCACAATCTGACTATTTTGGCGACGGGACTTTACGGCAAAGAAATGCCGAATCAAAACGGTTCGCCGATTCGTTTGGTGGTGCCTTGGAAATACGGTTTCAAGAGCATCAAATCAATCGTCAAAATCACGCTGACCGATACGCAACCGCCGACGACTTGGAATCTTGCCGCACCGAGCGAATACGGATTTTACTCGAATGTTAATCCCGATGTTCGTCATCCGCGTTGGTCGCAAGTCGATGAACAGCGAATCGGCGAATTTTCGCGGCGTGAAACTTTGATGTTCAACGGTTACGCGGACGAGGTGGCGAAACTTTACGAAGGTATGGATTTGAAAAATAATTTCTAAAAATGCAGAACTTAAAATTTAATAAAATTCTAATCTCGCTCAACGCATTTGTGCCGTTGATTTTGTTTGCGTTTGACGCTTTTCGCGGAAATCTCGGCACAAATCCGATCGAGTTTTTTCTGCGAACAACGGGCGTTTTGACGCTGAGTTTTATGCTGATAACTTTGTCCGTTACGCCGTTGCGAAAACTTTTCGGTTGGAACGCGTTGATTAAATACAGACGAATGTTGGGTTTATACGCATTTTTTTACGGCTTTCTGCATCTTTCCACTTACAGTATTTTCGACAAATCGTTGAGTCTTTCGGCAATCGCGGGCGATGTTTTTCAGCGTCCGTTTATCGCCGTCGGAATGTTGGCGTTTTTTCTGCTGATTCCGTTGGCGATTACGTCAACCAACGCGATGATTAAAAAACTCGGCGGAAAAAATTGGTCAAAACTTCATAAACTGAGTTATGCAATCGCAGTTTTGGGCGTTCTGCATTTTTATATGATTGTGAAATCGGACATTACTTATCCCGCAATTTTCGGAATAGCGGCGGCGATTTTGCTGGGTTACAGAGTTTATGAATCGAACAAAACCACAAAGAAAATTCAGACGCTGAAATCGAATTAAAACTATGCTTCGGTCAATTCAGACGGGGCGTTTTCGTTTGAACTTTCCCGAAATATCGTCTTTTCCAAAGGCTTTCGCCACAAAAGCGAATACTTTTCGACCAAATAATAAGAGAACCACGAAGTTATTGCCAAACCGATGAAATTAAAGGGGAATTTTGTCCAAATAAACGACGAATTATCTTCAAAAAACGGCTGTTGCCAAAGATAAATCGAATAACTCATCGTCCCTAATTTCACCATCGGAGAGCAATTCAGTATTTTACCGATCAAACTTTCGTGATTTGTAACAGCCCAATCGATGCAAACGGCAATAAATAAATTCATAATCGAACAACCAACCGCAAAAATTCGGGGACGCTCGGTCAGGGTATTTATCGACAGGATTATTAAAGGCAGTATAAAGATGAAATTAGAGCGAATAAGTCGTTGATAATAAAGGTTTTGGTGAAGTCGAGTATAAAACAAAGACAGTAAACAACCGAATCCGAGGGCATCCATATTTTGATGAAAACCCATCCCGAGCCACCGCATATTCGGAAATGAAATATAGTCGATGTATCGAATAACCGGAGAAATAAGGACAACCAATAACAGTAAAAAGACCGTTTTTCGATTACCGAAAAATTTCAAAATGCCCGGAAAGAGCAGATAAAACTGTTCTTCGACCGAAAGTGACCAAGTATGACCGAGATTCCACGCAACGGGATCGTAATAATTAGTTAAATAAAATCCGGCGGCAATAAACGACGGCACAAGGATTTCAAACAAGCCGATCGAGGTCGAAATAAAAATGACAAGCAAAAAGAAATAGTATGGCGGAAAAATCCGCATTGTGCGGCGGAAATAAAACTTAGCTAACCGAATGTCTCCGGTTTTTTCTGCTTCTTTGAGCAACAAACCCGTTATCAAAAATCCGGATATGACAAAAAATATCCGTACGCCCAAGTTACCGAAGTTTAAAATATCGGTAATCCCCAAAGAGTGGAATATATGCGCAAAAATAACCAGGGCAATCGAGACTGTTCTGAGTCCGTCGAGTGAAGGTATTCTGTTGGAAAAATTTGCCATAGCTTTAGTTTCGGAAAGTAACTAAACCGTCAATCAGACGCAAATTCCAATTTTTGAACGCCTAGATTTTCTTCTTCATCGGCAAAGTTTTATCGAATGTTTGCCGAAAATCGTTTCCTTCTATTTTCACGGTGCGGCACATTTCAAACAATCTTGAACGCAGACGAACGCCGATGCGATCTTCCAAAGTTTCGTCCTTTTCGGACTTTCTTTCGTCCGGATAATTGGTCGTAAAAATCGTCAATTTTTTATCGTTATAGCGTGTGTTAATAATGTGAGCCATTGTGTCTCGCACCCAATCGGTCGGTTTTGAAGCGCCGATTTCGTCCAAAACTAAAATTTCCGCGTCAAAAACGTTGGATAAAATTTTCAGCTCCGAAGATTTTGTGTTCGGGTTATATGAATCTTGAATTTCTTTTAAGAGCGAACCGAATTCGTAGAAAAGCGATGAAAATCCGCGTTCGGTTAATGCTTTTATAATCGAAACGGCGAGATGCGTTTTGCCGACTCCGACCGTTCCCGTCAATAATAATCCGCGATCGATTGCCGGATATTCCATCGCCAATTTTGAGGCGAAATTAAACGCTTTCTGCTGCGACGGCGTAGAAACCTTGTATTTATTAAAATCGCAATTATAATAACGTTTCGGAACTTTGGATTTTTCGATTAGTTTCGATTGCGAATTTTTCTTTTGACACTCGCAAACTCTGGCGCCTCTGCCCGCGACGACTTCCATTCCCGCACCAAAACATTTCGGACATATTTCTTCTTCGTCAAATTTCGCAGGTTCTTGAAAATCAAGCACTTGCGGCGATACTAAACTTAAATTTGCGGCTTTTTCTTGTGGCATTTTCTTAAATTGTTGAGATTTTTTTGTCGGATATTGTTTCAAACCGAATTGAATTATAACACTCAAACCGCGGAATTCAAATTTTTCGCATCATCAAAAAAATCAATGAATCAATGAACCGATCAACCAATGACTAAATTATCCGGCTTGTGATATATTTGAAGAAATTATGAGTATTTTTAACGGACTTTTAATCAAACTCGGACTGAAAAGTTATAAATCCGATCGCAGTTCCATCTCGATTTTTGTACTCGACGACGACCACCGCCGGCATCGCTGGTTCAAAAAACGCTTTGCCGGCGATGATTTGGATTTGGCGGAAACTCCTGATGAAGCGAAGGAATTATTGAGCAAATACGCATATGACGCGATTTTTCTCGACCACGATTTACTGCCCGAACATTACGAAATGAAGGAACTCGAAGATTACAGTCTGACAGGTTACGAAGTCGCGCATTGGTTATTTGAGAACAAAGAATTACAGCGTGCGGCAACCGTCATTGTTCACACACGCAACGCGGACGCGGCAATCAGAATGGTCGAAATTTTGCGTGAATCGGGCAGACAAGTTGAGTATGTGCCGTTTCCGATGCTCGATGTGAAGATTAAAAATTATTGGAAAAGATGACTTTAAGGTAAAAAGTAAAAGGGAAAGTTCGGTTGAATCGGTTTAAGAACTTTCTGATAACGTTTTGGTTTCGCTTATTAAACATTTCGGGCATAAACATTTATCGAAGTTTTCCTTTAAGTTTGCGAGTTTTTCTACGCTCAAGTCTATTTCAAAACACCAACATTTACCGAGGTTTGCACCGCACGAAAAGTCTTCGCCGCACGCTTCGCAAATTAGTTTTTCGGTTGTTTCAGCTTTCATTACGCGGCTTTTCGTTCGTTTAATCTTTCTGCAATTTTATCCGCAAGGCGTTCGATAACATTATCACTGACAATATTTTTCGCGGTCTCAATCAATTCGTTCGACTGTTCCGATTCCATTATTTTTCGTAATTCGGCGTTGATTTGAGTTTGATACGGTGCGGAATGTTCGTTTTCGGCTCGTTGTTTAAAGTGTATTAAGACATCGCCGTCAACAAAAAGTGTGATCTTTATTTTTGCCTCGCTTGGTTTTACGGTATGTCTTGCCCGACGATAACGGCGAACGCCGACCGGCGGAATCTCATCTGCCGGCGTTCCTTGTTTTCTCAGTTTATGAGCGTCAAATTCGGTCGTTTCAAACTCAATGATTTTATCGGTCAAATTCGTTTCTTGATTGTTCATAATCTTGTTTTTGGTAGCCTTTTGCAATTCTTGCCGAAATTATTCTGACAATTTCTACATTATTTTCATTTGGTCGAACGGTGTATGTAACCCGCAAAAGGCGAATTTTCGATAATCCGATTACGGTTAATCTTTGTTCGATAAAATCTGAATGTTTTCTATCGAATTCTTCAATCGCCAAAAAATACTTCGGTTGCTTCATCAAACGAAACTCCGTGATTTTTCAAATTTAATTCGGCTTTTTCATCGTCCCAATCAAACTTCATCATTATTATCTGTATATGTCTGTATATGTCTGTATAAAATCAAGCCAAAAGTCGTTTGATTTCGTCCAACATTTCGTTTGCGGCTGCTTCGCCGAGTTTCATCATTTCGCGCGCTTTGCCGATTTCGTCGAACCGATAATCTCCCAACTTCGGTTGAATAATTAAATCGGCGTGCATCAGATTCGGCTTCGTCAAACCGCGAACGGCGAGAAACGCGGTTTGCAAAATGACGCTCACGGCGTTGTTCGGTTTTTCGATTATTTTCGGCACCGTTGCGTTTACATCAACCGCGATAACAATATCCGCACCCATTTTTCTGACCGTTTCGCACGGCACAATTTCCACGATTCCGCCGTCAACCAAACGTCGCTCGCCATATTGAATCGGCGTGTAAATAACCGGAATATTTGAGCTTGCCCGAACTGCAAACGCCAATTCGCCTTTGTCGAAAATAACGGCTTCACCCGTGTCTAAATCTGCCGCGACTGCCGCGAACGGAATTTTTAAATCTTCGATATTTTTAATCGGATAATTTTTACGGACAAAATCGGCAAGCGGTTCATTGCTTTGTAAACCGAACATTGACAGCGACAATTTACCGATTTTGAACCAACTTAATGTTTCACTGAATTTGAGCATCTCTTCGACGCTTAAACCCGAAGCAACTCCGCCGCCGACCAATGAACCCGCCGAAGTTCCGGCGATAAAATCTATCGGTATGTTGTTTTCTTGCAACACTTTAACCACGCCCAAATGGGCGAATCCGCGAGCTGCTCCGCCCGATAATGCCAGTCCGATTTTCATATAATTTCAGATTTAAAATTCCAAACGCCCGATCAAGCAGTCCTTTCTTCGGCAGCTGATTTAATACGTTATAACTTCGTCCGTTATGCGATCCTTTTTTACTTTGATAATAAAAATTTTGTCGTATTCCGCATCGGTTAAATCCTTGTATTTGGATTGCTTAAGTAATAAATTTGCCAATGCGGGCGTTGTGTTGCTGTGTCCGAAAACAACGACGCATTTTGTTTTTAACGATAAAAGTTCCGCGGCAAAGTTTTCGGGTTCGTCAAAATTATAGATTTGTGTTTGCAGCCGATAATCGGTGAAAATACTGTTCGCCAAAGGTTCGGCAGACATTCGCGTGCGGCGGTATCGCGTAGAAAATATCTGTCGCGGTTTATATTTGAACAAAATTTCCGATAATCTTTCCGCCCGTTTTCTGCCCGCGTCGTTCAAATCGGGATCGCTTTTGATTGCTGTTGCCGAAGTGTCTTTTTCGGCGTGTCTGACCAAAATAATCGTGATATTTTGAGCCTGAATGTCAGTATTTCCCGCAACCGAAAAAGCCGTAATCATCAAAATAAAAGCAAAAATTTTCATAAATTTATTCTAATTCATTTTTGAAATTAACACAGTTTCAACATAATCGGTATTTATGCGATAATGGGCTTTAATATTTTGAATCGGAGAAAAAATTTTATGCGTAAAAATTTGCAAAAGAGCAGTTTATTTGTTTCGTTTCTAGTTGTTTTAAGTATGTTCACAAATATTTTTGCCTTTGGCGGAAATGCGGAGAATTTAATTTTTAATATGAATAACAGTGCGGAGTCAAATCCGTTATTAGAAAATTGGTCGGGAAATTACGGCGGTGTCCCCGCGTTTGACAAGGTGAAAATTTCGCAATTCAAACCCGCGCTCGAAGCGGCGATAACGGAGAAATTGGCGGAAATCGACAAGATTGCCAAGAATACCGAACCTGCTACTTTTGAAAATACGATTGTGGCGATGGAAAAAGCGGGCGAGACTTTGAACCGTATTTCCGCAATTTTCGGGGTGTGGAGCGGAAATTTGAACAACGACGAATTTGCCAAGGTCGAAACCGAAATGAGTCCGAAATTGGCGGAAGTCGGCGACAAAATTACGCAAAACAATGAACTCTTCAAACGTGTCGAGACGGTTTATAATGCGGGGAAATTATCGAAAATGTCATCGATTCAGAAACGGTTGACGTGGCGATATTATACAAACTTTGTTCGCTTCGGGGCAAAACTCGACGCGGCTCAAAAAAACCGGCTGACTGAGATTAACCAAAAACTCGCCGGATTTTTTACTAAATTCAGCCAGAATCTTTTAGCCGACGAAGCCAAATATTTATTGCTCGAAAATGAATCCGATTTAGCAGGTTTGCCCGATGATTTAAGGTCGGCGGCGGCTGAACAGGCAACCGCGAAAAAATTGAAAGGTTGGCTGATTGCCAACACGCGCTCTTCGGTCGATCCGTTTTTGACCTATTCCGAAAATCGCGGGTTGCGTGAAAAAGTCTGGAAACTCTTTATAAATCGAGGCGATAACGGCGATGAACACGACAATAACTTATTGATTGCCGACATTTTACGGCTTCGGGCAGAACGCGCAAAACTGCTCGGTTATGAGACTCACGCACACTGGTCAACGGCTGATGTGATGGCAAAAACCCCCGAACGAACAATGGATTTGATGTTAAAAGTTTGGAAACCTGCCGTCGGAAGAGTCGTCGAAGAAGTCGCCGATATGCAAAAATTTGCGGATAAAGCGGGCGATAAAATCACCGTCGAGGCTTGGGATTATCGCTTTTATATGGAAAAAGTCCGCAAAGAAAAATATAATTTAGACCAAAATGAAGTTAAACAATACTTTCAGCTCGACAAAATGCGAGAAGGAATGTTTTGGGTTGCGGGCGAACTTTTTAACTTTACATTTACGCCCGTAACGGATGTTCCCGTTTTTCATCCGGACGTAAAAGTTTGGAAAGTTTCCAATAAAACTACGGGAAAATTGGTCGGACTTTGGTATTTCGATCCGTTTGCCCGCGAAGGCAAAGGTTCGGGCGCGTGGATGAATCAATATCGCAGTCAGCAAAAACTTGTCGGCGATATTCCGACGATTGTTTCCAATAATTCTAACTTTGTCAAAGGAAAACCGGGCGAACCTGTTTTAATTTCGTGGGACGATGCGAGAACTCTGTTTCACGAATTCGGACACGCGCTTCACGGTTTGAGTTCGAATGTGATGTATCCGAGCCAATCGGGAACTGCGGTGGCGACCGATTATGTCGAATTTCCTTCGCAAATCCTCGAACGTTGGGTTTCAACGCCCGAAGTTCTAAATAAATTTGCACTGCATTACAAAACCGGCAAACCGATTCCGCAAACTTTGGTCGATAAAATCAAAAATGCGGCGACATTTAATCAAGGTTTTTCAACCGTCGAATATATGGCAAGCGCGTTGGTTGATATGAAGTTACATCTGGCGGGCGACAAGAAAATCGACGTTGATGCGTTTGAAAAAGAAGCGTTAAAAGAACTCGGAATGCCGAAAGAAATAGTGATGCGACACAGACTTCCGCAATTCGGACATTTGTTTTCGAGCGATGCTTACGCCGCCGGATATTACAGTTATATTTGGTCGGATGTCATCAGTTCGGACGCATACACCGCATTTACCGAAGCCGGCGGAGCTTACGACAAAAAGGTTGCCGCAAGATTGGTAAAATACGTTTTCTCGGTCGGCGACACAATCGACCCGGCAGAAGGCTACAAAATGTTTCGCGGCAGAGCGCCGAAAGTTGAAGCATTGATGATCGAACGCGGTTTTCCGGTTGCAACAAAAGCAATGCCGAAAGGGAAAAAGTAAATCGGCGATGTGATTTTTTCAACTTTGCCCGATTTCTCTCTAATCAGTCGTTTCAGAACTCGGAAAAACCAAGTTTTGAAGCGGCTTTTTCTATGCCTGAAACCGGAACTTGCAATAAACAGGTTTACTTTTGCCGGGTTGCGAACCTAAAATAAAATCAATGCTCGTCATTCTTCATCTTTTTGCGTTATTTTTGCTGGTCGCACTCGGCTTTTATGTGTTTGTGGCAAACCCGCGAAGCCGTGCGAATCAAACATTTGCGGCGTTTATCGGCTTTCTGGCGTGTTGGACAGTCAAAGATTTAATCATTTGGAATTTTCATTCGGTCAACGGTTCCGCGTCGTGGTGGGCAGCCGTAAGTTTTGTGATTTCGTTACTTATGCAATGCGCGTTGGTTGTTTTTGCGTGGGTTTTTCCTGAAAACAGACGAACTCCCAGGCGTAAAGCCGCCGTTATTTTCGCGCCGAGTTTGGTTTTGGCTCCGACCGCATTTTTGGGTTTATTGTGGAACAAAGCCGAGTTTATCGACGGTAAATTTGTCATTGATCTCGCTCCGTTGGCGTATGTTTTTGTCGTTTATGTTTATGCCGTTTTTGCTTACGGCGCGTTTGTTTTATTTGCAAAATACCGCAAATATCGCGGCACACAACAAGCCCAACAAGTCGGTGCAATCCTTTGGGCATTAGGAATTACGGGCGTTTTAAAGACTTTTGCGAACATCCTTTTGCCGTATTTCGGCATATATGATTTGCTGCCGTATTCGGCGATTTTGGTTTTGCCCGGCGTTTTGATTTATGCGTATGCAATTTCAAATTTCAAGCTGTTTACGTTTGAAAACGCGCTCGACCAATTTCGGCTTTTTCCGATAACTTATAAAGTCGCGCTGAGCATCGCAACCGTGGCGATTATCAGTTTTTCACTCTTTCAACTGCCGATTGTGTGGTATGCGTTTCAACCCGGACCGGATTTTGATGCGTGGCGTAAGTATATTGTTTTCAGTGTGATAACGGCTCTTGTCCCTAATTTGTTACTTGTTTTGTTAGTTATGCGGATTATTTCCCGACCGCTTCAACGAATCACACTTGCCGCCGTTCAAGTTTCAAACGGCGAATACGGAACTGAGGTTGATTTGCGTTCGAGCAACGACGAAATCGGACTTCTGGCGAATTCTTTTAACGAAATGAGCCGCAAAATGGCGGACGACATCGAACAACTTCGGGCGTTGAACGAACAGTTGATTCGCACCGAAAAACTCGCCTCGCTCGGCACTCTTTCCGCCGGCGTTGCGCACGAAGTAAATAATCCGCTGGCATCAATTTCGTCGCTTATCCAGATTATGCAAAGCAAGCAAAATGCGGACGATGAAACGAAAGAAAAACTTCGCTTAATTTCGACGCAAATTACTCGGATTACACAAGTTACGAAAGATATGATGGATTTTGCGAGAGTTCGTCCGGCGGCAAAAAGCGCGGTTGACGTAAACGAATTACTTGAAACTTCGATTCGTTTAGCCAGCTTTGACCGTGAATTTCAACGGCTGAGAATCGTTGAAAATTACGGTGAAAGTTTGCCGAAAGTCTTTGCCGATTCCGACCAACTGCAACAAGTTTTTCTGAATCTGATTTTGAATGCCCGCGATGCAATGAAGGAAAACGGCGTGTTGCAGATTAAAACTTCGCAAACCGTTGATAACATTACGGTTGAGGTTGCCGATAACGGCAGCGGAATTGACGAAAATAATCTCAAACAGATTTTCGATCCGTTTTTTACGACCAAACCTGCGGGCAAAGGAACAGGTTTAGGTTTGGCGGTTTGCTACGGAATTATCACTGCGCACGGCGGAAAAATCGAAGTTGAAAGCAATGAAAACGGCACAAAATTTATATTGAATTTACCAATTTGAAAACAGATGTTTGCCGCGGATTAACGCGGATGACGCGGATTTTAAGAAAAGATATTTAGAATAGCTTTCCGTTTTATCCGCGTTTATCCGCGAAATCTGCGGCAGAAAATTTTCTTTCTCTTTGAACTTCCCATTAGCTATACGAACGAATTTCGATTAAAATCTAAAGTTTATGAAATCAATGACAGGCTTTGGTCGCGGAATTGTAAACGAAAACAGTTTTGCCGTAACCGTTGAATTAAAAACAGTTAACAATCGTTTCTTAGATGTGGCGTTACGACTTTCGGGCGAACTTCAATCGCTTGAAACAATTATTAAACGTCAAATTACAAACCGTCTTTCGCGTGGTCGCGTTGACGTAAATCTAAATTTTGAACGTACAAACGAGATAAATTACGAGCTTAATCGTCCGTTAATTTCGGGTTATTTAGCGGCGATGAAGCAAATGCAAGCTGAATTTTCGCTTTCGGGTGAACCTGATTTGAACGTTATTGCAAGGCTTCCGAATGTTTTGTTGCCGAAAAAAGACGAACTTGACGCGGAATTTACGGTCGGATTGGAAAAAGCATTGGGTTTGGCGTTGGACGATTTGGAAAAAATGCGTGAAACCGAAGGCGAAATTCTGAAAAATGAACTCGTTTTGCGTTTGAACGAAATCGAAAAACGTCTGCCGCCGATTGAATCGGAAGCGGGAAATGTGGCGGGCGAATATCAAAAACGGCTGACCAAACGAATCGGCGAAATGTTGGCGAAAAGTGATTCGCAAATCGAAATCGATCAAGCTCGTCTGGCTCAAGAAGTCGCGTATTTATCAGATAAATGCGATATTGCCGAAGAAATTCAACGCTTGAAAAGCCACATCGAACAATTTCGGGCGATTATGAACGAAGCCAACGATGTCGGCAAACGGCTCGATTTTTTGACGCAAGAATTTAACCGCGAGGCAAATACAATCGCTTCGAAAACGAATAATCTGATTATCAAGGAAAATTCGTTGGCGATAAAAAGCGAGATTGAAAAAATCCGCGAACAAGTTCAAAATGTAGAGTAGGAAAATTGATTCATTTTTCATTGTTTCATTGATTCATTGGGGTTTTGCAAGTTTTTCAATGAACAAATGAAAAAACGAATCAATGAACAAATCTAAATGTTGGGAAATTTATTCATCATCAGTTCGCCGTCGGGCGGCGGAAAAGGCACTTTGATACGCGAAGTGTTGCGAATTGTGCCTAATATCGGTTATTCTATATCGTTCACGACTCGGAAAATACGCGTCGGCGAAGAACACGGCAAACATTATTTTTTTGTTGGTCGCGAAGAATTTGAAAACTTAATCGAACGCGGCGAATTTTTGGAATATGCCGAAGTTCACGGAAATTTTTACGGCACATCGAAAACTCAGGTCGAAAAAATGACCAATGACGGACGCGATGTAATACTTGAAATTGATGTGCAAGGCGCGAATTCGATTCGGGCAAAAATGCCGAAAGCCGTTTCGATATTTATACTTCCGCCGTCGTTCGAGGTGTTGAAAACTCGATTGGTTTTGCGTCAAACCGAAAGCGACGAAGAACTTGCCGTTCGTTTGCGAAACTCGCGCGGCGAAGTTGAAGATTACAAAGATTTTGATTACATCATCATCAACGATGAAGTTAAAAAAGCGACGAATGATTTGAAAACCGCGATTTTGGCGGAAAGATTGCGAAAAGACCGACAACTTGAAAAGATTGAAACTATTTTAGAAACTTTTGAAAAAATATGAACGAAGAAATTATTGAAAACGAAACGGCAAACACCGAAGAAGGCGAACCGAAAGAAGTCAGAGTGGTGCATGAAATCGACTCGAAATATCGCCTGATTTTGCTCGCCGCCCAACGCAGTAAACAACTCCAACGCGGAGCCAACATCCGCATCGACACGATGGATTTACGCAAACATAAACCGACTCGCATTGCCATGGAAGAAGTAAAACAAAAGAAAGTTTTCTTTGAATTCACGGAAGAAATCTAAAGAGGGAAAAGGTAAAGTGTAAAAGGGCAAGCTAGAACATTCCGTTTTGGCTTGCCTTTTTTTTGAAAAGTATTTGTTTTTATTTGCAAACACCACTTTTTTCGCTTGACACCTTCAAATAACTCGTATAGCTTATCTAACCATAAGCAATATGAATAACTTTACTCAAAAAGTTGCGAACAAATCTCACCTTAAATTGACAAGGTCGGATGGTTTCGAGTCTGTTTCGGCAGCACACGAGAGAGTAAGGTTTACAATAAATATCAGTTTCGGTCGCAGAGTTTGATTAGCAAACCTTGCGGCTTTTTTGTTTTTGGAGAGCAATAATATGTCACATAAAAA
>JANPBM010000101.1:0-16072 GCA_031430435.1 Acidobacteriota bacterium
CCGCAAAAAAGTTGGTTCAGATTGGGAAGCGAAATAATCCAAGAAGTCTTGTGTGAAATAAAAAGACACTCGACAATCAATATCTTTGAAGTCCTAAGATGCTGACAATATACGAGTTATCGCGTTTTGTCCCGTGCAGAAGAACCACTTACAACTAGCGGCACTTTTTATCGTAGTACACAAATACAAACGCCTTACGGAAAGTATCCTGAAATTGTTGTGTATTCTACACCCGAACAAAGAACCGCCGATATGCAACGGCGAAACGAGGTTCACCTGAGACTGCAAGCGGGTTACAATAAAGGTTTGATAGATTGTTACAGAAATGCTATGACTGCATATAACTCTACGTCGGCAGAAAGGAGTCCAAATCAGGCTGATGCAGAGTTCCCTCAAAATTTTGGTCCATTCAGAGTTGATGGGGCTACCGGCGGAGTTGCTTCTCTAGGTCTGACAGGAACTGCATTTATAAATGGCTACAAAAATCCTCTCGTTAGCGGTGCAGGAACAAACAGTATCTCAATTGCAGCCAGAGGCGGAGTAATTGGAGGCATCAAAGGCGTTGGGAGAAGTGCATTAGGTAAGGCAGGAGTTGCGGGTATTCTTATTTCAGCTACGGGAGGCTTTTTTCAAGTAAGTGAATATGTTGTTGGGCGTGAGGCAGCACTAAGAAATATAATTGCTGATTGTAATAGAGCAAATCCAAATGCTACTAGTCCTATTTCGCCGTGGTCAACTTATCTAAGTTCTCATGTGAATAGAAGAATTGGCAGCCAATAAGAAATTGATTTTTATTTAGAAAGCATTTGTTTGAGAATGTCACTCAAATTGATTTTTGTTTAGATTGCTAAAAGCAAAGGAGTTTTGAATATGCGTAACCTTAGATTTCCATATATATCAAGTATAGTTTTATTGTTAATGTTTAGATTTTTTTTACCGTTATTTATATTGGAAACATTTGACTTACCGTCGGCTGTTGAGATTAATGAAAAAACAGGTAAGTGGCTTACTGTAACACTATTTTTAATCGGATTTTTTATTGTTAGAAAAATTAATAAAAACTCTTACAATGAGTTGCTTGAATCTCCAAAAAGCAAAAAAACATCAATAGTTTTTGTTATAGTCTGTTTATTTCTAGGTATTTACTACTTTGCTTTCAGTTTTTGGACTTGGGATGGGAAAGGTTTCTTTACATATCGTTTCTTCTTTGTAATACCTACAATAATTGCATTAACTATTGTAGAAATGAGCATTACAAGTAATCCGAAATCCGTTAAAAGCAAGAAAGTAAATTCAGTTGACGACATAAAAACCAATTCAATTTCAAACTAAAACAAGAAAAACTATTACGTTATATTTATTCGTTTCAAGATTTAAATTACTAAAAGCAACGAGGTTAGAAAATGATTAATTTTAGATTTCCGTATTTATCAGCCATTGTTTGGTTGTTCATGGTTAGAGTATTTTATCCTGCATTTTTGGAACAAATATATGATTTTCCTTTATGGTCTCAAATCGAAGATAAAACAGGTGAATGGCTTACCGTAGTGTTGGTAATAATAGGCTTTTTTATTGTTAGAAAAATGAATAAAAGTTCGTATAACGAATTGCTTGAATCTCCCAAAAGCAAAAAAATATCCTTAGTTTTTATTTTAGTTTGTATAGCTTTAACTGTTTATTACTTTGCTTTCAGTTTTTGGACTTGGGATGGAAAGGGTTTCTCTTATTCTTTTTTCTTTGTAATACCTACGATAATAGCACTAACTATCGTTGAAATGAGCATTACAAGAAAGTCAAAAATCATTACAGAAGAAAAATTAAATTTCACAAATGACGAAAAGTGACTGCATTTTGTACACAAACGATTACGCCGATAATGCACGACACGGCAAAATACGGAGCAAATTTCATAACCGGACGCGGAAATCTGACATCGGTGACGCGGTGGGACGTAACGGGAGCAACGGCGAATATCACCTCAAACGTCAAATACAACATCGCAGGTTCGCCGGTCGCAAGTATTGATCCGTTAAATAGAACCGTCAAAACGAGTTACGCCGATAGTTTTGCAGACGGAACGCCGCGAAACACATTCGCGTATCCGACCAAATTAACTGACCCGAACGGAAATTTTTCGCAAGTAAGGTATCGTTACGACATCGGAGCAAATGTGTGGGCAAAATCGCCGACAATCGACGGAAACGCGGCAAATTCGGGCAAGGAAACCGTGCGAGAATTCGACAACATCGGACGACCAACGAAGGAAACACTCGTAAATACAGGCACATATTCACGTTACGAATATCCGACGAACGGCGTGCAATCAAAAGTTTACTCGACAATTACCGATGTAAATAACAACGGTGCAGATTCAGCCGATGAAGTTTTGAGCGAAAGTTGGGCTGACGGCGCGGGTCGCGTGAGGCGTTCGAGAAAACTCGGTCGAATGTTGAAACACCGGACGCGAAAAATGAGTTTGGTTTTAGAGGCTCAAGAGCCGATCCGTAATAATAATTCGGTTATTATCGAACTGTCGGTCGAGTCCGGCTTCATTTTTTTTAACTGCCGGTTTGAAACTCTGACCTCGATGGCAACGTATCAAGTTCAACAAAAAGTCTTGAAATTTATAGACTTTCCCGTGTTTTTAGTTTATAAATTTAGAATGCTTTTCCCAAAAATACATTTCTTGGAGTTTAATAATTAAATGAAAAACCTATTTATTGTCGCCGTGTTTTTTGCGTTGGCGACAGTTTCGTTTGCTCAATCAAGCGTTTCCGGCATCGTCAAAGATCAGAATGAGGCGGTTGTCGCAGGTGCGAAAGTTACGCTTCGCAACGTTGGTCTGAATCAACGAAATGTCGGAATAACAAATCAAAACGGCGAATTTTTATTTCAAAACGTTGCCGTCGGAAGCTATGAATTAAGTGTTTCAGCGGACGGTTTCGGGGTTTCGAGACAAACTTTTCAACTGGCAAACGAGCCGAAAAAGTTGGTTTTTTCACTTGAATTAGGTTCAAGCAAATATACGATAACGGCGGAAACAGGCGTTGAAATCGAAAAAGACAGAGTTCCGCAGTCAATCACCACGATTGGTTCTAACGATATTTCGCAACGGGTGACGGCAGTTTTAGGACAAGCCGTCGATGAAGAAGTCGGCGTGGCTTTTCAACGCACAAGCGCGACTCTCGGCGGTGTTTTTATTCGCGGTTTGGCGGGAAAAAACGTCAACGTTTATGTTGACGGCGTTCGTTACACAAATTCGGCTCAACGCGGCGGAATCAGCACATTTTTCAATTTGAACGAACCGACCAATCTTCAATCGATCGAAGTTATTCGCGGTCCGAGTGCGGCTCAATACGGTTCGGACTCGCTTGGCGGAACAATTTCGCTGCTCTCGAAAAACGTCAACACGGACGGCAGATTGCACGGCGAATTCTCGACTTTCGGAACTTCCGCCGACCGCAGTTTCGGCAATCAAGCATTTTTGAGCTTTGGCAACAACAAATTCGGCGGTTATGTAAATTTTGCCCAACGCCGTATAAATAATCTCAGAACGGCGCAAGGAATCGATTCACACGCGGCGGTTACGCGCTTTCTCGGATTGTCTTCAAAAGTTTTGGGCAGCCGCAATCGTGATTCGGCTTTTACGCAATACGGCGGTTCGACGCGTCTCAATTATGCTCCGACTTACGATAATCAATTTGTTTTTTATTATCAACGCAATCAGCAGGACGGCGGAAAACGCTCTGACCAACTACAAGGCGGCGACGGGAATTTAATCGCCGATTTGCGTAATTTACAAGGTGATTTCGGTTACATTCGTTACAATAAACAGAATGCGGGATTTTTTAACAACGCGAACTTTACCGCTTCGTATAACGCCCAACGCGAAGAGCGGGTGAACCAAGGCGGACAAGGCAATCCGTTCGGCGAAATTACGCGCCAATACGAAAAAACGAAGACGCTCGGCGGCAGTTTTTTCCTCGACAAACAAGTAAAACAAGCTAATTTTTTATTCGGCGGCGACATTTATAACGAAAGAGTTGTCTCGCCGTCAACCGTTTTTAATCCCGTTACCGGCGTTACACGGCTCGCGCGTCCGCGAATTCCGAATAATGCGCGGTTTGTTCACGGCGGATTGTATCTGCAAAATTCGTTGGAATTATTAAACGAAAAAATCCGCGTCAGCGGTGCCATTCGGTACGGTGTCGCAAGTTATCGGGCGCGACAAGCCGATTCGCCGATTGTCGCGGGCAATCCGTTGTGGGGAAATGATTCGTTGCGCGACGGCGGTTGGTCGGGTCGCATCGGGGCAGTCGGACGAATTACCGGAAATCTCAGCGTGGCTTTTAATTATTCGCGCGGGTTTCGCTATCCGAATATAACCGATTTGGGAACACTCGGATTAACGGGCGACGGTTTTGAAACAGATTTCGCCTCGGCTTTGGCGTTAGGCGGAACAATCGGGACGACTGCCGGCGGCGATGCCGTTTCAACCGGAATTGCGGTGGCGAAACAACGTTCGGAATTGAGCAATAATTACGATTTCAGTTTCCGCTTCAAACACAAACGAGTCGAAACGGATTTCACGATTTTCCGTTTGGACATCAATAACGCGATTACCAAACAAGCGTTGATTTTGCCGTTTCGCGCCAACGGGCAAACGCTCGGCGGTTTGACGATTGCGGTTTCGCCAACCACCGGAATTGTGACGATCCCGACGCTCACGGCTTCTTCGCCGGTTTTGGTGCGAGCAAATTACACAGACGCGAAACTTTACGGATTTGAATATGAATTAGATGCCAAACTGACGAACACGCTGACCTTTCGCGGAAATTACACATACATCAAAGCGGCTGATAAAGTTACGGGTTTGCCGCCGAATATCGAAGGCGGAACACCGCCGCCGACAGCCTTTTTAAGCCTGAAATTTACTCGACCGCGATATTTTATCGAAGCCTATTCAACGCTGGCGAGTCGCCAAGACAGATTTTCAAGTTTGGATATTTCCGACCGCCGCACGGGAGCAACTCGCACGAGAACTCAGATTCAAAACTTTTTCCGACGCGGCGCGTGTGTTCTCGGACTGACCAATAACCCGACCGGCGTGTGCGGAACATTGGCGACCAATACGCTTATTTCAACGGGCGAAAATTTGATGCAAGTGCAAGACCGCGTTCTCGGAACGGGCGTAAATTCCGCGCCATTGTTCAGATATTTGCCCGGTTACGGTTTGGTCAATTTGCGCGGCAGCATAAATTTAACCAAACGAATCACGGCGTTTGCGGCGTTTGAAAATATCTTCGACAAACAATATCGGAATCCGAGTTGGGGAATCGACGGTGCGGGCAGAAGCGTTACTTTGCAACTGAAATATAAGTTTTAATTGTAAAACCGACGAGTCAAAGGTTTGAGTTTCGGTTTGATTATTGCCGACAAATTCCGAATGATGTTCGGGCGCAAACTCCTCAAAGCGTTACTCGCGCCTGAGAATCTCGGCAATTAACCTTTGCCGGCATTTACGAAAAATAAAGATTGCGGGAAGCAAAGTAAAAAGTTACACTATTAAAATTATGGAAAATGAATTTGAATTTGACGAAGAAACCGAAGGTTTGGATGAGTTCGAGGAATTCGAGGATTTTGAGTTTCAAGACGAAATCACCAATCTTCAAATGCAGACCGCGATTATGGCGAAAGGAAATTTGATTGCGTTATTGTGCATCAAAACCGCGCAACAAGGCGGAGCGATTTGTCGCGTCGATCCGCGCGAAGCTCGTCCTTCGGTGCAGATTTACGACAACGCCGAAAAAGCCATTGAATGGTGGACGGAAAGCCTGAAAACCAGCCGCGACAACGGTTGGAAAATAGTTTACAGCGGACTTCCGTTAATGGGTTAGGCGATGAACACACCGCAAGAAATCAAAAATTCAGCAAAAGAAAGACTCTCGGAAGCAAAAATTCTTTATGCTAACGGAAAATTTAACGGTGCTTTCTATCTTGCGGGTTATAGTGTCGAGTTAATGCTGAAAGCAAAGATTTGTGAAAGAATCGGAATCCCTAATTTATTGGAAACCAACGAAAGAGAGCAATTTTTAAATCAAGAATCTTCCGTTTCGGACATTCGCAAAGCAATTAAAGTTCATAACCTTTGGACACTCTTGTTGTTTAGCGGGTTGAAAGCAAAATTTGAGGTTGATAAAGCGGCTGATATAAACTTGCAAAAAGCTAATTCATTGTTGTTCGGCAGTTGGAATGAAAATGTAAGATACAAGCCTTGCGGACATTTTGTTGATAAAGATGTTAATGAAATGATAGATTTATTATCGGGTAAAGGAGGTTTTTTGGAATGGATAGAAAAACAGAGTTAGCCGGCAAACTGGAAAAGTTCAGACTGAAATGTGAGGAAAACAAAAAGCCGCTGATGGATATGTGGTTGGAAGAGGCTTTTCCCGGTGATAATTCAACTTCTTTTGTAGTCAAAGTCAGAGCAAAATGGCTGGACAAACTATCGCTTTCCGAAGGTTTAGATATTTTGCTGGACATTTTGTGGAAAACAACCGATATTCCAACCAGAATTCAAATTTTTGCAATTTCCGTTATCAACACGAACGACAAAAGTTATAAAAATTTACCTCCGACAAATTTTGTCAACCAAGTTCAAACCGACACTTCGGTTTTTGTATAAAATCAAGTGCTTCTCGCTATTGACATCGGAAACACCAATACAAAATTCGGCGTGTTTGATGAGGAAAACCTTGTCGCCCGCCGAACGATTGCCACAATCCGCCATAATTCAGCCGCCCAAATCAATCAAACAATCATCGGCGAACTTAATGACAACATCGAATCGGCGATTATTTCAAGCGTTGTGCCGGAGTTAAACGAAACATTTATCGAACTTTGCGAATCATATTTCAAAGTTACGCCGGTTTTTGTTTCGCACGATTTTAACTTCGGCTTTATCAACCGATATAATCCGCCCGAAAGTGTCGGGATTGACAGACTTATCACCGCGTTTGCAGGTGTCGAAAAGTACGGTAAACCTTTGATTGTGTGCGGTTTCGGCACGGCGACAACGATTGACGCGGTTAATTCAAACAATGAATATCTTGGCGGAATCATCACCGCCGGAATGAATCTGCTGGCTGATTCACTGCCTCAACGAACCTCTAAACTTCCGCAAATCTTGCTGCAAAAACCCGCAAAAGTTATCGGAAATTCAACGGTTTCGGCAATTCAAGCCGGCGTTTATTTCGGCTATATCGGATTGGTTGACGGATTGATTCGGCGGATAATCGACGAACTCGGTGAAAAGCCGAAAGTGATTGCGACCGGCGGACTGGCGAATTTGATTGCGGAAACTTCGGAAATGATTGAGGTTGTCGATGAAAAGCTGATGCTTGACGGACTGCGAAGTTTAAACGAAAAGCCGTAATTTCCCGAAATTTAATTTCAGCCTCTGTCTTTTTCTTCTGCGCGCTTTAATCGGTATTCAGCCAAAGACGAATTTCTTTTTCTAAACCTGAGATTGGTCAGCCGATTTCGCCACAATATGTTAAAATACAAACAACCTGCAAACGGTTTTCTCACGTCTAAACATTCGGCTATGAAACATTTACATTTAACAATCGCAATTATTTTCATCTTTTCAATTTCGTTATTTGCCCAAGTTTATAACGATGTAACTTTGCAAAATGTCCGCCGGCAAGATTTGCAAAATCGTGATGCCGAAGGCAAATTGATGACGCTGGCGGTTGCCGAACATATTTATCGAGCCGAGGTTTATTCGACCAATCGCGCGTTTCCCGAAGCCCGCGAACACTGGGAAAAGGTGTTGCAAAACTATAAAACGGATGCGGTAAACGTCCCGAAAGCCTTATTCGGCACAGGTCGTTCGTTGATGTGGGAACGCGAATACACGCTGGCAATCACATTTTTCGACGATTTAATTAGGCAATATATTTCCACCAAAGACGGACGCGAAGGCTTGGCTTTCAAAGGTTCGTGCCTTGTCAGGCTTGGCAGAAACGCCGAAGCCGCCGATGTTTACCGCCAATATACGACGATGTTTCCGACCGGCGAACGAATCGATTCGGCTTATTTAAACACCATCGACGCACTCCGCGAAGCCGGAAAATACGACGAGGCAAACATTTGGGTCGATAAAACACGACAGCGATTTGTCGGTTCCACGCCCGAAGTAAACGCTTTGTTTGCCCGACTCAGAATGGAAATTTTTCGCGGAAAATATGACAACGCGATAAAATCGGCGGATGATTTGCGGTTGTTGAATAATTTTTCGGGTTCGATGACAAGTTTCGACGAAGTTGTTTTCTTAAAGGCTTACGCTCTGGAAAAAAGCGGTAAAAAAGCCGAAGCGATAAACTTTTATTCGGCAATTCCCGATTCGCCGACATCGTATTTCGGCGGAATTGCCACCGAAAAACTTAATCTTTTGCTCGATTCGTCAAAAAAACAAATTGTTTTCGATCGCCAAGCCAAATTGCGAACCTCTGCCGTCAAAATGATGAACGACTTCCCTGCTCCGTATAAAAACGAGTTGATGCGATTCGCTAAATCGCGCAATATCGATGCCAGATTTGTGTTGTCGATTATGAAACAGGAAAGCAGTTTTCGGGCAAACGCCAAATCGGGTTCAGCCGCGCGCGGACTTTTGCAACTCGTCATGGACACCGCGTTGAAATACAATAAACAATGCGGTTTGCCGAATCTCCAAGCCGAGCAACTTTATTTACCCGAAATAAATATCAATCTCGGTTCGTATTATATCGGCGAATTAAAACGTCAATTCAATCTGTACGAAGCGATTGCGGCGAGTTACAACGGCGGTGAAGATAATGCCCAACGTTGGCTGAATCGCGCCAAATCAAAGGAAAACGCCATCTTTACATCCGAAGTCGGGTTTGCCGAAAGTAAAAATTATGTTTTCAAAGTGATGAACAATTACCGCGTTTATCGTGAACTTTACAACGAAGATTTGCGACGAAAATAAAACTTGCAATAACTGAAAAAGAACGAATGAACATCGGTTTACTCGTTCTTTTTTTAATTGTAACCGGTTGATTATTTGATTTTGATTTCAATCGTCAACATTTTCCAAACACCTTTTTCCAACACATACGAAGTATTAAAAGTCGTGGTCGGAGAGGTTGCGAAAGTTCCGTTGGCGGTCAAAATCTTATAACCGTTTTTCTTTACAATCCTCGGCGGCGAAGTATATTCGGGAGTTAATCCGTCGATGTCTTCCAAAACAGTTCCGACTCTTTCTTTGGCTTGGATAAAAACATCGAAACTCGTTTTAATCTTGGTTTCCGTATAAGTTTTTTTGAACGCGGAAGACGAAGCGTTCCGCATATCCGAAAAATCTTCGTTTTCAACGCCGTTTTTGAACTGCTGAATTAAATCTTTGACCAAAACTTCGGTTTCTTCGTCCGACGGCATATTTTTGTCGCTCGATTTATTAACGGGCGCAACTATTTTTTTCGGAGTCGGAGTCGGAACGTCCGCCGGAAAAGGTGAATCATCGATCGGGTCTGACACGGAACCGGTTTTAGAATTTTTATTTTCTGCCGAATTCGCCGGCTTATCATTTTTTGAAAGCTCTTTTAAGTTATCTAAACCTTTGCAAGTACAACCCAAAGCTATCGCCATAATTATTGATAAAGCTAGGATTCCGCTCAGTTTAGCATCTTTGCCGAAGATTATTTTGTTTATATTTTTCATATTAGTTTCCCTTCACGTTCTATTTTCTCAATGGTTTCAATAACTTTCCCCAACTTGTTTGCAAGCGTTCATATTCGCTCCGACAACTGACCGCACGCTCTTTCGGCAATAATCCTTGGTCAACCACATTGCCGTATTTATCGGGATTATAACCGTAAAGCGAGCAAACAATGTCATAAAATCGTTGTTGACCAAGTTTATGATTATCATAAAAAACCAAGTCGTTGCCGCCCGCGTTTTTTGATTCGATTTCAAACGCTTCCGCCGCCGCGATTGCCGATTCGGCGCCTTCATCACCTAATTCTTCGAGACAAATATAGGTTGAAAGTCGATCCGCCGCATCTTCTTCGCTGCCGGCAATCGGGATTTCGTGAATATCGATCAAGGCGTGTCCGAGTTCGTGCAGAAAGACAAATCGAATCGCATCGAACATCAGGCTGTAAGATTCTTTGTCGTTTTTCCCCGTGCTTTTGAACAGTTTAAAGAAATGTTCCATCAGTTCGTAACAAACCGTAATCGAGGCATCTTTCGGGTCGTAGAAAGCATTTATTTCATCGCAATCTTTTGTCCGAAGTGCAATATCGGCGGGCAAACTGATTGATTTATTCAAATCGCTCGCGGCTTTTTCCAACACTTTCTCACTTTTTATCTGCTTGTCGATTTCGGTGTAGCGAGCATTGCCGACGGTTTCATATTCGACGATAAAATCACCTTTATCTTTTGCCGAAGACTTATTTTCTTTGTTGTTTTTAGTCGAGGTTTTATCGGTGTTTGCGACGAATAGTTCATCATCGTCGTTAGTTTTTTTGTCGTCCGACGACGGACAAACACAGCCGACGATAAACACAAAGACAGCAGAAACTATCAAAAAGTTAGCGATATTTTGTCGAAATTTCGGGGTCATATATTTTTCCGTTGATTGGATTTAACTAGATTTTGACGATATTTGTCAAACAATTTTGCCGTATAAACAAAAAAGGTCGGCAAAATAAATTCTGCCGACTTTTACACATCTGATCTTCAAAATAACTTATTGAGATTTTTCGACCATTTTAACCAATGTCCGAATCGCCACGCCGGTCGGACCTTTGCTTTGATGCGGTTTGTCGGAATCTGCCCACGCGGTGCCGGCAATATCGAGATGCGCCCATTTTGCTTTATCGACAAATTCTTGGATAAAAACCGCGCCCGCGATGGTTCCCGCACGTCCGCGAGTGCCGATGTTTTTGATGTCGGCAATGTCCGATTTAATTTGTTTGCTGTAACCCGCGCCGACCGGAAGTTGCCAAAAATCTTCGCCGACTTCTTTGCCGCACGCGATAACGTTATCAACCAACGGCTGATCGTTGCCCAAAATTCCCGTGTTCAAATCACCGAGAGCAATAATCACCGCGCCTGTCAGCGTTGCCATGTCGACGATTGAAGTCGCGCCGTGTTTTTCGGCGTAGGCAACCGCATCAGCCAAGATCAAACGACCTTCGGCATCGGTATTCAAAACTTCGATGGTTTTTCCGCTCATCGCGGTTACGACATCGCCGGGACGAGTGGCTTTTCCGCTCGGCATATTTTCAACCGCCGCGACCACGCCCAACACGGGAACGCTCGGTTTGAGCAAAGCAATTGCCCGCATCGCGCCGATGACCGTTCCGCCGCCGGACATATCATATTTCATCGCGTCCATATTTTCGGCGGGTTTAATCGAAATGCCGCCCGTGTCAAAACACACGCCTTTGCCGACTAACGCCAACATTTCGCCGTCTTTGGCGGTCGAAGTTTTCGGCTCGTATTTCAAAATAATCATTTTCGGCGGTTGATCCGAACCAATCGAAACACTCAATAATGCTCCCATTCCGAGTTTTTTCATCGTGGCTTCGTCTAAAATTTCGCACGTTAAACCCGTTTCTTTCGCCATCAGTTCCGCTCGATTCGCCATCTCGGTCGGGTGCAAAATGTTCGCGGGTTCGTTGCACATATCGCGGGTAAAATTCATCGAATCGCCGATAATTTGACCGCGTTCGATGCCTGCGTTCAATTCTTTTTCGTCCGCGCCCGCCACGCACAACACAAAGTTTTCGATAGTTTTATCGTATTTGTCTTTGGTTTTATATTTGTCGATCGAATACAGACTCGTGATAACGGTTTGGGTGCTTTGTTGGGCGATGTCAACGGCTTCGGCGTTGCTGCGCGGCACCAACACAAAACTTTTGATGTTGCGTTTCGACAAAAACCGAGCGGCTGTTCCGGCTAAAACTCCGACGGCGGCGGCGTTATAATCTTTTTCGTCGCCAACGCCGATTAAAACTAACCGGTTTGCTTTTGAGTTGCCGTTAAACCGGATTAACGCCGTATCGCCGGAATTTCCTTTAATCTCTTCGTTTTTGATGATCGAAGACGCGACTCCACCGGTTAATTCGTCTAATTCTTTGATAAAAGACGAGTCGAATTTTTCGTCTTTGAACACGGCAACCGCGATTGCTTCGACGTTTGCGTCCGAGTAATTTCCTGTAACTGCTTGGGCTTTCATTATTTTCCTCTGTGATGTTGAAACTTTATAAACTTTACTTAGTTTATACTTATCTAAGGCTTTCTTTCAAATGCTGACGAGTTTCGCGTTCAATATCTTTGGATTTCAGCGTGTCGCGTTTGTCGAATAGCTTTTTGCCTTTTGCCACGCCGATTTCAAATTTGATGCGTCCGTTATTCCAATAAATCCGCGTTACGACCAAGGTTAAACCTTTCAAGGTGGTGGTTTTTTCGAGTTTATCAATCTCGCGGCGTTTGAGCAAAAGTTTACGAGTCCGCAAAACTTCGTGGTTGTTGCGGTTGCCGTGCGTGTAATGCGAAATGTGCGCGTTCATCAGCCACAGCTCGTTCTCTTTGATAGTAACGTAAGATTCTTTGAGCTGAATTTTGCCTTCCATCAAACTTTTTACCTCAGTTCCGAGCAAAACGATTCCGGCTTCATATTTATCCTCGATATAAAACTCGTGATACGCGTGGCGGTTGTTGATAATATCTTTTGTAATTGCCGACATAAACTATTATATTGCCTATGCTTAATTTAATCGGCAAGCGAAAAATGTTAAATTCTTAATTGTTAATTTTTAATTCTTAATTTATATGACTTGGTTTGAAACAAAACTTCGGGTTCGATACGCTGAAACCGACCAAATGGGCGTGGTTCATCATTCAAATTATTTGATTTGGTTTGAACTTGCCCGCACGGAATACTGCATTGTCAAAGGTTTTTCGTATCGGCAAATGGAGCAGGAAGACAAAACTCTGATGGTTGTCGCCGAAGCCTATTGCCGCTACAAATCGCCCGCGTTTTACGAAGACGAACTGGTTGTGCGTACCAAAATTGACGAATTAAAATCGCGGACATTGCGGTTTGTCTATGAAGTTATTCGCCCGTCCGACGGAATGCTCTTGGCAGAAGGCGAAACTCTGCACGTTTTAACCGACGAAAATAAACGAGTTCGCTCGCTGCCGCAGAAGTATCGGGAATTGTTGCAATCTGAGTAAATAGAAGAAATGTTTAGTTACAGCTTGACGCGGATTTAAGGAATCGATTGAATGCCGTGAATGTGCCAATGATGAAATCAGGTTGTAGCTTTAGGATATTCATTGCTATTTGTCGTATTATCATATAACTAAATTAGAGATTGGAGAAATTCTATGAGTCAAATGCCTGCCAATATTGGGCGAATTATAGACGAAGATATAAGCAGTCGAGTTACGCAATATAATGTAATATACGAAGCAATTACAAATGCTATTATTGCCAAAGCAACAGAAATTACTTGTATCTTGAATTCTACTGAGCGTTCGCTTGAAGAAAACGGATCAGAAATTGTAAAAAGAAAAGTTGATTCTATTGCCATTAAAGATAATGGTGAAGGTTTTACTGACGAAAATTTTATCTCTTTTTGCACTTATCGAAGCGATTTTAATAAATCGTCTGGATGCAAAGGAATTGGCAGACTTTTGTTTCTAAAGGTTTATGATGATGTTGTGTTTACAAGTGAATTGGTAAATGAACAAGAGTTTCGGTCATTTAAGTTTGTTCGCAATTTCGATACTGAAAACTTGGATAAAAAATCATCTAATGTTGTTTCAAACTCAACCGAAATCAGACTTTCAAATTTAACCAAACAATATCAAAATGCTGAGAAACATGTAGACCGAAGAATTGAACTTGATTTGGACGTGATTCGTGAAAATGTTCTTTTGCATTTGATTCCTACTTTGTTCTTCTTCAAAAAGAAAGGAATATCAATAAATATTGAGTTTATTGATTCTAATTCGCAAGCAAAATCAATAATTAGCACCTCAGATATTCCTGATTTTAAGGAAAAAGTGTTTAGTGTTGTTGATAGAGATAATAAATCAAATGAGTTTATTCTAAATTATTGGGTTGAAAATGCTAACGGGAAGTTAAACGCTTTTTATTGTGGTAATAACAGAACGGTTTGTGAATTTTCGGAGCAAGATTTTAGAATATCTTTGCCATATGGTTATTCTGGTTTTTTTCTGTTGGAATCTGAATATTTGAGTTCTCGCGTAAATAATGAGAGGAATAAATTTGAGATTTATCCGGTAATGACGGATTTGTTCTCTTCAATTTCTTGGGAGATGATTAACACAAAATTAAAAAGTGAAATTGCGGAAATTGTTAAAGAAGGTATTCCTGATACTAAACGAATTAACAAAGAAAAACTTGAAAAAATCCTCGCAGAAAGACTTTATTTAGAACAATATATTGATGATGAAGACATTGAAATGGCTGGATTTATAGATGAAAATAAAATAATTGAAAAAGCCAAAAAGCGATTTGATAAGGCAAAAGAAAAAGTATTAAAAAGTTCGGGGAAAAGTGAGTATACAAATACTGAGTTACAAGAAGCAATTCAAATAACTCAAAACGAATTAGTGTCATACATAAATGATAGGTCGCAAGTTCTTGAACGACTACGCTATCTTGTAGATGGACAAGAACAGGTAGAGAAAATTATTCACAATCTATTCATGGAGAAAAATTCTACTGATGATTTCTTTTGTATCGGAAAAAACAATTTATGGTTAATAGATGATAGGTTCACAAGCTACAGTTATGCGGCAAGTGATAAGCGGATTAGAGATGTTTTATCTGCAATTGATGAAACGAATGATGATGTTGATATTTTAGATGATAGACCGGATTTATCGCTTTTCTTTTCACACAATCCACATAATTTTGACAGTTTAAAGGCTGTAATGGTGGAAATCAAGCCATTTGATTTTTCTGCGAAGCCTGACAGAAAGAAATTTGCTGGCATTCAACAAGTGGCTGACTATGTAAGAGCTTTCAAAGATAAAGAGAAAATTGATGAGATTTTTGGTTTCGTGATAACTGACATTGATGACAAATTAGCTGAACGCCTAAAGAATGATAGTTACATTCCATTATTTTCTACAGCGTCGCCAATTTTTCACCGATTCTACCCTGATGGAATTTCAATCTATGTAATAAGTGCTAAAACGCTAATCGCAGATGCTGAGGCAAGAAATAAAATCTTCTTAGACATCGTAAGAAAACAAAGCAAATTACACAACTTTTTAGGAAGAGAAAACTTAGAAACTAAGAAAACTACTGTAGTCGTTTAGAACTTCAGCTAATTTTGGAAATGATATTCGCACCGTTGCAAGCCGCATTATTGGCTTTGGCGATCAGGCGAAAGTTTATGCGGTGATTGCAGCTACCGATGTATTGCTAATCAATAACAATGTGCGGATAGTTACAGGTAACTTGCTCAACCCCGTCAACCTGCGGCACAAACCTTTTAACTGTCAGCCCAAACCTGTTCGTAACCTGCACACAGTTAATAGGTTTCTGCACATTATCACCGGGTTTCTGCACATTATTAAAAGGTTTATCCCGAAAAACATTGACAATCTGCTTAAAGTAGCTTATAAATTCTTTGTTTTTAACAATTTCCCTAAGTCTGCGGATGGTTTTCCTAAACCGTTAATTGTTGAAAAGTCCAATATACTTAACAAAATACGAGGTAAAATACAATGGCAAAATATACACCTAAAACTTCGCGTGAACGCGGTGAAAAGTTTGAGACTTCTTGGCAGGAAAATGCACCCGACCGGAAATTATCGGAAGGTTCGTTGGCTGATTTCAAAGCAAAACGACAAATAATATACCCGTTAGGAATTGGATTGCGAAAAAGTAATCACGCCAAAGTTGCAGGTTAGAAGTGTTTCTAACTCTGTTTTGTAGTCTTTGATATTTGCGAAAAACTCTTCCACTTTGGCTCTGAAATACTTGGCTGTGCCGTAA
>JANPBM010000102.1:0-123814 GCA_031430435.1 Acidobacteriota bacterium
AGTCTCAGTTTGTCTCACAGACTCATCTCTTCCAACAATTATCAAGCGTCCAAGATAATCGTTAAGTAGTCAACTTTCAACATACAAGTTTGTTGCCGCCGTTTAGCAACTTAAAAACTAAGGTTTATCGACAAGCTGAAGTATGTCGTACCTTCTGCAAATTAATTTCTGCGAGAAATATCTATATTCTTCGGCAAAGGGTTTCGTCAAAAACTTTTTGTTGGGGCATTACTTACGTTTCGCCTTTTAAGCGGTAAATTATTAAGAAATTTCGTTCAAAAAACTCACGCCGTCAGGCAATTTTACGCCGAAATTTTCCGCGATTGTTTGTCCCATATCAGACATCGATTGACGAATGCCGAGATTTATATTTTGTTTCGCGTTTTTGCCGTAAACGAGTACGGGCGTGTATTCGCGGGTGTGATCCGAACCTTCTTTGGTCGGGTCGTTGCCGTGGTCGGCGGTGATAATCAGCAAATCGTCGTCGTTCAACGCGGCGTAAATTTCGGGCAGACGATTGTCGAAATACTCCAATGCTTTGGCGTAACCTTCCACGTCGCGACGATGTCCGTAAAGCATATCGAAATCAACCAAATTCGTAAAAATCAAACCCGTCGTGTCATCGTTCAACGCGTTGATTGTAACGTTAATTGTCTGTTCGTTGTTCTTGGCGGACAAGTCTTGGGTTACGCCCATCGAATCGTAAATCGAGGCGACTTTGCCGATGCAAACCACGTCCAAACCTTTTGCCGACAATTCGACCAACAAATTTTCACGCGGCGGCGGAACGGCGTAATCGTGTCGATTTTCCGTGCGAGTAAAAGATTCCGCGTCTTTTCCGACAAACGGACGAGCAATCACGCGCCCGACTTTATCTTCGCCGTCCAAAATCTTTCGCGCAATTTCGCATATTTCATAAAGCCGTTCGACCGAGATAATTTCTTCGTGCGCGGCAATTTGAAAGACGGAATCAGCCGAAGTGTAAACTATCGGTTTGCCGGTTTTAAGGTGTTCTTCGCCGAATTGTTTGATAATTTCCGTGCCGCTGGCGGGAATGTTCGCCAACACGCCGGAAACTTTTGATTGCGCGGAAAATTCGTCGATAATTCGCGGCGGAAAACCGTTCGGAAAAGTCGGAAAGGCTTTCTCTAAAATGATTCCCGCCATTTCCCAATGTCCGGTGGTCGTGTCTTTGCCGTTGGATTTAAGCGTGCATTTGCCGTAACTTCCAATTGTCTTTTCAATCGCCGGCAAATTTTGCAACGGCTTGATGTTTGCCAAACCGAGTTGTTGCAAATTCGGCAGATTAACTTTGCGCGAAGCCAAAATATGCCCCAACGTATCTGCTCCCGCATCGCCCCAACTCGCCGAATCCGGCATTTCGCCGATTCCCGCCGAATCCAAAACCATCAACACAATTCGTTTAAATTTCATATTTTTATTGTAACGCGAATATAAAATCTGTAAACTCAAAAAATGATGACAAATTCAACTCGTCGCGCATTTTTACAAAACACAATTTTCGGCGGAGCATTTATCGGCTTAACAAATCGGCTCGATTTATATAACAGCGGCGAAGAATTATCGGTCGAAACAGCTTACGGCGCGTTGTCGCCGACGGCTTCGGCAAATACGGGCGAAGTTTTTCTCGCTCTTCCGCAAGGGTTTCAATACAACGTTTTCGGCAAAACAAATTCACCGCTGACAAACGGCTTGCCGACTCCGAAACTGCCCGACGGAATGGGCGTTTTTGACACGGGAAACACCTGGACGCTTATCCGAAATCACGAGATTCAAGGAAACGCCGGCGAACCGAATTCGGTAACCGGCACAACGCCGTACGATTCGGCGGCGGGCGGCGGAACGACAACTTTTATCATCGACAAACAGACAAGGTTGCCGATAAATCAAACTGTCAGTTTAAGCGGCACGGTGCGGAATTGCGCGGGCGGCATGACACCGTGGCAAACTTGGATTTCGTGCGAAGAAACCGTGGCGGGCGTTAGTTCGGGCTATGCCGAACCACACGGATATTGTTTTGAAGTTTCGCCGAATTCGCCGAATAACACGCCGCTTCCGATCAAACAAATGGGCAGATTTTCGCACGAAGCCATTGCCGTCGATCGCAAACTCGGCGTTATTTATCTGACCGAAGATTCAAACCCGAACGCGGGTTTTTATCGCTATGTTCCGAATGAATACGGCAAACTTTTACTCGGCGGAAAGTTGCAAATGCTCGCCGTCCGCAATCAACCGAATTACGACACGCGCACGGGTCAAACCGTCAACGCTCCGATTTTAGCAACTTGGGTCGATATTGCCAATCCCGATCCGGTCGAAGCCGAAACCAATCAAGCGGCGGTTTTTAATCAAGGCTTTGCGCTTGGCGGCGCGACATTTACCAGACTGGAAGGCTGCTTTGCGTTCGCCGACAAAATCTATTTTACATCGACCAACGGCGGCAACGCGGGAATCGGACAAATTTGGGAATATCGGCATCACAAAGGAAGCAACGGAATTTTGAAGTTGGTGTACGAATCGCCGAACGTGGATTTTTTAGACTTTCCCGACAATATTTGCTTTGGAAACAGAGGCGATATGTTTGTTTGCGAAGACGGTTCAAACGGTAATTTTATCCGAGTTTTGGACAAACGCGGCGCGATTTCCCCGTTTGCCCGAAATATTATTCCGAGCTTTGAATTTTCCGAAATCACGGGAAGCGTTTTCACCCGCGACAAAAAAGTTTTATTCGTCAACATCCAAAGTCCCGGCGTAACCTGCGCGATTTGGGGAAATTGGTAATCGGTTAAACGACGGATAAAAAGTAAGAAAGATGATTGATAATACTCCGTCGGCTGAAGCAAAAGGAGTATTATCAAGACCCGAAAAGTTGCAAAGTTATTTTTTATTCGCGGGCTGCAAAACTTAACTTTCGACGGTTTGCCGGTTAAACAAAAAATGTGCCGATTAGTCTCGAACACTTCTGAGCTTTTGCCTTATTTCGGCGACATCAAACCTTTTATCGTCAAAGTTGTCGTGTCTTTTGTCTGCAAATTTACGACCCGAATTGCTTGATTATTAGTGTCGGCGACAAATAATTTTCCGTTCGCCGCCGATATTCCGCCGGGTTCCCAAAACGTCGGCGTTTGACCGTCGATATTTCCGCTTTTGCCTGTGCCGAGAAAAGTTTTGACCGTCAAAGTTTTCTCGTCCAAAATTTTAATCTTATGGTTGTAAGTATCCGCAATAAATATACTTGACTCAAATTTGGCTAATCCGAGCGGATGTTGCAAACGAACATCGTCGCCGTTGCCGTCAACATCGCCGAAATCGAATAAATCTCCGCCGACTAATGTTTCAACCGTTTTTTTCGTCAAATCTATCTTGCGAATAATGTTCGATTCGGCATCGGCAACAAACAAATTTGCGTCGTCAACCAACAACCCCGACGGTTGCGCAAACGCCGATTCCAAAAGATCGCCGTCTTGTCGCGCCTCGCTTCCCGAACCCGCAAATTGCGAAATCTGTCCGGTTGCCAAATCCATTTTCCAAATTTGATGTTGTCCCGCGATGGCGATAAACAATGACTTTCCAAACATTTGCAAATCCCACGGCGAATTCAGCGCAGTTTTTGCGGCGACACCCGACATTGCCGTATAACTTCCCTGTTTGCCTGTTCCCGCAATTATCGAAACCGTTTTCGTCGTCAAATTTATCGCCCGAATTGCGTGATTTTGCGTGTCGGCAATATATAAATTCTCGCCGTCCAACGCCATTCCGTTCGGGTGATTAAAAGTTGCGGTCGTAAAATTTCCGTTGGTAAAGCCTTGTTTGCCCGTGCCGACGACTTCGAGCAAAGTTCCGTCAAGTTTAGCGACAATGATGCGATTATGATTTGTGTCGGAAATAAATAAACGGTCGCTTTTTTCATCGGCTAAAACCTTGCTCGGAAACGACAACGGAGTTTCGGCAACCTTTGCTTTTTCGAGCGCGAGTTTGAGCGGTTGTTCGTTCAAAATGTTGCTTTGCTTGGCTTCGGCAATCAACTTTTTGATTTCAGTCTCGATTTTTTCGTTGTTGCTTTCGCCTTCGCCGGTTACTTTGAATTTTATGTTGCCTTTTGCGTCAAGCAGTATGCGGGTCGGCCAGGCTTGAACATTGTATGAACGCCAAACTTTGAAATCGGAATCATTGGCAACAGGATGTTCGATGCCGTAGCGCAAAATGATTTTTCGGATGTTTTCGGTTTGTCCTTCGTTCTCGAATTTTGCGGAATGAACGCCGATCACGACTAATTCTTTCGGATATTTTGCCTCCAGCCGTTTTAATTCTGGCAAGATGTGCATACAATTTATGCAACCGTAAGTCCAAAAATCAAGCAACACGACTTTACCGCGTAAACTGTTGATTGACAATGGTTTGTCGGTATTTAACCAACCTCGACTCGGTGTCAGTTCGGGAGCTTTCGGTTGCGAAAAAGCAAACGTCAAAGCTGAACATAAAAGAGCGAATAATAATAAAAATCTTTTCATAATTGTAAAAATACCGGTTTCAAATAAATTATTCCAAAAAAAAACGCGGAAATCTTAAATTACAAGAAATCCGCATGTCATAAAGACCAGAGTTAAGAAAATTGTTTATCTAATCATTGTGTGGTTGAAATAAATCAAGCGAGGTTAGTTCGGCAATAAAACGTGGTCAATAACGTGAATCACACCGTTTGATTGCATAACATCGTAGGTTGAGATGTTGGCGACATTGCCTTTTTCGTCCATAATGACGATGTTCATCGGACCGTTCATTTTTGCCGTCAACATTCCGCCGCTGACTGTTTTCACCGATGCTTGACCGTTTCCGGCTTTAATCATTTTCATCAAATCTTTTGCCGTAACTTTTCCGGCAACGACGTGATAGGTCAAAACTTTTTGCAAAGTTGCTTTGTTTTCAGGTTTCAAAAGTGTTCCGACTGTTCCTTCGGGCAAGTTTTCAAACGCATCGTTGACAGGCGCAAAAACCGTGAACGGTCCTTTTGTCATCAAGGTTTCAACTAATCCTGCGGCTTTTACGGCAGCAACCAAAGTTGTGTGATCTTTTGAGTTGACCGCGTTTTCAACGATATTTTTCAGCGGATACATTGCTTCACCGCCAACCATTACGGTTTGCGCCGAAGCGTTAAAATTAAATGTTGCAAACACGGCAACGGCGAAGAATCCCAAAATAAATGTTTTCATTGTAATTATCCTTTTTAGTTAATCTTGACTTTCGTTTTTTTATTCCCTCGAAAGTCTATTTAATTTACGCAAGGCAGAATAAAATCGGATTGCTTTATTTTGAAAAAAGATTATTCGGCTTATTTGGGACGCAAAGGTTCGCAAAGTTTACACCGAAAACGCAATTATTTTTATTAACCCCGAACTAATAATCAATAAATCTTCGCATACTTTGCGTTCCAAGTTTTTCAATCAAAAAAAAGGCTTGCAAATTTCTCCGCAAGCCTTTCCGATAAACTGCCGAACTCAATTAACTTAACGATTGATAACAAATTACGGCGCCGAAACAAGCAATCACAAAAGCGCTGAAAACAGGCAAACCTTTCAAAATCTTGGATTCGCCGAATTTTGAATCGCCGAATATTTTGCCGACGTATAAAAAGATCAAACCGATGCTCGTTAAAGTTGCGGCTAAACCCAAACTGAACACGAATGTTAATAAAATTCCGTAACCTGTGCGGTTCAAAGAAATCGCCGAAAGCATCAGCACCAACGCCGACGGACACGGCAACAATCCGCCCGAAATTCCCAGACCGAGCAAGTTTTTCCAAGTAATTTCTTGCGGCGGCAGATGCGAATGAACTTTTCCGCCGTGTGAATGTTCGCCGTGTGAATGTGTGTGATGCGAATGAATGTCTTTTGTGCCAAAGATTGATAAAAGCCTGCCTTTGAAAAGGTTTACGCCGATGTAAAAAACCATCAAGCCCGAAATAAACGTCAGAAACGGCATAATTTTTTCGGGCAAAATATAATTCGAGGCAAAAAGCGTTATCAATCCGAGTGCAAAAACGCCGACGGTGTGCGTGATTGTTACCGTCAAACCTAAAAACATCGCGTGTTTGATTGTGCCGCGTGAACCGACCAAATATGCGCCGACGACGGTTTTGCCGTGTCCGGGCGAAAGCGCGTGCATCGCGCCTAATCCGAACGCCAATAAAAGCGCGAATAAAACGACTGTCGGCGTAATTTCGGGAATGGCGATAAGTTCCGCGAGTCTGTCTTTTGGCACGGCGACCGATGCGTTTCCGTCGCGGTTTTGCAAGACTTTCGCGGTTGCCGGAATTGAATTTGCGGTGAAGGAAAATTCGGCGGTTCGTTCGCTTAACGGCGCGTTTAATAAATTTTCGGGATAATTTTTGAGTTCGTCGGAAAACGTGTTGCCGAAAATCGAGCTGTTAAAAACGTTGATTCCGGTAGTTTTATTAACGATAATTTCGTTCCAACCGATTCTTTCCGCGAAGTTTTTATTCTCAAATTTAACGATGTTTGTGTCGGCAATCCGCACATCGGCGATAAAATTCCATTCAATTCTGAGCGTCGGCAAACTTCCCGCACCGTCTTTGAGCGAAACTTTACTTGAATCCGTGCGAAGCAAAAGCGTTTGATTATTTACATTTAACGATAAATTCGATAAATAATTCGGCGTAATTTTCGCGGCGTAAGAGTTTAATTCTTCGTCTGAAAACATGCCGTTTTTGTCCGCGTCGATTTCGTCTTTCGCTTGAAATGTCGGAATTTCCGCAATATCCAAAACTTGTTTGATTTGAATGCCCGTTTTTTCGACTGCGAGCCGTGAAAATTGGTTGACGCTGAAATTTCCGAGCGGATGCGCGAACGCCGAAAACGCGGCGGATAAAATTATAAGCGCGGTGTAAATAATGTGTTTCATATTGTTATTTATCGGCTGATTATTTCAATTCCGACAAAGCCGTTTGCGCCTTCTCTGCCTGAATAAAATCAAACGCGGGATTTAGCTGTAACGCCAGTTTCAATAACCGTTCGGCTTCTTTTTTGTTGCCTAAACTTTTGTCGATCATTCCCGCGTGATAATAAAATTTTGCTTCGTTTGTTTTTAAGCGAAGAGCTTCGGAAATAATGTTTTTGGCATCGATTAAATTTCCGTTTTTATACAAACACCACGCATAAATATCGGCGGTGAAAATGTCTTTGCGAATGGCGTGTTCGCGTTCGGCGATTGCCAATGCTTCGGGTAATTTTACATCGTTGTCCGCGTGCATTTGAGCGATTCGGCGTTGGTCGGTTGTCCCGAATTTTTGTTCGATGACTTCGGCTAACTCATATTGTTGTTTGGCTTTATCGGCGTTTCCGGTTTTTGCGTAAACATCGCCGAGCAAGACAACGGTTTCCGTCAACGGAACGCGGTTTTGAGCTTCGGTAAAGAATCGGATTGCCGTTTCAAAGTCGTTATCGACGGCTCGAACCTTTGCTTTGCCGACATACGCGGCGGCGTAATTCGGAAAGATTTTTAACGCCGTGTCATAAGATTTTTCGGCTTCGATAAAATTGCCGATTTTATAAAATTCATCGCCTGAATGGACGTTGCACCACGCCTGAGCTTCCAAATCTTGCGGATCGGCAATCCGCGTTGCAAGCCTGTAAGATTCAATCGCTCCGACTGAATCGCCGTGCAAACTTCGCAGGTATGCAACGCGCGTGTACGACGACATATTCGGTTTCAAATCAACCATTTTTTGGGCAAACTTGACGGCTTCCGCGTAATTGCCGAGTTCCACGTTCGCGTCGGTTAAAACACCGTACACAAACGAGTTGTTCGGATTTTCATTATCAAGTTTGGTGCCGAGTTCCAATGCTTCGGCGAAACGGTGAAAAGTTAAATGCAACGAGGCTTTCAGTTTCACCGAATCAAAATTTTCGGGTTCAAGTTCAATCGCCTTTTCAATCGCGTTTTCGGCTTTTGTGTTCAAGCTGAAATCGCCTGTTTCACGGGCTTGGCGGATAAAACCGGCGGCAATTTTGTTGTAACTTTTAGCCGAATCGTTTGCCTTTTCCGAAGCAAGAACTGTTTCGCCGACGACATTCGGCGTTCTGCCGCATCCGAAATTCAGCGAAATTATTGCGGCGATTAAAATTATTAAGATCGGGTTTTTCATTGTTTTAGTGGTTGCTATGCGCTTTTGCCTTTGAAAAAATTCCCGACTTTCTCTGCCCTGAAAGTTTCGGGTAATTTTTTCGGTGTTGCTGTCCGGCAAAAGCGCATAACAAGTTTTGGCGAATTCACGCTTTCGGGTTCTGAAAAATCAGAGCCCGAAATTGTCATTCGACGTTATTTTTTGATAACCAACTTTCCGTAAGAATCAACAACCGGAGCTTCTGTCCAATCGCGTTTGACTTCTTCGCCCGTCAAAGTTTGATTCGAGGTGCGCGGCGTGTTGCCCGCGTTTGGCGGCAGCAAATACGGAAAACGTGTTAATAACGGACCTTCCGGATTGAAACTTACGCCATCGCCCAAAGTGTTGTTCGGGGCGATATTGGTCGCAGGTGTAAACGGCGTTCCGCCCACAACTGCGCGCAACGCAATGTCCGTTACATCGTCAACCACTCGTCTGCCGTTCGGGAAACCCGCGACATCGCCGCCGAGTAAACCCAGCCGACTGATACTTCCAACCGGAGTCGGCGGAATCCCGACGTTTAACCGCAGATATTCGTGCGGAATTCCGTCGGATAAAAACGTTGTATAAGTTGGTCCCGTAACTGCATTTACCGGAATTCCGGTTGCAAAAATCGCAACTAAATCGTTACGCGGCGGCGGCGGAATCGTGATTCCGTACACAATTTGCATAATGCGGGCAAGTTCCGGATCAAGCACGAACGGCGCGGCAATCGCATCATTGACAGGCGACAACGAATTGAACGCATCTTTTAATCTGAGCGGAATAACAAGTTCATTCACCAGCGGATTTCCGAGACGTGAAATCTGTCTCCACGGACCTTCTTTAACTCGCGATCCGTCGGCGTTAATGACAGTTGTCGAACGACGGCTGGCGGTTGACCATACGCCGACAACGGCATCGGGAGCGGTTGAACTTGCCGGAACTGCTCGCGAACGAGTCAATTCTTGAATCGGAACCTCGATGGCAATCGTGCTGACGTTGTAACCTTTGGTCGAATCAACGCCGCCGGCGGAGCCGATTGAACGCAAATTTAAGGCATCAAAAACACCGCCGACATCAATGTAAAAGTATTCGTCGCGTTGTCCGCAGAAAACTTTTCCCGTGTTGTTCATATTGTAAACAGCGGGCTGACCGAGTGCCGTTTCATAATTAGGCGTAACACGCGGACCGATATTTTGCGGCGGAGTTCTGAAACCCGTACCGAGCAATCTGCCTCTGCGTCCCGACAAACTGTCGATGCGGCGAACCGAATAAGTTTGCGGTTGGTTGTAATCAACGTCCGTCAAACTGCTGATAACGGCATCTTGATTGACTGCCGATTGACCTAAAACCGTGTCGCCGTTGACGGTTTGCGTGGTAAATTGAAATTGATAAGTTACGTCTTCGAGTCCGTCGCCCGTGTTGTCGATTTTCAATTCATATAACACGGAATCGTCGAAACGAAACCATTGCGGTCCGCTTGAAGGCTCTTGGAACGGAATAAAATTGGCGATCAGCGTAACAAAGCCGTTGCGTCCCGTTTCGATACTGCGAAAGGCGTAAGTGTCGGTATTGTCGGCAAATCTGTCAATCGCCAATAACGGTGATTCCGAATGGCTTGCCGCAAAAACCGCGACGTTTCCCAAACTGAATATCAACAATGATGCAAACAAATTTTGCAGCGTTAAAAATAAACGATTTTTCGTTAATAATTTCATATAAATCTCCTTTCAGACACCTTTTTAGAAAGTGTTGTAATTAGCAACCGGAAAATCTCCGTTGCTGCCGAATTGTCTGGTCAGAATTGTGTTTGTCGGACTTTGCGAAATCGAATAGGTTGCGGTTGACGGATTCCAAACAGAGACATCAGTTCTGCCGTCGCCGTTGTAATCGGCTTGCACGCTGAACTGACCTTTGGCTCCAAGCGCCGTTGTCGCGGTTGCTCCGTCCGAGCTTCGCAAAATATTCCACGTCCAATTCGAGCCTTCGCGGATATACGCGACATCGGTTCTGCCGTCGCCGTCGTAATCGCCGGGAACGTTTGTATCATTGCCCAACCCAAATTGAAATGTGCGTAAAAAGCCGTTGGTAGTTTGCAAAATAAAGTAAGTCGCAGGTTGTCCGCCCGCACCGCGTTTGACCGCCAAATCAAATCTGCCGTCGCCGTCGTAATCGCCGACCGCAACCGAATCGGTATCAAGCCCGAATTGTTCTTGGCGATAACCGGTTTGCGCGTTATTCAAAACAAACCAAATAAGTTGACCGCCCGTGCGCCGAACAACCGCGAAATCAGTTCTGCCGTCGCCGTCGTAATCGCGGGCAACAGGTTCATCCGTACCAAGCCCGAAACCGACGATTTGCACCGTATTTGTCGCGCTTCGCAACGAATACCAAACGCCGGTCGAAGGTCGCCAGACGGTCGGATCGGCTAAACCGTCGCCGTCGAAATCGCCCGGTGTAAGTTGGTCGCTCGTCAAACCGTATTGAAACCCGTAAAAACTGCCGTTTGTACTTCTGCCGATTGTCCAATTTGCGTTTGAAGTATTAAAGTTGGCAAAATCCGCGCGTCGGTCGCCGTCGAAATCGAGCGAAGTTGTCAGATTTGCGGCTGAAATGTTTGCCACAGAAAGTCCGCGAAGCATCAAACTTCCGCCGATTGCTGCCACTTGTGTCGCCGCGCCTGTCGTCAAATTGATGGTATAAAGCCGCGATGTTCCGCCGACGTTCAAGCTCGCAAAAGCCATTCCGCCGATGGTCGCAATATCAAAACCGTTGACACCGATTGTGTCAACGCCCAACGCGCCAACCGGCACAATGACCCCTCCGTTCGGCGGATTTTGAATGTTCAACGTGTCCGTTCCCGAATCGATAACATAAAGCACGGTGGTTGTCGCACCCGCAAAATTGTTTGTATAAGCCGCCGCCGAAACACTCGGCGTACCCGGATTCAAGTTTGTATCGTTTGCCGCCAACGCGCCCGTGTCGGGATTCAAACGAATGTTTTGTCCCGTATTGCTAACCACGCGAATGCGATCGACGGTCGGATTAAAATCAAAGCCGAAATCTGTGCCGACCAAAGTAAACGCGCCTGCCGTGCCGACTGCGCTTGCCATGCCGTTGACTGTGTTGACAGTATAAAGCCGGCTCGAACTGCCGAGTCCGTAAAGTTGTCCCGTGGCGGGACGAAAATCGATTGCCAACACGTTTTCGGCGGCTTGTAAGCCTGTAATTGTACCGATGGTCGTAACCGTTCCCGGTGTTGCCGAATCAAATCTGACGAGTTGATTGGCAGTTGAAACACCGTAAATTGTCGCCGCGTTTGCAGTTGAAAAACCAACCGCGAATATCGTCAACAGCAGCGTTATAAAGCCGGAGCTTTTTGATAAGTATTTGTTCATATTGTCCTCCTGAAAGTTTCGGAAAAATGTTGTAACGAAAACATATTCGAGAGCCGTCAGGAAAACGGATTGCAAATTTTAAAATTTTTTGTTGATTTTGTTTGGAACGATGAATGTAGGGAAAGTTTTTTTGTTGCAAGAGCGAAAGATTTGCTGCAAAAACTAATTTGCACGCTTAAAATACCGGCTTAATTCGGTAAATTTTCTTTCTGTGTCGATGAGTTTTCCTTACGATTTCAAAAACATACTTCCCGTCGGAGCAGGAGCGCCGGTTTCGGATTCGAGAGTTACGGCAAAAACACCTTTTTCGCGTCCGATTTGCGGAACTTCGCTTGTCAGTTCGCCGCGTCCGTTGGTGTCGGTTTTGAACACGCCGCCGGAAAAAGGAGCATTACTGCCCGCGATTACCCAAAGTTGATATGCTTTGCCGCTTGGTGCTGGTGGTAATCCTTCAAAAACCAAGACGGCTTTTCCGCTTTTTTGGTCAAAAATGAGCTTCGCTTTCGCATTTGGCGCGTCGGTTAATCCGGCTAACGAAACGATGGTTGAATTGGTCGTCAAAAGTTCGCGCGATTTTGCCAAATCTGCTTGCGTCGCGTTCAGATTAGTTTGAATTTCGTTAAGTTTTTGCCGAAGTTCGGCGATTTCAGCGTTTGATTTTTGCGCGTCTTGATACGTTTTCAGCAAACCGAAACCTAAAAACGCAATGATTAAAGCTGCCGCGATTGCCGATATTTTTTGGGCAAACGACCAACTTCGACGACTTTGGAATTGAATAACTTTCGGTTTTGTTTCGACGGTTTCGGTCTTGGCGACAAATTCTTTGGCGGCTTTGTCTTGACGAACTTTTTCCAATAAATTTTCTCGAACTTTCGGCGAAGGTTCAAGCAAAGGCGTATCCAACGCCAATAAACTTGTCGTTTCACGCCAATCTTCCAATTCGCGGCGAAGTTCGGGACGCTTCATCAAAAGTTCACGCAACATTTGCGCGTCGGCTTTATCTAAAGTTCCGAAGGCTTCGCCAATCAGAAGGTCTTGAATTTTATCGTTTTCTGTCATCACAATAACGCTCTTAATCTGTTACTGAACTTATCCCTCAATCGGGTCATTCCGTTTCGCATTCTGGTTTTGACCGTTCCCAGCGGTTCGTCCAACCTGTCCGCGATTTCCGTCTGACTCATTCCTTCAAAATACGCCAGATGCAATACTTTTCGCTGTTCTTCGGGCAATTCTTTCATGATTGTTTGAACTGCCGTTCGTTGATGTTTTTGGATCGTTTCGTCTTCGACATCAATAATTTTGTCGGTAACTTCGACACTCGAATTATCGGCGATTCGTTGTTGCGAAACCAAACTTCGCACACGATCGATCGCCCGACTTCTGGCTAACGTAACCAACCAAGTAAAACCTCGTCCGCGAGATTCGTCGAAATTCCCCGCTTTTTGCCAAACTTGAAAGAACATATCTTGTAAAATGTCCTCCGCTTCGGCACGGTTATTTAATATACGAAAGATAATGCTGAAAAGGATTGTTTTATATCGATCGTATAAAAAAGCCAACGATTCTTCATCGCCCGAGGCAATCGCCCGGAGCAAATCTTCATCTGTTTGTTGTACTTTTTCAGCCGTCAAGGTGTTTTCCTTTTTAATTTAGATTCAAACAAAATTATCATTTTCTATCGCAAATTTGTCAAAGACTTAGTACGATTTGCGATTTACGATAAAAAAAACGGACTCCAATTTAACTTGAAATCCGTTTCCCTGCCTTTACTGCTTTCTTCACTTATCATCGTCTGCCAACGCCAAATCAATCTCGGCTTCAATTTTTTCGCGGAGTTTCCCGACGAGTTGGTCGGCTTTAATCACGCTGTCTTCCAAAGCGCCGCGACTCGATTGAATTTGAGCGAGCAAGGCGCGTTGGCTGTTGCGTTGATTTTCCAGAGACTTTTTGCGTTGTTCGCGCAAATCTTCGGGACGCAATGAACCGAAACCGGATGTCGAGCGTTCGATTACTTCGGGACGACTTTGATATTCGGCATCGTCGAGCTTGGTTTTAACGTCGTTTTCTTTTTCGATTAAGTCAAAAAGTTGTTTTCTGAGCGATTCGGCGCGTTGTTCGGCACGCGACAAAATATCCAACCCCAGCAAGATTTTCTTTTGTTTCGCGTCCAAATCGGCAGTTTTATTTGATTCGAGCGTCCCGACTCTGGTTGAAACTTTTTTAACTTTGTCGTCCAATCGTTCAAGTTTTTGCAACACCAACCCAAACGGATTATCGTCCGCAATTTCGGGCGTTGGCGTTGGCGCAACTTTAATCGAATTATCTTCGACGATTTTATTTTCGTCTTCTGCCCGCGAAACAATCGTCGGTTCGGTTTGAACAGGTTGCGGAATTGTCCGTCGCGGCGTTGGTTTAACTTTCGGTTTTTGGGCGTAAGTAACTGAGAAGATTGATAGAATCAACGCTAATCCAAACAAATTATTTTTTATCGAGTTCATCTTTTCGCTCCTTCCAACTTGGTTTCGGCTTTTTATCGGACAACAAATCGCCGGTAAAAAGTTCGATCACGCCTTTCGCCGTCCCGACAAACGGCACGGCATCGAGTCCCGAATTGACAACGCCTTTAATCAATCCTTTTTTGCGAATATCGTGTCCGACCAAGCCGATTGTCAAAACCGTACCGATAACCGGAATTCTTTTGGCAACTCGCTTGGCAACTTGCCAACCGCCGACCTTCGCAACTTTTTTCGCAATTTCTTTTTTGTTTTCGTTCATAATTTCAGTATCATTTTCGATTTTAGACTTGCGCGAACCCGATGACAAAAGCATACTTTTAATTTGCACGTTTTCACTAATCGAAAGTTGCAATTTTTCCGCTATGTTTCTAAAAACAGATAAACTTTCTCAAAAATACGGCGATAACCAAATTCTCGACAATTTTTCGCTTTCAGTCGAAAAGGGCGAAATTTTCGGGATTCTCGGAGCAACTTCAGTCGGCAAGTCAACGCTTTTACGGCTGATTGCAGGTTTGGAAAAAACAAATTCGGGCAGCATCGAATTTGCCGGCAAAGTGAGTTTAATTTCACCTGCTCCGGCGGCAAAAGGTTGGAAAAGTATTTTTGGCGCAAAAAAAGAGAACGAGTTTTCCGACACCGAAAAACTGCAAATTTCCATCGAACGAGCCTTGGAAGAGAATCCGAGTTTGCTGTTGCTCGATTCGCCATTTTCAAATTTGGACGAAATTTCGGGCGACGAAACTCTTCGCAATCTTCGCCAAACCGTTAAAGACAAAGGAATTACGGTTATCTTTGCGACCAATAACCACGAAGAAGCATTTTTGATTTGCGATAAAGTCGGCGTTTTGGTCAACGGAAATTTGGCGCAAAGCGGAACACCGCAGGAAGTTTATGAACAACCGAATTGTGTGGCGGTGGCGCGTTCGCTCGGACGAAATAATTTAATCGAAGCAATGCGTTTGACGTTTAATAATCAGCCGACACCCGAATTTCAAACAATCGACGGCAAACACAAACTGCATATCGGCAAAAATGACCGCAAAACACTCGGCGCATTTCTCAAACCGGTTACGTTGGCGATTCGCCCCGAACATATTTCAATTTCGTTCGGAGCATCTTTTCCCGAAGACAACTTATTGAAAGCAAAGGTTTTAGAGGTTAAATATCAAGGCGCGACAACATTGGTCAAAGTTGATTGCGACGGCTTGATTTTAGAAGTACTGGTTTTGCGACTGGTCGGCTTAAATGTCGGCGAGGAATGTATGGTCGGAATTTCTCCCGACAGAATTTTGGTCTTAAAAGACTGATTTACGCTTGACAATTATTTGTAATTTTGTAAAATTAAACATTCGTTAGCGGGAATAGCTCAGTGGTAGAGCGCGACCTTGCCAAGGTCGAAGTCGCGAGTTCGAATCTCGTTTCCCGCTCCAAACTTTTTTGAAGCGACGTGAAATTTTTACAACGTCGCTTTAATTATTTGAACTTCCTAAAACCGGCGGCGTAGCCAAGTGGTAAGGCAGAGGTCTGCAAAACCTTTATTCATCGGTTCAATTCCGATCGCCGCCTTTCTTCTAAATATAACATTTACAACTATTTACAAAGAGTAAAAGCAAGCCGTTAAGACTTGCTTTTTTCGTTTTGAGTACCTATTGAGTGCCGCATTATTTTTTTGAATAGATTGTAAAACTCCTTGTAAACTTGTCGTTTTTATTCCAGCCAAGTTTCTGCAAGATTTTTCAGATAAAGTCTGCCTTCATAATCGTTTAGACCGATTATAAATTGATTGAGAAACCAATTTCTGCCCAAAACATTGCGATTAAAACTTTCATCGGCGGCAAAACAAACGCCCGCGTCATAGCTGTAATCGAGAAAAGAAAGCGTTACAAAATGCCGATAGGTTGTAAAACTGCCAACCGCCGTTCCGATTCTGACAAGTTCGCCGTCTTCGATATTCAGACCGATTTGTTCGCCGTATTTTCGAGAAAAAACGCAATTTGTAGAACCTGTATCAATTTTAGCCGAAAACTTTGCATTTTTTCCGACCACGCCGATTTCAATCGCAAAAGAAATTCCGAGCAAACCTGCGTCATATTCAACTAAATGTGGAAACTCGAGAGTGTGAATCAATCCCAACCTCCGATAAAACCTTCGTAATTTAGCGGTAAAACATCGCCGATAAAAGCATTTTTGTAACCTTTTTGATGTGCAATTTTTAGAGCATCACCATACTTTTCGCCTGTTGCAATCAATTTGTCGCCGTCTAAAGCAACATAAAGTCCGCCGTATTCTTCGCGGTGTGATTTTATCCAAGCAATTGATTTTTGCCGTTTAATTTCGCGTTCTGCACCGGATTCTTTGGGTAGCTTTTCAGCCTTTAACGCTAAATTTTGTTCTTTCTGCGGCAAAATACTCTGCAAATAATCATCAACCGATAAGCCGAATCGTTTGGCATTTGCCTTGATAACAGCTAAAGTTTCAGGTTTTACTTGTTCAAAAGTTAAGTTCATTGCGGTTTGATAATATCATCAAATAATATCTGCGTTCAATTTTCTCAAGACTCTATTGCGGGCAGGTTTTAAGATTCCTTGTAAGTCAGACTTTTTAGTATTTTATAAAATTGTGTTTTATTTTATGAAAAACAAAGTTGATTGAATTAGAAAACCGGTTTTTTAAGACTGCAAAGCCTTTGACGTTTTTTCAACTGACGGTTTTTGCCTTCGCTTCCGTGTTCGGCTGATGCGAACGGTCAATTGCTTCATCTTCGATCTCGCCGCCTTTGCTGATCGGAATGTCAGCCGGATTTGTGTAACGCAAACCGCGTTCTTCGCTGTCTAATTCTTCGGGAATAATTATTCTTTGCATCGAAGAACTCGGCGGCACATAACCCGGATATTCAACCCGCGAATGATAAATTGCAACGAGCGATTTAATTAACGATTCACGGATTTGCGTCAGTTCACGCAACGTTAAATCACATTCGCCAAGCTGATCGTCGGCTAAAACCGCGTCAATAATTTTCGTAACAATAAAGCGAATATTTTCGGCGTTCGGGTGTTCCAACGAACGGGCGGCGGCTTCGCAACTGTCCGCAATCATCATTATCGCCGATTCTTTAAATTGCGGTTTCGGTCCCGGATAACGAAAATCATTCTCATCGACTTCTTCGCCTTCACGCAATTCGGCTTGTGCTTTTCTGAGGAAAAAATGCAGCGTGCGCGTGCCGTGATGTTGCGGAATAAAATCGATGATCCGTTGCGGCAAACCGATTTCTTTGCCCAATTTGATGCCATAGGTAACGTGGCTGACAATGATTTTCGAGCTTTGCGACGGCTTTAATTTGTCGTGCGGATTTCTGCCTTGTTGGTTTTCGACAAAATGTTCGGGCGCGCCGAGCTTGCCGATGTCGTGATATAACGCCCCGATTCTCGCCAATAATCCGTTTGCCCCGATTGCCCGACACGCTTCTTCGGTCAATGTTCCGACCGCGTGCGAATGCTGATTGGTTCCCGGCGCTTTCATCGCCAACTGTCCCAAAACGGGCAAATCGGCGTTTGATAATTCGAGCAATTTGACATCAGTCAAAATTCCGAACATCGTTTCGCAAATCGGCAGAAAAACCGACGTTACCGACGACGTAATCAAACCGCTGAAAAGTCCGCAACCGACCGCTAACAGGATCGTATTCAAAATAAACGGCAGCTGCATATAGCCGATTAAAGCGACTGCCACCAAAGCGCTCAAACCGCCGACCAACGCCCCTGCCAGCGTAACCGATTGGCGAGTGCGATAGCGTCCGATGCCGTAAACCGCGACTGCCGACGAAATTGCCGCATAAACAACGAACTCAAGCGATTTCGGCGCCAAAAAGCCTGCCAAAATCGAGGTAAACAAACCCGTAAAAAGCGCCGTTCGTCTGTCTGCCAGCAAGGTGATTAAAAGACTGCCGAACGCAAACGGCAAGGCGAACGACCACAACGTTGTATCGTTATACGGCGCTTTGATATTTTGGGCGGCGGTAAATTCGGCAAGCCGGAAAAATAACGCCATCAAAAATGTTTGCACCAAAACGACAAAGCCGAAAAGCGCGAAAGTTTTTTCTTCGGAAAGCGTCAAACGCGGGACAATTCCGCGATGTTCGATAAATTTCCAAGCAATCCAATAAAGCGCGGAAATCAACACCAACAGTCCGAAAAATTTGTTTGATTGCCGCGAAGAATTTGTGTAATTGCGAATTGCATTTATCTGCGAAAGCATTTGCGATGTAACAATATCACCTTCTTTGGCAATGCTTTGCGAACGTTTGAGCGAAATTGTAATCGGTTGCGTATTTTGCGATGCGGCTTCTTTATCGCGGTTTGTCGCCACGCTGTCAAAAATCACGCTCGGCTGAATCAACGGCAAAAGCGCGTTATTGAAAGCATCGATTTCCTTGGGCGACAAACTTTTAATTTCGTTCAAATTTCTGCTGAGTTTATCGCGGGCGATTGAAAGCGAAATCATATTCATTTTCGGCGATGAAACCGACGATTGTTCGTTTGGTTTTTGACGATCGACGACGATAATATCGCTTGTCAAAAACGGCTCGTCCGAATCGTTGTAAATGTAACCGTTCGCATTTTCGCGGAGAATTCGAGAGATTGCATCAATCTCGGTGGTCGTGTATTTGCGTGAAAGAAAGACTTTATCGGCTTCACTTCCGACTGTCGCTTTGCCGGTCGAATTGACGTTTGACGTATTTGATTTTGAATTTGTGTTGTCGGATTTGCGGTTTAATTTTTCCCAAAATAAACGAAAACTTTGCGAGGCTTGTTCGGTCCGATTTGCCTCGAAAGTAAAAATCGGACGCACGGAACTTCGGGCAGAATCGCGCATTCGTTCGGTTTCCGCATCGTCGGTTTGCGAAATATCGGCGGGCGACACGATTGTTTCGCGGACGACATCGCCTTCTTTATAAGTTTCGCCGTTTGAACGCAGAAACGGATTATCAAGCAAAAGCGTGGTCAGTAAACACAAAATTATAAACCCGAACCAGAATTTTTGACGCGGCGTGATTCGGCTGAAATTCAGGTACTTCTCTATTCGTTTGCGATATTTTGCAAACGGCGAAGCTAAATCCGGTAGTTTTTTACTCATGCAAATCGTTTACTTTCAGTTAGTTGCCGATAATTCGGTCAAATCTTGGTCAATTTGATTATAACTTGCGTCAACCATAAATTCACGACAAACTTCTTCGAGCTTGTTAAAAAGTGCTTTGAATGTTTTTCGGTTGATTGCACTTATTTTGACGCTTTCCAGTTGTTTGTCAAGTAAAAGCGTCCGTTCTAAGGCTTCAATCGTCATTTCGTCAACCAAATCGGCTTTATTCAAAACGATTAAACTCGGAATTTCGTTATATTCAAGGTCAAGCAAAATCTTTTCGACCGACTCGATTTGTTGCATCACACGCGGGTTCGATGCGTCAACAACGTGAATCAGCAAATCGGAATCGGCAATTTCTTCGAGCGTGGCGCGAAATGCGGCGACCAAGGCTTCGGGCAAATCGCGGATAAATCCGACCGTGTCGTTTATCACCAATTCTTGTTCGTAGGGCAGACGCAAACGGCGAGAAGTCGGGTCGAGAGTGGCGAACATTTTCTTTTCCGCGTAAACTTCACTGTTGGTTAAAGTGTTGAGTAAAGTAGATTTACCTGCGTTTGTGTAACCGACCAGCGAGATAATCGGGACATCTTTGCGGAGACGTTCTTTACGGCGTTGTTGGCGTTGGCGACTCAAACCGTCAATCTGTTTTTCGAGTTGCGAAACTTTATCGCGCACCCGCCGGCGATCGGTTTCGAGTTTTGTTTCGCCCGGACCGCGACCGCCGATTCCGCCCGCGAGACGCGAAAACGCCGAATCTTGCCCGATGACCAAACGCGGCAACATATATTTTAATTGGGCAAGTTCGACCTGAACTTTTCCTTCACGCGACGACGCGCGTTGAGCGAAAATATCGAGAATCAACTGCGGACGATCGATTACCTTTAAATCGGTCGCGTCGCAAAGTGAGCGAACCTGCGACGGCGAAAGTTCACGGTCAAAAATAATCAAATCCGCACCGAGACGCATCGCCCGAATCAATAATTCTTCGAGCTTTCCTTTGCCTAAAACTGTTTTCGCGTCAACGCTTTGCCGTTTTTGAATGATTTTATCAAGCACAATCACATCAGCCGAAAGTGCGAGTTCTTCGAGTTCCGCCATCGATTCTTCGGCTTCGGAAAGATTGTCGGTCGTTACATTGACGAGAATAACGCGGTCACGGTTTGTCTGCCGATTTCGCGCCGTGTTGCGATTTCGCGCCATCTCGTTTTCGAGCGATTCGATGAGTTCGAGAAAATTATCGTCCAGTTGCGACGGATGATTCGGAGTTAGAAATTCGTAAATTTCGCCGTCGATATTCTCGGCGGTTGTCGGCAGAAGATGCGCGGAATGAACAAGCAACGGAAAACCCGTGCCGCGATCGACCTGAATCGCGGCGATTAAATCGAGCCGCAATAACGCCAAATCGGTTAAATCGTCTTGCGTCAATTTCTCGCCGAGCAAATGCGTATGCACAAAACGAAGTCCGCGAAAGCGATCTTTATCGACGCGAATCCGCTTAAAATCCGGCAGTTCGATGCGTTTTGCATCGCCGACCATGACATATTCAATTTGTCCTTTGCGGTTGATTAAAACGCCGATTTGTCGCCGAGTTTCGTTGGAAATTTCCGACATTTGACGTGCCAATTCCGCCGAAACAATCTCGTTTTGCGAAACTTTCCGCGTATAAAGCCGTTCGATTCGTTTGAGTTGGCTGTGCTTTAAGCCGTTTGTAAAACCCGTAACGTTGCTGATATAAAACCTCCGAGTAAGTAGCCGGCAGTCAATAAAAGAATGTCCGTAGTTTAATAATAATCCGAAACCTGGTTCTGACTACCGACTTCTGCCTGCTGACTGTTTGTTTAATCGTTTGTCAGCTTAACGGCTGTTCCGTAAGCCAAAACTTCAGTAACCGATTGACTGAATTCGGTTGCATCGTAACGCATAGCGATAATTGCATCGGCACCGATTGCGGCGGCGTGCTGAGCCATCAAATTAAACGCATCTTGGCGGGCTTTGTCGCAAACATCGGCAAATTCTTGGATGTTTCCGCCGCCGATTGATTTCAAACCACCGATAAATCCTTGTTTAATTCCGGGCGAACGCACCACTACGCCACGCACCACGCCCAAATACTGCACGATTTTTCCGCCGACTACTTCGTTTCCGGTTGTAATTACCATTTCATTTTCTCCTCGTCAAAACAATGATACTGTGCCGGAGAATAACTTGCAATAAATTATCAGGTGATTGGAGAAACGACTATTCGTACCGCAAAGCCTCGATCGGATTCAAACGGCTTGCCCGATACGCGGGAAAAACTCCGGCGATAAAAGCGATTATTGTAATCAGCAAAATCACAAAAATAATTGAAAGCGGCTTGAAAACGACTAGGCTGTAACCTTCAAACGATTCCAAATAATAGGTTGAAGCAAAAAAATTGGCGATTGTGCCGAGAATAATTGCTGTAACAATGCCCAAAACTGCTCCCCAAAATCCGATTAAAATCGATTCCAACGAAAACTGCATAAAAATCTTCCCTTTGCTCATTCCCAACGCTTTTTGCAAACCGATTTCCTTCGTGCGTTCCATAACGGCGATGACAAGCGTGTTGATAATGCCGAACGAAGCCGCCAGCAACGCGATAAACGCAAATAAACCCATTGCATATTGAAAAATACTGACCGCATCGTAAGTTCGTTTATTTTGATCGGCGTAGGTTAAAGCCTCAAAACCTTTTTCGTCCAATTGCTTTTTGATCTCGGTAATTTTCGCCGCGTTTGAACTTTTCATCTGAAACGAAAAGCTGTAAAACTTATTAAAATCAGGCGAATCTTTTTGCTGTGATTCGTAAATTTGACGTTCCGTTTCCGCATCAACCGTTGAGGAAAACGAACCCATCAAACCTTTTGTCGCCACGCCAACTACTTTTAATTGAATAGTTTGCATCGTTTTATCGGCAGAAAGTTTATAACCGACCGTCGCATTTTTACCGATTAAAGTTTCTAAATCTTCGTTGATTGCTTTGGCAATGTCGAACTGCAAAATAATCTGATTTTTTCCGTTGATCTGCGAACCAAGCTCGATTTTTTGCGTCATTCCTTTCGCCAAAGCATTGAGCCGAACGCGATATTTTTTGTTTCCGTCGAGCGTAATGTATTCGGTATCTTGATAATAGCTCGGCGTAAAAGATTCGACTTCGGGGAAAGTTTTGGAAAGTGCGTCAATTTGGGCAAACGTCAAAGTTTCGCCTTTCGGAATTTCGAGCGATGTATCTTGAACTTCTTCTTTGTATTCGGCAGGTGAATTTAAGGCTTCTTCGTCTTTGGTTTCACGCTTTTTGTTGATGAATAAAACCGCCGAACCTTCGTAGTTTTTCACCTGTTTTTCGATGTAATCTTTTACGCCGTCGCCGACCGCATTCGTCATCGTCAAAGTAAACGAGCCGACAAAAATCGCCAAAATCGTCAGCAAAGTTCGCAGTTTGTTTCGCAAAAGATTGCGGTTCGCAGTTTTAATTAATTCTTTTGTGTCCATAAAAAACTTTTTTACAGGGATGAAAAGGATGAAAACGGATAAGAAAAAGAATTATTCCTCTTCCTGCTTTTATCCCGTTTATCCCTTTTATCCCTGTAAATTCTCTTCCGGTTCGCCGATTATCTTGCCGTCTTTCATCTCGATTTGCCGTTTACATTTTTTCGCCAAATCGCTGTCGTGCGTGACGATGATCAACGCAATTCCCTTTTCACGATTCATTCTAAACAGCATATCTTCAATCATTTCAGAGTTTACGGAATCAAGATTGCCGGTAGGTTCATCGGCGAAAATCACTTTCGGCTTATTGATTAAAGCCCGGGCGATACAAACCCGCTGTTTTTCTCCGCCCGATAAATCCTTCGCGCGTTTGTCGTCTTTATCTTTTAACCCGACGGCTTCAAGAGCGTCCATCGCGTCTGAAATCATCCGAAAATGATAATTTCCGCGAATTTTCAGCGGCAGTAAAACGTTGTCCAAAACGGTATCGCGTCCGTTCAGAAAAAATTGCTGAAAAACAAAGCCGAATTTTTCGTTCCGCAAAACATTCAGTTCTTTTTCGGATAATTTGGAAACTTCGCCGCCATCGAACAAAATCTGCCCCGAAGTCGGCGAATCTAAACACGCCAAAAGGTGCATCAACGTTGATTTTCCGCTGCCCGATTTGCCGATAATCGCCACGCAATCATCAGACGCAATTTCGACGTTTACACCATCCAACGCCCGAAATTCGTCCGCATCGGTCTTGTAAGTTTTCACTAAATCTACGGCTTGCAGCATATTGTTTTGAGTTACGGAATTTTTGGCGGTAAAGTTTCGGGAAACGGCGGATAAATTTCAGTTAGTAATTCGATTATTGACAAAACTAATTAGACAAATTACATTTTGCCGCACTCTATTTTTACTAAGCAAAGCACTAAAAAGTATTGCATAACCTGCCCCGTCAGAGTCAAAAATTTGTTATGTATCAATTCTGCCTTTAATGTTCTTGACAATTCTGATAAATTATCAATGCGGTTTTAATTTCATTCTAAAATTTATAATATTGAATAAAAATGATAAAAGCTATTGACTTTTTTTGTGGGGCGGGCGGACTGACGAGAGGACTTTTAGACTCTGGAATTAAGGTTTTGGCTGGTGTTGATAATGATAGTAAATTAGAAGAAACCTATAAAAACAATAATAAACCAAGTAAGTTCTTTTCAACTGATATAAATTCAGTTGACATCTTCGCCCTTCGAGAAGAATTAGGAATAACTGAGCAAGATAAGGTTTTATATGCTGCTTGTACTCCTTGTCAGCCATTTTCGGCGTTAAATAGGCAAAGAGACAAGGACAAAAAAAGAGAGCTTCTAATAGCCTTTGGGGAAATTGTAAAAATCTGCCCGCCTGATTTTATATTAATTGAAAATGTTCCCGGTTTAAAAAATTCTTACGGAAAAGAAATCTATCAACGATTTCTCAAAATGATTGAAAGTGTCGGTTTCAAATCTGAAACCGACTATAGGTATTCAGAATTTCTTGACGCAAATGATTTTGATGTTCCGCAGGTTCGGAAGAGATTTATTCTGCTCGCGTCCCGGCACGGAAAATTAACAGAACCTCAAAAAAGTAGCAATAAGATGTTTATTGAGTCAGTTTTGAAAAAATATCCGGCAATCGAAGACGGTGAAAAATCTGAAAAATATCATAATCACGAAGCACGAAAACTTCCGCCGAATCAAAAGCTAATAATTGAAGCTGTACCTAAAAATGGCGGTAATCGAAGTGATGTAAAAGATCAGTCCATTTTACTTCCCTGTCATCAAAACAAACCTAAAGTTTATAAAGATGTTTTCAGTAGAATGGCTTGGGACAAACCCGCACCGACTATGACTGCACGATGTGTAGAAGTTGCTAATGGCAGGTTTGCACATCCGACTCAAAATCGAGCTATTTCTTTCCGTGAAGCCGCCGCCATTCAATCCTTTGGAGATGACTACATTTTCTACGGCAGTAATTTTCACATTGCAAAGCAAATAGGAAATGCCGTTCCGCCTAGGTTTGCTCAAAAACTCGGCGAAGCAATTGTAAGTACTTATTTAACTCTCGATTAATTTATGTAAATTATTTTCAATCAGTTGAGCAATTCTTTCTGGTGACTGCCTCAAACTAACTTCTTTATTATCTGGGCTCATAATTATCAAACCACCTGCTAATGTCGTCAAAGCAACCAATTTAGCAATGAATTTCTCTTCTTCAGGCTGAGGAAATTGCTCTCGCCATTTATCATTCATCTGTCTTATAGCTTTAACGGGAGCGGAATCTCCTTGTCCAACTCCTGATTGCCATCTTGCAATGTCGTCTAAAAGACTCTTAAACTCAAAGTTTTCTAGAGGGTTTTGTAACGAATCAATACTTAACAATTTTTTGACGGGAGTCTCAATTTCTGTAAAAATTTCTGTAAGTAAGTCTAAAGGGTATTGATATTCATCAATGGCTTCGTGAAGTTTAATCAAAGCCTCAACAGTCATTATTGAGACATCTTTGGTTGCTCTGCATTCATTCAAAATAGCAGCATCTTCTTTTGCCGGATCTCTGACAAGACCGGCAAATTCTCTTGCAACAATAACGGCATGAGTAGCTCTTACTATGTCTCGCCTACGTGCGGTCTCTTTTATATCCTTTTTAATTTCATCTTGGTTTATTTCATCACGATGGGCTGCGGCACTCCCAACGGCGGCAGTTACATTACTTACGGAATGTATAGAACCTTTAGCTTCAAAGATGTATTTATAAGAATCGGTTCCTATCATTGCAGTAAGCAAAACATCTTTTTTACCTGGATCGCCATCTCTCTCACATCTGAACCCCATATCTTCAAGAATATCGCTTAGAGCTATTTCAAATTCGGCATCTCCAAGATGTGATGAGTCTATTAAATTTCTTGCTAAATCACCTTTGTTTTTTCTATAATTTTCCGCTAACCTACGAAATAAGGTGTCCCGCCAAAGAGCAATTTGTTTAACTTTATCGTCAGAGATACCAATGTCATATAAATATCCTTGTAAAAGAATTTCCGAAACTGAAATTAAATCTAGTGCCTGGTAAAAAGGTTGTGCCTTTTTAGTCTTCCCTAGTTTTTCCTCTATAACCTCATAATATGGATGCGAAGTGTTTATACTAAATCCCTTTCCATCAGGCGATAATATGGCTAAAGGTGTATCTTCACCACTCGCCTTATGAATAATTTCGGGTTTTTGAAGGTTAAATGAAACACCTTCGTCCAACTCATTTCGAGATAAAAAAGATGAAAGAGGAGACCTGAAAAATTCACTGGATTTTATTGGTAATAAATTTTCAGTTTTTTGGTTTTCTACTACTTTTTCATCATCATCCTCAATCTTTCTTCTTGTAACTTTGTAAACCGAAGAAATGAGTAAAGACATTTCGTAATAACCTAAAGTGTCTTTTTTAAATCGTTCTCTATCTGCTAATAAGTCTTCGTCTTTATTGAAATGAAGAAAATACTGTGAGCGATAAAACGCTCCATAAAAAGGGTCGCGTAAAGTGTATTTTGCATCATCTGGATTTACGAGTCTTTCTCTAACCATTATAAAAAATCCGTAACTTCGTCCAATCTTTTCTGCTCTCGGATCAACCAGAGAATTTTCAAATAATTTAAAGTCACCTCTAACTTTGTCCAAATTTGGAAAATTAACATATGGAATTTCTTCTTCGGGAGAATTTGGATCTAAACCTTTTTCTTTACCAAAAGAAATATCTCCGCTTACTTCACCATTTTTGACGGCATCATTCCAGTCGTTTTGAATTTGTTTTTGAACTTGCTCAGTTCCAAAATTCCAAAGAGTTTTATAATTTGACTCTAACTTGGAAACAACTTTGTCATCGTCTACTAAAATTTCAAAGTCAGGGCGTAAAGGCATTCCATTTCCTAAAAGCCAAAGAAGTCTGCCTTGCGTTAAATTCTTTTTAAGTTTTCCAATTATCGCGAGAGTCCAACGCTCTTGCTTAAAAATTTCGTCAAAGGCTAATGGCTTGGTTTCGTTCTTTTCAAATACATTTTTATTAAATAAAGCCTTAACAATTTTTTTTGCCTCTTCTTGTGAAATTTTTCGAATTGGAGCTTCATGAGTTTTTTGGGTTGATAGAGGTTTACTTTTATCAGTTTTATCCAAAAAGTCTCCGTAATTTACATGAACTAAAAGAAACTCTGAATTTCGACGACAAATATGAACAATTTCGTCACCTATTGAGTAACTCGCAAGTTTTCCAATACCAAATTTACCAATGATTGCACGATCCGGTAATCCATTTTCTTTTATTATTCTCTCCTCTCCGGCTTTTGGGCTATCGGCAATTTTCCAAAGATTTTTCAACTGGGCAACATCCATACTGTTGCCATTATCCCAAACCAAAATATAATCAGATGTAAATTTGCCCTTTAGATACACATAAACTTTTTTAGCAAAAGCATCGAATGAGTTAGTCACTAATTCTTCAATAGCTTTGTTTGGTGATCCATAAAGATGTTGGGAAAAATGTTGAATAATTTGATAATCAATATCTAAACTGACACTATCAATGTCTTCACCAAAATCAAACGGTTTTTGAGTTGTTGTTTCTAGGTCCATAATTTTTGTTTCTAAGATTTGGTTTTAGTTAATTCTAAATGGTCGTTGCAATATTTCAAAATTCCTTATGCTTTAAAGATCTTCTAAATCTCGTCCGGATTAACAACCACGCCGATAAACGGCAAATTCCGCCACCGATTCGCCGCGTCTAATCCAAAACCGACGACAAATTTGTTCTCAATTTCAAAGCCGCAATAATCAATTTTCAGTTCTTTTTTGATGCGTGGTTCGGGCTTGTCGAGCAATGTCGCAATCTTGATCGAATTTGCTCCGCGTGAGCCGAGAATTTCCGTCAAGCGAAAGAGCGTCAAACCTGTATCGACAATATCTTCGACAATTATCACGTCTTTTCCGCGAATCGGATTGGTTAAATCCTTCAAAATTTCTACGTCTCCGCTTGAAACCGTGCCGTCTTTGTAGCTTGAAACCGCCATAAAATCTATCGTCAATTTCAAATTGATTGCCCGCATCAAATCTGCGAGGAATATCACGGAACCTTTCAAAACACCGATCAAAACTAAGTCTTTGTCGGCATAATCGCGGGTAATTTGTTCGCCAAGTTCGGTAATTCGAGCCGCAATTTCATCGGCAGAATACATTGTTTCCAGATTCGGATTGTTAAATTCGGTTGTCATAGTTTTCAAGTTTATTTTGTGGTAAGTTAGATAAAAATTCAACATCAAAAATTAAAAATGTTGAGCGGAAATTTATGGAAAATGAAACTCGTGAGCGTGTGCGTGAATTGGTCAAGCAAGTTTTGGCAAATTCGCCCGTTGAAGCCGAACCGAAAATCGAAATTATCGAACATATTGTCGTAAATTCGCTGAAAAACGATAACGCGAAAGATTTTGACCGCGACGAATCGGCGAAAAATTTGCTGACCGAAGACGATTTGCGTGGTTTGGATTTCGGTGCGAAAGTTCGCGTCGCGGAAAACGTCAAACTAACACCTTTGGCGAGCGACATTATCCGCGAAAAATCAATCGAATTGATAAAAAAAATATCCCGGCGTGGTTCGTTAAAGGTAAACACAGTCGGCGTTGGTTGCGATCACGGCGGTTTTCAATTCAAAGAAGATTTGAAGATTTTCCTTGCCGATTTGGGCTTGCAAGTCCGCGATTTCGGCACAAATTCGACCGATGCGGTTGATTATCCCGATTACGCACACGCGGTCGCGAAAGCTGTCGGCGAACGGCAAGTTGATGTCGGGATTATAGTTGACGGTGCGGGAATCGGTTCGGCGATGACGGCGAATAAAGTCCCGAATGTGCGTGCGGCGGCATGTTACAGCGTTGCTTTGGCGAAAAATTCACGCGAACACAACGGAGCAAATGTGCTGACATTAGGCAGCGGACAAAACAATTTTGCGGAAATAAAAGCGATTGTCGAAACGTGGCTTTCGGCTGACTTAACCGAAGATCGGCACAAAAAACGAGTGGCGAAGATTGATAATATCGAACGGCAGTATAGATGAAAGGGACAAGTGGCGAGGGACGAGACAAATCCGCGTTTATCTCGTCCCTTTTCCCTTATCACTCGTCCCTAAAAAGTCTTACTTTGCCCGAGTAAAAATCTTCAATTCCGGCTTCATAGCTTCGATAGAAACTTGTCTCGCAACTTCTTCGGCAACCTTCATAAACGCGATTGCTTGCGGTGAATCGGGTTCGCTGATGACAACCGGAGTTCCTTTGTCGCCGGCTTCGCGGACTTCCATTCCGAGCGGAACTTCGCCCAGAAACGGAACTTTATATTCGTCTGCCAAACTTCTTCCGCCGCCTTCGCCGAAAATGTTGTAACGTTTTTCAGGCATATCGGGCGGAATAAAATACGACATATTCTCCACAATTCCGAGTAACGGAACGGAAACTTGCTCAAACATTTTCAACGCTCTACGCACATCGGCAATCGAAACATTTTGCGGCGTCGTAACCAAAACTGCTCCTTGCACAGGCACGAGTTGGGCAAGCGAAAGCTGCACATCGCCGGTTCCGGGCGGCATATCGACAATTAAATAATCGAGTTCGCCCCAATTCACATCCGACAAAAATTGCCGCACAATGCCGTGCAGCATCGGACCACGCAAAACCATCGGTTTATCCGCCGGAGCAAGCAACGCCATCGAGATAATTTTTACGCCGTGTGCCACAATCGGAATAATTTGATTGTTCGCAATTTCGGGTTGTTTATCTGCTACGCCAAGCATCAACGGCACATTCGGACCGTAAACATCAGCGTCCATAATTCCGACTTTCGCACCTAGTTTCGACAATCCGACCGCAAGATTCACGGCAACGGTTGACTTCCCGACTCCGCCTTTTCCGCTTGACACAGCGATGATATTTTTGACGTTCGGAAGTGCCATATTTCCGCCGATTCCGCGACCTTTCGGAACTTCCGCATCCATCGTAACCGTAACGTTTTCAACACCTTCGATTGCTTTTACAACTTCATTCGCCTGTGTTTCCATCTGCTCTTTAACGGGACACGCAGGCGTTGTCAGAACAACCCGAAACGCCACGTTTGAGCCGTCAATCTTCAAATCTTTAATAAATCCGAGCGTTACAATATCTTTCCGCAAATCCGGATCGATAATCGCTTTTAATGCGTCTAAAACTGCTTCTTCTGTAATTTGTTTCATAATATATTTTTAAGTTCTCAAATTAAAACGGTAAATGCAATCGGTCAAAATCAATTTTCTTTCGGCGGATGCTTGCCAAAAGCAAAAAGTGCTTGGCGGAGATTGATGCAACCTTCTCGGTTAAGCTGTAAAGTTTTAACGGTTGCACGTCCACACGGAGTTTTGCCGATTATCAACGTGAAATCATCGTTCCAAATAAAATGATCGCTCCACTTTTGCTTTCGCGGATTAAATAATGCAACTTCGCTTCGAGTAACGGAATCATGTCCGCTTGTGTGCGTAAACTTGCTTCCGTTACAGCCTTGACAGGCAAATGCAAGGTTGCTCAAAATAGTTTTGCCGCCTAAAACAAACGGTGTGATGTGTTCAATTGCAAAAGGTTGCGACGAAAACATTGCTTGACTTCGGCAGTATTCGCAAATGTTGTCGGCTCTTTCCTTAACCTGCCGTTTTAATTTTTCGGTTGGTTTTCGTACCGACATTTAACTCTGTCCGATTCCTAATTCTCGCAGAACTTCGTCAAATGTACGGTTTCTGACAACGGCTAAATCACCGATTAACTTGATGCGTTTTGCGTCCATTTTTTCAATTTGACCGGTTAAACGCAAAAATTCTTGCCGTTCCAACTCAGAAATAGTTTCGGCGTGTAATTTTTCTGCTAAGATTTCAAAACGCTTTTGTTTACCGGCGGAAAGTCCTTGATTTATTTTCAACAGAAGATCGGCTTCGTTTTCGGAAACGGACGGAGCATTTTTTTTCGCCCGTAAAACAATAGCTTGCGAGATAATTTTGTCTAACTCAGTCGAACTTAAACCGGAAAGCTCGGCGGTTAAAAACTTGTTGTTTATTTGAATTGAAGGCATAAAAAAAATCGCTCCTTTTGATTGAGAGATTAACATAATAAACGATAAATTGCTATATTTAATGCAGATGAACAATTTGTTGAAAAACCGATTTCAAACGCTCTGCCGCGAAGCTGAATCGTGCGTAATCTGCCCGAATTTAGCCGACAAAAAAGCTGTTTTGAGCGAAATGAACGGCAATATTCGACCGAAAGTTTTGTTCATTGCCGAAGCTCCGGGCAGACAAGGTGCGGATCGCACGCGAAGACCTTTTTACGGCGATAAATCGGGCGAAAATTTTCAAAAGTTGCTTGATTCGATTGAATTAAACCGCGATGATATTTTTATCACGAACACAGTTTTATGCAGTCCGCGAACCGACACGGACGCGAATCGTAAACCGACCAAAACGGAGATTAAAAACTGTTCCGCATTTTTGCAAAAAGTGTTGCAACTTATTGAACCTAAGATAGTTGCGACACTTGGAAGCGTGGCACTTGAGGCTTTGAAAACAATAGAATATCATCAAATTACGTTAAAAAACGGGGTCGGAAATTCGTTTGATTGGAACGGCGTTAAACTCGTCCCGCTTTATCATCCGAGTCCGCAAGTAATTGCATCGCATCGGCGTTTGCACGAACAGATTGAAGATTTTCAAACGTTAAAAAATTTATTTTTATGAACAAATTTTATTGGCTTCCAAATTGCTCAACTTGCGTCAAAGCGAAAAAGTTTTTAGATGCTAACGGCATTGAAATCAAGGAATTACGCGATATTAAAGCAAACAAACTTTCTCGTGCGGAGGTTGAAAAACTTGTCGAACTAATCGGCGGTGCAGACAAATTTTTTTCTCGTCGAGCGATTAAATACCGCGAACTCGGTTTAAATAAACGCGAGGTTCCGAGCGAAGAAATGTTAGATTTAATGACAAACGAATATACTTTTATCAAACGTCCGGTTTTGGTCATAAACGATAAAGTAATCGCCGGATTTTCGGAGAAAACCTACGCGGAATTTTTACAAAAATGAACAACGATTTATTGGCAAATTACAATTTAATTCGCGGCAGAAAAGTCGGTTACAAAAAACTTCCGCGTGGACTTTTTTCGGTTCACGGCAAAGAAGCGGTGCAGTTTCTTAACGGACTTATCACCAATGATGTCAAGGCTTTGGAAGATAATACAACGATGCTTGCGGCGTTCCCGAACGCGCAAGGTCGTCTGCTGGCAGTCGTGCGTGTGCAAAGAATCGGCGACAAATTTTTAATCGAAACCGAAGAAGCGACACGCGAAAAGGTCTTCAATAATATCTTTCGATTCACTTATGCGGGCGATTTTTTTGTCGAAGACCTGAGCGAAAAATATCGGTATTTTTCAATTCCACATTCCAAATTTCAGATTCCAAATTCGGAGATAATTTACTTTGGAAATGATGTTTTTATTCCGCTTGAATCAAGTTTAGATTTTTCTGATTGCGTTGAAATTTCCGACGATCTTTACGAAGTTTTGCGGATTGAAAACGGCGTTCCGCTTTACGGCGTTGATATGGACGAAACGACGATTGTTCCCGAAATCGGACTGCCTGACGTAATCAGTTACAAAAAAGGCTGCTACATTGGTCAAGAAATTATCGCTCGCATTTATTTTCGCGGACATATCGCTAAACAGTTGCAAGGTTTAATTTTAGACGATTCAACGGTAAAATCGAATGATGAAATAAAGTCGCTTGAAGGTAAAAACGCCGGCAAAATCACCTCGGTTTGTTATTCACCGAAACTCGAAAAACACATCGCTTTAGGGTTTGTCCGCTACGATTATTTGGCGGAAAACACTAAGTTGAAAATCGGCGAAACAACTGTAATCGTCAAAAACCTTCCGTTCTTTTGAAGGTCATTTGACAAATAATTTAATTGTAACTAAACTTGTTACAGATATGTCAAACAGTCAATTTTCGATGGCGATTCACGTTTTAGCTTTGATGGCTAAAAGTTGTGACGACCGCGTAAAATCTGAATATATTGCCCAAAGCGTCAACACAAATCCGGTTGTGATTCGCCGGCTTTTGCGAAATTTATACGACGCAAAACTGGTCGTTTCGCAAACAGGCGCGTGTGGCGGCAGTTGTCTGACCCGAAATCCGAACGAAATCAATTTGATGGAAATTTATCGCGCAGTCGAATGCGGCGATGTTTTTTCGTTGCATCGGCAAAAACCCGATCAAGATTGTCCGGTCGGCAAAGGAATCGCGGACATTTTGTGCAATCTGCAAAAAGAAGTTGATTCGGCGATTGAAGAAAGGCTGTCAAAAACCACTTTGCAGGATGTGATAGAAAGAATATGAAACAATTTGAAGGAAAAGTTGCGATTGTAACAGGCGGAACTTCGGGAATCGGACGAGCAACTGCGGTTGCGTTCGCCCGCGAAGCCGCAAAAGTTGTCGTTACGGGACGACGCGAAGAACAAGGACTGGAAACAGTTAAATTAATCGAAGAAATCGGCGGCGAAGGTTTGTTTATAAAAACCGATATTCGCATTGCCGATGATGTTAAAGCGATGGTCGAAAAAACCGTAAGCGCGTTCGGACGTTTGGATTATGCGTTTAATAATGCCGGCGTTGAGCAAGGATTTACGGCATTTCCTGAGCTTGAAGAAAAACATTTCGACAAAGTTATGGATACAAACGTGAAAGGCGTTTGGCTTTCAATGAAGTATCAAATTCCCGAAATTTTGAAAGCCGGCGGCGGTGCAATCGTTAATTGCGCATCGGTCGCAGGTGTTATCGGAATGGCAAACGCTCCGGCTTACATTGCCTCAAAACACGCGGTTATCGGTTTGACAAAAGCCGCCGCACTTGAATACGGAAAACAAAATATCCGCATCAATTCGGTGCTTCCGGGCGGAATCGAAACGCCGATGATTGACCGATTTGCCGCCCAAGAAGGCGTTCGAGATTACCTCGCCTCGCTTCATCCGATCGGACGTTTGGGTAAACCCGACGAAATCGCCGAAGCCGTAATTTGGCTTTGCTCCGAAAAATCGAGTTTTGTCATCGGACACTCGCTTTTAGCCGACGGCGGTTGGACAGCGCAGTAAAAATGTAAAAGGTAAAAATGCTGATTCGTTATACAAAAAACCTCGGAAAATATGATGACTTTGAATGTGTTCGCGACGACGGTTCAACGCATAAAGTTAAGATGCCGAAGATTGGAAGTTTGCCGCACGACCTTGTGCATTTTGTTGTCGAAAAAGAACTTGGGATGACAAACGGGTTTTATGCGCATGTTCAAAAAGGTTTGATTGACGGCTATTATTTGAAAACCGAAACGGCTGAAAACCTCGAACAAAGCACGATTGACGCGAAACACGCCGAAAGTGTCGTGGAATGTTTTCAAGCCGAAGTTGTTTCGGGAAATCAATCGCCCGAAGATTTTCAGTATTTTGTAAATGTAACTTGCGAGGCTCGGAAAATTCCGCATTTTGAAATTTCTACGGAGCAAATCGAACGAATCAGGCAAGGAATTTCAGAACTGTATAAGCGTTGGAATGCCGTCAAAATCGGCGATACGCTTGAACTTGAATTTTAACGAACAAAGGGAAAAATAAAATATGAAAAACGAAGAACTTATCGAAAAACTGAATTGGCGTTACGCCGTCAAAAAATTCGACCCGACACGGAAAGTTTCCGCTGCAAATTGGCAGACATTGGAGCAGAGTTTAATGCTTACGCCGACAAGTTTCGGCTTGCAACCATACAAATTTATTGTTATTACGGACGAAAAAACAAAAGCCGAATTACAGCCGTTTGCGTGGAATCAATCGCAAGTTACAAGCTGTTCGCATTTGGTCGTAATTGCGACAAAGAATGAAGTTACGGAAGCGGACGTGGACGAATACATCAACCGCATAATGGAAGTTCGCGGCACGGATTACAACGATGACATGAAAAATTTTCAGGGTATGATTAACGGATTTCGTCAAAATGCCGCCGAACAAGGTTGGATGCAACAATGGACGCACAAACAATCTTATATTGCACTCGGTTTTTTGATGGAAACCGCCGCGCTTTTGGACATTGATTCGTGTCCGATGGAAGGATTTAACGCGGCTGATTTCGATCGCATTTTAGGTTTAGAAGCAGAAGGTTATTCAACTGCGGTGCTGTGTCCGGTCGGTTATCGCGCCGCCGAAGACTGGCTCGCAAATCTGCCGAAAGTACGGTTTGATTCAAGCAAATTGGTCAAACATATTTAGACTGAAAGGAGAAAAATAATGAGTGATTTTTGGACATCTTGGCAACCGAGAATTTTAAGTTTATTGCGATTTTTTGCCGGCTTTTTGATGCTCTGGCACGGTTCGCAAAAACTGTTTAACTTTCCGTATTCGGAACGCGGCGGAGCAGACGGCGCATTTATGATTTTCGCCGGAGTTTTAGAATTCGGCGGCGGAATTTTGATCGCAATCGGACTTTTTACGCGTTGGTCGGCGTTTTTGTTGAGCGGAACGATGGCAGTCGCATATTGGATGGCACACGGCACAAGCTCGTTTTTACCGATTCAAAATAAAGGCGAACTTGCCGTTTTATATTGTTTTGTTTATCTGTATCTTTTCTTTGCGGGCGGCGGTTCGTGGAGTTTGGATAATTTATTGAAAAAGAAAGACTGAGATGAAAAACTATCTTGAAAAGGCGATGAGTTTTGAGCAATACATCGCCTTGATCGACAAGTTGCTCGCCGAAGATAAAACAACGGGCGAAAATCAATCGGAAAACTACGTCCGGTTCGGCAAACTTAATCGCCAAAGAATGAAGCGTTTGGAAAAAACGGTAAAATTAGACGAAGCGTTTATCGAAAAAATCAAAGCCGTAAAGCGTCCGTTAATTTGGCTGACTTTAACGGAAGGTTGGTGCGGCGACGCGGCTCAAAATATTCCCGTGATTGAAAAAATCGCGGCTGAAAATTCATTGATTCAAACCCGCTATTTGTTGCGGGACGAAAATCCGGAGCTGATGGATAAATACTTGACGAACGGCGGACGAGCAATTCCGCTTTTGATTTGTTTAGACGGCGAAACCTTTGAACCGCTCGGGAAATGGGGTTCGCGTCCGACCGTAATTCAAGCGTATTTTCTCGAATTAAAAAACGCGAAGGTTGAAAAAGACGAGCGAAACGAGTTAATTCAACGCCGTTATAATGCCGATAAAGAACACGCGATTCAAGCGGATTTCGCAAAATTGATTGAAACTTGGTTGCGGTAAAAATCGATTCTACTCCAATTTTATGATGCCTGTAATTTTTGTCGGACACGGCAATCCGATGTATGCGATTGCCGAAAACGAATTCACGCGAACGTGGCAACAACTGGGTCAAATACTGCCGAAACCGCAAGCGATTGTTGTCATTTCGGCTCATTGGGAGACTGTCGGAACATATATTACGGCAATGGCGCGACCGCGAACCATTCATGATTTTTACGGCTTTCCGCAAGCGCTTTTTGATGTTCAATACAACGCTGCCGGAAATCCGCAACTTGCTCGCAGAATTGCCGATAAGTTACAGCAAACAAACGTTCAAGCCGATGAAAATTGGGGTTTGGATCACGGTGCTTGGTCGGTTTTACGGCACATTTATCCTGAAGCGAATGTGCCGACGATTCAACTCAGTTTAGACACGACAAAAGCGGTTTCGGAACATTACAATCTCGCCAAAGAGTTACAATTTTTGCGAAACAACGGCGTTTTAATTGTCGGAAGCGGAAACATTGTCCACAATCTGCGTTTGGCGGATTTCAATAAAACTTCGGGCGATGATTGGGCGATTGCCGCCAATGAGACTTTGAAAAAACTGGTTTTAGCCGACGATCACGAAAGTTTAATCAACTACGAAAGACTCGGAAAAAACATCGGACTCGCCATTCCGACACCCGAACATTATTTGCCGTTACTCTATATTTTGGCGTTGAAAAACAAAGGTGAAACGACCGAGATTTTTAACGATGCGGTCGAACTCGGATCACTTTCAATGACATCGTTCAAATTCGGTTAGTGTAAACAATGCGGCTCGTAAAACTTAAAATCCGAGGTGAATTCGGCAACTTTTTTGCCGTTCACAAACTTTTGCAACGTTCCTTTTAATGCTTTTTTGCCTTCTTCAAAGTTATAAAACTCATTGCCGAATTCGCCTGTAAATTTATACTTAATACCGCGAATTTTGTTTGTTGTGAAACTTATGTTTCTTCCATTAGTTTTTATCTGAATAGCGTGAAAATCATCGTCGTCATTTACCGAATCATCTTTGTTTACAGTTAAAATCATTGCCGACCATTTAAATTCTTCAGTTTGCGGATTTTCAGAATCTCTGTCAAGCGAAATTGCCCAAACTTCTTTCATCCCTTTGAATTTATCGGCAATAAACCAACCGTAATAATATTCATTTGTATCAAACGAATCGAAAAAAGGCTTGAAAGTTTTATTTTCATATATTTCGTTGTTCGGAACGAACGAACAAATATAAGTTTCATCTTCGCCTGCGATTTGAACCTTTTCATCCAAGCGAGAATCTGAAACATTTACAAAGTAAAATGAGTAAGAAAACAAAACTCCGACCGCAAATGTCGATAAACCGACTAAAATATTTTTCATAAAGCTGAGTCTCCAATCGAAATTTACGCCTGAATCAAAAGAATGTCAACCCAAATTTTACACGCTGAAAATCACAATAAATATGCGTGCCTGATAACTCGACACGCATATTTATTTTTGTTTGAAGTATATTAATAGTTCGGCTGATTATTAAAAATCGGCGGCGGCGGCGGTTGCTGATAAGCGGCATTAAGCGTCGGTCCGCCGAAAACGTTGCGGTATGCGGCAAATATAGACGCATATAACAGCGGCGCGACAAATAATAGACCGACGAGACAAAGCAAAGTTCCCGCTATGACCATCAAACCTTGCAGAATAATAAAACCGATCAACGGAAGAATGTTACTTAATCCGCCGCGAAAACTCGCGCTCAAGGCTTGCATTCCCGAAAGATTGCGTTCGGCAATCAGCGGATAAACAAAGGTTGTGAAAACGGTGATTATTAAAGTCAGGATGACGGCGATAAGCGCGACAACAAAGATAAGCCCGAACAACTTTGTAAACAGTTGCGGATCGAATTTTCCGTCTTTCAGCATCATTTCGGCACCCATCGTAACCCCGAAAACTACGCCGACAACGACGGATCCGATGGCGATTGCGTAATTTATGAGCGACATAATTACGGAATAAATCAAACACGGCTGAAGTTTATTGAAACCGCTGAATAAATCTCCGAATTCCACAGATCCGGTTTGGACTTTCCGCGAAAGCGCGTTCATCAGACCGCACATTAACATTCCGATCAGCGTTGACAGCAAAACACCCGTAAAAATACTGATGGTTAATGAAACTATCTGCGGAATAACTGCGGCTGAAACACTTGCCGCACCGCCGTCTTTACTGACTCCGCCGAGAACTGCGGCGACACCGAGCGTAATTGCGTTATTTACCAAACTGATGGCGAATGACGCAGCCACAGCAATCAAGATAAGCACCGAAGTCATCCCGAAAAATAACCAGTAATCATCCTTGATAATGTCCCAGCCTGCTTGAATACTCCCGACAGGTTTAACCGCATTTGATTGAATTTCCATATTCGAATCTCCTTTATTATTTTGAAAACATTTAAATTTTCAGACGCTGAAAAGATAACATTATATCGAGTTTTTTACCGGTGAGTTTTTGTAATAAAAAGTATCGGCGAATAAAACTCTTTGTTTTAATCTGTGGCAGTCCCGAAAAACACCATTTCCAAACTACGCGGCTGATTTTAACTTGCTCGCCAAATTTGCCAAAAACTGCGGATTTTCGAGCATTTCTATCGTAACAACTTCGCTTTTTGGTTGTTTGGCATTTTCCATTGCTTTGCGAAGTTCTTGGTTAATCTGCGTTTGATACGGCAAATTTCCGAGTTTCGCGGCTTGCTCTTTGTAAAAATCAATTAAATCGGCATCAAGCAAAATTGTAACTTTCAGTTTTTGTTCTTTACGCGGCGTAATATGTCTTGCACGGCGAAAAGTATGTTTCCCGACACTTGGCAGATATTCTTCTTCTACGCCTTGTTGACGCATTTCATCTATATCTTGCTCTGTATATTCAAACTCAAAGGTTTTAGCGGTCGAATTCGTTTCTTGCTTTTTCATAATATACTTAGCTATTGAAATATGATTCGTAACGAAATTTGTAACCTTCTTCAAAGATTTCGCTTAAAGGTATTAATTCACTCCATAAGTATTTAAGGTTTTCTTTTTCTCCATAGTTGAATTTCATCTCAATCTCGGTAAAAAATAGAGCCATAAGAAAGACTGAAATAGCTTTTTGCGTATCAGCCCAACTCTCCTTATCTTCTCTAGTAACTCCTGTTCCAAGAGGAAAATCTTGGTCGTCTAAAATGGTAACAAGTTCGTCTTTCCAAAATGGAGAGAGGTGAGATAACCCTGATAATTCTTTATATAGCACACTATTAAGGAACTCAATCAATGGAATCAAAGTTGTAGTTGGATGTTCACGACGCAAAATTCTCAGCATTTTTTCAGGAGTAAAGCCACTTGTAATGCCTTCTGAGTCAGATGTAGTAGTATTAATACTATATTTAACTTTTAATTTATCATTTCGGACTTTTCTCGAACTAATACGAGGTTGAAGTCTATCTATATTTGCGTAACCTGTTTCCCAAGATTTGATTAATAAATCTTGCTCCTTATACTGAGTTTTGTAAAGAATTATCATGTTGTTGGGGATATCTTCTAATAGAAACGCAAATATTAAAAAATTCTCATAGATACATCGATTCAATATAGGAGAAACGACACTATTTTTTAAATCCGTACTCTTATCAGTTACATTCTTTACATTTTGAAGGAATTGGCAAGCAATTGAAAAATAACCAAATATATTTTCCCTAGCACTATCAACAGTACTAAATTCATTAGGAAAATTGTTGTAAAGATTGGTTTTAGTGGTTTCAATAAGACTGTTAAATATAACTTTAAATTTTTCTTCTGGTTCTGACATAATAAATATTTCTTCCTTTTTTGTTTTTAGTTTTCGTAGTAGAGATTACAATTTTCAATAGGTTATACTCTTAAAATAACAGCTTTTGAAATCGCATCATTCCCACTCAATCGTACTCGGCGGTTTCGACGAAATATCATACACAACTCTGTTTACGCCGCGAACTTCGGACGTTATCCGCGATGATGCTTTTTGCAAAAATTCGTGCGGCAGTCTCGCCCAATCTGCGGTCATTCCGTCGGTTGAGGTGACGGCTCGCAAGCAGACGGTTTTTTCGTAAGTGCGAAAGTCGCCCATTACGCCGACGGATTGAATCGGCAAAAGCACGGCGAAGGCTTGCCATACTTCTTTATATAAACTGAAATTGTGCAGTTCTTCGATAAAAATTGTGTCGCATTTTTGCAGTAATTCTACCTTTTCGGGCGTGATGTCGCCCAAGATTCTGACCGCAAGTCCGGGACCCGGAAACGGATGACGCATCAAAATATCTTCGGGAATGTTCAGTTCTCTGCCGAAAGTTCTCACTTCGTCTTTGAATAATTCACGCAACGGTTCAATGAGTTTTAAGTTCATTTTCTCCGGCAAACCGCCGACGTTGTGATGCGATTTTATTGTTACGCTCGCCCCGCGAAGGCTGACGGATTCGATCACATCGGGATAAAGCGTGCCTTGCACAAGGAATTTTGCGTCGCCGACCTTTTTTGCTTCACGCTCAAAAACTTCGATAAAAAGTCCGCCGATAATTTTGCGTTTTGTTTCGGGATCGGAAACGTCTTTTAATTTCGCGTAAAATTCGCTTGATGCGTCAACGCCGATAACGTTCAGATTCAAGTTTTCACGATACATTTTGAGCGTCGATTCAAACTCATCGGCACGCAATAAACCGTTGTTCACGAAAACGCACGCCTGCCGATTCCCGATCGCTTCGTGAACCAAAACCGCCGCGACAGTTGAATCAACTCCGCCCGAAAGTCCGCAGATTACGTTGCCCGTTTCGCCGACAATTTGTTTGATTTTCGCAATTTCTTCGGTAATAAAACTCGCCGCCGACCAATCTGCCGTACAATTTGAAATTTGGAATATGAAATTTGAAATTATCTCTTTTCCGAGTGGCGTGTGCGAAACTTCGGGGTGAAATTGAACGGCGTAAAGTTGTTTGTCGGCGTTTTCAATCGCCGTGATGACATCGCCCGTGGTTGCGGTTGTGCGAAAGCCTTCGGGCAAGTTTGTAACGTGATCGCCGTGGCTCATCCAAACATCAAGTTTTTCGGGTAAATCGTTGAATAACAATGACTTTCCGCTTAATAATTTCAGTTCGGCGTGTCCGTACTCGCGTTTGGAAGCAGGCGTTGAACTTCCGCCCAAATCGGTTGCCATCAACTGCATTCCGTAGCAAATTCCCAGAATCGGCACGTTGATTTTGTCGTAAAAATCGGCGTTGATTTTCGGTGCGTCATCGTCGTAAACGGAACTTGGTCCGCCCGACAAAATCACGCCTTTGGGTTGTCGTTCGATGATTTTATCGAGCGAATAATGGTAAGGGACAATTTCGCAATAAACGCCGAGTTCGCGCACGCGACGAGCAATCAGTTGCGTATATTGCGAACCGAAATCGAGAATTAAAATAAGTTCATGTTGCATAAAAGCTAGATTTTAGCATAAAAAAAGGCAACGCAGAATTGTGCGTTGCCTTAAAATACCGAAGGTCGGAGTCGAACCGACATGGGCGTTAAGCCCGCCAGATTTTGAGTCTGGTGCGTATACCAATTTCGCCACCCCGGCAAGTGTTACGAACTTTACATATTAAAACTCTCTGTCCGATTCGTCAACTCTTGAGGTGAAAAAGTTTGAAAACCGCGTTGCGATTAACAAAAATTTGCGAGATTATTTAACCGATGAGTAATTCGGATTTAGGTAAATTGATAAGCGTTCACTGCGTTTCAGCCGCGTTATTGCAACGTTCGGTAATCGTAATTTTGATTTCGCTGTTCTTTGCATTGGCGATGTTTGTCGGCTTTTTGATTACCCGTAAATTCGTTTTATTGCTGTTGGCAGTCGCGTTTTTTGCAATCAATATTCTCACGCTTTTCAGTTTGATTGCCCGCCGAAAAAAAGACTTCCGGCTTTACGAACAAGGTTTTACATTCAACAAAATGTCCCGACGTTTTGTTGAAATCGCAGATTTAAAAGTAAAAAATAAATCGTCCGGCGAGATTTTAACAACTTCGGGCGAGAAAATAGCACTGACCGAAGCAATCGCGGATGTTGCCGAAATTATCAAAATAATCGAGGCAAAAATTAAATAAAGCGTTTCCAATCATCGCTTTCGGCAGTTCGTTTCAGCGTTTCATTTCTCATCACCAATAAATCTTTCATATATCTTTCAAGAAACAAAAAATCCGCGATATTTCCTAAAAATCCGAGCGGCGAATCATAATCAAAAACATCTCGCATCACGGTTTTTCCGTCTGTCGTTTCAAAAAAATGGTCGTGGTCGAATCGGGCGAACGCCCCCGAAACCATCGCATCGCTGAACTTTGTCGGACGTTCGCAAACAGTTATTTTCGAGGTTAATTTTTGTTTGATGCCGAAATGAATTGCTTCCCAAGTTACGGTTTCGCCGAGGTTTATCAAGCCTTTTGTAACACCTGCAACCGCTTTTCGTTCGTATGCAAAAGTGTTTCAGCGTGTAAATCAATAGAACGTGCAAGGTCGAAAACTCTTTCGATTGGTGCGTTGATAATTGTTTCAAGTTTAATTTTCGGCATTTGCAACCAAAATTTCGCTAACTTTTATTTCGATTTCAGGAAACGCAACCAAGTTAAATTTATCGCCGATTCGATGAGTTTTTTTAAATTCGTAACCGTCAAAATTCGGCTCACGGTAATCTTCGATTGTTTGTTCGTTGACGTTCAGCAAAAGATATTGAACGATTCCGGCACGAGCATAAAGGAGCGATTTTGTTTCGCGGTCTTGATACAAAGTCGTGTCTGAAATTTCCATGACAAGATAAATATCTGCGGATGTCGGGTGTTTTTCAAAATAATTTCCACGCGGCTGTTTAGCCAAAACAATATCCGGCTCAGGCTCAGAAAAATTGTCTAAAGTAATCGGATTTTGATTTCTCAAATACACACTTTTACCGAGTTTTTCATTCAAAATATCTGCAACTAAATCATTAAAAATCGCGTGTTTCGTTCCCTTTGCCGGAATTTCAATAATCTCCCCGTTTAATAATTCGACTCTTTCGCCGTTGTCAAAAAAGCCGAGTTCGGTCATTCGGTCGTATTCGGCAACCGTGATTAAGCGGCGATTTGAGCTGTTTATTTGAGTTTTCGGAACGATTTGTGTTATCTCTGAAACTGCCGTCATATTTTTTACCTCAACGCAAAATTATATCACAAAATTTTAACTCAAATTGTCGTTTTTGCAAGAAAGCGTTAGACTTAAAGTATTGAAATTTTATTGATATTTTTGGAGAAATGAATGAGCGTAGAAGTTGTCATGCCGCAAATGGGCGAATCAATTACCGAAGGAACGATTTCAAAATGGTTGAAAAAAATCGGCGAAACGGTTGAAAAAGATGAAGCGATTTTAGAAATTTCGACCGATAAAGTTGATGCCGAAGTTCCGAGTTCGGGGGCGGGCGTTTTGCTCGAAATTCGTCATCAAGAAGGCGAAACGGTTGAGGTTGGAACAGTTTTGGCGATAGTTGGAGAAGTCGGCAGCGGTACGCAGTCGGCAGTTGTTGAAGTGCCTGAAGTTGAAGAAGTTAAACCTGCGATTGTTGAAGTGCCGCAAGTTGTTGAAACTCCGCAACCTGTTGTCGCAACTGATTCTAACGCCGGTGCCGCTGAAATCGTGATGCCGCAAATGGGCGACTCTATTACGGAAGGTACGGTTTCAAAATGGTTGAAAAAAGTTGGCGATGCAGTTGAAAAAGACGAAGCGATTTTGGAAATTTCGACCGATAAAGTTGATGCCGAAGTTCCGAGTTCCGCCGCCGGAATTTTGCTTGAAATTCGTTACCAAGAAGGCGAAACAGTAGAAGTCGGGACGGTTTTGGCGTTGGTCGGAGCAGTTGGCAGTCAGCCGAAAACCGAAGTTGCAAAAGTTGTTGAAATACCACAAGTCGTTGAAATTCCGCAAGCTAAAGCGGCGGCGGCAACTGCGGGAAACCAAACGCTCGAATCTTTGCGGCTGACCAAATCGAGTCCGTTGGTTCGCAATATCGCCAAAGAACACGGCGTTGATTTATCGAGAATCGCAGGTTCCGGCATCAGCGGTCGCGTTACAAAAACAGATATTTTGAGCTATTTGGACACAGGTGCGGCTTTGCGTCCGCAAGATTTGCTTATCAAACCTATTACGCCGATGGTTTCTGCTCCGACGGTTTCAACTTCGCAAAATTCAACCGTAACAGCTCCGCAGGTTGCTGCGAACGTTGGTGACAGAGTTGAACCGATGTCGAATATGCGGAAACGAATCGCCGAAAATATGGTAATTTCGCGTAAAACTTCGGCTCACGTTACATCGGTTTATGAAATTGATATGACGAATGTGGTCAAATTCCGCGACAAAAATAAAAATGCTTTTGCGGAACGTTTCGGCACAAAATTAACGTTTATGCCGTTCATTTTCCAAGCCGTAACGCAAGCCTTGCGAAAATATCCGATTATCAATTCACAAGTTGACGGCGACAAAATTATTTACAAAAACGACGTAAATTTAGGAATGGCGGTCGCATTGGATTGGGGTTTGATTGTGCCGGTTATAAAACACGCCGACACACTTTCACTTTCCGGCTTAACGTTGACAGCAAACGATTTAGCGGAACGCGCGAGAACAAAAAAACTAAATCCCGATGAAGTTACAGGCGGAACTTTTACGATTACAAACACCGGAACTTTCGGCGGATTATTCGGCACACCGATTATCAATCAGCCGCAAGTTGCGATTTTATGCTTCGGAACAATCGAAAAACGTCCGAAAGTTTTAACCACGCCCGACGGCGACGACTACATCGCAATCCGTTCAATGGCTTATTTTGCATTGACTTACGATCACAGAATTGTTGACGGTTCAGACGGCGAGAAGTTTTTATCGTTCGTGAAAAATTATCTGGAAACAACGCAATTCAGTTTGTAAAATTGGCTGATGAGAAAACTTATCTCGTTGATTATATTGAGTTTGCTGATTATTTCCGCTTGTGAAAAACGGGTAGAAAATGAGGCAAACTCTTTTTCGCTTGAAGTTGTAAAAGAAACGCAAAAAGTTCCCGAAGATTTGGCGAAAGCAATCAAATCAGTCGAGCCGTTTTTCAAGCTAATGGGCAAGCCGAAGCCTGATGAATGGCTGGCGAGATTCAAAGAAGACGGTCAGACTTTTGAACAATACATAAATTCAAATCCGACTTTACCGACCGAAGAACGCAAAATTATTTATGTTCAGCCAATCGGAAAATTTAATTCCGAACAGCAAAAGGTTATTAAACTAACCGCCGAATATATAGAAAATCATTTCGGATTGACTGTTAAGTTATTGCCGATACAGAAGTTAAAAGAACCTTTGTCGCTTGAAAACTATCGAATAAATCAATTTTCAAAAAACAAACAAATTCGCACAGGTTTCGTCATGGACAATCTTTTGCGTCCGAATTTGCCGAAAGATGCCGCAGCTTTGATTGCGTTTACAAATGAAGATTTGTATCTCGACAAAAGTTTCAACTTCGTTTTCGGACAAGCAAGTTTGGAAAACCGTGTCGGCGTGTGGTCACTTTATCGGTTTAATGACGAGCATAATTTCGATAAATTCTTAACCCGAACGATAAAAATTGCGGTTCATGAAACAGGACATATGTTTTCAATTGCACACTGCACAAAATACGAATGTGTTATGTCGGGCTGCAATCATTTGGGCGAAACTGATAAACATCCGATTGATGCTTGTCCCGAATGTATAGCAAAAATTTGTTGGTTTTCAAAAATTGAGCCGAAAAAACGATATGAAAAACTTGCAGGGTTTTGCAATAAAAACGGTTTAAACGTTGAAGCAAAAGAGTTTAGAGAGAAAGTGAAGGCTGTAAATTAGAGAAATGAAACTTGGAATCCTAATATCGGGACGCGGATCGAATATGAGTGCAATCGTAAAAGCCGTCAAAAGCGAGCGAATTCCCGACTCCGAAATTGCCGTGGTTATTTCCGATAAACCGTCGGCAATCGGTTTGTTGAAGGCGACCGAACTGGAAATTGAAACTGTCGCGTGTCCGCGAAACGGGCGTACGCGTGAAGCACACGATGCGGAAATTATCGCGGAATTGCGGCGGCGAAATGTTGATTTTGTCTGTCTCGCAGGTTATATGCGTTTGCTTTCGGCTGATTTTGTGCGTGCATTTCCGGATAAAATCGTCAACATTCATCCAAGTTTATTGCCGTCTTTTGCGGGTTTGGACGCACAACAACAAGCCGTTGATTACGGCGTTAGATTTTCGGGCTGCACGGTTCATCTGGTTGACGAACTGCTTGATCACGGTGCGATTATTGCCCAAAAAGTTGTCGAAGTTTTTGCCGATGATACGGCTGAAACATTGTCCGCAAGGATTCTGGAACACGAACACGAACTTTATATTGAAGCCTTGACGATGATTGTCAGCGGAAATTTTGATATAATCGGGCGAAAGTTCGTTATCAATGAAGAATTAAAAATTAAGAATTAAGAATTTTTTCTGCTTCAAAATAATCGAGTTTTAATTTTTAATTCGTAATTCTTCATTGTTAATGTCGGAAATCATAAAAATAAAACCAAGCGGTGCGTGGATAAATTTAGATTTGAAGGAACTCTGGAAGTACCGCGAACTTCTTTATTTTCTTACACTTCGAGACATTCAGATTCGTTACAAGCAAACTTTTTTCGGCGTTTTTTGGGCAATTTTACAGCCTGTTTTGACGACCGCGATTTTTACGGTAATTTTTACAAACTTCGCTCGATTCGATTCAAATTCCGTTCCGTATCCGTTGCTTGCCTTGAGCGGAATTTTGCTGTGGTTTTTTATAAATTATGCAATTACGAACGCCGGAAACAGTTTAATCAGTAACACGAATTTGGTTACAAAAGTGTATTTTCCGCGTTTGATTGTGCCGATTTCCGCAACGTTAGCAGGTTTAATCGATTTGATTATCGGCGTTGGGTTGTTGATAATTTTGATGTTTTATTACGGCGTTACAATTTCAACGCAAATCATTTTTGCACCGATATTTATTGCTCTTGCCGTAATTTTTGCGATAAGTTCGGGCATAATGTTTGCCGCTTTGAATGTACGTTTCCGCGATATAAAACACGCTTTGCCCTTTGGTTTGCAAGTTTTGATGTTTGCTTCGCCGGTTTTTTACACGAGCGAAAATCTGTCGGAAAAAATGCGGTTTATTTTAGCGTTTAATCCGTTAAGCGGAATTTTGCAAGGTTTCCGCAGTTCGCTTTTCGGCACGCCGTTCGATTGGTTTGCGCTAACAATTTCGGTCGCGATGACGCTGATTTTACTTGCCGTTTCGCTCTTTATTTTCAAACGAATGGAAGACGATTTTGCCGATTTAATTTGATGAAAGCAATTGAAGTAGAAAATTTATCGAAACTTTATTATCTCGGCGGAAAGATGAGCGGTTCTGTTCGCGAAGCGTTATCAAGTTTCGGTAAACGTCAAGAAAAACAAGAGTTATGGGCGTTGAAAGATGTTGGTTTTGAAGTTTCGCAAGGTGAAACGCTCGGTATTGTCGGCAAAAACGGGGCGGGAAAATCGACACTTTTGAAAATTCTATCGCGTATCACCAAACCGACAAGCGGTTCGGCAACTTTGCACGGTCGCGTCGGAAGTCTGTTGGAAGTCGGCACGGGTTTTCATAACGAACTTTCGGGACGCGAAAATATCTTTCTAAACGGGGCAATTTTAGGAATGAAACGAGCCGAAATTGCCAAAAAATTCGATGAAATCGTTGCGTTTGCCGAAGTCGAAAAATTTATTGACACGCCTGTCAAACATTATTCGAGCGGAATGTTTATGCGGTTGGCGTTTGCGGTTGCCGCACATCTTGAAACCGAGATTTTGATTGTTGACGAAGTTTTGGCGGTCGGCGATGTTTCGTTTCAAAAGAAATGTTTCGGTAAAATGCAGGATATTCGAGAGCAAGGTCGCACAGTTTTGTTTGTTTCGCACGATACATCCGCAGTTACGCGGACGTGCAATCGCGCAATCGCGTTGAATCAAGGTAAAATAGAATTAGACGGAACCGCGACCGAGGTTATCCGCGATTATTTGAACGCAAGTTGGAGCGTTGCCGCCGAAAAAGATTTTGAAACTGAAATTACCGCTCCGCAAAGCGAATTTGTTAAACTAAAAAAAGTCAGAGTCATTGATGAAAACTTTAAAACTGTCAGTTCACACGATATTCGCCGAAAAATCGGATTCCAAGCAACTTATGAAGTCTTGAAATCCGGTGAAATTTTGTTGCCGAACTTTCAACTTTATAACCAAGATCGTGTGCATGTTTTTACGGTCCAAGACGTTACAGAAGATTGGCAACGGCGTAAAAAAGAAAAAGGCGAATATACAAGCACAGTTTGGATTCCCGCAAACTTTATGGCAGAAGGAACTTTTTTTGTAAATTTTGCGATTGTAACCTATTTACCGGCGAATCGAGTTCATTTTAATTCGCTCGATATTGTCAGTTTTGATGTGGTTGATTCAACCGACGGCGACACGGCTCGCGGAGATTACGCCGGAAAAATGGAAGGCATAATTCGTCCGATTTTAGATTGGGAAACGGAGGTGAAGGTAAAAGGTAAAAAGTAAAAGGGCAAACTTTTTCCTCAGGTTTTACCTTCCCAGACTTCCTAAACTTTAGAGACTTCCAAGACTTAAAAAATGTTAAATCCTTTAGAACATTCAATTTGTTTAGAAAAACCGCTTTGGTTACAAGATACTGCGTGGGCAGAACATATTCCGTTTGCGATGTTCGCTGTTTCTGCCTTGCAACCAAAAATTTTGGTCGAACTTGGTTCACATCGAGGCGTTTCATATTGTGCTTTTTGTCAAACGGTTAAATCGTTGCAAACAAAGACGAAATGTTACGCAGTGGACACATGGCAAGGCGACGAACACGCGGGGAAATTTGAGAACGAAATTTTCAACACGCTGCAAAACTACCATAATCCGCTTTACTCGGATTTTTCGACGCTTTTGCGTTCAACCTTTGATGAAGCCTTGCCGAAATTTACAGATAATTCGATTGATTTGCTGCATATTGACGGATTTCATACATACGATGCCGTAAAACACGATTTTGAAACGTGGTTACCGAAAATGTCGGAACGCGGAATTATATTGTTTCACGATACTTTTGTCCGTGATAAAGGTTTCGGCGTGTGGAAATTTTGGGCGAAATTATGCGAAGAATACCCGAATAATTTTGAGTTTCATCACGGTCACGGACTCGGAGTTTTAGCCGTCGGAACGGAAATTCCGGAAAGTTTCAAACCGCTTTTCGACGCTGATGAACAGGAAGCGGAAATTATTCGTAAATTCTTTCAACAAATGGGTTTAAGACTTGAAGCCGTGAGAATTTTCGATGCCCAGCAAGACTATATCGAACGTTTGCGGACATACGAAAAAGTTGTCCAAGATTCAAAAGTAATGCGTGCTTACCGAAAATTGAAAGACGAAGGATTATCCGGTTTTGTTAAAAAGTGATGAAAATTTCCATCGCACTTTGCACTTACAACGGCGAGAAATTCTTAACCGAACAACTCGAAAGTTTTCTTGCGCAAACTCGCTTGCCCGATGAATTAGTTGTTGGCGATGATTGCTCAAACGATGCAAGCATTAGAGTTATCGAAGATTTTGCCAAAAACTCGCCGTTCCCTGTTCATCTTCAAACTAACGAAAGTAATCTAGGCTCGACCAAAAATTTTGAACAGGCAATTTCACGGTGCAGCGGCGATTTGATTTTTTTATCCGACCAAGACGATATTTGGAAATCCGGAAAAATTGAGCGAATTGAAAATATATTTGTTGAAAATAAAGAAGTCGGAATGGTTTTTACGAATGCGGAAATTGTTGACGAAAACCTGAATTCGGTCGGGCAAAGTTTGTGGCATTTTACATTTCCGAAAGAACGCCGGAACGACAATTTGTTTGATAGTTTATTGCGTCAAAACGTTGTAACCGGAGCAACAATGGCGTTCCGAAGCAAGTTTCGCAACCAGTTTTCGCCGATTCCCGTTGATATTCCAAACGCGATTCACGACGCTTGGATTTCGATTGTAATTGCCGCAAATTCCGAAGTAAAATTTCTCGACGAAAACTTGGTTAAATATCGCCAGCATTCTAATCAGCAACTCGGCATAAACCTAAACGATAAAGGAAACTATTCAAAATCAATAAGTTACAACCAAAATGAAATTTTACGTTTGGAGAAAATGCGAGAAATTTTTCACACAAATCCGGCATTTCTACATTTAGAAAAAAATGATAAAATTGAAAAATTTATCGTCGAAAAACGTGAAATCATAAAACATTACAAAGCCAGAATGGATATTCTCGGTAATCGTTTAAGCCGAATTTTGCCGATTTTACGCGAACATCAAAGCGGACGTTACAATCGATTTTCAAAAGGTTGGAAAAGTGCCGTAAAAGATTTATTTGAATCAAAAATATGAATTTCAAAACACGAATAAAAGAATTCGGCAAGCAAACACTAAAAACGATTCACGGTTTATCGACAAAAATTTTGGTCAGCCGTTTCGATCACGGATATTTGCACGACGATATTCCGATTTCATCTGACACCTATCACACAAAACGGTTAATCGAATTTGGAAATCACGAAGGAAAACGCATTCTTGAAGTCGGCAGCCGAGAAGTTACGGGAAAATCTGCGGCACGACAAAATTTTGCAAATGCCGAATATGTCGGTTTCGATTTTTACGCGGGCGATAACGTTGATGTGGTCGGCGATGCTCATAAACTTTCTACATATTTCGATGAAAAGTTCGATGTAATTTATTCTTCAGCCGTTTTTGAACACCTTGCAATGCCTTGGATTGCCTCGTTTGAAATTGCAAAATGCTTGAAAGTAGGCGGAATTGTTTGTATCACAACGCATTTTTCATACTCGTCGCACGAACGTCCGTGGCATTTTTTTCAGTTCAGCGATATGGCGTTGAAGGTTTTGTTTCCGCCGGAATTAGGAATTGAATGTATTGAAGCCGGCGTTTCAAATTCGATTGTCGGACGCTTTTCTTCGCGTGTGGAAGATGCGGAATTAGCCGATCAAAACGTAACCGGACTTTATTGCCACAGCACATTTTTGGGGCGTAAAACAAAAGAAACGCCGGACGATTTTGACTGGAAAAACCTGAATTTGCAAGATGTGGTCAGCGACACTTTATACCCAAAACCATAATTTTCAATGAATTTGCATCCGAGCCTTACACTACAAAAAATCCGCTTTCGTCTCCGGCGATTTATTGAAACTCGCCGAATCAACAATTCGCTTAAAAAAGATAAACTCAACGATGAAAATCGCCGTGAAATTAAAAGTAAAATCTCGCAACTTTCGTATAAACCGTTGATTTCAATCGTGATGCCGGTTTATAACGTGGACGAAAAATGGCTGCGGCTTTGTATAGAATCAGTTACGAATCAGCTTTACGAAAATTGGGAATTTTGCATCGCCGATGATTATTCGCCGAGTCCGCATATTCGGCGAATTTTAGCAGAATATCAAACAAAAGATTCGCGTTTCAAAATTGTTTTCCGCACCGAAAACGGACATATTTCTGCCGCGTCGAATTCGGCTTTAGAACTTGCGACAGGCGAGTTTACCGCCTTGCTCGACCACGACGATGAACTAACCGAAGATGCTTTATTTGAAGTAATAAAACAACTTAACGAAATACCGAACGCAGATTTTATTTACAGCGACCAAGATAAAATCGACGAAAATCAACAACGAAGCGAGCCGGTTTTCAAACCGAATTGGAACGAACATTTGTTTTATTCGATGAACTATTTGAATCATTTATCGGTTTACAGAACCGAAATTTTGCGAAAAATCGGAGGTTTCAAACTCGGTTTTGAAGGTTCGCAAGATTACGATTTGGCGTTGCGGTTTATCGAACAAATCGACGAAACACACATCAAACATATTCCGAAAATTCTTTATCATTGGCGGGCAATCAGCGGTTCGTTGGCATTAGATTCGGACGAAAAATCGTACGCGCACGAGCTTGCACACAAGGCTTTGCGTGAACATTTCGAGCGAAAAAACACGAAGGCAAAAGTTGAAAAAGGTTTTCTGAATTATCGCCGTGTAATTTATAATTTGCCTGAAAGTATCACATTTGAAGTTATTTCCGCAGAGAGTTTTGCCGACATTAAATCAAATTCCGATGTTGTAATTTTGGTCGAAAAAAATATCGAAGCTGTTGATTCGACGGCGTTTACGGAATTGACGAGATTTGCGATTCAAGAAAATATCGGAGCGGTCGGCGGCAAAATTTTGAACAAAGATTCAACCATCGATAACTGCGGAATTATCAACGGCGAATTTATAAATCGAGGTTTTCCGCGTGATTTTGCCGGAAATTTATCAATCGGGCGAGTTATTCAAAATGTTGACGCAGTTTGCGGAGTTTTGGCGATACGGCGTGAGTTATTTGAAAAATTCGGCAAAGGCGCGAAAAATTTAATCGAGCTTTGCAATGTTTTACGAGCCGAAAATTATCAAATTGTGTTTACGCCGTACGCCGAATTTATCGAAACTTGAAACTTTTTTTTGAAATGCTAGTTTTTCCCGTTCTTCAGATATTTTTTCGGAATTTGTAATTCGGGCGTTTCGCCTTGCCAATAAATTGTGATAATCCACCATCGGTTGCCGTCGAAAAGCAGTTGGAAACTGTTGATTCCGCGAACAAACGGAGTTTTATCGTCTTTTTTATGCCGCGATTCATAAGTTGAAAAAACGTGCGTAACATTACCGAAAGTTTCACTCGTACGAGCAAGTTCACTTTCGTAAAAACCTTCTTTCGCAAAATACGCATCGGCGTTTTTGGTATAATCTTCGGGCGTTAAAGCTCGCGCGTTGACCGCTTTTGTGGTCGGATTTTGCGAAGTCGGAATCAGACGCGCGTCTTTGTGAAAGAGCGAACGAAATCTGTCCCAATCGCGTTTTTGTCCCGCATCGCCCGAAATTACGTCGTAAACCGCTTTCATAATGCTGTCCAACGAACTGACATCACTCGGTTTTGCTTCGTAAATCTTCGGTATTTCGGGCAGTTTTGCGGCAGTTGTTTCTTGGGCAAAACCTGTTTGAACGAAAAAGGTAAATAAAATTAGCGCGAAAAATTTTGTTTTCATGTTGTTAAATTGATTCATTTTTTGACTGAATCATTGATTCATTGGTTTTACTTTTTGATGAACACGCAACAAACCAAATAATGTTTCGATCACTCGATTACTACAATATTTCTTCTACAAACGTTACGCGGTTTATTTCGTGCAAAGTTGTAACGCCGCTTAAAGCCTTGCGAACAGCTGATTTACGCAAACTTATCAAACCTTCTTTTAATTCGGCGGCACGTCTGATTTCGCTTCCCGGACGGCGTTCGATAATCATTTCGCGGATGTTGTCGGTCATATCAAGCAGTTCGTGAATCGCCGTTCGCCCGCGATAGCCCGTGTGATTGCACGCATCGCAACCGACGCTCATATACAAAGTTTTGTCCGCCATCAGTTCGGGACGCAAACCCGATTCACGGATTTCCTGCTCGCTCGGACGGTACGGACGCTTGCAAACTTGGCACAGTTGACGCACCAGCCGTTGCGCCAAAACGCAGTTCAACGCCGCCACAAAGTTATACGGCTCAACGCCCATATTGATAAAACGCCCGATGACATCAATCACGTTGTTGGCGTGAACCGTCGTAAAAACAAGGTGTCCGGTGAGCGCGGATTGAATGGCAATTTGAGCAGTTTCGTTGTCGCGGATTTCCCCGACCATTACTTTATCGGGATCGTGCCGCAGAATCGAACGCAAACCGCGCGCGAACGTCAAACCTTTTTTCTCGTTGACGGGAATTTGGACGACTCCGTGCAAAACGTATTCCACCGGATCTTCAATCGTGATAATTTTATCTTCATCGTTGCGGATTTCGTTCAACGCGCCGTAAAGCGTGGTGGTTTTCCCCGAACCCGTCGGACCTGTCACCAAAACCATTCCGTAAGGTTCTTTGATGTAATGACGAAAACGCGCCAAATCGTCTTCGGCAAAGCCGACAATATCAAGGCTCAGATTCTTAAATTCTTCGCTGATTTGTTCTTTGTCCAAAATACGAATAACCGCGTCTTCGCCGTGAACAGTCGGCATAATCGAAACCCGAAAATCAACCGTGCGACCTTTGTAAATTACGCGAAAACGTCCGTCTTGCGGCACCCGGCGTTCGGCAATGTCCAATTCGGACATAACCTTGATCCGCGAAATCAGCGTTTGATGATACGAAATATCGATCGGATCAACTTTGGCGTATAACGCGCCGTCGATGCGGAATTTAACTTGCACGTCGCGTTCGCGGGTTTCGATGTGAATATCGGACGAACGATTTTCCATCGCGTTATAAATAATTGTGTCAACGAGTTTGATAATCGGCGACATATCGGAATCGGTCGCCAAACGGTCTAAGTCCAAAACTTCTTCGCCGTTTTCGGTTTCTTTGACAAGCGAAATTTTGAAACTCGACGTTGCTTCCTGCAAAACTCGCTGTGTTGCGTCGCCTTTTTTCAACACAACGTCGATTGCTCCTTGCGTGGCAACGTGCGGCACAATTTTGACGTTTAGCGCATTTTCCAGTTCTTCGAGAATATCCAGATTGCTCGGATCCGACATCGCCACATGAAGTTTTGAGCCGACTCGTTTTAGCGGCACGAAATGATTGCGAAGCATCAAATCAACCGGAATTTTCGCCAGTTCGGTGTAATCGATTGGCGATTCTTTGTCGGGCGGCAACAAATCTATAAACGGCAAACGATAACGCCGAGCGAGCAGTTTTGCCTTTGAAACTTCGGGAGCTTCGTTCAAATCGGGCATTGTTCCCAAAGCGGTTTCAACATCGGCGGTTGAAATAGCTGCCGTGCCGTTGGTTGTGGTTTGATTTTCCATTTTTTATTAGCTTTCAGCATTCAGCTTGTCGGCTGTCAGCCTTTTATCCTTTGTATAAATGTTGCGAGCATCTTTTTCACTTCAATCAATTTAGCTTCAAGATTTATGTAATCATTTGCGTTTACTAACTTTAAATCTTTTGATAAAAGCAAGTGATACTCCAATTCGTTTGCCGAACCAAAGGCGATTTGAAGAAATCTTGCAAATTCGGCATCGCCTTTTCTGCCGCAACCTTCGGCAATATTTGCCGGAATTGAAGAACAAGATCATCTGATTTGACTCGTCAAGCCAAACAATTCTTCTTTTGGAAAAGACTTCGTTACCTGATAAACTTCCAAAGTAAGTTCGTGTGCCTTTTCCCAAACTTTCAAATCTCTAAAATTTTTCATAACACCACGTTTCTGAATGCTGAAAGCTGATTGCCGAAAGCTATTTCTTGCCAAAAGGACCGCTTGAAATCGATTGCAAAATCGGCATATAAATTGCCATTAAAATCGTGATTACGATTAACGCCATAAAGATTAAAATGACGGGTTCCAGCAAAGTTGTCATTTGTTCGAGTCGGACTTCGGCTTCCGCATCGTAAAAATTCGCCACTTCGTCGAGCATTTCGCGCAAACTTCCCGAACTTTCGCCGATTCCGATCATATCCATCGCCAACGGCGGAATCCAATCTGCTTTTTCAAGCGCGACGGTCAAACTTTGTCCTTCGCGGATCAACGGCAAAACCGACTGACATCTTCGCCGAAGCTCAAGGTTTGTCACACTTTGCGAGGCAATGTTCCACGAATCGGGAACCGTAATTCCGCCGTGCAGAAGCGTCGCCATCGAGCGTGTAACTTGCGATGTCGTGATTTGCCGAATCAGTAATCCGAAGAGCGGAAGTTTGAGTAAAAAGCGGTCTAAAGTCAGTTTCCCGCTCGGCGTTCGGAGCCACACGTAAAGCGAAAAAGCGATGATTAAAAATAACGGCGCAACCCACCAAATGTTACTCGCCAAACCGTTTGAAATCCCCAAAACTATCACGGTAACGGTCGGCAAGCCCTTTCCGCCGCTTAAACCTTTGAACAAATCGGACATTCGCGGCACAACGTAAATCGTCAGAAAGCCTGTCATTAAAAGCGATGCGGTCAACAAAAATAACGGATACGCCAACGCGCCTTTTATCTTTCTGCCGAGTCCGACGCTGCGTTTCAAAAAATTTACGTACCGAGCCAAAACATCGTCCAACGCACCGCTTCGCTCACCCGCGAGAATTGAAGCCGTATAAATTTTCGGGAAAATTCCCTGCATTTCAAAGGCTTCGGAAAGCGGAACGCCGCTTTTAATTTTTGATTCGACATCCGCCAGAACTTCGCGTAACGCGGCAGATTGAGCGCGAGTTTTGAGCAAAGTAATCGCTTGCAAAATTGGAATTCCGGCTCGCAAAAGGGCGGAAAGTTGTTGATTAAAAAGGAGAAAATCGGCTTGTTTGACTTTGGCTTTTTTGCTTCCGCCCAAAAACGGAATCGAAGAAAACATTCCGCCGTCTTGGGCATTTACGGCAAACACGCGAAATCCTTCGCTTTCAAATCGCAGTTTCGCTTCGTTCGCGGCGTTTGCTTCGACAATCCGCGTCACAATTTCGCCCGACGGCGTTCCTAAACGACAAATAAATTCAGCCATAATTTAATTGATTCATTGAACCATTTTTTGATTGAGTCATCGGATAAAACTTCAATTCGCAAATTGTAACACGGTTTTTTGCGTTAAAAGTTTCATAAGTATAGAATGAAACATTGATTTATCAATGAATCAATGTTTCAATGAATAAATATTTCAACCGACATTACAGACATCTTACCAATTATTATGAGTGAAGAAAACATTACCGAAGAACTTATTACCGGCGAATTGCGTTCAATCCGCGAGATTGTCAAAGATTTGTCGAAACCTGTGGCAAAACGTCATCTGCGTTCACGCAAACAAGGCGGCAAAGAAATTGTTTACATCGCCTGGCACGATGCGATTAAATATCTCGATCATTATGCCGGCGGTTGGTGTTATGAAATTCGTTCGATCGATTCTATCGGCGGAAAACTGATTTTGACCGTGCGGCTTTCGATTCCGTGCGTCGAAGGCATTATTTACCGCGAAGCAACCGGACAAGAGGACGAAGATTTGGATTCCTACGGCAATTCTTCGAGTAATTCCGAAAGTATGGCGTTGCGTCGCGCCGCCGCGAAATTCGGACTGGGTTTATATTTGTATGACCAAAATAAATAGCTTTCAACCTTAACTTTATTGTCGCCGATAAGCAGAAACTCGTAATTCTCCGCTAATCGGCGGAATCCGAATTATTTACGACTGAAAAAGGCTAAGGTTTCTCGCAAAATCAGCCGAAAAAAGTTAAACTCATTTCAAAACTTCTTTCCGTCAAAACATCTATGAAAAAACTATTTGCCATTGCTCTGCTTTTCGTTTTCGCAACCGCGACTTTTGCCCAAACAATGCCTGCGGGATTGGACGCAAAACTTTGGAAACAAGCGTTAAAGATTCACAAAAAAGCCGTCATTGTTGACGGACACAACGATATTACTTCGCCGATGGTTGATGATGATTTTGATTTGGCGAGCAATTCACGCGGAAAGTTTCACAGCGACGGCGATCCGTTTCATACGGATTTATCGCGTTTCAAAGAAGGCGGAATGACAGGCGAGTTTTTCTCGATTTATGTTTCCGGCACCGATTATCAGAAAGGCGGAAAAATGCGGCGGGCAATCGATTTGATTGACTCGACTTACCGCGAAGTTGAAAAACATCCGTCCGATTTGAATTTTTGCGCGACCGCCGCCGACATTCGCAAAGCCAAAAAACAAGGAAAAGTTTGCGCGTTGATGGGAATCGAAGGCGGTTACGCGATTGAAAATTCGTTGTTTGCCTTGCGCGAATTTTATCGTTTGGGCATTCGATACATGACTTTGACGCACAATGTTTCGCACGATTGGGCAGATGCTCATCGCGGCGAAGTCAAAAATAACGGCTTGTCCGATTTCGGCAAAGACGTTGTCAGAGAAATGAATCGACTCGGAATGTTGGTTGATATTTCGCACGTTTCGGTCAAGGTGATGAACGATGCGTTGGACGTTTCGACCGCTCCGATTATCGCTTCGCATTCGTGCGCGAGAGCTTTGAACGACCACACTCGCAACGTTCCCGACGATGTTTTGAAACGAGTTGCCAAAAACGGCGGCGTGATAATGATTAACTTTTATCCGTCGTTTTTGGATGCCCGAACCAACAAAGAAGAAAACGAACGTTCGGCAAAATTGAAACCGCAGCTCGAAGCCTTGAAAGAACAATTCCAAGACAAACAATCGTATAACGAAGCCGAGCGAAAATTATTTGCCGAAAATCCGATTTATGTGCCTGATTACAAACGAGTTGTCGATCACATCGACCACATCAAAGAAGTTGCGGGAATCGATTATGTCGGGTTAGGATCGGATTTCGACGGCATTCCTTTTTTGCCCGAAGGCATTACCGGAGCCGAAAGTTTGCCGTTAATTACCTACGAAATGTTGCGACGCGGTTACAGCGAAACCGATATTCGCAAAGTTTTGGGCGAAAATTTTCTGCGGGCGTTTGCCCAAGCCGAAAAAGTTGCCCGCATCGAATCACGCAAAATCAGCGGCGAAGGAAGTTTGAAAAGAATCGGCAAGTAAATGCACTTTTGTCATATTTGTAAAAATAGTTTGGAAACTCATCTGAAAGAAGTTTTTGATTCGGAAACGGCGGAAAAGTTTGAAATAAAAGTTTGCCGTCATTGCGAGCTGAAACAAACTTTTCCGCAACCGCCAACGCTTGAAAAATACTATGCCGAATATCACGGCAAGCGACACAGTTTCACGGGAAATTTCCGAATGCAAAGAAGATTTGCGCGTCTCAGACAAACAAAAACCGGCGGAAATTTGTTGGACATCGGTTGCGGAAACGGTTCGTTTTTGGAACTGGCGGGCAGAAACGGGTGGCACACCGTCGGCACGGAATTTAATCCGCCCGAAGTCGATTTCCCCGTTTATAAATCGCTTTCCGCCGTCAGACAAAAATACGGCGAAAACAGTTTCGATGCGATTACGCTTTGGCATTCGTTGGAGCATTTTCCCGATTTAATCGAAGTTTTGACTGATATTTCATATCTTTTGAAAGCCGACGGCGCACTGCTGATTGCCGTGCCGAACTCAAGCGGTTGGCAGGCAAAACTCTTCGGAAAAACTTGGTTGCATTTGGACGTTCCGCGTCATTTATTTCATTTTAACCGAAAATCACTGGCGTTTTGTTTGCAAGAATACGGCTTTGAAGTTTTGACCAAATCGCACAAAGAGTTTGAATACGATTTGCTCGGTTGGTCGCAAAGTTTATTGAATTCGATTTACAAAGTTCCGAATGTGTTTCTGAAAATACTGATGAAAAAAGACGTGGCGACCGGCACATCCGTATCTTTACTGCATTTTATTTCGGGAATAATTTTTTCCGGCTGCTTTTTGCCGATTTCTGTTTTAGCGAGTCTCTGCGGTAAAGGCGGAACGCTCGTGGTTTCAGCCGTAAAATATGTTGAACGGTAAAAAAATAATTGTGGTGATGCCCGCCTATAATGCCGCAAAAACGTTGCGCCAAACAGTCGCGGAGATTCCGCGTGAAATTGTCGATGAAATTCTGTTGGTCGATGACAACAGCACTGATGAAACGGTCGTTTTGGCACGCGAACTTAATCTTTTGACCTTTCAACACGAGCGGAATTTCGGTTACGGCAGAAATCAAAAAACTTGTTATCGCGAGGCTTTGCAAAGAGATGCCGATATAATTGTGATGGTTCATCCCGATTATCAATACTCGCCGAAGTTGATTGTGCCGATGGCGGGAATGATTGCTTTTGGCGAATACGATGCGGTGATGGGTTCGAGAATTTTGGGAAAAGGTGTGCTGGGCGGCGGAATGCCGCTTTATAAATACGTGGCGAATCGATTTTTAACGCTCACGCAAAATATTCTGATGGATTTCAAACTTTCCGAATATCACACGGGTTTTCGCGCGTTCAGCCGCGAAGTTTTGGAAACTTTGCCGCTCGAAGAAAATTCCGACGATTTTGTGTTCGATAACGAAATGATTTCACAGGCAATTTATTTCGATTTCAGAGTCGGCGAAATAAGTTGCCCGACGCGATATTTTGCCGAAGCATCTTCGATAAATTTCTCGCGCAGCGTCAAATACGGACTCGGCGTTTTGTTGACATCGGTAAAATTTCGGTTGCATAAAACAGGTTTGATTCGCACCCGAATTTTCCGACAACGCGGACAGAAACTCTTTCCGGCGTATTACAAAGAAATTGAAAAAAACCATGGCGAAGAAAAAAAATAACAATAACCCGCAAACAGAACTTGCGGAAACCGAAATCACGGAACAACAAAGTACGGCAACCGAAGAAACCCGCGAGCGAAACGGATTAGTCGCGTTTTTTCAAAATCGGACAAATTTGTACGTTGTTTTCGGCTTGGCTCTTTCGTGTCTCGTGATTTACGGACAAACTTTCGGTTTTTCCTTTATCAATTTGGACGACAACATTTACATTTACGAAAATCCGTATGTGGTCAACGGACTTTCGTTTGAATCCGTTCGTTTGGCATTTACGGATTTTTATTTTGCCAACTGGCATCCGCTGACGACGATTTCTTACCAAATCAATGTCTCGCTGTTTGGCTTTAAAGCGGGTCAATTTCACCTTGTAAACGTTATTTTTCACACGCTTAATTCGGTTTTGCTTTTTGTCGTCATTAAAAAATTAACCGGTTCAACGTGGCGCAGCGCGGTTGTTGCGACGATTTTTGCCGTTCATCCGACGCATGCTGAATCGGTGGCGTGGATTTCGCAACGAAAAGATGTTTTGTGCGTCTTTTTTTGGCTCTGGTCAACGTATTTTTATGTTGATTTTGCCCGAAGCAAAGATGAAAAACGGACAAAATTTTATTTGTTTGCACTATTGTTTTTCGTCTGCGGATTGATGTCAAAATCAATGGCAATAACGCTTCCGTTTACTTTTCTGTTGCTTGATTATTGGGCGTTGGAACGGTTTGATAATTTTCAACTTAAAAATATAATGCCGTTATTAAAGGAGAAAATTCCGTTCTTTGCATTGACCGTTTTATTTTCAGTAATTACATTTTTGGCTCAAAAATCGGAGAACGCCGTCCAATCGCTCGAACTTTTACCGATTTCGACCCGACTTTTCAACGCCTTTATATCTTATGTTAAATATCTCGGAATGTTGTTTTATCCGTTTAATTTAGGTGTGCTTTATCCGTATCAAAGAGAACTTCCGCTTTGGCAAATTGCCGGCTCGATCGTTTTAATTATCGCAATTTCAGCCTTTTGTATTTGGCAAATTAAGTCGAAAAAGTATCTGTTTACGGGTTGGTTTTGGTTTCTCGGAACACTCGTTCCCGTCATCGGCATTTTACAAGTCGGTTCGCAAAGTTTGGCGGACAGATACACTTATATTCCGTATATCGGGTTGAGTTTGGCGATTGTCTGGCTCGTCTCGGATTTATTGAAAAATCTTGATCGCAGAGTTTTGGCGGGCTTGGCGGCGGTTGTTTTACTCGGCTTGGCGGGGCTTGCGGTCAGGCAGGTTTCGTTTTGGAAAAACAGCGAAACCCTTTATACGCAAACACTTTCCGTTACTGAAAACAACTCTGTGATCGAACAAAATCTCTGCCAACAACTGTTGAGCGAAGATCGTTTAACCGAAGCCGAGGAACAATGTAACCGAGCGATTCTGCATAATCCCGAATTTGCGAACGCATATTTATCGCTCGGACTTATAAATCTCAGAAATAAACAATATGTCGATTCGGAGAAAACTTTCGGCAAAGCGATCGCGTTACGCCCGAATGATTTTGCCGCAAATTCAAATTTGACGAAAGCATTGTTTGCACAAGGGAAATTTGACGAGGCGGCTCAAATTACCGAGAAAATTGCGAGTTTTGCAAATACGGGAAGAATCGGAGCGGAAGTTTTGTTGCAAAATTATTCGGCAATCGGAATTGGTTACGCGCAAAAAGCCGAATATGAAAAAGCTGCCGATTATATGCAAAAAGCGTTGAAAATCGATGATTCGAAAAATGATATTCGAGCCAATCTGGGTTTTATTTTAGCTCGCACGGGAAAAATTAACGAAGGCATAAACGAATTAAACGAAGCGGTTCGCCGAAATCCGACCAAACCCGAATTTTATAATTTACTCGGCGTAGTTTTATTGGCGGACGAAAAAGTTGACGAAGCGATAAAACAATTTGAAAAAGCGGTTCAACTGAATCCGAAATTCAAAGAAGCGAGTGATAATCTGATGAAAGCCAAGGCGAAGAAAAAGTAAATCAAAGTTAGAAGTCTGAAGGAGGAGAAGTATGCAAAAGCAAGATACGGATGATGAATATAAACAACAACTTAAAGATTTAACTCAGATGATTGAGCAACACGCGGAGTATTCTCGAATACTTCCGACTTTACCGCCAAAGGATCGTGCCGAAGCGGCAGATGTTTTGCAAAAACTTGGTGATGCGATTGAAACTTTTGAGCAAAAACTTGCCGATAAATATGAGATTATTAAAAACCATAAGAAAAATGAATTAGAAAGTCTTATCAAAAAAGATGATGCGGCTGAAAAAGTTTGGGAAAGTATGGAACGTATTTTTATTGTTGCCAAACACAAAGGCGATAAGGATTTTTTTGAGAAATTTGAGGCGCAAGTTACAGGGAAAATGGCTCCCGAAATTAAAGAAGAATTTTACGATCGCGTTGCCATACGCGAATCTTACGACCTGCAAAATATTTTAGGAAATCCGGGCGGTAAACCTAAATATAAAAAGTCTAAGATGAAGCATCCGCAAATTCAAATGGATGAAGCATTGTATGAAATCAACAAAATTGCTTACGAAACCGACGATTTTTTCAAAGAAATTGATGTCCAATTACAAGAAAATATTGCTATTCGTGATCGATATGTCGCAAAAATGCAAAATGCCCCAACAGCAAAACGCGGACAAATGAGAGCTAAAGCGGCTGAACTTACTCGACAAATTGAAGCAGGTAAAAACAAATTGATAAATTATTTGGATATGTGTTTAGCTGAAGAGAAAATTGAAACAGAGAATCCCGACCAAGAGAAATTGGACGCTGCATTTGCGATGACCGGAGTTGCTCATGAAAGGATTTATATTATGTACAAACACACACAACCGCATTTGCTCGAAGATTTTACTAAACAATGTATCGAATACGACTCCACGCCGGAAGAGATTCAGCAATTTTTCGAGCGTGTGGCAAAACGTGAAGCCGAAGAACTTGATGATATTTTGGGAAGTTTGGATTAAAGTTGCATTCACTTAAAAACGCCTTCGCCCAAAAAATTTTCACGCAGATATTTGATTGTCTCGTGAAGTGTTTCATTGGGTTCGCGGGCTGTAAAGCCGAGTTCGGTTTCGGCTTTATACGAATCGAAATACCAAAAATACTCGCCCATTTCTACTTCGCTGGCTTCAAACGGGGCGGATCGATTCCAATTTTTATAAAGCGAATCGATAAAATTTGCTCCCGCCACGGCGATTTTTGTCGGCACTTTGAACATCGGCGCAGAAACTCCGCTCAATCTTTCCAGCCGTTTGAAAAATTCTTCGACCGTCCAATTTACGGCACCGAGCAAATAACGTTCCTGATGTTTTCCTTTGTCCAAAGCGTTCATAAACGCAGTCGCGGCATCGCGCGCATCGACAAAATTCAAACCGCCGCCCGGCATTGTCGGCAACTTTTTTGCCATAAAATCAAGCACAACTTTGGTCGAACTCAAACGGTCGTCGCCGCTGCCCAACAGCAAACTCGGATTTAAAATAACCAGCCGTTCGCCCTTCTCGCCGAATGCCTGCAACGCAGTTTTTTCTTGGTAATATTTTGATGCGTAATACGCCCATTTACTTAGAATTTCGACAGGTTGCGGATAAGTTTCATCGGTAATTTCGCCGTGTTTTGTAATCGCCGAAGTTCCCGACGACGATGCGAGAATAAAGTTTTTGACACCGTTTTCCTTTGCGGCTTCGCACAACAGCCGAGTTCCTTCAACGTGCAATTTGTTCATTTTAATCGCACCGTCGTATTCAAACGAAACTTTTCCCGCCAGATGATAAATTGCTTCGACATTTTTGGTCGCTGCGGCAACGTGTTTCAGATTCGTAACCGAACCCGCACACGGCTCAACGCCTGCGTCCTGCATCCACACGGGAACAGACGAAGCCATTACGCGAAGATTTTTTTGTCCCGCCGCGAGAAATTGTTTGACCAAATGTGTACCGAGAAAGCCGGTTCCGCCGGTGATTAAAATTTTATTTTCAGATGTTTTTGCCATTGCCAATTAAAATTTTAGACGGCTTGTAAACTATCAACAAGCCGGAAAATTAAAAATTGCGATATTTACGGCAAAAAGTCGGCAAAAGTTAATTTTGCATTCGTCAGATTAACATAGCAAAGTTTTAGTTTATATAATCGGTATCATCAATTTTCCGAATAAATCGAGTATTTTCAACCAAATTGTCAGGTCGTTTAATCAATAAAATTTGCCCGCATCGATTGACATAACTTTTAAGTTTATTTCTTCGGCGACAAGCCTTATCTGCTTAAGATATTTTAAACGCATTGTTAATTTTTTGAACAAAACTCTTTTAATTCAGTTAAAAACCGGACTTATAATTTGAAAGCGGTCTAAATCTCCCTTGAGAACCGAAGATAATTTTTATTGATTATCTCCCAAAGTCAAAAGTTTTAGTTGCTTACCTATAAGTCTCAAAATAAAAAAACAGGAGACAATAAAATGAGAAAAACATCATTTACTTTAGTAGTTTTAGCGTTTAGTTTAGTTCTGTCGGTTCAAATTTTCGGACAACAACATCGTGATATTGCGGTTGTCGGTCATAATTTGAATAATAACGGCGTTTTAGCCAATGCGGCGCCGAACAGTACTTTTAACGGTTTTTTCGGAGCAAATGCAACATTTCAAGTATTTACCCAAACACCGCCGCAATCTTGGCTGAAAAATAAACTTAACGGAGTTCAGCAAGTCGGTTGTAATGCGGTTTTGAATATCGTTAATGTTCCCGGCACTATTGATTTTAATATCTTCAATGGAGCCGAGTTACTTTTTAACGGCGTGGGAAACTTTAATGTAGTTTGCGGCGGAACAGTTTTGACAGGGACATTTAGTCGGGCAATCTTGCACGTTACAAACGGTTCGCATGCGGCTTCGATTACATTATTTAACGATTCTGTTACTTATCTCGCTCCGACAAACTTGATTACGAATGCCGTCGGTAATTTTGCATTCAACAACGGAAGTTTGAGCATCGGAATTATTACGGATTCTCCGGTAATTGTAACGCCTCCGACTGCGGCTGTGCCGAGTGGAAGTATTTCACAATTCAGAGCATATTCAGACATCGTTTTCGGTGCGAGAAAAATCTAAAAGCGAATTATAAATTCAGAGAAAGCGGAGTTTTCGGATTTCGCTTTCCGGTATGCGGCAAAAAATTTAACGGTTTTGAAATTCTGCGCCGCATCCGATGCTGTCATCGTCATTTTCGGAGTTAATCGAGTCTATTCGACAAAGTTGCCGGATTGTTTGATCAATAACACCTTTGCTTATATTGATTACATACTTTTTGAGTTTGTTTCAGAGGCAAGCCTGTCTGCTTAAGACATTCAAACATCCTGTCGCGTTCGCCGAAAAAACTCTTTTAATTCAGTTAAAACCCGGACTTATAATTTGAAAAGCGGCTAAAGTTCCCTTGAAAGCTGAAGATAATGTTTTATTGATTATCTCCCCGAAGCAAAAGTTTTAGTTGTTTTTCTATAAGCCCCAAAATCAAAAAAACAGGAGACAATAAAATGAAAAAAACATCATTTATTTTAATAGTTTTAGCAGTAAGTTTAATTCTGTCGGTTCAAATTTTCGGACAATCGCACCGTGATATTGCAGTTTTCGGTCATAATTTGAACCATCCTAATAATTTGGCGCTAGACGCTGTCAACAGTGTTTTTAACGGTTGGGCGGGAGGAAATGCTGATTTTCAAGTATTCACCCAAGCTCCGCCGCAGTCTTGGCTGAAAAATAAAATTACGGGAGCGCAGTTTGTCGGTTGTAATGTTGGCGTGTTAAATATCCCCGCCGCTGCTCCGGCAGCAGTAGATTTTTTGAGCTTTGGCAGGGCGGATTTAGTATTCGGCTCACAAGGTAATTTCAATGTTGTTTGCGGCAATACGTTGGTCGGTGTTTTCAGCCGAGCAGTTTTACATGTTGCGAACGGTTCTCATTCAGCTTCGATTACTCTGTTTGCAGATACGGTTACTTATCAGGCTCCGACGAATTTAATCAACAATTTGCCGGGCAATTTTTCTTTTAACGGGGGAAGTTTAAGCATCGGGATTATCTCCCGCGACCCTGTCATTGTAACGCCTCCTTCGACTGCGGTACCATCGGGAAGCATTTCGGGTTTCAAAGCGTTTTCAAATGTCACTTTCGGCGCAAGAAAACTCTAAGTAATCGGGTTTAAATTAATAAAAGCGAAGTTTTCGGGCTTCGCTTTTTGTTTGAAAATTTTTCAGACTTGCTTATTGAACCATCGAAACAACTTCGATACTTTGATTTATTTGCGGAACAAACACGGCATCGGAAAATGATTCGAGATATTCGCCGGCAGCAATTGAATTCATCGGTTTTCCGAACAAATAACCTTGCCCGCTTTTGCAACCGAGCTTTTGCAGTTTTTTGAGTTGCGTTTCATTTTCGATACCTTCGGCAATAACGCTTAGACCTAAAACTTTGGCTAGTTTCAAGATGATTTCGGCAATTTCAAGATTCGCGCCTTCTTCTTCGAGTTGTTCGATAAACGAACGGTCGATTTTCAAGGTTGAAATCGGCATTTGCGTCAAGCAACTCAAGTTTGAATAACCTGTCCCAAAATCATCGATATTTATTTCGATGCCTTTTTTACAAAGTTGATGAAGCATTTCAATCGCGCGTTCTTTGTGTTCAAGAAAAAGCGATTCGGTAATTTCCAATTTAAGTAAATGCGGATTGAATTTTGTTTCCGCCAAAATACTCGAAATATGTTCGACTAAATTGCGGTTACTAAATTGTTTGCACGAAAGATTGACGCTCATCGAAACCGGAAACGCGGAAAAGCTCTCGTTCCAGATGCGACCTTGTTCACAGGCTTGCTTTAAAATGTTTACGCCTAAAACGCCGATTAAGCCGCTTTCTTCGGCTAAATGTATAAATTTATTTGCGGGAATCAACCCGTATTTCGGATGATCCCACCGAGCCAGAGCTTCAAATCCGACCGGTTTTTGCGACTCCAACGAAACAATCGGTTGATAATAAACTTGAATATCGTTTTTCTCGATTGCCTTTCGCAAATCATTTCCGAGTTCGTGAACTTCTTTGACGGCTTCGTGCATATTCGGATCGAATACTTCGTAGCGTGATTTTCCGCCGCGTTTTGCCTGATACATAGCAATATCGGCATCACGCATTAAATCGTCGGTCGTTAAATGGCTGTCGGAAGAATGCAAAATTCCGATACTTGCCGAACTGTAAATTTCGTGACCGTCCAAATCAAACGGGATTGCAAATTTTTCGTTGATGCGTTCGGCGATGCGCAAAACTTCATCGTCGGAAAATCTGCCTTCGACCAAAATCGTAAACTCGTCGCCGCCGAGTCTGGCAACCAAATCGGACGGACGCAAACATTCGCGCAACCGATTTGAAATCGCAATCAAAAGTAAATCGCCGATGTGATGCCCCAAACTGTCGTTGACAATTTTGAACCTGTCAAGGTCAATAAATAAAACACTGACCCGATAAGTCGAGTCTTCTTTGTGTTTGCTCAAGGCTTCATTCAACCGCACCGTGAACAAAGAACGATTCGGTAAATTAGTCAAAACATCGTGCGTTGCTTTGAAATGCAACATATCTTCGGCGAGTTTTCGGTCGGTAATGTCTTGAATCTGAAAGATAAAATTTTGACTTGCCGCGTCTGAATTCCCCGTTGCCGAAACGCTCCAAAAAACCCACACAATTTCGCCGGATTTATTCAAATAACGATGTTCGTGTTTTGAAGTCGGTGTTCTGCCCGAAAGCAACAAGTGAAATTTCACCAAGACATCGCCTAAATCAGCGGGATAAACCAGCGATTGAAAGTCCGATTCTAAAAATTCGGCTTCTTCGTAACCCAAAATTTCACGCAAAGCATTATTTACTTTGAGCCATTCGCCGGTTGGCGAAACCATCGCAATACCAATCGGAGCATAGTTAAAAGCACTGCGAAAACGTTCTTCCGATTCGCGTAAAGCAAGCGATTGGCTTTCCAGCACAGCGGCATATTCGTTTGCCTGTTGAGCTTGCAAAACCGAAATTTCAACATTTTTCAAATACGTTCGATAGGTCAAATAAACAAAAATTATAACCGGAACAGAGGCAATCAGAACCACGAAACCGATTTCGTGAATCATTAAATCTAAAGCTCCGGCACAAATTGCACCCGCAAAATAGGTTAATGAAGTCCACAAATACGACGTTTTCCACGTTTCCCAAACAGATTCGTTGCCTTTAATCGCACCGTACATTGCGGTTAAGCCCGAATTCACGATGAAATAAATCAACGCGGTAATGGTCAAAGTGATAACTATGTTCGTAAAACTTTTTTTATGAAACAATTCCGGCGGATACATCGAAAAAATTCGTAACGCCAATAAAACCGAGGCAGCCGAAACTGCCATCACACAAGCATTAAAAACTACGGTAATTTTTTTGTTGCAAAATCGCCAAGACGAACAAAAGGCTTCGACGGCAGCCAACAAAATTGCCGCTTCGCCGCCAAATTGGAGCAAAGCCAAGAAAATAAATGTGTCTGAAACGGCAACGTGGGATTTCAAGCGGGGAATTCTGATTGAAACACGCGAGCCGAAAGCGATTGTAAAGGCGGCTAAAATATAATAATTCAGTGTTATTTCGCGCGAATTCCAATTTAGCAAAGCAAAGCCCAAACAAGCCAAGCCGATCACAATGACGACTGAAACATATGACTTTATTCGGGTTTGTAATTCCATAATCGAGAAATAACTGTTTCCGACGGAGAAGAATCGGAAGGTTGAGACTGATAAGCACCAAGTAAAAGTGCAAAAATGCTCTAAACTATTCGCATTATTGATTTTATAAGTTTGTTAAGAAAATCGATAAACCGACATTATTTTGCCGATTTGTTTGAAAAAGCGAACCGTACAACATTATTTGTCGGATTGCCGAGCAGATTTGATGATGTTGTCGAGAAGTTTAACTTGAGCCGTTTCCGGCAAAAAAAGCAAATGAGAAGCAACTCAAAAGAGCTACTTCTCATTATGCGCTATTTAACATAGTTTTGTCTATAAAAACTTATTAAACAAATATTGTTTGACAGGCATCGGTCATCTTAAAACCCGCTTTGGTGTATGCTTTGTGAGCGTGGGTGAACTTTTCGTTGCTCAATAAGCAAACCGTGTCGGTTTTTTCCAGCAAGCGTTTACCTAATTCGGACATACATTTTGTGCCAAAACCTTTGCCGCGTGATTGCATCGGCACATAAACTCCTTCGAGATATGAAACTTCGGCGGTTTCGGCGATAACATCGGCTTTGAAAAGTAATTTTCCGTCTTCGATGACAACCCAGCAACGACCTTGTTCGATTCTTCGTAAAACTCTCGAAAGAAATTGTTCGCGATGTGTTTCCAACGGATTTTTTCCGCTTTCTTCAAAAGCAACTTCGGCGTGTGCTTCGGCAACCAATAACAATTCGTCGGCAGTCGCAAGCCGCAACGCATCAAAGTTTTCGCGGACCAAAAACGGAAAGCTCAATTCAAATAAAAGTTCGGTGTAAAGCAATCGCGGGGCTTGGGTTGTGCCGCTGTAAAACTTCCAAAAGTCTTCAACCACATTTCCCGCCGACATAATGATATGAATCGGAGTTTGCGAAGATCTGGCTTGGAACGCAAAGGCTTCCAATGATTTATCCGAACGAGATTCAACCAACGTGGTGTGTCCGATTAAAGCAACGCCTTCCAAACTTCCCGATTGACTGAAATAACCGTAGAATTTTCCGCGATTGGCGGCGTTTTCAATGCCGTTATCGTTGATCCAACTTGACATCACGACTGTATGAACCGGACGCAGAGCAAGAAAACTTAAAACTTGAGCGGTGTCTGCGTTGTTGAGTTCGCGTAACGCTGTTTTGCTTGGAGCCAAGAAAAAGATTGCTCCCGTTTCGCTGTCCGAAGCGTGTGTTTGTTGTGCGATAGATTTGTGTAACATATTTTCCTCCTTATATTATTTTTATTTTCTATCGCATCGAAGCCGTGTTGTCGCCCAATAAAATGCTGTCTCCCGTTAGAACACCGTCGCCGGTTAGTACACCGTCGCCCGTCAAAACACCGTCGCCGGTTAATACGCCGTCGCCCGTCAAAACACCGTCGCCGGTTAAAACCCCGGAAGCGGCATAAACTGTCCCGCTCGCCAAACTCCCGCCGTTACTTGTCATGATGTTCGGATTGACGGTCAGTCCGGTTGTCAAATTAGTTGCGCTGGTTGAAAAAACACCGGTTGTAACAACTTCGCCGTCGCCTAATTTATTGGCAAACAAATACGCGGGCTGAAATTTGGAAATCAGATTTTCACCTGAAATCGAAGTATAACTGCCAAGTATAATTTGCGACCAACCGAAAGTCGTTCCGTTAATTGCCGTTGACGCAGTCGGAGCAACGCCGCCGGTCGGAAACATTGTCGTCCCTAAAATCGCGGCAGTTTGAAAGTTCAGATCGGTTCGCAAAGATTTTGTTAAACGGACGGCACCTTCAACATTTAATTGTCCCGCGCCTTGTTCCAAAGTGTTTGCGCCGGAAATCGGTTGAGCCGAGTATTGGAGAATCATTTTCACCATTCCGGGAGTCAGATTCGGATTAACTTGCAACAATAAAGCCGCCGCGCCCGCGACAATCGGAGCCGACATCGAAGTTCCGCTCATATACATCATTGAATCGGTTGCTCCGGCGGTATTTAATTCTGCCGGCGACAATGTCGGGCTGGCTGTTGCCATCACATTATTCGGCGCTTTATTGGAAATCACACGATTTCCCGGAGCAGAAATATCGGGTTTGATTAAATTATCGTAATCTTTGACACCGACCGAGTTGGTAAAATAACTTCGGGTCGGACCGCGCGAACTGAAAGTGCTGATAATATCGTCGCCGCGTCCCAAAGTCCCGAAAGTATTGGTTGCTCCGACCGTAATCGCATACGGACTGTTGCCCGGCGAATGGATTCTTCCGTAAACCTTTGTTCCTTGCGCATCTTTGCCCAAATTTCCGGCAGCGGCAATCACGACGATTCCGTTATTTGCCAATTCTTTTACTTTCAGACAAACAGGATCGTTGGTGAAAGTATCGATGGCGGTTCCGCCTAAACTTAAATTGACAACGCGAATGTTATGCGTTGCTTTATTGGTCAAAACCCAATTTAAGCCGTTTAATAACCACGCCGTTTGTCCGATGCCTTGGTCGTTCAAAACTTTCAAACTGATAATGTTCGCGTTTGTCGCCAATCCTTTGTAAGCATTTGTATTAAACGACGAATTGCCCGCGACAAGTCCGGCAACGTGCGTGCCGTGTCCGAAATTATCTTCGGTCGTGGTTGAATCCGTAAAGTTGACGTTGGCGACAATCCGCGAAACGTTTGAATTATTTTTGAAGCCGAGATGACCCGCGTAAATTCCCGAATCAAGCACGGCAATTCCGATGCCCGTACCGTCCAACGTATAAGCCGCTCGACCCGTAACCGCCGCTTGCGCGCGCAGTCCGGTAACTCCCGTGGTATCTTCGATGTGTCCGGTCGAACGAGTCGCGCGGTCGGGCGAAACGTAGTTAATCATTCCGCTTGCCGAAAGAGTTTGCAAAGTATTCAGCGTTAAATTGGCAACCAAAACATTGTCGTCGCCGATGCGTTTTGTCGTCCGCACATTGTTTTCGCGCAAGATTCGACGAAATTCGCCGTTGTCGGCATCTTTGGCTTGAATAATAACTTCGACGGTTTCCGCACCCGATTTATCCGCCATCATTTCACGCAAATCAGGTGAAACATTATCACCGCGATATTGATCGTTGTTTGATTTTCCGGCTAAATTCTTGTTGTGTTGTTCGGCTTTGTAACCGACTAAAATCGGATTAAATAATTTTGCGAACTCGGTTGTTTGAGCAATCTTTTCGTTAAAATCGCTGTATAAACTTCCTGCCACAAGTTTGATTTTGCCTTTTTTGACCGCTTCAACCAAGTTTTGGTTAAATTGATTTTTGCCGACAAAGTTTGTTATTTCGTCAACGAATAAAATCGTCTTGTTTTTGCTTACCGCAATTTCGTTCAAAACCAAGTTCAGTTTTGCGTTTGCTTCAGCCGTAGTTTTCGATTCGTCAAAAATTCGTTTAACTTGCAACGAAAGAATTTGCTTTCCCGCCAATTCGCCCGAAACATCGCCGATTGAAATTCGATACGCCAACAATTCGACGACCGTTGCTTGGTCTTTGCCGAGCGAGTCGAGAATTGCGGGTGAACGTAAATCGCCGGCTGATAAAGCGTCTGCCAATTTATCGGTTTCGCGTTCAAAATTGCCGTTCGGGGTGAGTTGTCCCGCACGAGCAAGTTCGGTTAAATTCTCTGTATAAGAAACAGGCGAAACTTTTGCGAACGTTGTCATAACGCTCATTAAAAGTACAATTATTAAGGTAATGATTTTCATTTATGTGTTTACTCTTTTTACAATGTTGACAGAATACAAAAACAGTCAAGGTGCAATTAGCAAGTAATGTGCCGGAACAATAAATCAACTAATCATTAGCTTTAGCAGTATTACGGTTTTATCGGACGATAAAATATCATTCAAATTGATTGAAGCTGTCAGTCAATTTGACGCAAAAAAGAGAAAGCCGCGAACGACTTTCTCTAAAGTATAAGTTGAATTTTGAACTAAATGCCTAAAACATCAACCAACTCTTGAACTGCTCCCGCTGATTTGTGCAACGCGGTTCGTTCTTCGGCGGTCAGCGAAATTTCGATGATTTGTTCAACGCCGTTTTTGCCGAGTTTGACGGGAACACCGACGAACAAATTGTTGATTCCGTATTCGCCTTCAAGCAATACACAACACGGCAGAATTTTCTTTTTGTCTTTGATAATAGCTTCAGCCATTTCAACTGCGGCGAGCGAAGGCGCGTAAAACGCCGAACCTGTTTTCAGTAATCCGACAATTTCCGCTCCGCCGTTTGCCGTTCGTTTGACGATTTCGGCAATGCGTTCAGGCGAAATTAGTTCAGTGATCGGAATTCCCGCCACGGTCGAATATCTTGGCAGCGGAACCATTGTGTCGCCGTGTCCGCCGAGTACAAAGCACGTTACATTTTCAACCGAAACGTTTAATTCTTCGGCGACAAAACAACGCATCCGAGCAGAATCCAAAACTCCCGCCATTCCCATCACGCGGTTTTTCGGGAAACCAGAACGCCGGAAAGCGAGTTGCGCCATTGCGTCCAAAGGATTTGAAACCACGATAATAAAAGCATTCGGCGAGTATTTTGCAATTTGTTCCGTTACATTCCCGACGATGTCCGCGTTTGTTTTCAAAAGATCGTCGCGGCTCATTCCGGGTTTGCGCGCCAAACCTGCGGTGATAATAACCACATCGGAATTCGCCGTTTCTTCATAACCGTTGGTGCCGACAAGTTTAACGTCAAAACCGTCAATCGGCGCGGCTTGCGCCAAATCCAAACATTTTCCTTGCGGAGTGCCTTCAACAATATCAACCAAAACAACATCGGCTAATTCCTTCGACGCAATCCAATGTGCCGCTGTTCCGCCGATATTTCCCGCACCGACAACCGTAATTTTATTTCTTCCCGTCATGTTAAGTCCTCTTTTTTTGATAAGTTTATTTGTGTTCGATAAAACGATATTTTACTTGGCTTTAGATTTATCGGCAAATTTAGTTTGTTGAAAAAGCAAAAAGCGAGATACTTTACAATCCAATTTCGGGTTATGCTAAAATAGTTTTGTTATGAATCAGCAAATTACATTAACGGTGTCGGAAAATGTTTGGTTTTACGCGAAAGCTGTGGCGGTGCGAAGTAAACAGCGGGTTGAAGATGTTCTGTCCGATTGGCTGGAAAAAGGTTCAAGCGAAATTGACTTGGAAAAACTTTCTGACTCAGAGATTTCGGCATTGACGAAAATGAAAATTTCGGCTGAAAGACAAAAAAGATTATCCGACCTTTTGTTCAAAAATCGTGAAGCCGGTTTGAATAAAAATGAACAAAGCGAACTTGATTTGATGCTTGAAATTTCAGAGTTGAATATGTTAAGAAAAGCCGAAGCCTTGCAAATTGCCGTTAAACGCGGTTTGATTGAACCGCTCACTTAATGCAGCGACCGAAAATATCCGAAAAAATAAAAGATAAAATCCGTTTGCTTGCCAATAATCGGTGCGGTTATTGCCTTTGCCGACAAGAATATGTTTGGGATATTTTAGAAATTGACCATATTTTTCCGTTGGCAAAAGGCGGCAAAGTCTCGGAAGAAAACCTTTGGCTTATTTGTTCAAGCTGCAATGGTGCAAAATACAACAAAACGGAAGCCTTTGACTCGATAACCGAAAATACCGTCCCGATTTTTAATCCGCGAACTCAAATTTGGCACGAACATTTTAGTTGGAGCAAAAACGGGACGAAAATTATCGGCAAAACAGCCGTTGGTCGGGCAACGATTATCGCAATAAACTTAAACCGAGAAAGATTTATCAAAACCCGCAAACATTGGGTTTCCGCCGGTTGGCATCCGCCGAAAGATTAACTCCGCAGTCATCGACGAAGAGAAAAATAACTCACAACGCTAAAGCATAATTATTGAGCTTGAATAGACTGAAATAACTCTAGTATATCAAGAGGAATAAACTCTGGCAGGTCATCAATCACTTTTTCAATAATCGCTAGTTTTAATTTAGCTTCATCCTTCCTTTTGATTTCATTCAACTTCGGAAAAGCCTTTAAGATTAAATCTTCTAACTCATGTCCCTGATGATACAAATACTGTTCCGAGACCTCAATCTCAATCCCATTTACATATTTGACTAACTTTTTGGCTTGTGGAGTATTAGTAACCGGAAAGACTTTTTGCGTTACAAAATCCGAGATAAACTGTAACTGATTAATTGTTAAATTTTTGAAATCCGTATAAGTTTCATTCGTAAGATTTAGTTCTTGACGTTCGGAGGGTGTCAGAAATTTTTCTCTCAATAATAAGGCGGCTACTAGAATTGGGTCAAACAAATAATTCTCAATGCTATATCTATTTTCTTTTTTCAGCACTTTGATGAACTCTGTTTCTTCATTTCTCGTATCCCAATCAATTATTCCCCAAACAAAATTGTTGCCTTTGCTTCTCAATATATCGGTAATCTGTTTAACTTGGTCGCAACTAGAAACAGGCATCCCATTTCCATCTCTCCGAGTGTCACCTGAAGCTATAAAACTTAAAGAAATATCAGGAATTAGCTTATTAGATAATTTCTGATAAATCCCTTCATAATACTTAACATCATTTGGACTTTCGACAAATACTTGCCTTCTATTCTCATAATTAACACTAAATGAAGGCACTCCGGCTGTTAGTATTTTCAAAGCCTTGTCTTTTGTTGTCTTTTCTATTCTCACCCCGCTCTTATTCATTACAAATAAACTTTCTTCATCAGCTAATGCGACAGTTGAAGGCGAATGAGTTGTAATAATGACTTTAACCTTTTTTTCTTCAACAAACACTTCCTTTATAACGTCTAAAAACTGCTTTGCCATCGACGGATGTAATGAAGCGTCAGGTTCATCCATTAACAGAACTCTCGGAAAATTAATATCAAAGTCCTTATTACACATAGCAAAGGCAAGTGAAATTAACACTTTTTCGCCCGATGATAAGTCTGCAATATTGATTTCAGCATCATTAAAAGTATTGATAAGTTTTAATTCAAAAGATGTTTCCGGATTCGTTCCTAGGGGCGAATTAAATTTGTAGTCTAATTTCGCTTTGTCAAGAATTCTGTTTGCAAAATCCCAAGGGAACTCTCCATTATCATTGAAAAACTGTTCATCTGTTAAATAAGCCCGATATTTCTCATCTTCTTGGGTAGCGTAATAACGGTTAATCTTATTGACTTCAAATTTGTTGAAATATCTTTTAAACCACATCGCGAAATTTAAATAAAATACATCGTTTTCTAAACCATCAATAACAGGATAATGTTTATGGAAATCATCTTCTATTAAATCGGTTATAGATTTATCCGCTTTTTCCGCAATTAAATTGACAATGTTTCTTTGATTAGCATCATGAATAAAACTCTGAAGTAGAATGCTAGGTTGGCTGATGGGGTTGTTAGGATAACTTTGCTTAAATCGAATAAATAGATTCCAAAGGTCTTGAATAGGTTGGTATAACAACTCCTTGGTAATCGCTACGCTATTCTTTGGTATAAGTGTTTGCGGGGTAACGAATTTAATATCCACGGCATTATTTGTCAAAACATCATTTTCAATTAGTTGAATTGCACCCGTTGAAATCCCGGAAAGTAAATGAGTTTTTCCGGCTCCGTTGACTCCTGTTAAGACTGTGAAATCAGGTAAATCAATTGCCGGCAGTTCAGTAATTGATTTATATGGTTGAATTGGCAAATCAGGTCTTAGGCTAAGTTTCATATTGGTTATTTTAAGTTATATATTATCTTAATTACATTAGTAGTGTTTTAAAAATAGTTAAATCCAATAAATTCCAATCTATCACCGCCCACACTTCAACCTGTCGCCGTTTCGTCTCCGAGAGTCAAGTTTCGCTCTCAAAGAGTCAACGTTCCGTCTCAGAGAGCGAACGTTCACTCTCAAAGAGTCAAGGTTGATACTTGCAAGTGTCAACGTTCGCTCTCAAAGAGTGAAACTTCGCTCTCAAAGTGTCGGCGTTCGGTCTCAAAGAGTCAAGGTTGATACCTTGAAGTGTCGGCGTTGATACTTCAAAGTGTCAACGTTCACACTTGCAAGTGTCAACCTCCGCTCTAAAAGAGTGAAACGTCTATGATTTCGGTGGTTCTTCGTCGGGAGTTTTCTTTTTGCTCTTGCGGCTGAATCGTTTGCTCAAATTGCTGACCGAATCTTTTAAGCCCGCACCTTTGCCGTTTCTTTGGGCTGCTTGGTAAACTTCCAACGCCGCCGCAAACGCATCGCTGCCGACCAAGATTTCCGTGTCAACAAGCAGTTCTTTGAGCCGCGAAATTCTGGCAGTAATCGGCGGTAATGCCCGCGTCAAATCAACGTCCCGACGCATTGCCGCAACCTCAAACGAACGCGGCAAAAAGCTGTCGTCTTGTTCGGCAAGCGTCATTGCATCTTGCACAAAACTTTGTCCTTTGTCGCCCATTTTGTTCAGCGAAGCAATTTCGTCATTCGATAAATCAACCAAAAAAGGCATTTCGGCTTCAATTTGGTCAAAAAGTTGTAAAATTTTGGTGACGCTTGCGGCAGATAGAACCGCATCTATTTTGTTTTGCATAGTAAAGTCTCCTTTGGAAATAAGATGACTTTCCTTTTTGGGGGAAAGTGAATTGTCAGGTAACGAGGGAATCGTATGTCAAAAAGGGTGTGATGTCAATTAAAAATTGAGAATTAGCGTAATGCCCCAACAAAAAGTTTTACGCAAAAACAAAGCAAGTTTAGCCGCAGGTTTCGCGGAAAACGCGGATTCTTATTGATATTTCTTCATTTATTGAATTTATCGGCGTTAATCTGCGGCTGAATTTCTTTCTTTAGACATTTTTCCCGAATAACTTTTTGTTTTAAGTCCGCGTCGCGGATGAAAGCGTGTAGCCACAGGTGTAAGCCTGTGGAAAGCCGAGAAAAATAACAAAGCCCGTGTCAACGGGCGACAGACATTTCTATCGCAGGCTACGCCGGCTGGAAATTTGTATTTACCGATTCCCGCAGCTTTCGCTACGGGCTACACGCTTTCATCTGCTACGCAGACTTATGCAAGAAAGATGTCTTTTTTTGAAATAAAACTTTTTGTTGGGGCATTACGAATTAACTATAAGAATCAGAGTTGAAATATACTCGGATTTTTTTGTGTCTTGTTGACGACAAACGGCAAAAGACGCAAAATGGTTAAATTATGAGTGCTTTGCCGAAACATAAATATACGTTGGAAGAATACTTTGAGATTGAGCGAACGTCCGAAGAAAAATATGAGTATTGGGACGGAAACGTTTGGTCTATGGCTGGAGCAAGTCCGGAACACGAACGAGTTGTCGTAAATGTCGGCGGACATCTGCGTGAATTATCTCGCGGACGCGGCTGTTCGGTTTTCGGTTCAAACTTAAAAGTCAAAGTTCCGATTTACAAACCTTATCGTTATCCCGATCTAACTGCTTATTGCGGAAAAGGAATTTATGAAAAGTTAGACGGATTAGAAATTTTGACGAATCCGCAAATGTTGATCGAGATACTTTCGCCGTCAACCGAAGCCTTTGATCGCGGCGATAAATTCAGTTATTACAAATCAATCCCAAGTTTTTGCGAGTATTTATTGATTGCCGTAAAGCGTCCGCACATCACGCAATTTATCAAACAAAACGAGTCTGAATGGATTCAACGCGAAGTCGAAGGTTTGAACGGTAAACTGTATTTACTGACATTCGATGTCGAAATTTTGCTTTCGGAAGTTTATTTGGATGTGGAATTTCCGCCGCCGCTGCCCGAATTATTTTTGATAAACGATTAAAAATAAAAGCGAGATGGTTGTATCCTAACCATCCCGCCAATTGGTTGCAAATGCCGGAATCGAACCGACATCACATTGCTTTTCAGGCAATTGCTCTTCCAAATTGAGCTAATTTGCTCCGGTTAATTAGAATCCAACGACGTTTAATGCCAATCTTTAAGTCTTAGTGTCGTTACTCTGCCATTGAGTTACTCTCGCATAAATGTTTGGAGCGAGAGACGGGACTTGAACCCGCAACTACGACAAATTTGGATTGACAATTTGAGATGAATTCAACCGATGATTTCAACTTCTTGGAATAATCTGAGTTTAATAGTTCCCGACGCTCAAAAGCGTCTGCCAATTCCGCCAACCTTGCGTAAAGTGTTTTTGTAGTGCAAGGTGCAGGATTCGAACCTGCATGAAACTTTTTTTCAACTTAAACTTAAAATTCAGTTTGTCCAAGTTGAGCCAAACGGCTCATCTGAAAGATTACCTTTCGGAAAGTAAAAAGTAAAAGGCAAAATGCTTTAACTTTTATTTTCAAAAGCTGTAATCTCTCAATCAACCGTCAGGCAAAAATATAACCTAAAATATCTTCGCCGACCTTTTTCTCAGGTGCTTCAACGCTGTTTGCTTCTTCGCGGGCAGATTTTACCGCCGATAAAACCGATTCGATTCGTTCCAGCAATTTGCGTTTGTCGCCGCGTGTAATCGCTCCCGATTGTTTGGTTTGATTCCAATAGCCGACAATTACATCTTTTGTAATAAGTTGAGTTTGTGCCGGATGTTTTTCGGTCGCATCATACAAAACGATTGCTTCTTGGACTTTCGACGTTCGATGAGTTTTGGTCGGTTCGGTTTTGAAAAGACCTGTCGCATCGTCCTTTCGCCAATCGTCCGATTCATCCAAAACCGGCATTTTATCGACAAAAGTCCGCAAATCGGTCAGTTGTTTTTCTAAAAACAAAAGATACGGAACGGGAACGTCTTTAATCAAAGTATTTCCGCCGACAATTACATCGGCTTTAGCGGTAACATTGGCAAAATCTTTGGTTGCGGTAATATCTAAAAATTCCGTGAAAAGTTTTTTCGTTTCCGCTAAAACATCGTCGGAACGCATCAAAACCTTTTTTTGTTCGGGCGGAAATTGTTCGCCGCCTTCTTCTTTCGGTTCGTACGATTTATTGAAACCGTAATATAAATCGGACTTCTGAGCGTTTTTGTGCAGTTCGGTAATCGCCGCATAAAGACGATTCTTTGCTCCTTTTTCAATTGCAATTACTTGGTTTAATTTAGCTTTCATTTGAGTTTTTCTCCTTAAATTTTATAGTTCTATTTTCAGATGCAGAGGCGAATTATGTCAATTACAGACAAGAAAAAGTCTGATACGCTCTCCCCTTCGTATCAGACTTTTTCTAAATTGGTCGCGGTTAGCTCTAACTTTAGACCAAAACTTTAATAATCTTTGACCGGCAATGTTACTTCTTCTTTCAAAACAATGCTTAATTCCGAGTTTGCTCTGACCATTGCTTCGTTTCCTCTTTTTAATAACGCGCCGCCTGTGCCGACTCCTGCCCCGACTGCCGCCCCGACTGCCGCTCCTGTTCCGCCGCCGGCAACTGCTCCGATGGCTGCTCCGATGGCTGCCCCGCCACCGATTAAAACAACATTTTCTTTAGCCGAAGATTCACCTTTGACTTGTTGTTTGTCTTTGTTGTCAGTCGTTTCCTTGTCTTTTATACTGACCAGTTCGCCGGCTATTTCTCGAATTTCGCCGTCGGGCAACATTATTTTTTCAAAAACAACGTGCAATTTTCCGGCTTCGCTTTTCTTGGCGGCTTTGACAACTTTTGTAATCCGACCTTCGATTTTAGTATCGGCAGGCAAAACTTCTGCTCCGCGAATCATTACCGGACCGACTAAAGTTGTCGAAAAAGTATCGTTGACTTTGGCGGAACCCGAACTTATATCGCTGACCATACGGACTCGAATAAGTGTTCCGACAGGTAAAATATAAGCGCTTGGTTTGGTAATTTGTTTAGTAACTTTCGGACTTGGAGCCGGTTTGATTTGTGCCGCCGCAACACCGACTGACAACAACAAAAGTGATATAAGCGTAACGATTTTGATTTTCATAATTCCTCCGGCTTCATTGTTTCAAATAACTATGAAGCGTGTAATGCAAACTTTATGCCACAGGCAGTTTGGTAAATATTAAATAGCTGATAGCTTGATTCTATAATGTTTCCGACCGTTTGACAAGAAAAATTTATATAACTGAAGCATAACAACTTCGTGCATCTGCTATACGATTTGGTGCAACTCTACTTGTACAAAGCCGTTTGGATAAATAAAGACGCATCATCCTTTAATTTCCGCAAAGAATTTTTTTCGATATACATCATATGTCCCGCTTCGTAATAATTTACCGAGATATTTTTCCGCAAACTCGCGTCTAAATTCATCGTTGCCAAAGTATATTCGGCGGCAAAATAAGGAGTTGCCATATCGTAATAACCCGATGCGACAAAGATTCTCATATACGGATTTTTCTGCATCGCCTGTTGCAAAGTCGGCGCCGTATTGGTGTAACCGTTGTTTTGGTTCCAATCCCAACGACCGACTCCGCCACCCAAAATGTAGTATTCCAAATCCGATTTAAAGCCCAAATCCAACCGCACATAATTGTTAAAAGTTGCCGTGTAAGGCGGACGAATCGCGTTCATACTCGGATCGCTCTCGACATTATCGCCCGCCAAATCTTTATCGATTCCCGTAAACCGACTGTCTAATCTGCCTGTCGTCAACTTTTTATCGCGTAAAAGTTCTTTGTTAAATCGACTGAGATCGACGCGAAAGTTGTTTTGGTCAACATAAATTTGACTTAAACCGCTCAACCGCGAGAATTTTTCGATTAAACTTTGTCGTTCCGGTGCGGTCATTCGGTCGCCTTTCGCCAGTCCGACGGTTAAATCTTCCGTTGCAAATTTTTCGGCTTCTTTCAGTACTTCCGCCAAAGATTTTTTCTGTAAATCGGCAGATAACCGTTTGTGATACCAAGCCGTGGCGGTGTATGACGGAAAAATCAGCGGATAGGTTAAATCGTTTCCGTCGGCAAATCTGATGGTTTGGAAATTCATCACGGTTGAAATCAGCATAATGCCGTTCAGCCCGATTCCCTTTTCAAATAAAAGGTTCGATAAACCGCTCGCGCGAGTCGTGCCGTAGCTTTCGCCGACCAAAAACAACGGTGAATTCCAACGTTCAAAACGTCCTAAATACATCCGAATTGTTTCGCCGACCGAATCCAAGTCGCCATTGACCGAGAAAAATTTTGCCGCCAATTCAGGCTTTATTGCCCGCGAATAACCTGTTCCGACCGGATCGATAAAAACCAAATCGGTGTCGGTCAGCCAAGTTTGTTCGTTGTCAACCAAATCATAGGGCGGCGGCGGCAACAAACCGTCGTCCAACATTTTCGCCCGTTTCGGACCCAAAGCTCCGAGATGCAACCAAACCGAAGCCGAACCCGGACCGCCGTTGAACGAAAACATCAGCGGGCGTTTCGCGTTATCCGCCACACCGTCGAGCGTGTATGCCATAAAGAAAATTTTCGCCTCGATTTCACCCGTTTGAGCGTTGCGAATCGGCATCAAACCTGTTGTCGTGGTGTAATTCAGCGGTTTTCCTTTAATACTGATCGTGTGTTTGCGAACTTGCGGAACATCTTCCGGCGTGTCAGTTAAAAACTGCGCCGGTTTCGGCATTTCGACCGGTTTTGGCGATATTCCGGGCATTTGAAACAGCAAAAGAGCTGATAGAAAAATGGTTGAAAGCATAATTTTCTCCGTTAAAATTGGTTTGAGATTATTGAAATACTATCACAAAACAAATTTTAGCGGGAATCGTGAAATAAGCGGATATTTTAATTTGAAATTTTGAATTTGAAATTCTATAAGGCATAATTAACGCCTAATGGATTCAACCAACACACCTAAAAAAACTTTACTCGATTACATATCTTTAGCGATTGCAACATTTGGAGTCGGTTATTTGCCGCTTGCTCCGGGAACTTGGGGTTCGGCAGTCGGCGTTTTAATCTTTTTGCTGTATGTAAATTTCACGACATTTTCAAATTTTTCGACTGTCGCATGGATTATTTTTGTCGTTGCGGTTTGCGCAATCGGAACTTGGGCGGCACAGCGGGCAGAGCGAATTTTCAACGAAGAAGACCCGCAAAGAGTTGTGGTCGATGAAGTTGCGGGACAACTTATTACTTATTCGGCGGTCGCGGTGTCGGATTGGAAACATTTGCTTGTCGGTTTTATTTTATTTCGGCTGTTCGATATTTGGAAACCGTATCCGATCAATAAGTTACAAGATTTACACGGCGGTTTCGGCGTAATGGCAGACGATGTTTTGGCGGGAATTTATTCGGCGATGATTATTTATTCGCTCACATTTTTCAACATTTTATGATTTTTCATATCTTAAACGGCGATGCTTTGGCAGAAGAATTTGATATTGTCGGCGAGAAAATTATTTGCCGCGAATGTTTGATCGAAGGCGAAATCGCCGCAGAATCGTTAGATGAATTTTGGAAGTTCAGAGCCGAATTTATTGAAAGGTCTTACGGCGAAAATGATTATTCGGAAAAAGTCGTTTCCGAATTTGAAAAGTTGCGAAACATTTCCGCACACAACGAGGTAAATTTGTGGTTCGGAAACGAACTCTTTTGCCAAACTAATTTGTGGTTTTGCTTGGGTTTATTGGAACAAAGCAACCCGGAAATTTATCGTGTTTTTCCGGATTCAAACGATTGGAATTGCAAATTTGACGATTTGCAAAGCTGTTTCGATAATCGGATTAAACTTGCAGACGAAGATTTACAACTCGGCGTAAACTTGTGGAAAGCGTATCAAACTGCTGATTATAAACAACTTGAAGATTTAAGCAGAACACCTTCGCCCGCATTTCCGCGATTAAAAGAAGTTTGCAATGCGGAAATCGAAAAACATTCGCGACCGCAAGAAATTTTATCCGAAATAAAGGAAACCGATTTCAATGAAATTTTCAAACAATTTTCAAAACTTGCCGCTGTTTACGGTTTCGGAGATTCGCAAGTAAAAAAACTATTGAAAAATTAGCCTGTTTTATCACTTTTCGTTTTGTGCTTTTTATCTTCTTTAATAAGTTGTATCTGTTTCGGTTCAAAAATCCAACCTTTTCGCCAAAAATAAATCAGTAATCCGACCGCCACAAAACCCATCAATCCAATAGCAAAATAATAGCCGTTTTTTGTATGAAGTTCGGGCATATTTTCAAAATTCATCCCGTAAATTCCCGCAATCAGCGAAAGCGGCAACATAATCGCCGAAAATACCGCCAAAACTTTCATCACTTCGTTGGTTTTATTGGCAATGACAGAAAGATGAATGTCGGAAAGTCCGCCGACCAAATCCCGATAACTTTCCGAAAGATCAACAATCCTGAGCAGATGGTCGTGAACATCGCGGTAAAACGGCAGCGTCAAATCGTCGATTAACGGAAACTCGCCGTGCGAAAAACGATATAAAACTTGGAGTTGTTTCGCTGAAATTCGCCGCAATCGCGCCACGCTTCGTTTCAAACCCATAATTTCTTCTAAAATTTGATTGCTCGGACGATTTAACGCAAAAACACGCTCCTCCAGTTCGCTGATCGACGTGTCGAAATCATCAACCACAGGCATATAAAGGTCAACCAGTTGGTCGAGAATTTGTTGGAGCAAATAAGACGCGCCGCGATGACAGGCGAAAGAGTTTGCCCGAAGTTGTCGTTTGACGTTTTCGATGCTGCGAAACTGTTCGTGATGATAGGTAACGACAAAATTTTTGCCCAAATAGCCGTCGAGTTCTTTGGTGTCAAAGTTAAAAGAATGAGTTTTATTGGTAACGCCGTGGACAATAAAAAATATGTAATCAGTAAAACCTTCGACCTTCGGCTGATTACGAGTTTCACGCGAATCTTCGACGGTTAAAGGGTGAAAATTAAAAACATCGATTAAAATATTATCTTCGTCTTCACTCGGCGACTGCATATCAACCCAAACAACATTATTTTCATCCGCCAAAAGTTCGGGCAAATCCTTCGCCGCAAAACCTTCGTCAATATGATTTGAACCTGCTCGATAAACAAAAATTTCCATCTTACTCAAACACCTTTTTGTCGAAAAAATATGAAACCGAAAGCAAAATTAAAGCCGCGACAGCCGCCGGAAATTCACCGTCGCCCGCGTTTAGATGTGCGGAAATCGCCAACAAAAAGTTGAAGAAAAACCCTGCATACGCCCATTCTTTGAGCGTTTTTGATTGCTTTGAAAGTATTGCGATTACGCCTGAAATTTTGGCAACCGCAAGCGGATAAACGAGATACGCGGGAAAACCGAGCGTCTTAAAAATCTCCGACACGGCTTGGTGATTAAAAACATACATTCCCGCCGAACCAAGCATCAGCAAACACAGCACGGCGGTCGCAATCCAATAAATGATTTTGTTTGTTTTCATAGCGGAAAGTTTATAACAATTTCATCAAACAAAAAAGCGTGGCGAAACGTATGATAAAATTAACAAAATATGAATTCACAACAAGTTACATTGCAAGTTGAAAACGTGACCAAACGTTACGGCGAATTTACGGCGGTCAATGACATTTCGTTTGAGGTAAAAAGCGGACGAATTTTCGGCTTTTTAGGTCCGAACGGAGCGGGAAAAACAACGACGATTCGGATGATTGTCGGAATTACCGCGCCGGACGAAGGCGAAATTAAACTTTTCGGACAAAAAATGTCGTCCGTTTTGCAAGATAAAATCGGTTATTTGCCCGAAGAACGCGGACTTTACAAAAAAATGAAAGTCTGTGAACAACTCCGATATTTTGCCGCATTAAAAAGCGTTCCGACCAAACTTGCCGATGAACGAATCGATTATTGGCTGGCAAAAATGGGTTTAAGCGAATGGAAGTTGAAAAAAGCCGCCGATTTATCGAAAGGTATGTCGCAAAAAATCCAGTTCATCGCCACAGTTTTGCACGAACCGGATTTAATCATTTTGGACGAACCTTTTTCGGGTCTCGATCCGATCAACGTGGAAGTTTTAATCGAAGCAATCGCGGAGCAAAAATCTCTCGGCAAAACGATAATCTTTTCGACGCATTTGATGGAAACCGCCGAAAGATTGTGCGACGACATTATTTTAATCAACAAATCAAAGAAAATAATCGGCGGAAAATTGCGTGAAGTAAAAGAAAGTTTCGGCAAAAATTTAATCGCGGTGCGGTGCATCGACGGCGATAAAGTGTTGACAGACAATAGTTTAGTGGTGAAAATAGTTGAAAGCGCAGACGAAAAAGTTTTGACGTTAGCCGAAAATGCGGACGCGCAAACATTGCTCAAAAATTTAATTGAAAGCGGTGCGACGATTACTAAATTTGAGCAAATCGAGCCGAGTTTAAACGACATTTTCATCGAAAAAGTGAGCGAACAAAGTTGATTTGCCGAGTTGAAAAAGACTCGTCCGACAACCTTTTTTTTCGTCTCCGTTATTCCGTAATGCCGATTCTTGCCCGAAAGTGAAATTATCGGGCAAGTTTTTCTTGTTATTTTCTAATTTTACGTTTTATTAGACTTTGTAATTTCAAAAAAGTTCGTAAACTCCGGTAAACTCTTTCAAAGTCAGTGAAATCCGGTACCGAAAAAATAATCAATGAAAATCTTGCGCGTCTGCTTTCGCGGGCGGAAAATCCGCGTTCGCTTTCCGTTGACGATTTATTTCCGCGTGTTTTGAAATCAACCCGAAAATACTTGCCCGAAGGTTCAAATATTGAAATAAAAAACTTTATCGACACGTTGAAAATCGATGATTTGTGTTTGATAATCGCGTGCGAGAAAAAAGACGATGCGGCGTGGAAAGAATTGGTCGAAAATTTTGGCGCAACGGTAAAATCCGCCGCTCGAAACATCACGAAAAACAACGAAGACGCTGAAGATTTGGCGAGTTCGATTTGGGCGGAACTTCACGGGTTAAAAGAAAATTCGCACGGTAAACTCGCGTATTATTCGGGACGCGGAAGCCTCGGCGGTTGGTTGCGAGCGGTCGTTTCGCAACTCGCGGTTGACCAGTACCGCAAAATTTCCCGCTTTGTGCAAATAGAAGAAAACAGAGAGTTTGAGAATTTGGCGAACGAAAACGAAGAGGCTTTAATCGTCTCGAATCACGACACGCCCGAACTTTTATTGGACGAAAAACGGACAAGTTACGATGTCGCAAAAGCCTTAAAAGCAGCGATTGAAAATTTATCGGCGGAAGACAAACTGCTCATCAAACTTTATTATTTCGATAATTTAAATTTAAAGAAAATCGGTGAAATTTCAGGTTTTCACGAAGCCACCGCGAGTCGCAAAATTGTTAAAGTCCAAGCTGAATTGCGCAAGACAACCGAGAAGATTCTGCAAACGGAACACGGTTGGAAAACGGAAGAAGTAAGTCGAAATTTGAGTAATACCGCAAGTAAGTTGGGTTTTAGCGTGGAAAAGTTGTTTGTTTTGCTGATTTTTACAATCGCGCAAGAAATGTTTCGGTGAAACGTTCTTTAATTTGTCGGCATTAAATTGTTGACTCGAAAATGATGGAAATTGAATTCGACAAAGAAATAGATGCCATTTTACGAAGTGCGGTGAAAGATTCGCAGTCCGTAGAATTGTCGTCCGCACACCTTGACGCAGACGAGATTTCATCGTTTGCGGAAAATGTGTTGCCTGCCAAAGCCCGCGTTCGAGCAACGGAGCATTTGGCGGATTGCCTTCGCTGTCGAAAAATTTTGGTTGAAATTTCCGCGTTTACCGAAGCCGAAATCCCAAGTGAAATTATTCACGCAACCGAACTGAAGACTGAAATTCCGTGGTATAAAAAACTTTTTGCGTTTCCGAATTTGGCGTATTCGATGGGAGCCGTGTGTCTTGTATTTGCAGGAATAATAGGCTTTACGGTTTTTCAAAGCCGAAACACGCTCGACCAAGTTGCAAGTGTTGCCGAAAAATCGTCAAACGCAAAAGGCGCGAGTTCGGACGGAATCGAGCAAATGAAAGAAGTTCCGATTTCAAATTCGACAGTTGCTTCAAACACAAACGCGAACATTGCCGCAACGGATAATGCAGCCGTCAAACCTGCGATGAATTCAACCGCCGCGACTAATTTTACTCCGAGTTTACCGCAACTTTCACCGACTGTACCTGCCGTTATTCAACCGAATGGCACGCCCAAAAGTTCGTCGGTCGATAAAGCAAAAACGAGCAGTGAAACTTTTGCAACCCCGAATTCGGAAGCCTTGCCACCGATGCCTAAACCGGCTGAAAATAAACAAAACACAGCTCCGGCAAGCGCGATAATCAACTCCGAAAAATCTGTCTCAGCCGAAGAGCCGCGAAAAACTGAGAGTGAGGCAAAATCAAAATCCGACTCGGCGAGTGCCGAAATCAAAGACGAGGAAGATTCGGTAACTCGATCCGCTCCGCGAAAAATGTCGCCCGCACCGGCACCGGGAATGGCGAAACCGAGTAAAAAAGTCGCGGAAGACAATCCGGCTGAGAACCGACAACTGAGCGGCAAAAAGTTTCGTAAAATCGGCGGAACGTGGTTTGATTCCGCCTACGGTTCGCAACCGCAAACAAACGTTTCACGCGGTTCGACTGATTTCAAAAAACTCGACGGCGGTCTGCAAAATATCGGAAATTCGTTGGACGGAACCGTGATTGTGGTGTGGAAAAATAAAGCGTATAAAATTCAATAACCAACTTTATTTCGACTGTCATGAACTTTACAATTCTCAAATACGATTCGATTGATTCAACCAACAATGAGGCGATTAACCAAGCCAAACGCGGTGCGGGCGAAGGTTTGTGCGTTGTCGCGCGTTCGCAAACCGCCGGACGCGGACGCTTCGGGCGAACTTGGATTTCCGAAAAAGACGCGGGACTTTATTTCAGTATTGTGTTGCGTCCGGCGATGGAAACGCGATTTTTACCGCTTTTAACTTTGATGTCCGCCGTTGCCGTTTACGATGTTTTGAGCGAAGTTTATGACTTGAAACCCGATATAAAATGGGCAAACGACGTTCACGTCAACGGCAAAAAAATTTGCGGAATTTTGGCGGAAACAGTTGAAACAAACAAAGGTTTAGCGGTCATTGTCGGCATCGGCATCAATTTGAAATCGACGAATTTCCCGCCCGAAGTAATCGCTGTGTCAATTGCCGAAGAAACAAAATTAAACGTTAATTTTGATGAGGTTCACGAAGCCTTGACTCGGTTTTTTGCTTATCATTACGATAGTTTTGAGGCGGAAAATGTCTGCCGGGAATGGACAAAACGTTCAAGCTACGCTTTTGGCAAAGAGGTTCGGGCATTGTCGGGAAACGAAATAATTTGCGGAATAACTCGCGGAATCGAGGAAAACGGAGCGTTGCGAATCGAGACCGAAACCGGCGAACTGAAAATTATTCACGCGGGCGACATCGAACAATTACGCCAAGTTTGAAAAAAAGTGAGGTAGGCAACTCATCGGCAAATAAAGATGAATTGCGAGTTTCTATCGGAACTTTTTCAAACTTTTATTCACGCTGAATTCCGGTGAAATTAACGCCGTCCAAATTTTCGTTCAGTTGAAAAGATTGCGTATCGGGTTGGAAAATATATTGTTTGCTCGAAACATTCAAGATGTAAAAATGTCCCGTTTCCAGTTCAGCGAATCTGTAATAGCCGAACGGATTGGTTAAAGCATATTTAATTTCGCCCGATTGCGAATCGGTAATTGTCAGTCTTGCTCGTGAAATTCCGCGCCCGAAACCGGTTGTAATTCTGCCTCCAACGCTTGCATCGGCGGCAGTCGGAACAAAAGCCTCGATACTCACGGCATCTAACCCGACATTTCCGGGTCCGGCTAAACCTGTGGGAATTGTCCACACAAACGCAAGTCTGATTGTTTGTCCGGCATAAGTTGCTCCCAAAGGTATTGTATGACTTGTCCAAGGAATATTGGTTGTGGCATTAGCAGGTGCGTTTACTGTGAATGGTGTAGCCAAAACTACGTTAGAAGTATTGCGGATTTCTACCCGATAATCCTGCGGTCTTGCACTACGCCAATCGGGGGCGGCATAAAAGTTAAGTTGCGAGAAAAGCCTTTCGCTGAATTTTAATGTGATTGAGTTTGCCGCCGGAACTGTAACGTCTTGGTAAATTGTATAGCCGCCAATAGGTGAATAATAAACGCCCGTTGCTAATTGAGGTCCGCACGCCCAACCGTGAAATAAAGCTTTTGATCCGGCAAACGGTGATGTAGATCCGCCGAATCCCGGACTAAAAGGGTTGAGGGCGTTATTTGCCGCACCATAACTTGTTCCATTATCGGTGCAACCCGAATATGCAGATACCCAAGGTGCAAAACCCGGCGTTTCAAAACCGCCGTTGGTTAATAGTTCTACCGCGTGAACCTGTTTTGGAAGATTTAGCGAAATAATTGCTGCAAACAGCAGACAAAATAATACTTTTTTTGAGTTGTTCATAAAGATTCTCTCCTTTTTTTGAAATATAGACTTATCGAAAGTCTTTTTAGTTACGGGAAATTAGTTGTACTGTTAATGGTTTTTTCGGGCGAAAAATTACAAGAAAAAGTGAAAAAAGTGAAAATAATTTCGATTATTTTTGAGCAAGACTGCTAAAACATTGATTTAATGAGAGTTATAGGATTATGTAAGTTGAAAATAATTTTGCAAAAATGTGATTAAAAACAAAAAATCGGCTGAGATTACTCTCAACCGATTAACTAATCTTAATTTTTGAATCTTAAACCTTAAATCTTTAGTAATTTCCCGCCACAATCGTTGATTTAATGCCGCTTGCTTCCTGCGCGATTTTTATTCCGACCGATGCGCCGATGCGGGTTGCTCCGGCTTCAAACATCGCCCGCGCGTCGTCGATTCCCTTTACGCCGCCACTCGCCTTTACGCCTAACGCGCTTCCGACCGTGCGACGCATCAACGCGACATCATTGACAGTCGCGCCGCCGGACGCAAAACCGGTCGAAGTTTTGACAAAATCCGCTCCCGCATTTTTTGACGCAAGACACGCCCGAACTTTTTCGTCGTCGGTTAAAAGAGCCGTTTCGATAATCACTTTGCACAATACGCCGTTTTCGTGCGCGGCATCTGCCACAGCCTTTATGTCGGCTTCGACCAAACAATCGTCGCCCGATTTCAAGGCTCCGACGTTGATGACCATATCAACTTCGCCCGCACCGTTAAAAATTGCCCGCCTGGTTTCGTAAGCCTTTACATCAGAAAGAGTTGCACCAAGCGGAAAGCCGATAACGGTGCAAACCGGAACGCCCGTACCGCGCAAAAACTCGGACGCTTTTTTGACCCAACTCGGATTAACGCACACGGACGCAAAGCCGAATTCCGCCGCTTCTCCGCAGAGCTTTTTAATGTTTTCTTCGGTCGCTTCGGGTTTCAAAAGCGTGTGGTCGATCAAACCTGCCCAATCGCGGGCGGTCGCCGTTTCGCCCAAAACCGCGCCGATTCGCGCCGCGCCTGCGTCAACCATTCGTTGCACGTCGGCACTGCAAAACGTCGGGCAATAATTATTGTCCAACTTTGATAAAACTAAATCAGTAATTTGTTCGACTAACTGTTCGTAATTTCCGTTTGTTAAGCTCATTTTTTTTTAATAATTTCGGATGCCGGATTCATTTTGGAATTTATACTAACTTCCAATCCTTTAAAACTTCCATCAAGGTCGGTAAGGTTTCTTGGCGCAGCCAATCAACTTTTAAGTTTATTCCCGCCAAAACTTTACTTTTAAAAACACCGTTTTCGGGAACTTCAAAGTTAAAAAAACCATCGTCTCCCAAAGTATAAAACTCGGCGCGTTTGCGGTCGGGGTCAATCAGCCAATACTCTTTTACGGCGGCTTGTTCGTATTCGTAAAACTTGTCGGCTTTATCGCGGGTGCGGCTTTCAGGCAAGATAATTTCGATTACTAAATCTGCGGTATCTTCAACATATTGCTTTTTTATTTTGTCTGCGTTGGCGTTTGAAACAAACATTATATCGGGCTGTCTGCCGCTTTTCCTGAAATCGAATTTAAGCTGAAAAGGTGCTGAAATTACTCTGCCAAGTTGGTTTGCTTCAACAAAAAATCTTAAAATTGCGGTTAAAAAATCTGATATATCTTGATGTCTTAAACTTGGATTGCTCATATAAATAATTTCTCCGTTTTCCCATTCAGCCCAAATGTCGTTCGTTCCGTTCCATTCCAAAAATTCTTCGTAAGTTTTGGGCAGCAGAGAAACTTCGGGTGTAAATCCGACGGCTTGAGTTTTATTTTCGACAACTTCAGTAACCATAATTTTGCTCCAATCCGATTGATGACTTAGATTTTACTCGGTAAATCTTTTTTGTTCGCGTTTTCCGCTATTCATTTAACTAAGATATTAACCGTCTTGCAATTTATTTGCAAAAAACTTTCCTCGCAAAGCAACCGAATCAGATTTCGCGCATCCTAATATCCGTAAACCTAAATAAGTCTCCGAGTTAAAACACTTCCTGAGTACTTCCGGTAATCCTTTTATCTTATCGGAAAATTTTGCAAAAAAAGCAACCAAATTAAAAAGTCGGCGTTTAGGATAAAGTGTCTGCAAATCATCGCGGTAAAACTGACAACTTTCCGCCGAATGCAGACTTTCCTCAATAAAAAACAGTGAGGTTTCTACTATGTTAAATAAAAAATTAGCGGTTATTTTGTCCGGGTTAATATGCGTATTTTCCGCAATCGGGCAAGACGCAACCGGCACCGCTTCAAATGAAAGCGGCTCAAAAACTAAAGTTTCTGCAAAACAAACGACTTCAAGCGATGACAGCCGATTTGAAGCGGGAATTCATTTCTCATCGTTGTCGGCGGAATTCGACGGCGACCGAACGGGTCTCGGCGTAACAGTCGGATACAAATTTGCAACTTTCAAAGACGGCAAATTTACGGCAACCGCCGAGGCGGAATTCAACTTTTTGCCGGGCAAGGTTTTTACCTCTGATTTGCGAAGAAACGGGCGCGTAAAACAAGGATTATTCGGTGTTAAAATCGGGCGAAAGTTTGATAAATTCGGTATTTACGGAAAAGTTCGTCCGGGTTTTATTAATTATTCAAACGGCGGCAACACCGGCAATGATTTTCCGACCTTGATAAGTGCCGGAACCGGAACAGTTGTCTCAACTTTGTTTTTGCCGCGTCAAACTAAAGGAAGAACTAATTTTGCCGGCGACTTTGGCGGAGTTATAGAATTTTATCCGACCAAAAAGCTGATTACACGGTTCGATTTCGGCGACACGATTGTCCGACTCAAAAGCAGCGTGATAGAATTTCCCGGTTTTGTTACCACCAGCGGAGGTACGACAACGATTGTCATTCAAAGATTTACATTACCTGCGACAACCCGGCATAACTTTCAATTCAGCGCGGGAGTCGGTTTCAGATTCTAAACATATTTTCGGCGGTCGGTTAATTTACCCGACCGTGGATTTGCTTCAAAGACCTTTCAGCCAATCTTTCAAATCACTTATGTTTGCTATTGTCGTAAACTTTTTGCCGTGTAATTCTGCGGCTGAAACGGCTTCGTGAAACCACTCGGTTTCGTATGGAATATGGACGGCTTTTCCGCCGACTTCCAACACCGGCAAAATGTCCGACCGCAACGAATTTCCGACCATTACGAAATCTTTCGGGTTAATTTTATGCCGTAACAATAATTTTTTGTAAGTCGCTTTGTCTTTGTTCGCGACAACTTCGACGATTTCAAAATAATCACCCAAACCCGAACGAGCAAGTTTTGTTTCCTGATCGAATAAATCGCCTTTCGTTACAAGCATCAGCCGATATTTGTGCGAAAGTTCGTGAATTGTCTCTTTTACACCGTCCAATAATTCGATCGGTGTTGCCAACATTATACGTGCAAACCCGATTATTTCGAGTATTTCAGAACCTGTAATTTTGCCGTCGCTTAATTCGCACGCCGTTTCAATCATCGATAACGTAAAGGCTTTAACGCCGTAGCCGAAGTGTTTGATATTGTGCGTTTCGGCTTTGTCCAAGTGTCGGTCAATCCAACTTTCAGTTTGATATTCGGCAAGCAACGATTTTAATTTTACTTTTGCATCGAGAAAAATCCGTTCGTTATGCCAAAGCGTGTCGTCCGCGTCAAAGGCGATTGTAGTTATCATCGGGTTGCAATAAAGGCGTTTGAAAATTTGTAACTTTGCTATTGTATCGCGTCTTTGAGCCGGAATAAACTTTGCCGACTTATTATTAAAGTTGAAAACTTGCCGCAATCAACCGCTAAAAAGTCGAATATTTACACTTTTAACCGATTTTGAAAAAAAAAGTGAAAAAAATGTGTAATGTTTTGACGAAAAAAACCATATATAATCAGCGAAGTTATTTTTCGCCGATTATTCCCAATTCCTTGCAATAATACTACCCCGCTCAATCAAAAAAGGTTGAAGAATAAATCCTTCAACCTTTCCTTAACAAAATTTGTTCAAAGCACCAAAAATTTAATTATTTACCAAAAGCTCGTTGAAAAAAGTGAAGTTGAATTGTGGTTAAACAATTCAACCTCGCTTTATCTTTTCGTTTTACCTTAGCCGTTGGCTTCTTCTTTCAAAACAGCCCGGCGTGAAAGTTTAATTTTGTTGCCTTCGCGTCCGATACATTTGACCATTACTTGCTGACCTTCTTTCAGTTCGTCGCGAACGTCTTTGATGCGTCGTTCCGATATTTCCGAGATATGCAACAAGCCTTCTGTTCCCGCGAAAATTTCGATAAATGCACCGAAATCAACAATTCTGGTAACGGTTCCCATATAAGTTTCGCCGATTTCCGCTTCGGCGGTAAGCATTCTGATTCGATCCACAGCTCTTTGCGCGGCTTCACCGTCGGATGTCGCAATGTTGACGGTTCCGTCGTCGGAAATATCGATTTTTGCTCCGGTTTCTTCGGTAATCGCTCGAATTGTAACTCCGCCTTTACCGATAATGTCGCGGATTTTGTCCGGATGAACCATAATTGTAATGATTCGCGGCGCGTATGGCGAGATTTCCTCGCGTGGTTTTCCGATCGAAGCCGTCATAATGTCGAGAATATGAATCCGACCTTTTTTGGCTTGTTCAAGAGCTTCCGCCAAAATTTGCGAATTGATTCCCGCAACTTTGATGTCCATTTGCAACGCCGTGATTCCTTCGTCAGTTCCCGTAACTTTGAAATCCATATCGCCGTAATGATCTTCGGCTCCCGCAATGTCGGACAAAATCGCGTAACGTTTGCCTTCCATCACCAAGCCCATTGCCACGCCCGCAACCGGTTTTTTGATCGGCACGCCGGCATCCATCAAACTCAAAATTCCGCCGCAAACCGTTGCCATTGAACTGGAACCGTTTGATTCGGTGATGTCCGAAACGATACGAAGTGTATATGGAAAATCTTTTTCGTCAGGTAAAATTGCTTCGATGGCGCGTCTCGCCAAATTGCCGTGTCCGATTTCGCGACGGCTCGATGAACCGACTCGACCTGTTTCACCGACCGAATACGGCGGGAAATTATAATGAAGCATAAACCGTCGTTTTGTTTCACCCTTTTCCAAATCGTCCATAAACTGTTCGTCTAATTTTGTGCCGAGTGTCGTCGTTACAATCGCTTGCGTTTCTCCGCGAGTAAATAAAGCCGAACCGTGAACACGCGGCAACCAGTTTGTTTCACACGAAATCGGACGAATTTCGCTGAATTTTCTGCCGTCGGGACGACGACGTTTGCCTAAAATATCTTCGCGGAAAATCTTTTCTTTTAATTTCCCGAAAACTTTTCCGGCAACGGCGTGTTTATCCGCGTCAGCCGCAAAACTTTCGACAACTTCTTTTTTCAAAGCATCGATTGCGGCGTATGCGGTGATTTTGTCAACGCCGGTCGAATCTAACGCGGCACGGACTTTTTCGCCGAAAGTTGTTTCGATTTCAGCATATAATTCGTCGTGCGTCGCAGGCGCGGCGATTTCGCGTTTGGTAATTTCCAACGCTTTGTAAAGTTCTTTCTGCCACAAACAAAGGCGTTTAATTTCTTTGTGCGCAAGCATAAGAGCTTCAACCATAATGTCTTCCGCAACTTCTTGGGCTTGACATTCAACCATACAAATCGCTTCTTCGGTTCCCGCGACAACCAAGTTCAAAGCCGAAGTTCGTGTTTCTTCGTAGCTCGGATTAACGATATATTTTCCGTCGATCAAACCGATTCGCACACCTGCAATCGGGCTGTAAAACGGAATGTCCGAAAGATACATCGCCAATGACGCGCCGGTAATGGCGATAACATCGGGATTATTTAATTCGTCAGCCGAAATTACGGACGCAATAATTTGTGTTTCGTTTTTGTAACCTTCGGGAAACAAAGGACGCACGGGACGATCGATCAATCGACAAGTTAAAGTTTCTTTTTCGCTCGGGCGACCTTCGCGGCGGAAATAGTTTCCGGGAATACGTCCGGCGGCAAATGTGGCTTCACGATATTCGACCGTGAGCGGAAAAAAGTCTAAACCTTCGCGCGGCACTCTGGCACTGACTGCCGTAACTAACAGCATTGTATCGCCGTAGCGAACGACGACGGCGCCGTCGGCTTGTTTGGCGACCTTTCCGGTTTCGACCGAAAAATCTTTATCGCCCAATTTTATTGATTCTTTTAAGTATTTTTTTACTGACATTTTATCTCCAATGATTTTATTGAGTCATCGAATCATTGCTTGATTGAATCATTAAAATTTGCGATTTTTTTAATGACTCAATGAACCAATGAATCAATGAATCCAAGTTATTTTTCAAAAAACAAAGACGACAAAAACCAACCGTGATAGTTTTTGCCGCCTTTGCGTTGTTTATATTTTACTGCTCATTCTCTTTTTGTCTTTAGTTTTACGCTGTCACGTTCAGCAACTGAAAACAATTTCTTCGAGAGAGAATGTTTAATCTAAATGACTCGAAGTCATCAATCTTTGACCGACTATCTTCTTAATCCGAGACGTTTTACCATTTCGTGATATTGTTCAATATCGGTGCGTTTCAAATAGTCGAGGTGTTTTCGGCGTTGCGAAACCAACTTAAGCAATCCGCGACGCGAGTTGTTGTCTTTTTTATGGGTGCGGAAATGATCGGTTAATTCCGTAATCCGTTGGCTCAAAAGTGCTGCTTGCACTTGCGACGATCCCGTGTCGGATTCGTGTAATCTGTAATCTTCAAGTATCTTTTCTTTAACTTCTTTAACTGTTGACATAAATAACTGTTGCTTTTATATAAGTTAGCTTCTTCTCCTTGCTCGCAGTCGGAACCGCGAAAATTTGTTTAATTATCTATTATTAACGGTAATAGTTCAACTTAGGTTTGCTGATAGTGATAAACGGGTCAAAGTTTTTTTGACGATTCGCCGAAACAAGTGTTTGCAATCGTGATAAACTTATCGCTTTCGGTAAAGCCGTAATCTTCGTCGTTCCAACGCTTTAACGCTTCGGTACGGCGTTCGTAAGCAACTTGTAAACGATCGGGAAACGCTTGAATCCATTGCGAACACGCGCGGTTTTTCAAAACATTGCGGACAGTTGAATTTAAGCCGAAAAGTTTGGTAAAAACGGACGGATTCAACGCTTCGTTCAAATGATCTGAAATAAACGGCTTGAGCAACATTTGCGACATCTCGAAAGGTTCGTTGAAAATCCAACTTCCGTCTTTTAATTTCAACACCGCCGGACGAGTTTCAGTTCCGATTTCAAGGTCGATTGTCAAACCTCGATAAAATTTCAATCCGACATAATTTGCCGCCAAATCGCCGTTTGAATAAACGCCCGAAATCCAAGTTCCATAGATTCCGCGTTCGGTTTTTTGTCCCGATTTGACGGCTTTAACGGTCGCTTGATTGTTGGATAAGCCTTTCTTGACAGCCTTGTTATACTCTTTGAAATAATCGTAACCTTCTTTGAAAATATGCGCGATTTTGTCTGTTCCGAACTGTGCGTCGAACATTTTAACGGTTGAGGCAAGTCCGAAATAGCTCGTCGGAAACCTGACAAACAACGAATCGCCGAAACTCGGTTTGAAGCGCGCGGGTTGAGCCTTAAATTGGTGCGATTCCAACCAACTGCCGGAATTTGTAAACGGCACGATTCCGCCGCCCAAAATTTTGTAAACTTCGCGCGCCACCGCATCGTTTGAACGCAAATACGCCAGCCGATTCTCGTTATTCTCGGCGGAATCGCAATCTTTCGCCCGCTTTGCCGAGCAATTTTCACGAAATAAAATCTCGGCGTTGACCTTTTTAACCGATGCACGCACCGCATCTTCCGTATAATCCGACACTTCGTTCCCGATGTCAGCCAACGGTTGCGGCGGTAAATTATACTGATCTGTTTCAAAAGCAAACCCGATTTGAACTTGCAAAAGGATGACGGCGAGCAAAAACAGTTGTGTAAATAATCGTCTTTTCATTGTTTGAGCATAAAATTTTCGGCGGCAAAAAGTGTCGGGCATTATGACACTTTCGCCGACTGTTACAATAAAAAGTTTAATTTCGGATGATTTAATCAAATAAACTCGGCGTTGTCGCAGGTTTCAACAAACCTTCCAACCCGAAATGTTGATACGCCAGACGCGTCACCATTCGACCGCGCGGAGTTCGATTAAGGAAACCGGTTTGAATTAAATACGGTTCGATAATTTCCTCGATCGAGTCTTTTTCTTCGTGAATCGAAGCCGCGATTGTGCCGAGTCCGACAGGTCCGCCGTCGAATTTTTCGATAATCGTCAACAACAATTTACGGTCGATTTCATCCAGTCCGTAAATATCGACTTCCATTCGGTTCAGCGCATCTTTGGCAACGTCTTCGGTAATCTTTCCGTCGTAATCGACTTCGGCAAAATCTCGTACGCGACGCAACAGGCGGTTGGCGATACGCGGGGTTCCGCGCGAACGTTTGGCAATTTCAACCGCTCCGTTTGAATCGATTTCCACACTCAAAATATTAGCCGAACGTTCGATAATTGTCTGTAAATCTTCAACATTATAAAAATCGAGATGGAAAATTATCCCGAACCGACCGCGCAACGGAGCAGTTATCAAACCCGGACGAGTTGTCGCGCCGACCAATGTAAATTTCGGCAATTCGAGTTTGATGGAACGTGCGGCTGTGCCTTGCCCGATCATTAAATCGAGGTTGTAATCTTCCATCGCGGGATACAAAACTTCTTCGATGGCAGGATTCAGCCGATGAATTTCGTCGATAAAAAGCACGTCGCCTTCGTTCAGATTGGTCAGAATCGCCGCCAAATCGCCCGCTTTTTCGATAATCGGACCGGCAGTTGTTTTGAGTTCCGAACCCATTTCGTTGGATATAATCAGCGACAAAGTTGTGTTGTGATTAAAAAATCCGTTAGCGATAAACGAATGTGTTTCCGGTACGACAAAATCATAAACCTCGTTTTCAGACGGCGAAAGTATTTCAACTTTATCCCAATAAATGCTTGAATCATAAAGACTTGCAAGAATTTGAAATTCAGGTTCACGCTGAACTTTTTCGGGCAAAAGCGAAATATATTTCAGAATTTGTTTGCGTGTCGGCGTTTGTTTGCGGCGAACAATGTGGTCAAATTCTTTGTGAATTTTGCGTGAAACAGGCAGCGATTTTTTTAATAACTCAACCAATAATGTATTTGCAAACGGAATTTGCTCAGTTTTGCTCCAACCGCGATCAGTATTTTTCAAACTTTCGCCACGCAATTTTTTACGAGTCAGCCGAAAACCGATTATTTGATTAAACCGAATCGCATCGTTTCCGCCAAACATCAACCGCCAAAATTTTTCGCCGTTGACGAGTTTTATTTTCAGATGTCCGACGATGCCGAAATTTGCCAAAACAAGCTGAATTTGTTTGACTAATTTTTCCGAACGACTGCCAAATTCAATCAAACCGTTTGCTGAAACGTAACCGTCAGCGTCAAATAAACCTTGCAAAAATCCGATTATAACTTCTCGCGGACTTTTCAAAATTGAGTTTGGAATTTCTTTTGCGGGCGAATTAACGGCTTTCACACCAAAATCCAAAGCAACTTGTCCGATTGATTGACTGAAACGCATTTTTGTTGCTTTCGTGCCGTATTTACTCGGCTTTGGCGTTCTGCCGAAATGTTTATCGGTAATTCGTTGCAGTTCAGTTTGAATCTCTTTTTCTTCGCAAGTGATGACAAAAGCCGGAAAACTTTCGCCTTTTTCGATGTTGCCGTCGCCGACCAAAACGCCTAAAAGATAAGCCAAATCGGCATCGAGTCTGATTTTTCGAGGTTCATTTTCAAATTTCGGCAAATCAAAATCGAATTTTTCAATTCTTCGGTAACCGGAAAACGGCAAACCGATTTTATGAGCCGCAGTTTGAGCCGTTGGCGTATCGAAGCCCGAAACATTTTGATATGCTTGGCGAAGTTCGCCGACAGACGGATTTCTGCCGAGTTGATTTTGCAGAACAAAATGCAGGGCAAACGTAATTTTTTCGGTTCGCAAACGTCTTTCTTGCGGCGTGTTCGATTGCCAAAAAGTATGTTGATAATTTTGACTCCAACAATTTTGACCTTTGCCGACGGCAACAAAATCATTTTCGTCTAATTGTGAAAGCGTTTTCCACGTCAACCCTTTTTCGGTTGCTACCAAAATCGGATGATGCGGAGTTCCTTCAAGTTCAAAGCCCGAACGAGTTTTAAGTTTTAAAGTCGGCACATTTCCGCTGAAATAAATGTCGGAAGTTTGCTCTAAACCGTTGATACCAAACACTTTTACTTTCAACGGCGAACTCGAATCGGATTTCATTGCAGACGGAATCAGCTCACGAAATTCAACCAATCCGCGAGATGTCAGCACGAAACTGTCAGCCGAAATACACTTGCCAACGCCCGGCGGACCTGTCAGCAAAACGTGGTCGAGTGCTTCACGCCGCGACAAAGCCGCTTTCATAAAAATCCGTAAATTATCCTTTACTTTGCGTTGTCCGATGTATTCGGCAAGGCGATTCGGTCGCAAAGAAAGCTCGATTTGAGCTTCTTCATCAAGTTGCGAGCCGTCGCGGTTATCGTAATTTTCCAAGTTTTCAGTCATTAAAATATTTATTTAAGTTTTAATTTTGCTTTTCGCTTCAAAATCCAAAACAGTAAAAAACTTATTGAAGTAATTAATAGCGAAATAATAAATGTACCAGAGTAAAGAAAGGTTTCCATTCTAGTGTGAACATAAGAACTGTTTTCTACACATTCACGCAAAACCCAATTGCATTTTAGTGCAGTTGAAATAGCTAGAATTAATAATCCAATGCTAATAATTAACAAAACGGAGGTCATAATTTTGAAGAATTTTTTCATATTTCAAAATAATCAATCGGTAAACTACCGATTATCTTTCTTCTCAATTCATTTATGCGGACGTTCTTTTTCTTCGATTACTTTATCGTCTTCAGGAACACTTGTCCGCGTCCCATAAAATATTTCGCGTTTTTTGTCATACTGAATTTCGTATTTTTCTAACGCACCACCGCGTCCGCGATAATCGACTTCGTATTTCCACACGCCTTCGTTATTCACTTTTTGCCCGAAAAAATAATCAACCCAAAATTCGTTTGAAGTTTTGCCGTCAATTTTCAACGCGGTTTGATACTGAATTACTTTGTCGTTTGTTTCACTGTAACCGATTAAAGTTGTTTGCAAACCCATACACGCAATCGCGTCAAAAAGGGTGAATTCGTGCGGTTTGCCGTCGTTATTGTAGTCGCTTAAGTTCAACAAAGTCGGTTTTCCTTCTATGTTTTTATCAACTTTTGCAACCTTGTAATATCCGCGTTTGATTAAATATGGCAAATCAAGCGTGTTGTTTTCACTTGTTAACCCGTTGCCGATTACCTCAATCGTGTTGATTGTCTTTTTAGTTTGAACGTCAACCAACGAAACTTTGGCAACGCCCGAATAATAATGTCCGCGAGTTTGGTCGGGACAAGTGTAAATATCGTCAGTCGTATCACGCCGAACTTTCTTCGGATTCGGCATCCATAAAACCAGTTCACGATTTGCGGTAACACTTTTTCGCTCAAGAATCACGCCGGATTTCGGAAACGTTTGGGCGAATGTTTGCCCGAACAAAATGACGATAAGAAAAATTGTAAATTTCATCATACTTTTTGAACGGTAATCTTTTGTTTTCTTGCGTTTAGGCAATCGCAAATTCAGTGTATTGCCTGACAGAAGGTTCTTGAAAAGCCAAAACAATATCAGATTTCGGCACACCTGCATCCAATAAATCAGCCGTTAATCCTTCTTCGGTCAAATCGGTTTCAACATAGATTTTTTCGTTATGTATGCGAAGATGCGCGTGAACATATCGCGTTCGTTTTCCGTCTGCCCAACCTAAACTTGTCCATAAATAATGACCTTGCACATCATCGGCAACCAAGAAATAGTCAACGCCGGCTTGTGGTTGTTGGCGGTCAATTTCAACGTATCAGTTTATGATTTGTTTGACTAACTTCTTATATTCTAATGTTTTACACATTTTTTATTTTTAATCTCGAATTTACTTTTACCTTTTACCTTTTTACTTGTTTCAGCCTTTTGCCAACAGTTGCAAACTTCGTCTTAATAATTTTTGCACAGACATCTCCGTTCCTTCTTGCACCGCTTGATTTAAGGCTTTTTCCGCCGCCGCACGCTGATAACCGAGGTTTGTCAAAGCCGAAATCGCATCGTCCATAACGGCATCGCCCGAACTCATCGGAATTCCTTCAGACTTCATTTCTTCGCCGGCAATAACCGAAAGTTTAGTAATTTTATCGCGTAATTCAATCACGATTCGTTCCGCCGTTTTTTTGCCGACACCCGGAATTGCGTTCAAACGAACCAAATTGTTGGTGCGAATCGCGGAAATAATCTCGTCCGCCGACATTCCCGAAAGTGCGGTAATCGCTGATTTCGGACCGATTCCGGAAACTGAAATAAGTAGTAAAAACAGTTCTTTTTCACGCAGAGTTTTGAAGCCGAAAAGCTGAAAAGCATCTTCGCGGACAATCGTTTGCACACGCAACGTTACGTCTGTGCCAAGTTCACCGAGTTCGTAAAAGGTCGAAAGCGGAATCGAAACTTCGTAGCCGACACCGCCAACGTCAATAATAACGAGGTTCGCGTCTTTTTCCAGTAATTTTCCCGACAGATAAGCAATCATATAATTTGTGATTTAGCATTTACTTTCAAGCTATTTCGTAATTTTAACGGTCAACTTTTTATAATCGATTTCTAGTTTTGAATCAACCAACATTTGTGTCCCGATTAAACAATCGCCGGCTTCACTCACCAAAGCATCTACTTTGATAATTTCACCAAGCCAATTTATCTTCGCTTCAACCACATCAACTACATCGTGATGACCTTCAATCATGTTAACCGGTTCTAAGCCGATCAATTCCAAAGAATTATCTTCAACAAAATTTCGAGGCAATAATAAACCGCCATTAAAACCAGTGTCGATTACAAGTTCAATCTTTGAGCCGTTTTCTAATTCGATGAGAAGAATCGCGTCTGAATATTCGGTTACAAAACCCGTTTCTTGAGCCATGAGCCTCCAATTTTGTGTGTAAATTCAAACCCGACCCTGAGTAAGCAAAAAATCCTATCGGGCATTTCTTCACGAGCTTTAAACAAAGCATTTCCACTTTCTTTATCAACCACATATTTGCCCAAAAACGGCTCAATCGCCACAAATTCGCCGTTGTGTTCGGGTTCAAGTTTGACTTTTAAGTTTTCTTCGTAAAATTTCTTGCCCAAAGTTACCAAATCGTCTTTTATTTCAATTGTTTCAGCCGGCATCGCATAATCTCCTTTGCAATGTTTCACACTTGCAACACAATTCTAATTTAATTTTCACTTTTGAGCAACGAAAAACCGATTCGATTCATCTTTAGAGATAGTTCAATTTTTCACAAATTGCGTTATAATCAATCGGAACAATGAAAGCAGATAAAATATCGGAACTTACAACCAACCGTTTGAGCATTTATTTACGGTGCTTAAACGACTTAGCCGCACACGGCATCAAGACAATTTCGTCCGAAGGTTTGGCGGAACGCTTTCATCTGAACTCTGCCCAAATTCGTAAAGACCTCGCGTATTTCGGCGAATTCGGCGTTCGCGGCGTTGGTTATTACGTTGAAACTTTGCAAAAAGATTTGACGAAAATCCTCGGTTTAGACACGGAACATCGAGTTTGCATCATCGGTTCGGGCAGATTAGGCACGGCACTTGCCGATTATTACGAATATACGCGCACAAATTTTTCGGTCGTGGCGTTGTTTGATACGGACGAAGCCAAGATTGGTCAAAAACTCGGCAATGTTCAAATTTACGATATTAACAGTTTCGCGGAAGTTGTTGAAAAAGAAGGAATTGACGTGGCGGTTATCGCCGTTCCTTCGGCACACGCACAGAGCGTTTTGGATTTAATTACGAGCGTCGGAATAAAAGCCGTGATGAATTTTGCGCCAATTCCGTTAAAAATCGACGATGAAATAAAATTGAAAACGGTTGACTTAACCATTTCGTTAGAAAGTTTGTCGTATTTTCTTGCTCAACCCGCACAAGAAACCGGTAAAATAGTGAAACCGATCGAGAAAAATCGACGTAAGTAATATCAGAGGTAAAAATTATGCTAAAAAGAGTCATTCCATTTATTGTAACTTTCGTTATCGGTCTTGCAGTTGCAAGTTTTTTCGTCAGCATTATTCCGTCGTTCAACTTTAAACGTGACGGAAAATGCCGTAGCAAAGGTAAACAAGAACTTCGTTATGAAAACGAACGTTTACGAGTTGAAAATGAACGTTTGAACGCTGAAAGAGATTTTACTCGTGAAGTTGTGCCGATGAGTGTCGATGAAATTCCGAATGTTGAACTTCCGGTTCCGCCGATGCCGCCGGTTGCACCAAAAAGAGTAAGATAATTTTCCGGTTTGAAAAGTTCGCTTGAGTCGCAAAAGTCGTGTAAAATAGGCTTTTGCGATTTTTGTTTGCGGGAAAGCAGGTTTAGACACCGCATTTTCGCCGTCGCGTACTTTATGAAAACATTTACAAATCAACTTGAAACGCTTGATATAGCGTTATTCGAGAAAATACACAGTCAAACTTCAGACGACGATAAACGCTCGATTCTGGCGTGTCAAAAAAGCACGGGTGAATTGGTCGATGCCGCCGGATACACTTTTCTTGAAATCGGCTCGTATCAAGGCGGAAGTCTTCAACCTTTTTTAATGGATGCGAAGTGCGCAAAGATAATTTCAATCGATAAGCGTCCGAAAATCTCGCCTGATGAACGCGGAGTCGATGTTATTTATTTAGACAATACGACCGAAAAAATGATTGAAAGATTACGAAATATCTATCCTCAAGGCGTTTCAAAAATTCAATGTATCGATGCCGATGTCAGCGAAATCGAGGTTAAAACCTTTACCGAAAAACCCCAATTATGTTTTATCGACGGTGAACACACCGACGAAGCAACATGGCGAGACTTTCAGTTTTGTTACAAAGTAATGGCGAAAAACGGAGTCGTACTTTTTCATGATGCCATGATAATTTACAATGCCATTTCTAAAATTATCGACTTTTTGAAAGCAGACGGAGTAAAGTTTCGAGCATATAATTTGCCGAGTGTCATGTTTGCCATTGAAATCGGAGATTTTCCGTTACACAAAACTGAGGTCATCAGCGAAATTCTTTCAAATAATTATGTCGGCTATTTGGAATCTTTGCGTTTTGCCGATCAATATCGTCGATTCGCAAATAAACCGTTGTTTCGTTTCGCCAGAAGTTTGAAAGCAAAAGTTACCGGCAGCAATATCACAAAATAATTCGGTAACAACACTAAATTTATGAACGCTGATAATTGTGGAAAAGGTTTAATCGTATTTTCGCTGACGTTTATTTCGGGCGTAACTGTTCCAAGTTGGTTTTTACCCGCGAATCAACAGATGACAGTTCAAAAAAAGACTGTCTGCGCAAAGGTACAAAAAAGTATTCAAACCTATGATGAAAGAGTAATCTGCGATACAAGAATACTAAATATGCCGGGCGAAATCGACGAAAACATTTATTCGGTTGAAAAACCAAAGATTAAATAAAATTGGTAATGGAAGAATCACAAGCAAGAAAACTTATAATCGAAGTCGGAAAGTTGTTGTATGAACGAAGTTACGTTGTTTCTTCGGACGGTAACGTCAGTATTCGTCTGGATGAAAACCGTGTTTTGGCAACGCCGACAATGACATGCAAAGGTCGGATGACCGAAGAAATGTTGGCGATTACCGATTTGGACGGCAAACCGTTGAACGATAAAAAAGCTTCGTCGGAACTGGCAATGCACTTGTTGATTTACAAAATGCGTCCCGATATAAAAGCGGTTTGCCACGCCCATCCGCCGCACGGAACAGCTTTTGCGGTCGCGGGAATGGCGATCGACGCACCGATTTTGTCCGAAGTTATTCTGACGCTCGGCTGTGTTCCGTTGACCGATTACGGCACGCCTTCAACCTCCGAATTGACTGATTCGATGATTCCTTTTGTCCCGCATCACAACGCGCTTTTGATGGCGAATCACGGTGCCGTGGCGTATGGAAGAGATTTATGGGAAGCATTTGACCGACTCGAAACTTTGGAACACACGGCGAAAATTGCAATTCTTTCGCGGGCGTTGGGCGAACCGAAAAATTTGCCCGCCGAAGCAATCGAAAAACTTATCGACATCAGAGAAAAAGCAGGTTATTTAACGCCGGCGGCACGCTGCCAATCTTGCGGATATTTGGAAGATGCGGGAATTTCGTGCGACACGCACTCTTTTGAGTCAAGAGCAAACGGAGCGAAAATCTCGTTCACCCGCGAAGAGTTAATAGAACTTTTATCGCAGGTTTCACAATTAAAATACTGAGCAAATACTGCGGCAAATTGCTTTTGCCTGAGTATTTATTTTAGCCGAATTATCGGACGATTCCGCCGGTTGACATAAAACCTCGAATACTTGCCCGATTCAAGAATATCTTTTCGCGAAACATCGCGTAAAAATTCTAATTTACTTTCAAACAAACCTCCGTTTTATTTCGAGTTCTTCTCGGACTTGTTATCGATCGCCAATTCGCTTACACTTGTTGAAAATCTAATCAAATAAAGGCTGAATTTATGAAAAAACTAACCACCGCAGCACTGATTTTACTGTCGCTTTTTGCGAACATTTTTGCTTTTGACATCAACTCCGAAGCCGACAAACTTTTGCCGCAAATAATTGAATGGCGAAGACATCTTCATCAATTTCCCGAACTCGGCAACCGTGAATTCAAAACTGCCGCGTATGTCGAAGAAAAACTTCGCTCGCTTGGGTTAGAAGTTCGCACGAAAATTGCGAAAACCGGCGTGGTCGGAATTTTGAAAGGCGGTTTGCCCGGAGCAACTATCGGACTTCGCGCCGATATGGACGCTTTGCCTGTTACGGAACGTCGCGACTTGCCGTTTAAGTCTAATGAAACCGCAACTTATGCAGGTCAGCAGGTTGGCGTAATGCACGCGTGCGGACACGATTCGCACGTTGCAATGTTGTTGGGAACCGCCGAAGTTTTGTCGAAAATGAAGGACAAAGTTCGCGGAACGGTCGTTTTTATCTTTCAACCTGCCGAAGAAGGTCCGCCTGCCGGCGAAGAAGGCGGGGCGAAATTGATGGTCAAAGAAGGCGTGATGGACAACCCGAAAATTGACGCGATTTTTGGAATCCACATTAATTCTTTGACGGAAATCGGTAAAATTAAATATAAAAGCGGTTCGGTGATGGCGGCGGCAGACTGGTTTACAATCAAAGTTAAAGGCAAACAAACTCACGGTTCGCAACCTTGGCTCGGCGTTGACCCGATTGTTGCGGCTTCGAGCATCATTCAAGGTTTGCAAACAATCGTCAGCCGACAATCCGAATTGACGAAAGCTCCGGTCGTTATTACCATCGGAAAAATCAACGGCGGCATCCGCGAAAATATTATTCCGGAAGAATTGACGATGGCAGGAACAATTCGGACACTCGACGATGCGATGCAAAAAGAAGTTCACGAACGCATTAAAACCACCGCAACGAAAATTGCCGAAAGTTTCGGGGCGACCGCCGAAGTTACAATTGAAACGAAAACTTTAGTTACATACAATACGCCGAGTTTGGTCGAAGAAAGTTTGTCGAGCTTACAAAAAGCCGTCGGCAAGGAAAATGTGACGGAAACCGAATGGACAACAGGTGCCGAAGATTTTTCGTATTTTCGCCAAAAAGCTCCGTCGTTTTTCTTTTTTGTCGGCGGAATGCCGAAAGGTATGAATCCGAAAGACGCTTTTCCGCATCACACGCCTGATTTTTTTATTGATGATTCAAGACTTGATGTCGGCGTAAAAGCATTTTGCAATTTAGTGATGGATTTCGATAAAACAAAGTTCGGAAAAATGCAAAAACAAACTGCTCGATTTGAAAATCAGACGAATATTGAAAATTATCAACCGAGTCTTTTTCAACTTGGTTCATTTTGATTCATCGTCAAGCAATCAATCGGCAATAAACCAATAAAAACGGGGAAAGACTTTCGCCTTTCCCCAAGTGTCTTCTCAAAGAATCTTTATCTAACCTTTCGCCACTCGTTGGACAATTTGTGTCGCGTAATTGCCGATTTCGTGGTATTTGGATGTGGCAATTCTAGGGAAATATCTGGCGGCGGCTAGTCCGAGCGGCGAACCTGTTCCTCCGACTTTCAAGTTTTCCCAGTTTGAAGCATAACGTCGGGCATAATTTACCGCTTCGGCTCCGACTAATCCGACGTTTCTCGCCTTATCCATCCCGACGCGATAACCGTGTCCCATCGCAAGCGCGACCGTGCCTTCGCCGCCGTTGTATGCGGCTAACACAAATTTCCAAAAATCGATTCCGCTTGGTTGTCCGTAACGCGAAAACGCCGATTGGCTCAATCTTTGGGCTTTAATTTTTAATAAACGCGCGGCTCCCGGAATTGCTTTTGTCGGGTCAAGCCGTTCGTCGCCGTTAATTCCGCCTAAACTTAAACCGACTTCACGAGCTGCGGTTTTGCCGAACTGGGCAATTCCCGCGTAGCCGTAACTGTTGATAACCGTTGGGTTAAACCGTGATTCTTGTTGCAGCAGACTTTTCAAAATTGCGGGTTCGAGTCCCGGACATTGTTCGACCGAACGGGCGATTACTTCATCGTAACGAGTTGTCGCTTTCGATAAATCTCCCGCATTCAAGTTAAATTTGCTGGCTTTCGCAAACGCTTGACCAAGCCGAGCAGAATCATCGTAACCTTGCCCATTTTGAAAATCTGCGCCGATATAGTTACCGATTTCGTTGAGTGTCGGATGCACCAACAACGCGCTGATCGAATTCCATTCGTCGAGTAAATCTTGATTGTCCGAAGTCATCGGCACGCCTTTCATTTCGGGATGACGGGCGTAAAAAATCAAATCGGTTAAACTCCACGGGTCTTTGACACCGAGTTGAACTGCTTTGACGATTGTTTTTATTTCTTCGTGCGTTCGCTGTTGAAGCCAAGAATTTTGCGGTTGCGGCGAAGTTTCTTTTTCGCTCGATTCCGCAAGTTTATTTTCAAACGGTGATTGAACACGGTCTTTTTGCTCGCCTAATTTTTTATCGAAATCAAGCGAATCACTTTTCCGCGCGCGAATCCTGTTTTCACTCGGAACTGTTGTGGAAGGCGAATTTATGTTTGTAATTCTGTTTGCCGCCATTATTTTCTCCGAATTAAATATTTGTGTTCAAAACGGTTTTTACACCGCCGGTCATTTGATCGATAACTTTGCTCATCACGTCTATGTGTTGTGAAACCATATACATCCGAGCTTGAAGCGTCAGCAATTCGCCCGGACGCAAATCGCGATTCGTGTTCATCATCGACACAACATCGCCGTACATATTTTCGGTACGTTTCATATAGTCTTGCAATCCCGACGCGCTCGGAGCTTTTGTCAAACCGTTTCTCAAATCCTTAAACATACTCATTTTGCTGCCTAACATCTCGAAATCAGGAAAGATATCTGATTTTGAGGTCAGATTAGGCGGCGGATTTTGCCGAAACTTGTCGATCAACTCTGTTTGGAGTTGATCGACTGTCGGGTTATTAAACGATTCTTGGGTTTTTTGCCTTGAAACATCGGAAACCTGAGTTTTTTGCTCGGTTTTTTGTAACGTTTCCTCAAATGAGGTCTTCGTTTGAGTTTGGTTCTGTTGCAACTGTTTTTCGGGACCTTGTTGCATCGCAGTTTGGGCAATGCTCGAAATCATTTGACTCATAATTTTCTCCACTGAAATATAATATACAATAATCGCTATCAAGGTTATCGGCGATTTTCGGAAAAAGTTTCCTGTTTTTTTCACTTTTTTTTATTATCGATTGTTTTTTATTCTGTAATTCGGCGCGGATTATCGTTTCAACCTGCAAAATAACAATTTTATTTCCGCCTGCATTTACTTTTTACTTTGGTTTTGACACAGTTTCGCAAGATTTTTAACATTGTTGTTTTTATTGTAAAACGTTGTCTGATTATGATACAGTAGTAAGTCAAGTTGAAATTTATCCGTTTCAACTTCCCTTCTTGGAACTTAATTTATAAAAAAATTAAGCAAAAAGTGCTGCCTGCCTTCCTTAAAAATCCGAATTTTAAACCAATTCAACAACTTGGAGTTTATATGAACAAACAATTTACAGACGCGCGTCGAAAGAATGCGCCAAATATCAATCGCGCAAAGACTCAAACCGCTTTGCCGAATGCGACCCGAAAAACATCGATAACTCGAACAATTATTTTTGTTTTCTGCTTTTTGATGATTGCCGGCGGCGTAACCGCGTTGGCAAGCACCGAAAGCGGTAAAAGAATGTTGGGATTAAGCCCGATGATAAAAATTTCGTTGACGGGAACCGTCGAACGAGACAAAAAATTACACAAAGTCGGGAACAAAGAAGTTGTCAATCCGGGTGAAGTAATCAAATGGAATTTAGCTTCGGTCAACGAAGGAAATGCGGATGCGACCGGTTTCAAAACAACCGCGAAAATCCCGGCGGGAACCTCGTTTATCGCGGGAACTGCCGCAGGAGACGATTCGCCGGCGGTCAGTTACAGCATCGACGGCGGTAATAATTACGCAGCTCAACCGATGATCGAAGAACGTCAAAACGACGGTTCGGTCAAGCAAGTTGCCGCACCTGTTTCGATGTATTCAAACATTCAATTTCAATGGAACGGTTCGTTGAGCGCGGGAAATAAAGTGGAGGCAGTTTATCAAGTTTCAGTTAAATAATTGAAAGGATAAAGCATAAAATATGAACAGCAAAAACACATTTTCTTCGTTCAAACCACTGATTTCCAAAACAGTTATCGGGCTTTTACTGGTCGGTACATTGTTTATTCAAACATTTGCCCAAACAGCGGCTGACACGGTTATTCAAAACCAAGCAAGCGCGACTTATTCCGACGGCAACGGAAACAATTTCAGCACCGTTTCAAACACGGTTTCAATCACCGTGGCAAAAGTCGCGGGTTTAAGAATCACGCCCGACGGACAAACAAACACCTCGGTTGTTCCCGGACAAACAGGCGTTAATTTCGTCTTTCGCGTAACCAATATCGGCAACTTTACCGACCAAGTACGATTTTTGGCAAACGGTTCGAGTGTGCGTGTAACAGGTCCGGCAACAATTACCGCCGCAACCATTTCCGGCACAACCAACATTTTGACCAATACCGCCGATGTGCTGCAAAGTTTGGCGCAAAACGGTTTCGTTGATGTGACGGTTACGCTTTCGATTAGCGCAAGCGCCGCGCCGGCAAGTCCGATTCAAGTCTTTCTCGGAGACGCGACAGCGGGTACAAATTTCGACAACATTCCGTCAACTTTATCGGCAAACGAAGTCCGCACCGTTTCAACCGGAGCCGTCAACGGTTCCCGCGAAGCTCGCGGCGACATCAGCGTGGTGGTCGATAACGACGGATTATTGCGAACAGTTTTGACCGTTCCCGCCGGTCCTGTGGCGCTTGGTTCAAACATCAGTTACGGCGTTCAAGTCTGTAACGACGGACAACGAACTTTGACTCCGCAGGCTTCGGCAACCTCGATTTTTATCGTTATTCCGATTCCGATCGGAACACAATTAACCGCAGGTCAAACGTATCCGACAAACACGGAATTTTCGGTTACGGCATTGACCACGCTGCCGGGAGCGGCAGTTTGGACAACTACGGCGCCGGGAACACTTTCGACCGTGACCAGAATCAGAATTCCGGCGGCGGCTTCACTTGCTTCGAGCGTTTGTTCGTCCGCGTTCAGTTTCCAATTAACGATTACGACCAACAATACAAATACGCCGATTTACGGCATTGCCGAATCATTTGCCCGCACTTCTTTGCTCGCCGTCGTAACCGACCAATCGGGCGATGCAAGTACAAATAAAGGCGACGGAAACGCCAACTTCGACGAACCTCTGTTCGGACAAACAGCGACATCGAACCAAGGTTTCCAATTACCGACGTTATTGTTGCAAATCGGAAATGTTTTGATCGGACCCGCGAGCAACGCCAACGCCGTCGGACCGGCAAATACAAACGATGATTACACCAACCGAAGCGTTACGACCGGAATTGCCGGAGTTGCTCCGGGCGGTGTCACAACGGCACTCGGTGTGGTTATCTTTACCAATACGATTCAAAATACCGGAAACGTCAACGATACTTATACATTGACGGCGCCAACTGTTCCGGCGGGTTTTACGGTTGAAATTTCGACCAACGGCGGAACGTCTTACACAACTGTCAGCGGTGGCGGATCGACCACGATTGCGATTGCTTTTGCGAGCAGCGCAAACATTTTGGTTCGCGTTACGGCGCCGACGGGACAAACCGTGTTGACCGGATTTGATTCGGTTATTCACGCCGTTTCAGGCATAACAGTCGCCAACAGCAACAGCACAATCGATCGGCTCTACACGGGTTTTATCCGAATGGTGAAAGCCTTTACCGTGCAAAATACAACCGGTGTCGGGGCGGCGACCGATCCTGTGCCGGGAGCGCAAATCACTTACACGATTACATACACAAATGTTTCAAGTTCGGGCGGAACGAATAATTCCACGATTACCGCCTCGAATTTGGTCATTACCGAAAACGGAACAACCGCGCCGAACAACTGGGGAACTTTTACCGATCACGTTGTCGGGGCGACCGATACTTTGAGCGGTGTCATTACGGGCGATGCGTTATTGTCGAATGTTTTGACCGATACCGTACCGAGTGTTTCGCCGGGAGCAAACGGCGTGTTTACGTTCAAACGGGTAATTAAGTAACAATCCGGGCGGTGTAATTTCAATTTAATTGCACCGCCCGACTCTAAAACAACCGCTTTTATTGTTGTTTCATATTTCTTTCGGTGCCTGCCTCAGAATGCAGCGGAGTAACTTAAAATTTATTCGAATTGCGGCAACGACGCTTTTATTTTTGGCGTTAGGCATAAGCTCTGTCTTTGCGCAGCTTACGCCGTCGGGTACCGAAATTTTCAATCGAGCCGAAGCCGATTACTTTGATTTTCACGGTAATCGGCTTTCGACCGTTTCGCAAACCGTTGTTTTTATCGTTCGTTCCGTTCCGCGTTTGACCGTTTCACCCGATGAAACCGAACCGACCGCGATTGTCGGAGCAAACGAGAGAATCGTCCGGATTTTCCGCGTTTGTAATACGGGAAATGTGGCGGACACTTATCAAATCGGCAATTCAAATATCAGTTCGCCGTCCGCAATTTCAAATTTATATTTTGATATTGACGACAGCGGAACGATTTCAAACGCCGATATTCCGATTGTGTTGAATCAAACGAACAGTCCGAACACGATTATTTCGGGTTGTTTCAATGTTTTAGCCGATATTTTAACTAATAATATTTCGGTCGGAAGCCGGTTGGAAATTGAAATTACGGCGCGTTCCAATACTTCGACCGATGTCCGCGATGTCGGGACAATCATCAACATTGTCGGGCGTTCGGCGATTTTCACTTCGCCGACAAACCCGAATTTACCGCCGTTGAAACAGGTTAATCAAAACGCAAGTTATGTCGGCACAATCGGCGAACGTGTAAATTATTCGATTGATTTCAAAAACAGCGGCGATGTTCCCGCCGACAACTCGATTTTTCTCGATAATTTGCCGAATGAAGTTCGATATGCGCCGAATTCGTTGCGACTCGACGGCAGAAATTTGACCGATCCGCCGAACGACGACGAAGGAACCGTGACGGGTCACAGAATCGAGATTCGTTTTGCCCGACCGATTGTCGCGGGTCAAATTGTTCGCATTACGTTTCAAGCAATTATCGAAGGAGCAATTCCCGGCGGACAAGGAATTATCAATACGGCAAACGTTTCCGCGACGAATGCGGCGACCGCGACCACCAATCCGGCGGTCATTATCGTCAATCCGTACGGCGTTGTGTATTCGGGAACGGGCGGCGGAAACGTCGTTGTTCCAAATGCCCGCGTTGCCGTTTATTTAGATAATCAAGGCGAGAATTTGGCGACTTTTGCGCCGAATGTCGGGTTTGAACCGAATGCCGAAAACTTGAATCCGTTTTCGTCGAACGACCAAGGACGTTTTACTTTCGCGCCGAATTCACGAGAAAATTCCGTGCCGAATATGTATTATTTGAACGTAACGGCGGAAAATTATCGGGCAAGATTATTGGAAGTTCGTTTGATACCGACCGCCGACAATCTTTTTTCGTTGCAAATAAAAGCGTTGGACGCAATGCCGATTGCGGTTTCGGGCGGATTTGATTTAACCGCCGCCGAAGTTTCCATCGAAAGAATCGCCGCCTTAGCTTTTAATATCCCGATGTTTGCGGCTTCAAATCTGGAAATCAGCAAATCTGCCGACCGTTCGCAAGCCGAAATCGGCGAGAATGTAAATTATCGAATCGACGTTCACAACGCGAGTTTGTCGTTAATTCGGGATGTCGAAATCCGCGATTCGCTTCCCTTTTCGTTTAATTATATTGCCGGCACCGGAAGAATTTCACGAAACCGCGTCGAATCTCCGATCGATCCGCAAACGAGCGAAAATACGATTATTTTCCGCATCGGCGAATTAGCCGTCGGCGAAACAATTACCGTTACTTACCGCGTCCGCATCGGTGTCAACGCTCGCTCCGGCGACAATTATAATTCAGCCGTCGCAATCGGTTATTTTGCAAACGGCGACCGCGCAGCAACCGACCCCGCGAAAGTTCCGGTCAGAATCAGCGGCGGATTATTTTCGTTGCGACAGTTGATTATCGGTCGTATTTTTGCCGACAAAAACGGTAACAATTCGTTTGATAAAGGCGAAAAAGGTTTGCCGAGTGTCCGCGTTTATTTGGCAAACGGCGCGTCCGCGATTACCGATTCCGAAGGTTTATACAGTTTTCCCGCCGTTACCGAAGGCTCGCAAACAATTTCAATCGATCCGTTGACGATTCCCGAAGGTTATTTTTTATCGAAAAGTAAACGCAAAGCCGATGCCTCGCGGACGCGACTTTTGCGAACGCCGATCGGCGGCGGCGGAATGCTCAGACAAAATTTTGCTTTAACTTTCGATGAAAATTTTGCGGCAAAGAAAAAGACCGAAGTTCCGAAAGTCGATCGACTCGAAGCCGTGTTTGTAAAACCGGCGGACGAACCGAAAAAAGATTCAGCCGAAAGTAAACTTGAAACCGAAAATAAATCCGAAACCGAAAGTCCTGCCGTTGCCGCCGTTGCGGAAGGCGAAGCGCGAATCGAAAATATTGTCGATCGTGAAGTCGTCAGATCGCCGGCGATGAACCCCGAAATCAGCGTCAGGCTGAATTGGAAAGTAAAGGTCGAATTAAACGGCGAAAACATCGGCGAAACAAGCATCGGCACGACCCGCGACGATCGCCGCACGCAGGTTACAACTTACACTTTTATCGGTTTGGGTTTAAAACCGGGACCGAATACTTTGCAAGTTACGCCGATAAATCCGAACGGAACGCCGACCGCGACCAAGAAAATAACGGTTTTCGGACGCGGAAACGTCAAGCGAATCGAGATTATTCCCGCCAAAAAGCAACTCCAAGCATCGGGACGCGACCGCACAACCGTCAAAATCAAAGCGTTCGACGAATGGAATAATCCCGCTCAAGATTCAGCGATTGCCATTCAAACAACGCACGGAAGTTTGAAAAAGAACGAAACAATCGACATCGAGAAAAAATCGAGCAAAGAATTTTTGGACGAAACGCCTTTGCCCGAAAACGCCAATTCGCCGGTTCAACAGGAAACTTTGAATTTGACAAACGGCGAAGCGGAAATCGAGTTAATTTCGGGCAATCAAATCGGCGAAGTATCTTTCAAAGTCATCGCGGGCGGCACCGAAGCCGTTGAAAAATTACGCTTCACGGCAGAATTGCGACCCGCTATTTTAGTTAGTTTGGCGGAGTTTTCAGTCGGCAAAAATTCGCCCGAAATGTCGCTTCGGAACACGACCGAAACGGCTCGCGGTCATTTGCAATTCTTTTATCGCGGCAGAGTTTTCGGGCAACGAAATTTGCTGACTTTGGCGTATGACAGCCAACAACCGCTGAATCGCGTGGCGGGACAAGACAGGCTTTTCCAGCTTAGTCCGTTGGAGCGAACTTACGCGATTTTAGGCGATTCGTCCGTTCGATTTCAGGAAGCCGAATCGAACAGCAAACTTTATTTTCGGCTTGACCGCAATCGGCACTACGCGGTTTTCGGCGATATTGAAGCAGATTTGAGCGCGAGTCGGTTGGCGGGTTACAGTCGCCGATTGACGGGTTTGAAACTTCATCTGGAAAATAATAACGGCGATTTTGTAACCGTCACGGGCGCGCGACCCGACACTTCGTTTGCCCGACAGGTAATTCCGGGCGGCGCGTTAAGCCTTGTCCGGCTTGATTACGCCGATATTTTAATCGGTTCGGAAGCGTTAAATCTGGAAGTCCGCGACCGCCGCAATCCCGAAATAATTTTGTCGCGCGAACCGCTCACGCGCGGAATCGATTACAATATCGATTTTACGACCGGCACAATTATTTTTCTGCGACCGATTTCGACCTTTGATTATAACTTGAATTTAATCCAAGTCGTGGCAACCTACGAATATCGCTCAAACGGTTTGACCAACCAAGTTTACACGGGACGCGCGAGCAAAAATTTCGCCAAACTCGGCTTGCGATTCGGCTTTTCTTTTATCGACCAACGGCAAACCGACTCTTCGCCGTTTAGAATTGCGGGAACGGATTTTACGCTGAAATTGCCGAGCGACGGAGTTTTAGAAGGCGAGTTTGCCGTCAGTCGCGGACTTTTCAATAATTCGTCGACCGCAACTAACGACAACGTCAATCAAACCGGCAACGCATTTTTTATCGCGCTTAATCAACCGTTGCGAAAGTTTTTCAAAAGCAATCTGCGGTTCGATTTATCGGGCGCGTCCGCAGGTTATTTCAATCCGTTCGGGACCACGATTACGGCGGGAAATAAACGGGCAAACATTACTTTGGAAGCGAAACCGTTTGAACGGAGTTTGGTTAAATTTAATATAATCGGCGAAAAAAACCGCACCTCGAATGTCGATAACCAACGAATTACGGCGGGTTTGCAATGGTCGCAAAGTTTGACGAGCAAAATCAGATTTAACTTCGGCTACGATTATCGAATTTACACCGATAAAACGAGCGAGAAAACGACGAATTCGAGTTTATTGTCGATCGGCGCGGATTGGAAACCGACCGAAAAACTTGATTTTGCGGTGAAACGCGAACAAAACTTGTCGGGCGCCGATCCGAGTTTTCCGAATCAGACAACTTTTTCGGCAAATTACCGCGTCAATGAACGAGCGAAAATCTTCTTTACGCAACGACTCGCGGCGGCGGAGATTTCGCCGATTGCGGATTTGGGCGGAACGGGTTTTTCGGCAACGCGGGCAAGGCGTGAAACCGCGTTCGGGATCGAATCGAAGTTCGGTAAATACACAAGTTTGAACAGCCGTTACCAGTTGGAAAACGGCATCAATGCGAGTGATAGTTTTGCGTTGCTCGGTTTGAACAATCGGCTGCCGATCAAGAAAAATCTTTCCGTCGAGTTCGGGTTTGAACGCGCGTTTCATTTACAGGGAAACGGCAAAAGTTTCAATAACGTCAGTTTCGGGTTAAATTACACGCCGACCGACAGTTTTCGCGCTTCGACGCGATACGAAATGCGGAACAGAGACGGTTTCGGGCAAAGTTTTTCAATCGGCGCGGCGGGTATTTTGAAAAAAGGTTGGACGACTTTGACGCGGTTTCAATACGGCAACATTTCGTTCAAAGGTCGCGCCAACCGCATTATGGACGGACAAGCCGCCGTTGCGATTCGTCCGCGCGACACCGACAAGTACGGGATTTTGTTCAGCTATAATTACCGAAATTCGTTTCTGTCGGGCAGACCGCGCGAAGCGGGAACAAAGCTCAGAGCAGACACGCTTTCCGCCGACGCTTTTTATCAATTTAATTCGAGATTGGAATTTTACGGCAGATCGGCGTTGAAAATCAGCGGAGACGGCAATCAAACTTTGCCTTTTGCCTCGACTTTGACGTATCTTTTACAAGGCAGATTGCAATATCGGCTGACAAATTCGTTTGATGTTGCCGCCGAAACACGATATTTATTTCAACCTTCGTCGTTGTCGAAAAAACAAAGTATCGGCGCGGAATTAGGTTATTGGCTCACGCCGGATTTGCGATTCGGAATCGGTTACAACCTGCGACAATCAAAAGAAAGTCTAAATCTCGGATCGAGTAATATGAAAGCGGGAATGTATTTTACGATAACTTCTAAGATTTCTCGGTTGTTTAATCTTTTCGGCACTCCGAAAGATAAGCCGAAGAATCCGCCCACAGTCGAAGACGATATTAAAATTGCAAAGGCAATCAAATAATGGATTGTTACCGGAAAATAAAGTGCGGAAGAATATGATACTCCAAAAGAATTGGTTTTTGAAAGTGTCCGACACGCTTCAGCTTGTCGATAAACTTGAGCTTGAATGTTGTTAAATGCCGCAACAAACTGAAGTATGTTGTACTTTTCTACTTAAAACTGATGTTATGCAAAACTACTTTCTAAAGTCGCTGAAAGCGACAAATTTAATAGCGTCGGGTGCAATGAGTGTAGCGAATGAAACCCTGCGTTGAAATACCAAAACGTTTGCTCGCTGAAAGTGAGCAATAAACCGCGTTGATAACAATTCAACGTTTGTTCGACACTTTCAGCGTCGAAACCTTTGATTATCGGCTTCGTCGGGTGTCGCTCATTACATTCGCTTTACCCGACGCTATTATATTTGTCACCTGCGGCGACTAAAAACTAATTTGCGTAACATCAGTTAAACGATTTTAATTCATCATTCACAATTTATTATTGCCTGCTTACTTCGGCTGACCTGTTCAACCAAATTGCCTGACAACGAAATGACTGCGAAAATGACACGTTTTACAACAAAATTTATCGGCTTGGCGGCGTGCCTGTTATTTTTTTTCGTGTCCGTTTCATTTTCGCAATCGCTTATTTCGCTTCGGGAAACATACAAAGGACGTTTCAACATTCTTTCGACCGGCGGAACACTCCGCAGCCAACCGAACGGCACAAACGCTTGTTCGATAAATACAACTTCGACGGCTTCGCTGTCAGGTTTGCCCGCGACCGCGACTGTCGCGAAAGCCTATTTATATTGGGCAGGTTCGGGGCAAACCGCCGATAACAACGTGACGTTCGACGGCACGGCGTATTCGGCTGACCGCACGTTTGCCACTGTTTTTCCGCTCGGCTCAAACAACTTTTATTTTTTCAGCGGTGTCAAAGACGTAACGTCCAAAGTTCAAGCCCGCCGCAACGCAAGTTATACTTTTACCGATTTAACTTTTCAAAATACCGACGGCACGGCGCAACCGTATTGTTCGCAACAAGCGGTGATGGGCGGTTGGGCGTTGTATGTGATTTACAATGATTTCGCCGAATCGCCGAAACGGGTGGCGTTGCACGAAGGTTTTGAAAATTTTCGCAATTCCAGTCGCACGTTTACCTTGAGCGGAATGTATGCGCCGCCCGCGCCGCAAGGGAAAATGAGTATTTTGACGTGGGAAGGCGACCCGACTTTGAGCGGTACGGAAGGTTTTACATTCAACGGAAATACTTTGATCGATGCGATAAATCCGCTCGATAATGTGTTTAATTCGACCATCAACGTTATCAATAATTCGGCGACTTACGGCGTTGACGTTGACACTTTCGAGGTCGGTTCGTATATTAACGCAAATGATCGGACGGCGACGGCGGTGATTACTTCGGGACCCGATTTGGTTTTGCTGAACGCGGTTTTATTGTCGGCTTCGACCAATGTTGCCGATCTTGAACTGAGTAAAACCGTCAACGATGCGACACCGATTGAAGGTCAGACGATTACTTATTCGCTCAATTTATTTAATCGCGGCATCAACACGGGAACGGGAATTCAGGTAAAAGATTTATTGCCCGCCGGCGTAACCTATGGTTCGGCTTCGGCAACTAACGGCACTTATAATTCGGCGACCGGAATTTGGGACATTGCCGCGTTGAATGTGAACGCGACCGCGACTTTGACAATTAACGCAACGGTTAATGCGGGACGCGCGGGAACGTCGATTACAAACATCTCGGAAGTTATTTTATCCGATAATTTCGACACCGATTCGCCCGAAAATAACGGTGTTACAACCGAAGACGATTATTCTGCCGTGACCGTGAACGTCAAACCCAACGCAGATTTGGCGATTGTCAAAACGGGTCCGACAAATATAAATTTCGGGCAAACAATAATTTATGCGATTGACGTAACCAACGCGGGACCGACAAACGTGAGCGGAATGACGATTACCGATGTCGTGCCGGCGGGCGTAACGGTTACGGCGTGGACTTGTACGCCGACCGGAATCGCGTCGTGCGGAACCGCGTCGGGCACGACTAACAACATCAATTTAACCGGCAACATCAACGCCGGTGCGGCAAATAAATTGACGATAAATGTAACCGGAACGGTTAATTCGACTAATCCGATTGCCAATACGGCGACCGTGACAATTCCGAATTCGTACAACGACGCTAATCTTCTTAACAATACTTCGACCGTCAACACGACCGTTAATCTGACAATTTCGGGAACAGTTTGGCGTGATGCGGACGGAAGCGCGAACGGCACATTTACGGGAATTCAAACCGGCGCGGAGCTTGGGACAAACGCCGGCGGGTTGTTTGCGATTGCCGTCAATTCGGCGGGAAATGTTGTTTCATCAATCGCCGTCAACGCCAACGGAACTTATACGATCGGCGGAATTCCGATAAACACCGCGAATTTGTCAATCAGAATTGCGACCGTAACGGCGGCGAACGGTTTAGCCGCGCCGACCGCAAATGTTCCCGCAGGTTGGGCAAACACTTCTCCGCTGACGACCGCCGCGTTTAATACGCTGACGACAAATATCGGCGGCAGAGATTTCGGCATCGAACAATTACCGACCGCCAACGGCTTAACGGCAACCGCTCAACCGAATCCGAGCGCGAATATCAGCGTCTTTATTCCGTCTAATATCTTTACCGCAACCGATCCGGACGGAACTGTTTCGAGTTATCGAATTACGGCTTTTCCGTCTAATACGACTTCAATCACAATTAGCGGAACAAATTATACATCGGCGACTTTTCCGATCGGCGGAGTTTTGATAAACGCAGTTTCGGGCAGTATTCCGCTCAACACAATCTCAATCGATCCGATTGACGGCGTTGTAACCGTTGCGATTATTTTTAATGTCACGGATAATGCGGGGAAACCGAGTGCGGCGACTTCGACGGCAAGCGTGCCGTTCGGCGCATCACTTCCGCCGAGTGTGGCGTTGGTAAAAAGTTGTACGTTGCCGGCAAATTGCGCGACCGCCGCCCAACTTCCCGGCACGGATTTAACGTATCAAATCGCGTTTACAAACACGGGCGGACAAGCCGCGCAAGGTTTAGTGATTTTGGACGCGATTCCCGTCAATACCGACTTCAAAATCGGTTCGACGACTCAAACCGTTCCCGCCGGATTAACGCTGATTGTCGAATATTCGTTCGATTTTGTTGCCGCAACGCCCGCGCTTGCGACGTGGACGGCAACTCCGCCCGCAACCGGCGGCGGCGGCGCGTCCGCAGGTTACAACCGTTTATTGAAAGCAATCCGTTGGCGAAGTACCGCCGGTTCACTCACGCACGTCTCGCCAAATAACACGGGAAATGTCGTCTTTATCGTCAAAATTCAATAGGTTTTCAGCGGATAATTAAAGATGGAAAGCGGAAAATAGAAGGCGAAGAAATGAACTTTACAAAAATTGCGCGACAACCCGTAACTTTTAAGAAATACTTTGCGCATTTCATCAAGACATTAACGGATTACATTATGATTATTGCAGATTTCATAACGTTTTCTTTGAAATATCGGCAATATTATGTGCAATATCCGACCAACATTGCACAATATTCGATGTAACCTGTGCAATATTCGTAATATTATGCGTAATATTCGGTAAACATTGCGTAATATTCGACTGACATTGCGAATTACACGACATTTTACGCGGAATATTCGACAAACATTGCATATTTTGTTTGATCTTGCGCGAAATATTTGTGCGAAATTCAAACTTTAATCCGAGAAACCCTAACATTCATCGGCATTTGCGATAAATACCCGACATATTTTAGTTTGTTGCGGCGATTATCTGCATTTATTTGACAAGCCGAAGCATGTCGTCTCACTTCGCTTTCGGCGCTTTCGTTAAATTCAGTTTAACCGTGTAAATTTTCGGTGAAGTATCGGTTGATTTCAGAGTCGGGGAAAGGTCTTTGAGCGTAATACTGTAGCCTTGAAATAAAATAACGTTGGGTTCCAAACCTGTATTGAGTTCAAACATTTTCGCGGCTGATTTGCCTTTGGCAATGCTCAATTTCACAATCGCATTTCCCGCCCAAACACAATCAACATCCGCCGGACACCGCGTATCTTTGACCTCGATTAACTTAAACGTCAATTTACTGCCCGCATCAACGGCTTGTTTATTTGCCGAAAGTTTCACTTCCTTGGCACTCTGCCCGAACACATTTGAGATTGCTGCCGTCATCAAGATAATTGTCGCAATTAAGAATAGTTTTTTCATATTTTCTCCCGCACTGACTTTCTTTTGAATATCTTACCGCCGTTTTCGTTGTATCAAAAATCCGACTTTGCAAAATGTTCCTGCAACGTTTGAGAGTGTTCAACACACTTTAGATACTGTCTTGAAAGTCAACCTAAAAAAGCCAAATTCGGGTTAAACGGCATATTGTGTTTTAAGACACCAAAAGCAATATGCAGCAGTTTTCTCATTGCCGCACAGATTATTTGCATTGGAGTTTTTCCGTTC